>NZ_BJEQ01000006.1 GCF_005405585.1 Agarivorans sp. Toyoura001 | reverse complement strand
AGACTTGTAAAAGAATCGATAGCGATATACAACACGATGAGACCGCACCTGAGTTTAAATATGGAAACGCCCAATCAGGTGCATAATAGAAAAGGCCAGCTACTGGAGCTGGCCTAAAAACCGTCAACCTATTTTAGGACGGGTCATTATTTACCTATTCGCCTGAAGGGCTCATAGGGCTTTGAGCTGAAGTGCTAGAGCTACTATTTTGTGCTCTGCGTGTGCCCACTGTAACAGGCTTACGCACGTATGGTTTTTTAACTTCATCAGTGCTTATTGCTGGAGCACTTACTGGTGCTGGCTTAGCCATTACCGCAGACGCATTACCTTTGCCTTCAACCTTGCTTGGTTTAAGCTTACCGCGATTACTACGCTTAGGTTTTACTTCAGCTTTAACTGCTTCAACCGGTACTTCAGCTTTCACTGTTTCAACAGGTGCTTCAGCTTTCACTGCTTCTACCGGTGCTTCAGCTTTAACTGCTTCAACTGGCGCTTCGGTTTTAACTGCTTCTACCGGAGCTTCGGTTTTCACTGCTTCTACCGGAGCTTCGGTTTTAACTACTTCTACCGGAGCTTCAGCTTTCACTGTTTCAACAGGCACTTCGGTTTTCACTGCTTCTACCGGAGCTTCGGTTTTAACTGCTTCAACCGATGCTTCAGCTTTTACTGTTTCAACAGGTGCTTCGGTTTTAACCGCTTCAACAGGTGCTTGCGTTGAATCTGTAGCTGGGTAACGAGAATCTACCGCGTCTTCATTCGTCTGGGTGCCAGTTTCAGCTTTAGGCAAATCATTAAAACGTTTGCGTCCGGCGCTGCTTGAAGAACGACGACGACGTTTTGGCTTCGGTGCATCGTTGTTCTCAGTTGAGGCTACAGGTGCCTCAGGTGCAACTGTTTTTGACTCAACTTTTTCAGGTACTGATTGTTCTACCAATACTGGCTCTTGCACTTTAGGTTGCTCAGCAGTCTTCTCCGCATTAACACGAACTTTCTTACGTAAGTTTCGACGTTCTCTGCGTTCTTTAATTTGCTGTTCTTTAGGTGCTTGCTCTTTTTGAGCTGGCTTATTTTCTTTTACCGTCTCGGTCTTTTCAATCTTGTCGCGCGCAGGCTTATTGCGCTGGTCCTTACGACGACGGGTTTTAGCGCCTTCGCTTCGCTCACCGCGCTCGTTACGTTCGTTGCGTTCTTTACGTTCAGGGCGCTCTTGTCGCTCCGAATTTTTGCTATTACGCTTGTCGTTGCGTTGGTTGTTACGACGATTGTTGCGCTTGTCACGGTTATTATTGTTTTTGCTTCGAGTGTTCTGCTTAGGAGCAGGCTTTTCCTCGGTAGCAAACATGGCACTAAAGAAAGCAACAATGCGTGCTAACAAAGAAGGAGAGGCTGCTGCGGCAGTTTTAACTTGTTTATTAGATTTCGCAGGAGCCGCAGGAGCCGCCGGGGCACTAAAACCTTGTAATACTGGTTGCTCAGCTTCGATTTTCTCTTTTGCTACTTGATTCGGCTGATAAACAGGAGATGGGTTTTCAGTGGTTAGCTGATAGCTTGTCTCTTGTGTTTCTTCGCCGCTACGAACACGTGTAACATCGTAGTGAGGTGTTTCCATATGTTGATTAGGAATAATCACCAAACGTACGTTATGACGTTTTTCTAGTTTGTTAATTGCTACTCGTTTTTCGTTAAGCAAGTATGCAGCAACAGGAACCGGTACTTGAGCATGAACTTCCGAGGTGTTTTCTTTAAGTGCTTCTTCTTCGAACAAACGTAAGATAGAAAGTGCTAAAGATTCGTTATCGCGAATTGTCCCTTGACCATCACAACGTGGACAAATATGAGTGCTTGACTCACCTAAAGAAGGGCGTAAACGTTGGCGGGACATCTCTAATAAACCGAAACGAGAAATACGACCCACTTGAACACGCGCTCTGTCTTGACGAACGGCTTCACGGAAACGATTTTCTACTTCTCGTTGGTTCTTAACTGGCGTCATATCGATGAAATCGATAACAACCAAACCGCCCAAGTCACGTAAACGCAACTGGCGTGCAATTTCATCTGAAGCTTCTAAGTTAGTTTGTAGTGCTGTTTCTTCAATATCGCCGCCTTTGGTTGCTCGGGCGGAGTTGATATCGATAGACGTTAGCGCTTCTGTTGGATCAATAACAATTGACCCGCCAGATGGTAAACGTACTTCACGTTGGAAGGCTGATTCAATTTGCGATTCAATCTGGTAGTGATTGAACATTGGCACTTCACCTTCGTAACGCTTCACGCGGCTTACAAAGTCAGGGCGTACCAATTCGATGTGTTTTTTAGCTTGGTCGAAGATAGTTTTATTGTCTATCAAGATCTCACCAACATCACGACGTAAGTAATCGCGAATAGCACGTACAATAACGTTGCTCTCTTGGTGTATTAGAAAAGGAGCTTGCTTAGAATCAGAAGCGTCAGTAATAGCACCCCAGTGATTAAGCAATACTTTTAGATCCCACTGTAATTCTTCAGCTGATTTACCAACGCCTGCTGTACGAACAATAAGACCCATACCGTTTGGTAATTCTAGACCGTTCATTGCTTCTTTTAGCTGGGTGCGCTCGTCACCTTCGATACGACGAGAAATACCGCCTGCACGAGGGTTGTTTGGCATCAATACTAAGTAGCTTCCAGCTAAACTAATAAAGGTAGTTAAAGCAGCGCCTTTGTTGCCTCGTTCTTCTTTGTCGATCTGAACGATAACTTCTTGGCCTTCTTTCACTACTTCTTTAATACTTGGGCGTCCTTGATAGACGTAGCCTTCTGGGAAGTATTCACGTGCGATTTCTTTCATCGGAAGGAAACCGTGACGCTCTGCGCCGTAGTCTACAAATGCAGCTTCTAAACTTGGTTCTACGCGGGTGATTTTACCTTTGTAAATGTTAGCTTTTTTCTGTTCGTGACCAGGACTTTCTATGTCTAGATCGTATAGCCTTTGGCCATCGACCAATGCAACGCGCATCTCTTCAAGCTGCATCGCATTTATTAACATTCTTTTCATTTATGTTGCCTTGGGGTTTGTTTGATTAAAACAACCTCATGGACAGCAATTAACCTGCCTTAAATGGCCAGACCCTGTGTTTGATGTCAGAGTGTTCAGGTAACCTCTCGGTTAGCTACTCTAGTCCTTAGGGCGCATTTTGGCGCTTCTATAAATAATGAGTCCCGCAAGCTGAGCTTGCCGAACTTAACAATATATTCTATATAGCTTTGATTTAAGGCAAATAATTGTGATTGCCTATCAGGTTGCTATGAAAATTCTTACTATCAAGAGCGTCAAAATATACAAAATAGTACGCTCTAAAGTTGGTGCCAAATAAGGAAAACCTTTAAAAACGGGCACTTTAAGCCTTACAAATATAGCAAAGCTATATTTTTCCATCAAATTATTTATGAGCATGTTACAATTTTTGCTATGAATACCGAAAATAAAGTAGTTCAGATGGTCACTGTTAGTGACGACGAGGCTGGACAAAGAATAGATAACTTCCTATTAAAACGGCTGAAAGGGGTACCTAAAAGTCGTATTTATCGCATTTTACGCAAAGGGGAGGTTAGGGTTAACAAAAAGAGGGTTAAACCTGAATACAAGCTGGTGGGTAGTGACATTGTTCGCATCCCGCCGATTCGTGTTGCCGAAGAAACGGGGTTGCCTTCTAATAAACTGAATCAGGTGGTGCAGTTAGAGCAGCACATTGTATATGAAGATGATTGTTTGTTGGTTATTAACAAACCCTCGGGCATGGCCGTTCATGGCGGAAGTGGCCTCAGCTTTGGGGTTATCGAAGCATTACGCTCACTACGCCAAGATTGCCGTTACCTAGAATTAGTGCATCGGATTGATCGAGATACCTCGGGTTTGTTGGTGGTGGCTAAAAAACGCAGCGCGTTACGTGAAATGCATAGGCAACTTAGAGAGAAGGTGGTGCAGAAAGATTACCTCACCTTAGTTCACGGGCAATGGCCTAAATCTACGAAAACGGTAGATGCGCCTTTACGTAAAAACGCAGTGGCGTCTGGTGAACGAATAGTGATCGTTGATCACCAAGAAGGTAAAGCTTCACTAACACGTTACCGAATAGAGCGTCGCTTTGCTGATATGACTCTAATGAAAGCTAGCCCCGTAACCGGCCGAACCCACCAAATCCGGGTTCACAGCCAATATGAAGGGCATAGCATAGCTGGTGATGATAAATACACGAGTAGAGAGTTGCTCGGTGAGGCAGCATCTCACGGTTTAAATCGTTTGTTCTTACATGCATGGCAAATACGCTTTACTCATCCTGCTACAGAAAAAGAGATGCACTTAACCGCACCTTTAGAGTCAAGCTTAAAAAGCTATTTAGATAAGCTAACGCCTTTATAGCAGTTAGCAGATTAAGGAGGAACTTCCTCCTTAATCTGCTAATCAAGCAGTTTTACGCCTTGTTGCTCTAGTAACGCACATAACTTTATTAGCGGCAGTCCGACTAAACTATTTGGGTCATCACCTCTTAAATGTTTAAACAGAACAATGCCAGAACCTTCGCTTTTAAAGCTTCCTGCGCAATGATAAGGTTGCTCAGCTTTTAGGTAGCGCTCTATGAGTTCCGGACTAAGGTCTCGAAAACCTACGTCAAAAGTATCCACTAAACTAGTCATCTGCTGGGTAGTACTGTTATATAGCGCTAAGCCCGTATAAAAGGTGATAACTTGGCCGCTGGCTTGGCTTAGTTGATTTACCGCACTTTGGTGGTTGCCAGGCTTACCTACAATATTACCGTTAATACAACATACTTGATCGGAGCCTATAATAAGGTGTTCTGGGAAGGTTTGTTTTCCGGCGAGTGCTTTATGCTCTGCTAAACGCAATACTAATTGCATAGCCGTTTCATTTGGTTGAGGTGTTTCGTCTATATCTGGATTGAAAGTGTTAAACTCAGAAATAATTTTTTGTAGCAGTTGTTTTCTAAAAGGTGAGCTTGAAGCCAAAACTAGGCGATTTTTCATCGTTTTTTAACCAAAATGAGCAGTCTGGTGATTTTAAACGCAAACTATAGTGATAGCGACGCTTAAAGGCATGAAAAAAGCAGAAATTGTTTTGACTATCACTGAGTGTAACTATAATATGCGCGCCTTATGCAAAAAGTGAAATTACCAGTAGAGATTGACCCGTTTAAGACGGCCAAGCGAAAGTTAGATTATCAAGGTTCACTTGAAATCAAACGATTGCCTCGTCTTAGCGATGCAACCTTGAAAGTGAATAGTGATGTAGACGTCTGGTTACGCTTTGGAACTGACCCGCAAGGGTTGGTTGTCGTTCAAGGCAAAGCGTTAACTGAGGTGGAGTTGGAATGCCAACGTTGTGGTGAAGCTTTTAGCTATGCTATTGACGTTGAGTTTACCTACTCGCCAGTCTGCGATGAATCGCAAGTGGAAGAGTTACCTGAAGATTACGAACCACTGCAATTAGATGAAGACAACTACTTTTTAGTCGCTGATTTAATTGAAGACGAGCTGTTACTGGCGTTACCAATTATACCTAAGCATTCTTTAGAAGACTGTTTAGTAAAGCAAGACGAACAAGTATTTGGAAAAATCGACATTGTAGAGGAAGAATCTAAACCGAATCCGTTTGCAGTGTTACAAAGTTTAAAAAAGAAAGACTAGGAGACTGGGTCAATGGCTGTTCAGAAAAGTAAAGTTACACGTTCAAGACGTGGCATGCGTCGTTCACATGACGCAATTGAAAACAATGTTGCATTAACAACTGACGCAACTTCAGGCGAGCTTCACCGCCGTCACCATGTTACTGCTGACGGTTACTACCGCGGTAACAAGGTAATTAACAAGTAAATTTTTGCATTTTGCAAAAACTTACGATTGCAGTTGATGCAATGGGGGGCGATGTTGGCCCCCATGTTACAGTGCCTGCCGTTGCGCAGGCACTTAACTATTACCCTCATCTAAATGTTACCTTAATCGGTGACAAGCATTTTATTAATTCCCTATTGATTGAGCATAAACTCGCTCAGCATCCCCGCTTAGAATTTATTCACACCACTCAAGTTGTTACTGCTAACGATAAACCACTAACTGCTTTACGTTCTCGTCGTCAGTCGTCAATGCGTTTAGCCTTAGATTTAGTGCACCAGAATCAAGCCGACGCTTGCGTAAGCGCGGGTAATACAGGCGCGCTCATGGCAATGGCAAAAGTTGTATTAAAACTTCTGCCAGGTATCGAGCGTCCAGCGCTAATTAGCCATTTGCCAGAACAAAATGGACGGGGTAGTTTACTGCTTGATCTCGGTGCTAATTCTAGCTGTGACTCTGAAGTGTTGATGCAGTTCGCAGTAATGGGGGCATCATTAGCCGAAAGCGTATGGGGCTTAAAGCACCCTCGTGTAGCCTTACTCAACATTGGTGAGGAACAAATCAAAGGTAATGATGTCGTAAAACAGACTGCGCAACTTCTTGAAAACTCTAACGCAATTAATTACATTGGCTTTGTTGAGGGTAATCAAATATTTAGCGGTAAAGCTGACGTAATAGTTTGTGATGGATTTGTAGGCAATATCGCGCTAAAAACCGCCGAAGGTGTTTCGCAGCTAATATTGGCTAAATTAAAGAAGCAGTTTGACGTAAACTGGTTTGCTCGTTTTATACTGACTTTGTTTTTACCAAGCTTAAAAACACAGCTAAAACAATTGAACCCCGACCAGTATAATGGCGCTAGTCTGTTAGGATTGCGCGGAATTGTCATCAAGAGCCATGGTCATGCCGATGAAACGGCATTCTTGCAAGCTATTCACCAAGCGGTTGCCGAAATACAGCAACAAGTGCCAAGCCGTATTACCGACAAACTAGAATCTTTATTAATGGATAAGCATTAAGTCATTTATGTACTCAAAAATATTATCTACAGGTAGTTATCTGCCAAGTAATGTAAGAACTAACTCAGATCTTGAGCAAATGGTAGAAACCAGTGACCAGTGGATCACTGATCGAACCGGCATTAAGGAACGTCGTATCGCTGCTAGTGACGAAACGGTCGCTGATATGGGCGCATACGCTGCTGAGTTAGCAATAGAACGAGCGGGCATAGATAAAAACGACATTGGCTTAATTATTCTTGCGACTACTTCTAGCGAAAATGCTTTTCCCGCAGCCGCGTGTGAAGTACAAGCTAAGTTGGAGCTACCTGGCGTACCAGCCTTTGATATAGCAGCCGCGTGTGCAGGTTTCACCTACGCCTTAAGTGTTGCCGACCAATACATTAAAAGTGGTTTAGTTAAAACTGCGCTAGTGATTGGTGCCGATAGGCTATCGCAGATGTGTGATCCTGAAGATCGCTCTACCATTATTTTGTTTGGAGACGGTGCCGGTTGTGTATTGTTAGGTGCAAGTGAAGAGCCTGGTATTTTATCTACCCATATTCACGCCGATGGTCGATATGGTGATCTATTAAAACTCCCTCATCCTCAGCGTGGTATGTCTGGCACTGAGATGGAGTCTTACATGAGCATGAGCGGCAATGAAGTATTCAAAGTGGCGGTTACTCGTTTAAGCGAAATTGTGACCGAAACCTTAGCCGCTAACAATATTGAGAAAACAAAATTGGATTGGTTGGTTCCTCACCAAGCAAACTTCAGAATTATTAAAGCTACAGCCAAAAAGCTAGCCATGCCGCTTGAAAAAGTGGTGCTGACTTTAGAACGACATGGTAATACTTCAGCCGCATCTGTTCCTATTGCTTTAGACGAAGCAGTGAGTGACGGACGCATTCAACGCGGCCAGTTAGTATTACTAGAAGCTTTTGGTGGTGGTTTTGCGTGGGGCAGTGCCCTAGTCAGATTTTAATTATTAGGATAGATGATGAGTAAATTAGCATTTGTTTTTCCCGGTCAAGGTTCACAAAGCGTAGGTATGCTAGCTGAATTAGCCGGAGAATATGCAGTAGTTGCCGACACCTTTAAACAGGCTTCAGACGTATTAGGTTACGACTTGGCAGGACTTATTGCCAATGGCCCTGCAGAAGATTTAAACGATACGAGCCGCACTCAACCTGCATTATTAGCTGCCTCTGTAGCGCTATGGCGTTTGTGGAATGAAAAGGGGGGGCAACAACCCGCTATATTAGCAGGGCATAGCCTAGGTGAGTACTCTGCCTTAACGTGTGCAGGTGTGCTTGATTTTGCTGACGCGCTAAAACTGGTTGAATATCGTGGACAACTGATGCAACAAGCTGTACCAGCAGGTATTGGCGCTATGTCTGCAATTATCGGTTTAGGTAACCAAGAGATTATTGACGCTTGTGAAAAAGCGGCTGAAGACCAAGTTGTAACAGCAGTTAACTTTAACTCACCTGGCCAGGTTGTGATTGCTGGTCACAAAGAAGCCGTAGAGCGCGCGAACGTGTTGTGTAAAGAAGCTGGCGCAAAACGTGCACTTCCTTTGCCTGTTAGCGTTCCATCTCATTGTGCATTAATGCAACCGGCAGCAGATGAGTTAGCTGGCTATATTGAAGGCGTTACGTTCTCTACACCTCAGTTTGACGTGATTAACAACGTAGACGTTGCGATTGAGAAAGACGCTAAAGCAATTAAACTAGCGCTAATTAAGCAACTATATAGCCCAGTGCGCTGGACAGAAACGGTAGAAGCAATGGCAGCCAAAGGCATTGACTCAGTTTATGAATGTGGCCCAGGAAAAGTACTTAGTGGCTTAGTTAAACGTATTCATAAACCTATGTCAGCTGCGGCAATTAACGATTTAACGTCAATTAAATCAGCTTTAGATAACAAGTAACGAGGATTTATTAATGACCTTACAAGGTAAAGTTGCACTAGTCACTGGCGCAAGTCGCGGCATTGGCCGTGCGACTGCAGAAACGTTAGTAGCAAAAGGCGCTACAGTTATTGGTACAGCTACATCTGAGAAGGGGGCTCAAGCAATTGCTGATTACCTAGGTGAAAACGGCACTGGTTTAGCGTTGGACGTAACCTCTAGCGATTCGATTCAACAATTGTTTGCGGCTATCAAAGCTCAATACGGGGATATCGATATCCTAGTAAACAATGCTGGTATTACTCGCGATAACTTGTTGATGCGCATGAAAGATGACGAGTGGGAAGATATTATTAATACTAACCTAACGTCTATTTTCCGTTTGAGTAAAGCGGTACTTCGCTCAATGATGAAAAAGCGAAACGGCCGAATTATCAGTATTGGCTCAGTGGTGGGCACCATGGGCAATGCAGGCCAAGCGAATTACGCTGCAGCTAAAGCTGGAGTACTTGGTTTTACGCGTTCTTTAGCACGTGAAGTGGCTTCTCGCGGAATCACAGTAAATGCGATTGCCCCAGGATTTATTGAAACAGATATGACTCGAGCACTTGACGATAATCAACGTGGTGCTATCTTGTCGCAAGTGCCTATGGCACGTTTAGGTGATGCTCAAGAAATCGCCAAAACGGTTGCCTTTTTAGCCAGCGAAGATGCTGCTTATATAACAGGTGAAACTATTCACGTTAATGGTGGAATGTACATGGTTTAAGCAGTGGCTTAAAAAATGTGCAAAAAATTGATAGATCGCAAGTTTTTTACAAAAATAACTACGAAAAACGTGGTTAGACCACTACGGTTAGGCTTGCAAAGTAATTCGGTTTGAATACACTATCGCAACAACGCAGAAGCGTATTTACTAAGGAAAAATATTGTCATGAGTGCAATTGAAGAACGTGTTAAAAAAATCATCATCGAGCAACTTGGTGTAAGCGAAGACGAAGTTAAAAACGAAGCTTCTTTCGTAGATGACCTAGGCGCTGATTCTTTAGATACAGTAGAATTGGTTATGGCTTTAGAGGAAGAATTCGATACTGAAATTCCTGATGAAGAAGCTGAAAAAATCACTACTGTACAAGCTGCAATTGATTACGTTCTAAATAATCAAGATTAGTAAAAAAGTGGGCGACGTCAGTCGCCCGTTTTGAATCCCCCTAAGATAAGTAAATCCCCCCTGGAGGCATTTCAGTGACTAAGCGTAGAGTCGTTGTTACTGGTATTGGTGCTTTATCACCAGTAGGTAATACCGCTGAATTAACTTGGCAAGCTATTAAGGCTGGTCAAAGTGGTATTGGCCCAATCGAACACTTTGATGTAGAAGCATTCCCAACCCGCTTTGCCGGTTTAGTGAAAGACTTCAATGTTGAAGAGTTCATGACTAAAAAAGACGCCCGTAAAATGGACGCGTTTATTCAATACGGTATTGCAGCAGGGCTTATGGCCTTTGATGACGCAGGTATTGAAGTAACTGATTCAAATGCTCACGGCATTGGGGTTTCAATTGGCTCTGGCATTGGTGGCCTAGGTTTAATTGAACAAAATCATGAAAATTATTTAAAGAATGGACCACGTAAAATTAGTCCGTTTTTTGTTCCTTCAACCATTATCAACATGGTGTCAGGACATTTATCGATAATGAAAGGCCTAAAGGGCCCTAATATCGCTGTTACTACCGCATGTACTACAGGTGCTCACGCTATTGGATTAGCGGCGCGCATGATCGCTTATGGCGACGCCGAAGTGATGTTAGCCGGTGGTGCAGAAAAAGCGTCTACCCATTTAGGCATGGGTGGCTTTGGTGCTGCTAAAGCCTTGTCTACTCGCAACGACGACCCAACAAAAGCAAGTCGTCCATGGGATAAAGACCGTGATGGTTTTGTACTAGGCGACGGTGCTGGTGTCGTAGTGCTTGAAGAATACGAAGCCGCTAAAGCGCGTGGTGCTAAAATCTACGCAGAGCTTGTTGGCTTTGGCATGAGTGGCGATGCATATCATATGACTTCACCTCCAGCCGACGGTGATGGTGCAGCACGTTCTATGGCTGCAGCCATTAAAGACGCTGGCATTGACGCTTCTGTGATTGATTATATCAATGCGCACGGTACGTCGACACCTGCTGGTGACGTAGCTGAAACTCAAGCTGTGAAAAATGTTTTTGGTGATCATGCTAAAGATGTATTGGTTAGCTCAACTAAATCGATGACCGGACATCTATTAGGTGCTGCGGGCGCTGTTGAAGCGATTATTTCAGTACTCGCTATTCGTGATCAAATCGCGCCGCCTACCATTAACTTGGAAAACCCAAGTGAAGGTTGTGACTTAGATTATGTAGTTGGCAGCGCTCGAAACGCAAAAATTGATTACGCCTTATCTAACTCGTTTGGTTTTGGCGGTACAAATGGCTCGTTAGTATTTAAGAAAATTGACGCATAATCTTTTTTCAACGCTACAGCTATTCAAAGCCTGATGTTATCATCGGGCTTTTTTATGTTTAGGGATATCGCTTTTGCAGGGCTCTGAGTTATCTGTGCTTGATCGCGGATTTAATTATGGCGATGGATTCTTCACGACAATGTTGGTGAAGAAGGGTGAAGTAGAACTATGGGACTATCACCGGCAGCGTTTGTTAAATGCTCAGCGAGTCTTAAAGTTTCCAGAAATAGACTTAGAGAGCCTACTTGAACAGGTAAAGCTAAAGGTTGCTGGCCGTCAAATCTGCGTGGCTAAAGTCGTTGTTAGTCGTGGCCAAGGTGGCCGAGGGTACGCTCCTCCTAAAGTGGTTACGCCAACTATCTTAATTAGCACTGCTGATTATCCCAAGGCTTATAATGATCTGCAAAAAAATGGACTCCGAGTAGGCTCTGCTACTCAGCGCTTGTCCTATGGTGGTCTTTATTCCTCGGTTAAAACTCTAAATCGTTTAGAGCAAGTTATGCTAAAGATTGAAGCTGACGAACGTGGCCTTGATGATTTGGTTTGCTTAGATATAAATGATCACGTTGTTGAGGGGGTGGCTTCTAACTTGTTCTGGGTAAAGGGAAATCACATTTATACGAGTGATCTTGGCGGGGCTGGTGTTGCAGGTGTGCAACGTCAGTTTCTTCTGAATAGTATTCAGCATTCGCCTTATCAACTTAAGCTCGGTACTTTTTCATTATCCGATTTGTTAGGTGCAGATGAAATTTTTATGAGTAACTCAATTATCCAGTTTGCTCCAGTTAAACAGTTTGATGAACGTAAGTTTAATCAGTTTCCCGTTTGTCGATGGTTTCAAGATTTGGTGAATCATGTTTCGTAAATTAGTTGTTATTGTTCTACTTTTTTCTCTAGCAGGCTTTGCGGCTTACACATGGTTTGATGACTATCTGAATACTCAGTGGCAGGAAGCACGAGACACTCAATTAGAACAAATTGAAGTGAGCTCTGGCGATAATTTTTATCGTGTTGCTCAAAACGTATTTCTAGATGCAGAGCAAGATAATTGGTGGCTAAGAGTGTGGTTTAAACTTCACCCTCAGCATAGCCAAATTAAAACTGGTCATTACCAACTACCGCCTGAACTTAGCTATGCACAGCTTACGGACATATTAGCAAGCGGCAAGGTTGTGCAGTTAAAAGTAAGCTTGATTGAAGGCGAAACGTATACTCAATTTTGGCAAAAGCTCAACCAAACCAAAGGTATTAAAGCGAGCAGCAAAACTGAACAAGAGCTGTTAACTTGGCTTGGTAGTGAATTTACCAAATTAGAAGGTTTATTGCTGCCAGAAACCTATTTCTTTGTTCATGGCACTCCTGCAGAAAACATTATTAAACGTTCTTTTGTAGCACAAGAAAAAGTAATTGCAGAGCAGTGGGACAAACGTAATAAAAAAGTGCCGCTTAAATCACCATACGAAGCCTTGATTTTGGCCTCAATTATTGAAAAAGAAACGGGAGCCAAGTTTGAGCGGCCGCGCATTGCGTCGGTGTTTGTTAATCGCTTAAACAAAGGTATGCGTTTGCAAACTGATCCTACGGTTATTTACGGAATGGGCGAGCGTTATGATGGCAACATACGGCGTAAAGACTTGCGAGAAGCCACGGCCTACAATACTTACGTGATTCGCGCTTTACCTCCAACGCCAATCGCGATGGCTAGCGAAGATGCTATTATTGCCGCGCTTAATCCTGAAAAATCGAACTATTACTATTTTGTAGCCAAAGGTGGCGGTGAGCATTACTTCTCTAAGAATCTTGCGGAACACAACCGAGCGGTTAGAAAATACATATTAAAGAAGTAACAACATGACTATTAGTAAATTTATTGTAATAGAAGGTCTAGAAGGCGCTGGTAAAAGTACTGCGGTTGCCGCTATTCAGGCATTATTAAGCGAACGAAAAATTCCATTTATTAATACTCGGGAGCCTGGCGGCACGCCAATAGCTGAAGCATTACGAGATATCGTGAAGCAGGGCGTCGGCGAAGAACAAGTTTGTGATAGCACCGAGTTATTATTGATGTATGCTGCTCGAGCACAATTAGTTGAAACACGCATTAAACCTGCTTTAGCAAGTGGTAAGTGGGTTATTGGAGATCGACACGATCTCAGCTCACAAGCCTACCAAGGCGGTGGCCGCCAATTGGGTGTTGAAAAACTTGCTGCCATCAAGCAGATTGCCATTGGCGATTTTGAACCCGATCTCACTCTTTATTTAGACATAGAACCAAGCCTTGGTTTAAGTCGAGCTCGCCACCGCGGTGAACTAGATAGAATTGAACAACAAGCCTTAAGCTTTTTTGAGCGTAGTCGAGCGGTATATCTAGAGCAGACGGAGAGCAAACCCAATATCGTTAAAATAGATGCTAGCCAAAATATTGAGCAAGTCGCTAGCGACATCTCTCAGCATCTTAAAGATTATCTAGCCGGTTTATAAGCGAGAATTACGATGAGTTTGCCGTGGTTAGGAAAAGCCTGGAAGCAGTTATCAGCCCAATTAAGCGCAGATACTTTCCCGCAAAGTTTGCTACTACGGGGAGAAAAGGGGCTAGGTAAGCTGCAGTTAGCCCAGTTTGTGGCCAAAACAATTCTCTGCTCCGAACAACAACACCAAGCCTGCAATCAATGCCACAGTTGTAAATTGGTTGATGCTGGCGCTCATGGAAGTTTGTTTTTACTTAACCAAGACAAACCTAAAGTTGATGATATTCGTGCACTAAGCCTGTGGGCTAATAAAACCAGTAGTATTGGTAAAAATAAAGTCGCGATCATACAAGATATTGCTTTGCTGAATATGGCATCCAATAACGCCTTGCTAAAAACCTTAGAAGAACCGGTTGCAGATACTCGTTTTATTTTAGTTAATCATCTACCGTTCAAAGCAATGCCAACCATCCTTAGTCGCTGTCAGTTGTTAACCATCACAACCCCTGAACGAGACTTGGTGAAGCACTGGTTAAGTAAACAGAAAATAAGGTTAGATGATAACTTCGCGTTAATATACCGATTTTGTAACGGTTCCCCGCTAACTATTGCTGAGTTTTATCGAGACCAAACCTACACCGAACTAGAACAGTTTTTATTGCAGTTCAGACAAATGGTTGAAGCAAAACCTAACAAATTGGCCGAGCTGATTCAAAAAGATAGCAATAAGTTACTTTGGCTAGGTCAAAGTTTGGCCTTAAGTTTTAGCATTGCCAAAGGTTTAGATTCGCCAGCGGTTTTTCCACAACTTGCACTAAATTCTAGTTTAACAAGCACGCTAGGGCGGGCTTACCAAGACTGGTTATGGCTAAACAAACAATTAGAACAATTTCCCGGACTTAACGTGGGCCAACAGCTCTACCCGTTGTTTGCCGAATTTAAGGATTAACAATACGTGTTAGTAGATTCACATTGTCATTTAGACCGACTTGATTATAAAGACAAACATCAAAACGTGGCTGAGGCCCTAGCAAAAGCAAAAAATGTAGGGGTAGATTATTGCCTTGCCGTTGCGATTTCGCCAGACAAGTTTCCCAGTATGATGGACAAAGTAGGGGAGTTTGATAATGTATTTGCATCGTGCGGTATGCACCCTCTTTATGTTCAAGACCAAGCTTTTGACTTAGAGCTGATGGAGTCATACTTGAGCCACCCTAAAGTTGTTGCAGTGGGTGAAACTGGCTTAGATTATTTCTACGCTAAAGAGCACAAAGATCTTCAGCATGAGGTGTTTACTCAACACATTAAGCTGGCGGAAAAACACCAAAAACCCCTAATTATTCATACTCGCGACGCGCGAGAAGATACGCTTAACTTATTGAAACAACATAATGCAGAGCGCTGTAAAGGGGTATTGCATTGTTTTACCGAAAGCTTAGAAATGGCGCAAGCGGCGATAGAGATGGGCTTTTACATTTCGGCTTCCGGTATTATTAGTTTCAATTCGGCGAAAGAGCTACAAAATACCTTCAAACAGTTACCGTTAGATCGAATTTTGGTTGAAACAGACAGTCCCTATCTAGCACCCGTTCCCCATCGTGGAGATGAAAACCAACCCGCTTATACATTAGATGTGGCAAAATGTTTGGCTAAGATCAAAGGGGTAAGCTTAGAAGAAGTAGCAGAGCAAACAACGAAAAACTTCTTCGATTTGTTCAGCTTGGCTAAGCCTTAAAAAAACGGCTCCACTCTAGTCCTTGAGCGGAGCGTAGGGGAATGGCTCTGTGTAGAGCCTTGCGCTAATAGTTTGCTAAGTGTAGTAGCAAATACTGTATTTGCAAGTTCACGCCAGCCCCTTGTCTTTAACCAATTCACGTGGGTAAGAGTTTTTAATTTTGTTTCTAATCCACTTACCTAATCCTATAACTTGGCCTTTATAGCTTAGTGCTACTTCACCTTTATTCGAGTTTGGATAGGCAATATCTTTCCCTTGATAAAACTCATGGGCTTGTTGACCATTTAACTCAATGAGGCTGTTGCTGATGTTTGCACCTAGAGCTGTTATTGCATCGTGGCTTGTTCTAAAGCCTTGTTTAAACTCTTCGGCTAATTTCACTCCTACTCGTTCAAAACGCATCTCATCTTTAACTAACAAAAAGCTGTTAGGTAATAACCAGTAGTCGCTGCCTTTGATAAATACCGAGTAATCAGTTGGCAGTGTAAGGCCAAACGATTCTAAAAAGTGCAGTTGTATGGCGCTTTTTTGCTTTGCGCCTGCCGCTTGATAAGCAAAGGGCTTAATTCGCTTTTTAATTACTTCAGTAGGCATTGATTGGTCTGACTTACGTAAAGCAGCAACAAAGAACCCTTCGCTGTTAAAGCGTTGTGGCCAAACGTGCAAATACCCTTCAGGGGTTATGGCTTTTTGGCAATCAGGAAAAAGCTGGCTCAAGCTGATTGGTTCAAAGCTATTCGGGTATTGAAGATTAACCTTATCAATCACTTGTTGGTTTTCTTGTTGGTTAAGAGTACAGGTTGAATAGATGACCGTTCCACCTGGTTTTAGTGCATGTAGTGCACTGGCCAATAGCTCACTTTGCAATGCAGCAATACTCTCGACATGCTGTTCACTCCAGTTATCCAAAGCTTGTGGGTCTTTTCTTAAAGTGCCTTCACCAGAGCATGGAGCATCAAGTAAAATGGCATCAAATTTCTCTGGCATCCACGTGCCAAATACTTCGGCACTGAAGTGGGTGATAGCGGCATTTATTACTCCACAGCGAAGTAAATTGGCGCTTAACACTTTAACTCTACTCGCGGAGAACTCATTGGCAACAATAGCACCTCGCCCTTTAAGCTTGGCGGCCATTTGAGTGGTTTTGGACCCGGGCGCTGCGGCTGCGTCTAACAACAGACTATCGTTGTTAGCATCAAAGCAATGAAATAGGGCGCTTACCGGTAACATGGAACTGGCTTCTTGGATGTAAAACAGTCCAGCCATATGTTCAGCTGTGTTACCTAAAGATACGTTCTCGTTTTCACGTTCAATCCAAAAGCCTTCTTTGCACCAGGGGATGGGTTCTAGTCGCCAGCCGTTGGCCTTCGCTAACTGAGTAAACTGCTGCACATCGGTTTTTAAGGTATTAACCCTAATACTTTTGCGCATTGGTTGCTGGCAAATCGCTTTAAAGCTAGCCAAACTCAGGTCGCTGGGAAGGTCTTTTTCAATGCGCTCTATGAATTTGGCTGGGAAGTTAATTGGTTTAGTCAAAACGAATATGTCTAAGGTTGAATAGAAGGGCTCCATTGTAGCCATTTTTCGTCGTATGTGGACTGTAATTGATATTTATCGTTATCATTTGCTGATTCGGCCAACGGCGTTGTTTCTGGAGTCGCGAAGGCAATACCCCCAGTTAACAGGGTTTCCATTGAATCAAGACGAATATCTGCCCCGCCTAATCCCAGTTTTACATCCACTCCTGAGGCATTCCAAAACACACTATTCGCCCTAACTAAATGACGATAACTTGAGTCAATGTTAAGTCGCGCTAGAATTTTTGAGCCATCCAGTTCTAATTTCGCTTTATCAACAGTGCCTACTTTGTATTGTTTATATAATACCGGGCTGCCTATTTTAAGAGACCCAAAATGGCTTGAGCTTAACCACACATGTAGTGAACCCTTGTCGGTGTTAGGCACCTCTTTTAACAGCTTAAATGTTTGAAGCGGTTTCCCTTTACCAGGCAAAGCGTTAATAAAATCGCCTTTGACCAAAGTATCCAAATTTTTCACTTCAGATAGGCTAATCGAAGCACTTTCTTGCCAATATAAGCTTCCACTGCGTGCGAAGTTGCGATAGTAAGGGAAATCTAGCTCAGCACTTGCCGTTAATGTGCTTAAGTCTTCACTAAAGCCCAGTTGGGTGACTTTACCGATCTGTTGGCCTTGATATTTAATTGGCATGTTGTTGTATATGCCGTGGCTATCTTGAGTAGACAGGGCGATATTTAAGTGCCGTTTAGTCGCCAATTGTTTTGATTTATAAATTGTACGCTGGGTTTCTTTAGCTAATTCGTCGAATTGATCAAAGCTTATACCGCCTAACACGAGTGATTTTAATGACTCGCTGTTTACGGATAATCCCTCTAAACTTGCTTTAATTTCTAGGCCAGAGGCATGCCAAAAACGCGTGTTATCAGCGACTAGGTAACGGTAATTTCCATAGATTTCTAGCTCAACCTCGATTTCCCCATCTTTTAGTAGCTGATAAGAATCTACTTTACCTACCGGAACTCGCCTATATAGTACTGGTGCCCCTTCAGCTAAAGAACCTAAATAGTCAGTTTTTAGTGTAAGTTTAAGCGGAGCAAGCGCTTTTTCTTTAGAAAGCAAAGCGGCTTGTTTGTTGTGATGTAATCGGAACGTTTTACTGGTGCTAGACTTTTTGGACTGCCCAGGTAACAAAATAATAGGAGACTGTATAAATCCGCTTAAACCACTGCTTTCTACAGTAATGCCATTCAAGTCTGCTTCTACCGCTAATGGACTTTGGTTATAGAAACGGGAATTAATGGTGAGTAGGCTTGCGAATTCTGGTGCGATATATGTCGATAACTCAAAACTTCGGTTTTTTAGCGTCAGCGCAAGAACTTTACCTATGGTTAGTCCATTGTAGACGATAGGGCTACCTGAGCTCACACCTTTAACGTTATCAGTAGTCAGCGTGAAGGCTTTACTGCCCTGTGGTGGCTTAGGGGCTAAAGATAGCTCAAATTGTGTAGCAAGCTCTCCTTGGTCGGCAATAACTTCTATTTGCTTAGCGCCGACTAAGGCCCCTATATTTTTAACGCCATTTAAGCTAATTTCTGGTTTGATAAGAACAAGTTGAGTAGAGCTATTAAACAAATCTTCATATTTGGGCTCAACCAAGGCTTTAGCAGTAAACTGGTCATGACTGCCGTTGTTTATAATTTCGCTAACAAAACCAATGTTAGCGCCTCGATAAATTAGTTTACTCCTACCTGCCACCAATCCATTTTGCTGTTGCATACTAATTTGAATCGCTTTGCCGCGGTGAGAATCCTTTAGGTTATCGTAGAGGGTAAAGCTTTGCCCTTTTGTGGCAATGGCAGATTGAAGAGGACTGTCAAAACTCACACCACCAGAAATAACACTGGCTAAGCTCTCGCTGCTTATCTGCATTCCGTCTAGGGAAATATCTGCCTCAAAGCCACTCACATTCCAGAAGCGCGTATCTATTTTCACTAAATGAGCGAACTGAGGCCTTATTTGAATATCAAATTCTACTTTGTGTTCGTCTGTAAGTTGGTAACGTTGAACCTCACCAACTTTAATCTTTTTAAAGTAAATCGCGGAGCCGATATTTAGAGAGCCTAAATCGTCAGCGCTTAGTCGCACGTTCAGACCTTTACCTCTAATGATGTTTGGCGGTTCTGAGAGGGCAACAAAACTGTCGTCATATTTCCCCGTGCCAGGGTTTAGCTCTATATAGTTGCCAGATACTAAGGCATCTAAACCACTAATTTCTGTAATTGAGGCCTTCGGTGTCACTAACCAAAATTGGCTGTCAGCTTTTAAAAGCTGTTCGGCTTCTCTTTTAACTTCTGCTTTTACTATTACCCCTTCCAACTTAGGGGCTAATGCGACTGACTTAACTACGCCGATATCTAAGCCCTGATAGAACAACTGTGTTTGCCCAGCAGTAATACCTTTGGCACTTTCGAACACAATATCAATTTTTACGCCTGCTTCTGACCACGCTTTAAATAGCAGCCATGCTCCTAGCACTATCGCTAAAATAGGCAGCAACCAAATAGGGGAGATTACGCGTTCTTTTTTAATCTCTGGAGCACTAGCGTTGTTCAAGTTGTTTATCCCATATAATTCTTGTGTCGAATGACTTAGCAGCAAATAATGTTAACAACACAACTGCACCAAACGCAGTAGCACCGGGCCCGGCTTCTACTCCGACTAAGTTGTTACGTTCAAAAACCGCTATCATAATTGACAGTACAAACAGATCAAGCATCGACCATTTGCCGATAATGTCAATTATCCTATAAATAACAATACGTTGTCGATTATCTAAATTCATCTTGAATTGCAAGCTGAGCATAATCACGATTAAGCCAACAAGTTTCATAACTGGAACAACAATACTGGCTACAAAAACGACGATGGCAATGCCTACCATGTCGTCCTTTATTAAACTAATTACACCAGACATTATTGTTTCGTATTGAGGCGCTCCGCGGGTACTTAGTACGGTAATAGGCATTAGATTAGCGGGGAAAAGGCCTACTGTAGCGGCAATAACAAATGCCCAACACTTTTGTAGGCTGTTTGGGGCTCTGGTATGCACTCGCATATGACAGCGTTGGCAATGAGTTTGCTCTTCGGACATAGAAAGTTTGCAGTGTCTACAGAGCTTTAAACCCATTTGCTTAGCGGATGTGTACATAACGCTCCCAGTACTCTGCTGGTTCTATCCGTTGAATCAAACGAGTAGATAACAATAGCGTAATACATATACACCAGAGGCCATAACCTAAATCAATATCAGCATATTCAACCAGTTTCACTAGGGCGACTAAAAAGCTGACGATATAAACCTCTATCATGCTCCAGTGAATCAAATCATCTTGAAAATGCAACGCAGTGGCAAGACCTGGCGCTTTCCAACCCTTGCTTAACGACAACGATGTGTAACAAATAAGGCTAAAAAGCAGTATTGGTGCAATGAAACTGGCGATAACAACAGCAAAACCCACTAGGTAATAGCCGTGCTCCAACAGCAATACTGTGCCACGAAGAATGTTAGCTGAGCTGGGTATTCCCAAGAATGTAAAGCTTAATAAAGGGTAAGTATTTGCAAGAGACACCATAATTAAGCAGGTAAGGGCGAGTGCAAATTGGCTAGAAAATCGGGCTCTGTTACCTCGCGCTAAGGTATGCTTACAGCGTGGGCAAATAAGAACTTTACCGGCTCTGCAATGGGCGTGCGTATCCACTAAAAGATCACAACTTGGGCAAATGGATAGCTTTGATAACTCAGAAGATTTCATAATCTACATATTAGCCAAGTCGAGCCAACTATGCTGTAAAAATTTGTCACTAGTAGTTTAAAAATGAATGATGCATACTATCCTGTATATAAAAACAGTAAATGGAGGCAGCGGTGGCTGTAATTATTAAATATGTCGTCGAACGGAACGGTGTAGAGAAAATGACTTTTAGCTCAAAGAAAGAAGCCGATAACTACGACAAAATGTTAGATGTTGCCGATCAACTTACTTTGTTGATTAAGCACGCAGAGCCAAAACTTAACGAGCAACAAGCAGAAAACTTAGGTTTTTACCTTTCATCGCAGCGCAACGCTTTACAACAGGTGCTAAAAGGCCAAGAGTTTGAGCCATCAATGATAGAAGAAGAGGCTTAAAGCTTGGAACAGGTATCAACACATTATATCACGCTTGGCAAACAGTTAGACGCTATTTTAGACAAAGACCTACCTTACATATCAAACTTAGCAAATTTCTCTGCTTTATTGTGGCTAGAGTTAAGCGACATTAATTGGGTTGGTTGTTATTTAATAAACCAAAACAAAGACACATTATTTTTGGGCCCGTTCCAGGGTAAACCTGCTTGTACCTCTATTACTGTAGGTAAAGGTGTGTGTGGCGAGGCCTTTGCTCAGCAAGAAACTCTAAGAGTGGCTGATGTGCATAGTTTTCCTGGCCACATCGCTTGCGATAGCGCGAGTGAGTCTGAAATTGTGGTGCCATTCCGTTTAAATGGGCAACTCTTTGGGGTAATCGATATTGATAGTCCTAAGCTTTCCCGTTTTGGTGCCGATGACCAAATTGGTATCGAGCATTTAGTTAACGTGCTGGAAAATAACTTGGCGGATGTGCATTTTTAATGGCTTTTCAATATACGCTCACTATAATAGCCGAAATCAGCCCTGTCGCTGTACCAGAAGAGATGTTTAAGAAAGGTCATCATGGAACAAACTAATAAACTGAAAAATAGTAAAGAAGTCATTCAATATTTGGCAATGCAATTTCCTAACTGTTTCTCTACAGAAGGTGAAGCTAAGCCACTTAAAATTGGTATTTTTCAGGATTTAGCTGAACGTCTAAAAGAAGACGAGAAAGTTAGTAATACTGTACTTCGCTCGGCACTGCGCCAATACACTTCAAGCTGGCGCTACCTACATGGCGTTAAAGTGGGTTCTAAGCGAGTTGACTTAGACGGTGTTGAAGGTGCTGAAATTGAGCAAGAGCATGTAGAACACGCGCAAAAAACCTTGAAAGAAAGCAAAGATAAAGCTTTTGCTAACAAGAAAGCGCAGGCCGAAAAAGCCGACAAAAATAAATCTGGCGAACGTAAGGCTAAAGCTGAATTTAAACGTACTAGTAAACCGAAACAAAGTACCAATAAACCAGCGGTAGAGAAAAAGCAGATTGAAAAAATCGACAGTAAAGATTTAGTTGCTGGGAAGCAAGTACGTGTATTGGTTGGAAAAACACCAATGCCGGGCCAGATCTCAGAAGTAACAAAAGATGGCATTGCTGTTACACTTAAAAGCGGTATGTTAGTTAAAGTTAAAGCAGAACATATCGTCGCATAATCGTTTTTAGTAGTGAGAATAGGTGCCTATGAAATATTTGAGCCGTCTGTGGCTATTTTTTTTAACGCTTAGTTACTCAACTCTGTTGTTGGCTCAAACGCCTACATTAGGACAAGACGCGCTACCCACATTAAGCCAGCAAAGCCAACATGCAACCGCGGCTAAAAGGATTAGCGCTTTATACTCCCGTTCACACTACCGCAGTGTTCCGTTCGATGATGAACTTTCCAGCGAAATGTTTGATAAGTTCGTACAACAGCTCGATTACAATCGCAGCTTGTTTCTTGAGGAAGACTTTCTTCGCTTCGAACGCTACCGATTCAGTTTAGATCAAGACATTCCAGCAGGGCGTTTAGAACCGCTTTACTCAATGTTTGATTTGTCCCTTAAACGTCGTTACCAGCAATTAGTGTATTCATTACAGGTTCTCGATGAACCGATGGATTTCACTAAAGACGAAGACTTCCAATTTGACCGTAGTGAAGCAGACTGGCCTAAAACCCAAGCAGAGATAAAAGAGCTGTGGCGTTTAAAGGTTAAGTACGATGCGCTTAACTTAAAGCTTGCGGGTCGAGATCACGACAAAATTGTAGAGGTGTTAGCTAAACGCTATAACAGTGCGATTAAACGTTTAGTGCAAACTAGCAGTGAAGATGTTTTCCAAACGGCTATGAATGCATATTCTCGTAGCATTGAACCGCATACCAGCTATTTGTCTCCTCGCACTGCAGAGCGCTTCAAAATGGAGATGAATTTATCTCTTGAAGGCATTGGAGCGGTGTTGCAAGGTCAAGACGAATATACGGTTATTCGTAGTTTGGTGCCTGGCGGCCCTGCTGCAATGAGTAACCAACTAGGTCCTGAAGACAAGATTGTGGGTGTTGCCCAAGGCGAAGATGAGATTGTAGATATTATCGGCTGGCGTTTAGATGACGTAGTTGATCTTATCAAAGGCCCTAAGGGCACCACTGTTCGTTTAGAAATCTTGGCATCGGGCGGCAAAGTTGATGGCAAAACTAAAGTTGTTGATATTATTCGCGACAAGGTTCGTCTGGAAGACCGCGCCGCCAAAAGCGAAGTTATTGAGTTACATGGCAAGAAAGTAGGGGTACTTAACGTACCGAGCTTTTACGTAAACTTAAGCGAAGATGCTAGCAAAGAGCTCAATAAACTTGACGAAGAAAACATCAGTTCACTGATCGTTGACTTACGTGGAAATGGTGGTGGAGCGTTAACCGAGGCAACAGCGTTAACCGGGTTGTTTATACCGCAGGGGCCTGTAGTCCAAGTTCGTGACCAGTTAGGCCGCATTACCGTTAACAATGATACGAGTAATTCGGTAACTTACAGCGGCCCAATGGTGGTGTTAATTGACCGTTATAGTGCTTCAGCATCAGAGATTTTTGCTGCTGCGTTACAAGATTACGGAAGAGCACTGGTTATAGGCGAACAAAGTTACGGTAAAGGTACTGTTCAGCAGCATCGCGGTTTAGGTCGAATTTACGATTTGTACGAAAATGAATTAGGTCATGTTCAATACACAATTGCTAAGTTTTATCGTATCGATGGCGGCAGTACTCAGCACCGTGGTGTAGTACCTGATATATCATATCCTTCAGCTTTGTTACCAGAAGAAACTGGTGAAAGTGTAGAAGATAACGCACTACCTTGGGACAAGATAAAGCCCGCTCAGTACAAGCTATTAGGTGACGTTAGCCCTTATATTGAAGCCTTAGATAAAAAGCATTCAGCACGAATTGCCAATGATACTGAATTTCAATATATCGTTAGCGACATAGCTGACTACCGTAAAGATAAAGATATGGTGTCGGTTAGCTTAAGTGAAAAATCGCGTATCGCGCAGCGAGATGAAAAAGAGCAGAAACAATTAGCTCGATTAAATGAACGCTTAGTTCGCTTAGGTAAAGAACCCGTAAAAGATTTAGAAGATGCGCCAAAAGATTTAGAACTAGACGATGCATTTTTAACTGAAGCTGCCGAAATTGCTCTAGATTACTTAGAGCTACGTAACCCAAGTTAATGTTTGTTAAAATTAGAAAAGCCAGCTTATAGCTGGCTTTTTTAGTTTTAGGTATTGCTTGGTTTAAACTGGGCTAGCTACTATTGATTGCTGTAGCTTTTTCACTTCAGTGATTTTTACTTCAATGATATCACCAAGACTAAACTGCTTATCTTTGGTAGTGATAGTGCCTAACTCGCTTTCAATGCTTAAGTCTTCAGTTTTGTCTGCAAGCTTTGTTTTAGGAACAAATGCCGACGCGCCGCTGGCTAACAATCGAATGTTTAAACCACCGCGATTAATATTGGTCACTTCTGCCTCTAAACCAATGTTTGGATCTTGTTCAGCAAAATACTCACAATACAAATAAGTGGCCATCTCACGTTCGGCAAAACGTTGGCGCTTTCTGCAGTCGCTTAAATGTTCAGCTAATGATTCAGACAGCGGTGAATTTGGCGTTTCTCCGTTAAGCACCGATTTAATTAAGCGATGATTAAGTAGATCGCTGTATTTACGGATTGGAGAGGTCCAAGTGGCGTACTTTGCTTCACCTAAACCAAAGTGAGGCAAGCAAGTTTCACTGTAAATACTAAAATTGAAATGTCGTTTAACTAATTGATCTAAGGTTTTGTTGCCGCTAGCAATAATGTTACGACGCAACTGACAGAAGTACTCTAGATCATTGAGCTTATCTCGCTCTACCGATATTTCAAATTTGCCAAGTAGTTCAACTAGGCTGTCTAGTTTCTCTTCTTTAAAGCCTGAATGGCTAGCAAATACACCGCGACCTAAATTTTCATCCAAGAAACGCCCACCGCATATGTTCGCAGCAACCATTGATTCTTCAATCATGCGATTGGCGCTACGGCGATTCTGGCGCAAAATGTCCATCACTTGGCCTTTGTTATCCAAAACAAACTCGTAATCTGCTTGGTCTCCAAAAACTGAGGTATTTTGTTCGCGCCATTGGTAACGTTGCTGGCTCATTAAATCCAGTTGCTGAAGAGCGATAGCGAGTTCTTCATGCTGGGCAAGCTCTAGATTCGTCTGCTCTATAAAATCTGAAACCTGATTGTAATTAAGTCTGTGCTTAGACTGTACATTTGCTAAATAGAAGTTGGCATTGTTAAGTAGCTCGCCATTAAAACCAATCTTCATTTCGCAAACTAATGCTGGCCTTTGCTGTTCCGCAAGTAATGAGCAGCGCTCATTGGCCAATTTACTTGGCATCATCGGCACAGTACGGGCTGGGAGATAGAGAGTAAAAGCACGCTTTACAGCGGCTTTTTCTATCTCGCCTTGTTCTTCTAAATATGCGCTAGGGTCTGCGATAGCTACTTTTAGCGTCCAATGGTCTGCATCGCGTTTGATTGATACAGCGTCATCCATGTCTAGGGTGCTTTCACCATCAATAGTAAAAAACAATTCATTAATTAAGTCTTTACGCTCAATGTTTGGGTCAATGATATTTAAGTCACCAGTAAATTCAGGCTGATCCCATGCGAGCTGGTGCTTAAGCGTGGTCGCTTTCCAGCGGGCAAAATTATCGTCACTTTCTGCAATAAACTCTACGATTTCAGCTTGGAAATGGTCGTCTTTAAGTGCGTGTTTCAGCAGCTTAGCCATCACCCAATCGCCTTGTTTGATTGAAAAACCACTGTCTTTTTTAACTTTGGCATTCAAGGCTTGGTTTATTAGAGGGTGATCTACCTGTAGTTTGGTTCGCTTGTCTACAAAAGTTACGCGCGCTACAAAGGTATCAAGCGCTGCGTCGACTAGCTCTTCTGGTTCAGCTGATTCTTTACCACTGTTTTCACGAATGACCGCGCTAATACGGTCGCCATGAATTAGCCTCTTCATCATAGGGGGAGAGATGAAGTAGCTTTTTTTATTATCTGTTTGAAGGAATCCAAAGTTTTTTTCGGTGGCTTTAACCACACCTTCAACAGTTGGAATCGTCTCTCTAATTTGCTGCTTCAATTGGGCTAATAGAGGGTTATCTTTAAACATAAAGGCTTCCATCATTTATCGTGAAAGCACTATACCCAAAGGTTTATAGCTATTCTAGAGAAACAGTACTGGTTTATTGGCTTTAGCTCAGGCTACACTTGCCAACAAATAGGTAACAAGTGAAGAGCAGGGATGAGTAAAGATCAAGAGAAACACCAGCAACGCCAGGAAAAACTAAAAGCTAGCGTTGATGCAAAGGTAGAGGATGCGCAAATCGAAAAAGGCTTGCTGCTGGTCATAACCGGAAACGGTAAAGGTAAATCAACCGCTGGCTTCGGCAACGTTGCGCGTGCAACTGGCCATGGTTATAAGGCTGTTGCCGCGCAGTTTATTAAAGGCGGCTGGGAGTGTGGTGAGCGAAACTTGCTAGAAAAGAATGGTGTTGAATTCGCTGTTATGGCTACAGGTTTTACTTGGGAAACTCAAAATCGAGAATTGGATACTCAAGCTGCGCAAGAAGTGTGGCAACGTTGTAAGCAGTGGTTAGCCGATCCGTCTATTTATTTGGTGTTATTAGACGAGATAACATACATGTTGAGTTACGACTATTTAGACGTAGATGAAGTGGTTGCAGCCATTGAGCAACGCCCTAAAGAACAGTCTGTAGTTGTTACTGGACGCGCTTGCCATCGTAAAGTGATAGAACTGGCGGATACTGTGTCGGAAGTTAAAAACGTTAAACATGCTTTTGAGTCTGGGATAAAAGCTAGACAAGGCGTGGATTGGTAGTCGTTGGTCTTGCTCCTCAAGCCCTTTCCTGGGGCTTGATTTCTTACATCAATGTAAAGTTAGAAATATATTGCCAATTTTTGATTATAGTTGAAAAAAAATGTCTTCATTCGGCTAGTCATAGTCAAAAACGCCAACACTTTCTAAGCGACTAAAAATATCATATGGGTATCTTAAATCACCGAGAATTCATGATGGTAAATCAGTGGCAACAGTATATAGACCTAGTACAAAAGGAAGTGGTACCGGCATTAGGTTGCACCGAGCCCGTCACTGTTGCTTTAGCGAGCGCTAAGGCGAGCGAATTACTGGGTGGGGTTCCCGATCATCTCACCATTAAGGTTACTCCCAACTTATATAAAAATGGCATGGGGGTATTTGTACCTGGAACCGGTAAAGCCGGTTTGCCTATTGCCGCAGCAGTTGGTGCTACTGCAGGCGATGCAGATAAAGGTTTAGAGGTTCTTGCAACTATCAGCGAGCAAGGCTTACTGAGGGCGAATCAGCTTTTAGACGAAAAGCGTGTGTCGGTGTCGATGGTTAGCAATGACGATGTACTTTACACCGTGGTAAACGCGAGTTTGGCTGATAAGCATGTAGAAGTGTGCATTGCTAAAGCGCATACCCGTTTCGAATATATGGTAGTGAATGGTGAAGTTGTTTACCAAGCAGAAAATGTACAATGCACGAGCTCAACTAGCGAGCAGAGCTTAAGCTTAACGATTGCCGACATTTTGTCATTTATAACTGCGGTTCCCTTAGCTAACATAAGCTTCATTAAACGCGCGGCAGAGTTAAATAAAGCACTCGCCGATACCGGTTTAAGCGGCAACTTTGGCCTAGGCCTAGGCGCTAGTTTACAAAGCCAAATGGATCAGGGCTTACTAAGCGATGACTTACTGGGACGAGCAATGCGTTTGGGCGCCGCGGCGTCAGATGCGCGCATGGGCGGAGCTCATCAAGCTGCGATGAGCAATTCTGGAAGTGGTAATCAAGGTATATCTGCAACTATGCCAATTGTTGCCTTTGCTGAGTTGCGCGATCTAAACGATGATCAATATGTACGCGCGCTAATGCTTAGCCATTTAGTCGCCATTTATGTTAAGTCTAAACAAAATAAACTATCGGCGTTATGTGCTGCTACCACGGCCGCAATGGGTTCTACCGCAGCACTTACTTGGTTACTAAAAGGTGACTTAGCGGCTATCCATCGGGCTATCAATTCTATGATTGGTGATGTGTCTGGAGTGTTTTGTGATGGAGCAAAAGCAGGTTGTGCTATGAAGGTATCAACCGGTGCAAGTAGCGCAGTTAAATCGGCGATACTCGCTGTTGCGGGCCGCTGTGTGTCTTCTCAGCAAGGCATTGTTTTTGAGTCGGCTGACGACAGTATTACTCAGCTGGGCCTTATGTCTAAAACTGCTATGTTGTCTACCGATGAAGCCATTATTGCTACCATGCAGCACAAGCAAGTTGGTTAACAAAAAGTTTAATGCTTACTCTGCTGATGGTTAAACACTAGAGAAAGCTCAGACATAGCCAATTGCACCTTTTCTTTATCGTTAGAGTTAACCTTGTGTACCAAGCTCAACTCAAAGGGGTAGCAATACTCCGTGGCATTAATCAATCTAATGTCTTGATTGTCTAGGTAGGGTTTAACTTCACTTTTAGGTAAATACCCGATATAAGCACCAGATAATATTAAGGCCAAGCGGCTATCAAATTGGTAGCCTTTGGCGCCAAAGTTTAACTGTTGCAGTTGCTTGCGGCCTTTAGGGTTTAACTCAATGCCAGGGTGAATGGCGGAGTATTGACTCAATATGCTCGGGTCAATGTCGGTATCACTCAGGTGATATAAAGGAGAGTGCTGGCTGGCACATAAATAGATAGTTTCACTAAATATCACTTCACTTTGTAGGCCATCAATACTTCGGTAGGCCGGGTAAAAACCAATATGGGCTGTATTGTTGATTAACGCTGATTCGATATTAGCGACGGTATCCATGTTTAGCGAAACACACAACCGTGGCGCCTTTAGTTTGATAGCCGCAATAGCTTTGCCAAGGTTAATAATGCTGCTTCTATCTAACAAATCTGAATACAAGATAATAAGTTCACCGCTTAAGGTTTTGCCTAAGTTGTCAACTAACGAGTCAAACTCTTGTATCGATGCGAATAGCTTTAAACACGCCTGGTAGACCACTTGGCCGCGCTCAGTTAACGCAAACCCACTGCGCCCACGTACACATAGCTTTAAGTTCATCCTACTTTCTAAACTCGACATATGTACGCTGATTGTTGAACGTGTAATGCCTAAAAACCCTTCGGCGGCTGCAAAACCACCATGTTCGACAACTGCTTTAAACACTCTTAATAAACGTAGGTCGTATTCACTTAATTGTTTACCGTTGATTGGGTCTAACATAGTTTTACCTAGTTCAAACTAAAGTTTTATTGTTTGATATTTAACATTGTTTTTAATTGGTATTCAATAAGTGTTAACGGTCTGAGTCGCTATAGAGAATCACGCAATGGAAGCTATCAAACATCGTGCTTTGTTAAAAATGCAGTCTTACATCAATGGACAGTGGCACGCTTCTACCAAGCAGTTTGCTGTGCATAACCCCGCTAACCAACAGACTATTGCTTTGGTTGATGATGCCGGTATAGATGGAACTGTACTCGCTATTGAAGCGGCTAAGTCGGCCTTTAAGGCTTGGAGCAGCAAACCTGCCAACGAGCGAGGCACATTGCTTAGGCGTTGGTACCAGTTAATGTTAGAGCACCAAGATGATCTAGCGCTAATTTTGACTCAAGAGCAAGGTAAGCCTTTAGCCGAAGCAAAAGGAGAGATAGCGTACGGCGCGGCATTCCTTGATTGGTTTGCCGAAGAAGGAAAACGCTGTTATGGCGATGTAATTCCAGGACCTGCGTCAGATAAACGCATCTTAGTGATTAAGCAAGCGGTAGGGGTTGTGGCTGCGGTAACTCCTTGGAACTTTCCTAACGCAATGATCGCGCGTAAAGCCGCGGCTGCATTAGCTGCAGGATGTACTTTTGTAGTTAGGCCTGCGCAACTAACGCCTTTGTCTGCCTTAGCGATGGCTGAATTAGCCCACCAAGCAGGTATTCCGGCTGGTGTGTTTAATGTTGTAGTGGGTGAAGACGCTCGGGGTATGGGAAAAATACTGACCGAAAGCACCGACGTGGCAAAATTTACCTTTACGGGCTCTACTGCTGTTGGCAAACAGCTTATTGCTCAGTGCGCTGGTAGTGTTAAAAAAGTCTCTATGGAACTCGGTGGTAACGCCCCGTTCATAGTGTTTGATGATGCAGACTTAGACGCTGCTGTACAGGGGGCTTTGGCATCGAAATATCGAAACGCCGGGCAAACCTGTGTCTGCGCAAATCGATTCTTTGTACAAAGAGGTGTTTATAAAGTATTTGCCGAAAAACTGGCTGCTGCATTAGCCCAATTACCCGTAGGTAATGGCTTAGCTAATGATGTAGTGATTGGCCCTATGATTAGTGAGCAAGCCAAAATTAATGTTCATGAATTGGTGACTGATTCGGTGTCTGCTGGTGCCAAAATCCTTAGTGGTGGTGATGCTCATCATGCTGGCAGCCATTTTTATCAACCTACCATCATGACTAATGTGACCAACGATATGCCTATCGCCAGAAATGAAATCTTTGGCCCGGTAGCGCCGCTGATAATGTTTGACGATGAAGCTGAGGTTATCCAGTTAGCTAACGATACTGAGTATGGCTTAGCGGCCTATTTCTATACCAGAGATATAGGGCGGGTGTGGCGAGTAGGCGAGTCACTCGAGTTTGGCATGGTAGGCGTGAACGAAGGGATTATTTCCAACCCTGCAGCACCATTTGGCGGGGTAAAGCAATCGGGAAGTGGCCGTGAAGGCTCACAATACGGTTTAGATGATTACACCGAAATAAAGTATTTGTGTATGGGCGGCTTAAACGCTTAGAAAATAGGGATATTGCTAATGAACAATCAACAACTACAACAAAGAAAACAAAAAGTATTCGCGAGAGGGCAAGGTAATATTTACCCGGTTTATGTTGAACGTGCCTTAAACGCTGAAGTATGGGATGTGGAAGGTCGCCGTTATATAGATTTTGGTACTGGGATTGCAGTTTGTAATACTGGCCATAGTCATCCTAAAGTGGTTGAAGCAGTAAAGGGTCAGCTCGATAAGTTCAGCCATACCTGTGTAATGGTGAATCCTTACGAAAGTGCCGTGGCATTAGCTGAAAAGTTGGTGGAACTTGCGCCTGGCTCAAGTGACAAAAAAGCGATGTTTGTTACCACTGGCGCAGAGGCTGTAGAAAATGCGGTAAAAATTGCTCGTGCTGCCACTGGGCGCAGAGGTGTAGTGGCCTTTAATGGTGGCTTTCATGGTCGTACTAATCTCACCATGGCATTAACCGGTAAAATTACGCCCTACAAACACTTATTTGGCCCCTTTGCAGGAGATATTTACCATGTGCCTTTTCCTACAAAGCTACATGGGCAAAGCACTGAACAAAGCCTATTAGCCTTGAATAACTTGTTTAAAGTAGATATTGCGGTACAAGACGTGGCTGCCATTATCATCGAGCCAATTCAAGGAGAGGGCGGTTTTTATCCTGCGCCTAAGTCTTTGTTGCAAGCGCTACGTAAACTATGCGATGAACACGGCATTGTACTGATAGTTGATGAGATTCAAACGGGGTTTGGCCGTACCGGTAAAATGTTTGCCTGTGAAGGCGCTGGGATCGAGCCTGATTTAATCACGATGGCTAAAGGTATAGCTGGAGGGTTCCCCTTATCGGCGGTGGTAGGTAAAAGCGCATTAATGGATGCACCGTTACCAGGTGGGCTAGGCGGAACCTATGGTGGATCGCCTGTCGCGTGTGCAGCAGCCTTAGCTGTGCTTGATTTAATTGAAAAAGACAAACTAGTGGAGAGGGCACAGCAAATAGGAGTGCAGTTTGGCGAGTACTTGAATCAGTTACAAAAGCAGTTTCCTGATTTGATCGCTGAAGTGAGAATTTCGGGTGCGATGATCGCCATTGAATTAGTGACAGAAGGTAATGCGAATCTGCCAAATACTGCGCTTACTCAGCAACTCATCGCGAAAGCCCCTGAGTATGGACTGATTTTGTTGGCCTGTGGTTTTTACGGCAATGTAATTAGGTTTTTGCCAGCATTAACGATTGAAGACGACATTATTGCTGAGGGTATGCAGCAATTTAAACAGGTATTTACTGACTTAGCTGATTAAGTCAAAGTTATTAAACAAGTACTTAGCGAACCTTTTCGGTTCGCTTTTTTGTTTCCGCAAAACTATACAACTTAGCTTAGCTTCGCTATGTTGTTACTTTAAGTAACAATAAAACAAGCAGCGTTATGTTAGTTTCTTGTTTTGACGTTAAGCCGCACGGCCATATGCTGCAAAGGAATTCTAATGCCAAGCCCGTTACCCAATAGCCCTAGCTCCTTGTTTGTACTATTACGTTGGCTACTATTGCTAATACCACTGGCTTTGGTGGTTGGTTCACTAAACGCGCTGTTTTTATGGTTGTTAGATTACGCCAGCCATACTCGCGCAGACAATCCTTACTTGTTGTACTTTTTGCCTATTGCTGGTGTGGTGGTGGTGTTTATCTATCGCCGTTTTGGCAAAAACTCCGAATCTGGTAATAACTTAATCATTGATGAAATCCATCAACCAGGAGCGGGTATCCCGGCCCGTATGGCCCCGTTGGTGCTTATATCTACTGTAGTCACCCACTTATTTGGTGGCTCAGCTGGTCGTGAAGGCACCGCGGTTCAAATTGGCGGTGCTTGTAGTGCTGCCTACGGAAAGATGTTTAAGTTAACCGGTCGCGACTACCAAATTTTGTTAAGTGCTGGGGTGGCGGCTGGCTTTTCTGCGTTGTTTAGCACTCCCTTGGCAGCCACTATTTTTGCGTTAGAGGTTCTGGCTGTAGGAAGAATTAGATTTGATTCCGTCATACCCGCCTTATTTGCGGCTATTTTAGCCGATGTAGTGTGTACTGCCTGGGGCACGCCGCATACTCAATACAAAATAGATTTCCTAGAGCACGTAATGCTGTTTGAACATGTGGTTCATGTTGATTTACTTATGTTAGGTAAAGTACTCGTTGCCTCCATCGCTTTTGGTATTGTTGGGTATCTATTTGGCGAGTCGGTGTTTATGTTTAAAGACATCTTCAAGCACACCATCAAAAATCCTTACTTGATCGCAATTGTTGGCGGAGTAATTGTAGTCTGTATTGTTAAGCTAATTGGTAACCAGGACTATATAGGTTTGGGGGTTAATAGTTATCGTGAGGGAGGCGTAAGTATTATTAGCGCCTTTAATGAAGGCGGTGCAGAGTGGTATAGCTGGATGCTAAAATTATTACTCACCGCTATTACGTTAGCCGCAGGTTTTAAAGGGGGAGAAGTAACGCCGTTGTTCTTTATCGGTGCCACTTTGGGTAATACTTTAGCCTGGATAATGGGCGCTCCTGTTGATTTATTTGCGGCAATTGGCTTCATCGCAGTATTTGCGGCGGCTACCAACACACCTTTGGCTTGTACCATTATGGGGGTTGAACTTTTCGGCTCTGACCACTTGCTGTATTTTGCTGTGGCTTGTTTTGTTGCTTACTATTTTAGTGGACACACCGGAATATACTCATCACAACGTGTGGCGGTACCTAAATCGACTAATTTTGCCGCTCATGAAAAAACCTTAGGTGAAATTAGAATGGCTAATAACAAGCTAGTGCAGTGGCTAAAAAAGCGGAAAAAGTAGATGGGCTCTTCAGTCAGTAAGAAAACCATAATAATTTCTGCGGCTCTTTGCTTGAGCCCGTCTATTGTGTTTGCTTACCCTGGAAACCTGACCACCAACTTAGAAGGGAACGAGTTAAAAGCCACGGTAACCTCCAACTCTGATCAACCGATACGCTGCCAACTTTCTGCTGGTCCAGATATTGTGTGGATGGAGATTGAAGATAAACAAGAAAACTTCAAGCTGGCAGAGGGTTATCGAACCCATGATTTAAGTTTATATTGCAAAGTTATTAAGCAAAAAACTAAGCCAAGACCATGGCGAATTAACCCTTACAACACGCCAATTCCTGAGTGGAACAAAGTTATCTACCCTGATTAGTGACCTAATCAATGACCATTTGATCTCTCCTAAACCAACATCCAAGATATGAATAGTAAAGGCGGCATGGCCGCCTTTACTATTGGCTATTTATAGCCTCCAGCTATTTATAGCCTCCAGCTATTTCTGGACTGGTTTGCTGCAATGTCACCAGATTTCGGTGTAAAGCCTCTTCTGGTAACGGGATAAAGCCGTACTTAAGCATTCGCTGTTGGGCATCATCTGTTTGTACGTACTGAACAAACTGTCTATATGACGAATGAGAGTAGTTGCCGTTGGGGGCTATGTTAAGATACATATAGTAAACATTGGCCAAAGGGTAGCGACCCGACAATATGGTCTCGTGATTTAAATCGAAATAGTCGCCTTGCTTATCGATTAACTGTAGTGCTTTTGCTTGGTCAAAATTATTTTGGTAAAGCGTATAAGCAATCGCATCGGTTTGTTTATCCAGTGTGCTCAGTAGCCGCGTTGTGCTGACTTGAGTTGCGGCATTTTGCTTGCCATCGCTACAGGCTACTAATTCGTTAAACTTTCGATGTTGATCTAGCTCTTCACTAACCGCATAGCGTTGAATAGCGCTTTTAGCATAACTGGAATTTATAGTGTTCCAATTTAGAGTGGTAGCCTCTGTTTGGCAGGCAAATATTTGCTCTAAAGAAACCATATCGATAGCGTTTATTGGATTGTCTCGGTGCACCAGTATGGCAGCAGCGTCGGAGCTAAAAAACAACTCAATAGGTTGATAACCATAACGTTTAACAAACTCCGCCATGTCACTGTCTAACCATCGCTGAGAACTAATACCTACGCGACCTTTTCCTTCAATAAAGCTTTGGCTTACTGTGGTGGTTTTTATAATGCCTAATTGCTCAGCGAGTTCAGCGCTTTTTATCAACTCAATCACGGGTTCTACAAGTTCGTGTTCAACTAAAATACGCTGCTGGGTATCTGCTTGCGCTAAGTAAGTAATCAGCATGGTGGACCAAAGAAAACTATGGATTAGCTTCATTGTTCAACTCCTCGCAATGTTGCCTTTTCAGAACTATAAATAGTCCACTGCGTTTGAGCCTGTAACTGCTGTTCTTTAAGAACCGCAATGACCCGTCGTTTTCGCTGTTTCAGCTGATGAGTGTAATCAGTATCTTGGTAATACTCTTGTATTAGTATTCGCTGCTTATCGACACCTTGTTTTGTTAAGGCTAGGGTAATTGCATCGGTGCGTTGTTTAGCAAGCCGATGATTGTAGGTTTCGTTGCCTTCACTACTTGTATCACCTATCAGTGTCACTTGCAGTTGCGGGTTTTGCTGTAAAGTTAGCGTTAAGTGCTGTATCTGCTCATGTTGATCATTTCTAATCTCGGACTTATCTAAGTCAAATAACACGCTATGAATGGCAAAGGATTGTTCACTTAGCCAAATAGCACAGCCATTGTTATCTATCAGCGTACCGGAAGGGGTTTCCCTGCATTTGTCGCGTTGATTGATAACCCCATCATTGTCATGATCTCTAAGATCGTCGATTTGATGGCGAGTGACTTGAGTATCTGGTTGCTTGGCGCAGGCTATAACCAGCAAACAAACTGACATGAGAATGGTATTTTTAATGCTCATTGTTTAGCCTCCGTTTGCCATTGCTCAGGGTATTCAACTCTCAATGCGTAGGTTAAGCGACCCATCGCATTTAATATTCGATAGGCTGCAAGGGTGTGTTCGTAGTCCGTTTCAATATAGTTTTTGCGGGCTAAAAATACCTCCACCTTGGCATCAAGCACATCAAGCAAACTTCGCCTCCCCACATTAAATTGTTCTACGTAACCCAGCTCAGCGGCCTTGGCTGCATCTACATTTACTTGAAGTAATTGCTTTTGTTGGGCGAGTAATTCATACGCATGCCAAGCCAATGTTGTGCCTTCAACTACTTCGCGTTGGGCACGTATTCGAGTGGTTCTTGCTTGCTCACTGCGCCAAGCTGCGGCTTCCGTATTCGCGGTGGTACGCCCACCACTAAAAATGTCATAGCTCATTGTTAGCATTATTCGCGCGTCGCGGTCAGGTCCACGAATACCACCAACGTTGTCATTTCTGTTGGCTACAGCTTCAAGGTTAAACTCTGGGTAATAGTTGCCTCGTTCACGGCGAGTTTCTTGATGAGCGGCTTCAATGTCTGCCATCGCAGATTGAATCTCTGGATGGGTATCAATTCCTTGCTGTATGGCTAGTTCTTTATTGTTCGGTATTAGCTGATAGTCAAATTGTGGCTTTACTAAGTCTTCGGGAAGTCGACCCACCAACCGCGAATACTGAGCCTGTAGATCGTAAAGATTATTAGTGGCGGCTATCGTAGAGCTTTTAGATGTGGCCACTCGCGCTGATATTTGGGCTAAATCGGAATTACTGCTTAAACCATTTTGGGTACGTTCTAGAATATCGTTATAAATCTCTTGGTGCTCTAGCACGTTTCGTTGGCTAAGCTCCAATACCGTTTGTGCTTTAAGGGTGTTTAAATACACTCTAATCACGTCTAAGGCGACGTTTTCAGCGTCAGACAAAAGCAGCATGCGTTCTGACTCAGCTTCGTAACTTAAACGAGAGATATTGGCGTTGGTTTTTAAACCGTCGAAGATTAACTGAGAGGCTTTTATACCAACTTCAGTTCGATTTAAATTGCGCTCGTCACTAGGGACTTGTACACCACTGTTGTAATAGGTGTCTTCGTAACCCGCAGCAGCATATACATTCAGTTGCGGAAGGTAGTCTGCTTGAGCGCCATCTACATCTCGTAATACTGATTGAAAGCGGGCATATTGGCCGGCCACATCAGGGCTGTAGTCAATGGCATAAGCGACTGATTCTTCGATGGATAATGCAGTTGCATTTACACTTAGTAGCCAAGTAGCGGCAATTATTACAGATGAACGCATTCCTTCTCCTCATCCGTTAAGGTTCACGAAGAGCACTAGCTTTAGCCCTGAGTAAGGGTTTAAGCCAATAGCTCAATACTGATTTTTCCCCGGTTAATATGTCTACCATGGCTTGCATGCCTGGGATTACCTGCAAGTTAGGATTAGCTGTTTGATTGAGTAGAATGTGCGCCCTGTAATAGGTGCTACCATCTTCATCTTGTAAGGCGTCGGGGCTTACGTAGCTAACGGTGCCTTTTTGTCCGCCATACACCACAAAGTCAAACGCAGTAAACTTCACCATCGCCGGCAAGCCTTCGTGGATAAATCCGATATCTTTAGGTGCTATTTTGGTTTCTATAATGAGCCGGCTATCTTGCGGGACAATTTCCATAATCGCTTCGCCGGGGCGAATCACGCCGCCAATCGACCGCACTAGTATGTCTTTTACTGTGCCCTCAATAGGCGAGGTGAGTTTGGTTCGATTAAGTTGGTCGGCTACCGCTCGTTGGCTTTCATCTAACTGCGCTAACTTGGCCGATACCTCATTTAGCTGAGCCTGTGCTTTAGTTCTAAACTCAACGGCAATGTTTCTTCGCTCTAAAATGGCTTCATTAATGGCCGCTCGAAGTTTGCTTGCCATTAGTTTAGCGCTAGTAATATCACCATTAAGCTGAATTTTGTCGCGCTGTAGCTTAAGCAATTCAACTTTTGCTACGGCTCCGCTGGCGACAACATCTTCTAACATCGATATTTCTTGCTCTACCACCACTAGGCTATGTTGCAGGGTTTGTTGATTACCTATGGCATCGTTTAGCGCTTGTTGATGCTGTTCGACACTTAAAGTAGCTTCTTCGAGTTGTGCATTCAGCTGGCGGATACGTTGTGCAAAATTTGCGCTCGAATTAGTTTGTGCGCGATGATTTTGGTTTATAAACTCAAGCGGTTTCGGGCTCACTGTTACTTGCTGTGTCCAATCTTTCGGGCTGGTATTTATGCTTACGCTAGCAAGTTCTGCAATAAGTCTGGTTTCTTGAGCGAGCAGGGTGCTTCGCTGTTGTTCACTTTCCAAAAATGCTGCTCTAAATCGAGTATCTTCTAGGGATAGTAGAGTCTGTCCTTGGCTCACGTGGTCACCTACTTCTACATACAGCTGTTTAACAATTCCACCCTCTAAACTTTGAATTTTACTGATGGCGGAAGAGGGAACGACTTTACCATCGCCTACGACTACTTCATCTAAGGTGGCTAAAGTTGCCCATACAATGAGGCTAATTATCAGTCCCACACAGAGCCATACAATGAGGCGAGATTGTTGGGCTAAGCGTTGCTGTTGCCAGGCAAGTTGACTAGTCATGTTTCGCCTCTCTCACCACACTCACTGAGTGACGTTTTTTGGATTGAAGTCCCAAAATTACTGAAGCCTTGTCATTAGCGACCAAATGTCCTCTTTCAAGTACAATGATTCGGTCGCAAATACTCAATAAGCTTTGTTGATGGGAACTTATTACCATCGTCATATCACGCGGTAGCTTGCTTAAGCTTTGCTTTATCAAACTTTGATTATTGTTATCCAAGGAGCTTACCGGCTCGTCTAACAGCAGCAGTTTGGGTTGTCTATATAGAGCTCGGGCTAGTGCTACCGCTTGACGCTGTCCGCCCGATAACAACATTCCGCGTTCACCCACTTGGCTCTCGAGACCATTACTTAAACGTTCAAGGTGGGTTTGAAGACCAGATTGGCTAATGGCCGATGCGAGTTTTTGTTCGTCTAATTCAGATTCCCCTAACAGTATGTTTTGTATAACACTACCGAATACCAAATGAGCATCTTGTCCTAACCAGCCTATTTGTTGGCGCAGTACGGTTGGAGGCCACATCGACGAATCAATATCTTGATAAAGTATTTGCCCGCTAGTGGGAGAATATTGACCAGCTATTAAAGAAATCAGGCTTGATTTCCCCGAGCCAGCACTACCTATTATGCCCAGTCGCTCGCCTGGCATCACTTGTAGTTCAATATTGCTTAGCGCATTAAAGTTTTGCTCTGGGTAACACAAACTGACTTTATCAAACACCAATTTTCCTTTGAAACTACCGGGCTGAATAATTTGCTCTGGCTTGTGTTCTTGAGGTAATTCCATGACTTGTTCTAAACCTTGAATGGCCGAGCGGCATTGTTGGTAGCGTAAGATAAGCATGGAGAGCTGGTTAATAGCACCAGCCGCGCGCCCACTCAACATAACAATGGCAATTAAACCACCCATGCTTAAAAGCCCTTCAGAAATACGGTATACACCAATGACTACTAAGCCAATAGTGACAACTTGTTGGCTGGTAACGATTGAATGGCTCACTAAGTTACTTAGGTGCCTAGAGCGTATTTGCCAGTCGCTCATTTGGCTGGTGGTTTGCTCCCAAGTTCGTTGGCTAGCGCCTTCGGCGTTGAATTGTTTTACTTCAGTTAAACTAGATAAGGTTTCAAATAACTCTGCTTGCCGTTGAGTTGACAGCTTAGCGGTTTGCTCCATGCTGGCCGCGATCTTTGCTTTCATCAGTAAACTAAAACTGAGTAATCCAATTAACACGCTTAACGGGACAAACACCATTGGCCCACCGAGCCAGGCAATTAGCACTAAGAAAAACAAGGTAAAGGGGAGGTCGACTAAGGTGACAAGGGTTATTGAAGTAAAGAACTCGCGCACACTGTCAAAGTCTTGTATTTGTCGAGAAAACGCCCCTACTGATTGAGGTTTATTCTCTAAGCTCATGCCTAGCACTTTTTGCATAATGCTTGCTGAAAGCTTGTTATCGATTTGCTTGCCGGCCATGTCGGTAATATTGCTGCGTGCTTTACGCAACAACCAATCAAAAAGCAGCGCAACGCTTACCCCTATTGCTAATGTCCACAAAGTATTGAACGCCTGATTGGGCACCACTCGATCATAAACATTCATAGTGAAAAGCGGCACAACCATCGCCAGTAAATTGATAAATACTGACGCTAAGAGTAAGTCTCTAAACCAAGGTTTTACCTCATTGAGTGCTTGTGTTATCCAGTGTTGCTGTTTGGTATCGTGTAACTGTTCCACCCTGGTGTCTTTGGTGATTGTAGGGCTGATGAGCCAAAGCTGTTGTGAGACTTCGGCTTTAAAGTTCTTTAAGGTTTGTTGGCAAGCTGCGTTTTTGTTGGAAAACTGATAATTAACCATTTGTTGGTCGATTTCGGTCACCATCCGTAGCTGTTGTTGTTTATCTAGGGCTACCAATACGCCGCTAAATTGTTTGGTTTGTTCTAGTTTTACTGGAACCGCTTTTAGGCCTGTTTGTTGACACGCACGAGCGAAAAGATCAGCATTTAGCTGTCCATTTTCCAAAGGAAGACCGCGCAATAGGGTTAAGCGATTAAAGCTTTGACCGAAATGGCGACACATCCATTCAATGCTGTCTAACCAGGCGTCCTGCTGTTCCATATTTTCCTTAGCTTATAATGAGATTTTGGTCGTCTATCATTTTTTGTAATAAGTCAGATTGGTCGGCCACGCTAGCATCGCCCTTGTATAAGTCATCTAAACTTACGCCCGATAAATGAATACTTTGCGTAACGTTACTGGCGTCTGGTTTAATTGTCATAAGTGCCGAACCGGAAAGCTCGCTTAATTCAATGTAGGCTTCTGCACTTGTTCCATTGGTTATACCTAATCCATTTAAGATACTGCTTAAGTCAATCGCGTCAGCGTTTTCGGCCGCGTTAAAGTCAGTTATCGTATCAACGCTTGGATCTACAATCGTGCCTTGGTCTTCGCTCCTAAAAGCAAATACATCATTGTTTAAGCCACCAGTAAGGAGATCATTTCCCGAGCCGCCGATAATCAAATCCTGCTGTATACCACCTTCAAGGGAACTGTCGCCCACAGCAACTAATGAAATATCTAATTCTTGACTAATGCCTTCTGCTTTATCGCTATCTATCTTGGCAAAGCTATCTATTGTTAAGGTAAAATCAGTGGCGAGATTGTGTCCACCAGTAATGGCTAAATCAGCCACCTCATTTGAGTTAAAAACCAACTCACCGTTCACTGCCGTTTGCCCCGAAATTTCAAGCCCATCAGGAATCCCTGAAAGGGTCAATTTACCCACTTCGTTAGCAGCAGGGTTGGTCAGTTCCATATTGAGGCCTAATGGGATATCGCCACTTTGTTCAGCAATAATGTGGCTAAATTGCAGGTTAACTACTGGCGGATCGGGTAGAGGTGAAATGTTAATCGTGAGGTTTTCTGTGGCCAGATCCCCAAAATCACTTTGTTGTGTACCTAATACAAAGGCACTGTCTTTAGTTTCGGAGTACAAGCTAACATCGAGTTGTCCGAAGGCATCACCTGCATAGAGCTCGATGCTGGAAACGCTGGAGGCACTAATCAGCAGTGAGGCAATGTATCCTGAACCATTATTAACAAACCGAGCTTCTTGACCATTAATAGAAATACGATCTAAACCAATCAGTGCGCTAGGGTCAGAGTTATTGTTTATTTGAACACCCACTAAAATTTGCTCATTGCTATTGCTTTCAAAACTACTGATATTAACGGGGATGCTAATGGCGTCGTTTTCTAATCCTGTGATGTTATCGGGGACATCGAAAAACTGGCTATCATCGCCAATTGGCATCACCCCAACCACAAAGTCTTGAGTACTGGCTTTGAAGTCATTGGTGCCTGTTTCTACGCTTATAGCTTCAAACACTAAGGGAATGTCGCCGCTAAAATCGAGCGGAGGACTTAAATAAACCTCAGATAGCTGGCTGATATCCACGCCCCAAGCTTGGGTGGGATTACCATTAAAACTACCGCCATCGGCACCATCATTCTCAAGTAGTTGATAGTTATTGCCATCGAAATAACTTAATACTGCGCCCTCAGGGACTCCTCTGATACTGAGCGAAAAGGTTTCCGATCCGTCTTGGTCTACAGCGTTTGCTAATAAGCCCTCAATTTTTATATAGCTATCTTCATTGCCGCTGCTGTTTAGAGCGTCGAGTAGCACGAAGTCAGTGATGGGCTGCACATCTAATACTACGCTGGTTGTTTTAGTTTGATTATCTACTAAGCCATCAGCTTGGTCAGTAATGTTAGCTGAGACGTCGATGGTGAGTTGACCACTAAAATTATTTGGTGGCCTAAACTCAATCTCGTTTAATTTGCTTGGGTCTAAGACTGTCCAGGTATCATTGCCATTGTCTACAATAATCGAAGAGTCACCGATGAACTGGCTGTTTGCCGGTACAGTTAAGAGTAAACTGTTTATCGTCTCGATACCTTCACCAGCGATATTGGAATCGCCAAGAACAAACGCCATGTTTAAGTTTGTTGTGGTGTCTTCTTGAATGGTATTGCTAGAAACCGTTAACCCAATATCGTCAACTACAGGCTGCACTTCAATATTTATGAACTGCTGTTCGCTAATACTGTCACCTGTGCAGGTATCGGTAACAATTACCGTAACTGGGATCTGTAACTGGCCAGCGTAATCTTCGTCTAAACCCACAATGGTCATGGTTTCTATTGCAGTAGCTGAAATCGTATATCCAGTTATTTGGCCTAGCGCGTTGTACTCTGGGTAAATTTCTCCGCCTTCTAACTCTACATTTTCAGGTAGATCATCCACCGAAATATAGAACGAGATAACATCACTTGGATCATTGGCTATATCCCCATCAAGGTGGCCAGCCACACTAATATCTTCTCCCTCTATCGCGTCAACAGTGGATGTAGACATATCACCGGGCTCGGAAGGCGTGCAAGGGATGCCTCCGCCGCCGGAATGCCCAGTAACTTGGACCAGCAAAGGCGCCGAGATGAACCGACCATCTTCGCCGTCTATTACTCTTGCTTTTACAATAATGGTGGTTTCATCGGTATCTAAAGCGCTAAACAGCGTTGCACCTGCGAGTATATCTGCAGCTGTTTCTACTATAGCGTCACTGCTTAAACCATTGGCGGGAATGATCCAATTGTTGCTGGCTCCCATAGTGGCCCCATTGGGGTGGTGTACTTCAAAGAACGCCCCGTCTGGAATCACAATCTCTATGTAGTCTAGATATTCTGAACCATCGATATCCTCTTCAATGAACAATACGCTGCCATCAAGCGAGATGGCGCTTCCGTCTATGCTAGTAAGTGGCTCTGTTGTGGCACTTAAGCGTGTATTTAGCTCAACTCTGGCGGCATCGTTCACTTGTAAATCGGCATTAATGGTTTTTATATCAGTGCTGCCGTTTGGTGCGGTATCAGTGACTTGGTAGGTGATGGGTATGGTAAAATCTCCACTAAGATCGGTATCTGCTTGAATAACCAATTTTCCACTGGCTAAAAACTCTTCCCAGCTAGTGGTATTAAGGTCAAACAAAGTAGACAAATCTAAGCCACCCGCGCTTACGTCTATCGACACGCCCTCGTAAAGCAAATTTATGCCAGTAGGCAAGCTTACAATGGTGTAGCCAGTTACAGACTCACTGCCATCACTATCAGCGCCTAATGCGGGTAATAAATTTAGAGAGGCTTCGCGGTCTTCTATTGCTTGCGATGTTAGGTTATTCCCGTCGTTTTCATCGACTATCGGTGACACTTCAATATTAACGGTATAGTTGAAATCGCCACTGTCTCCATCGGGTTCTGTAGAGATAGCGATAATGTCGAAAGATAACTCGCCACTAAAATCATCGGTAGTTCTTATATAAAGCTCAGACAGAATGTCGTTGCTTATTTGATAGACCCCTCCAGTTACTGGGTCTTTCGCGACCGGCGCTAGGGGGTATGGTGCCCCCATGTTATCAACTAAAGTAATTCCACTGGGTAGATTAGTAATTAGCAGGTTAATGCTCTCAGAGGCGTCGTTATCACTGGTACTAAATTCAAAATCCAAGGGGATTAATTGATCTTCGTTTACACTCACTTGATTGCTAATGATGTTGTTGGCTTGGTCTACTGCCCAATTGCCCGCACCAGAGTCGGCACCTAGAGGCTCATCTACAACACCCTTAAGCTCAATGGTGACAGTTTGAGCAGGCGCTTCTATTGACACAGGGCTTGGTATTAAACCATCTATGGTTGATTCAGTGGCAATTGCCGAAACACTGATGGTCAATGTTTCGCTAACCGAACTGATGTCTTGTTTAGGAATGAGTGTTATTAAACCTGCATCAACCTCATTAGCATCAACTAGGTAGGTATTAGGGCCATCAAGAGCACTAGAACCACCTACAACCTGCCAGCCAGGGTCTACCACTATTTTATAGCTGAGTGTTTCTGACCCATCAGTATCGGTAAGTTGCGCGGCGATAACCTCACTCACATCAATGGCATGATCTTCTAAGCCTTTAATATCTCTTACCGACAAGCTGGGTAAGTCTGCTTCAGGTTGTACATTTACCGTAATGGATTGGCTAGTTTGCGCCGTTTGGTCACTTGGACTCGCGAATACGTTGCCAGACTCAGTTGCGACGGCAATGAGTGTAAATACAAATTGACCCGCTAGGTTGTTGTCTGCTTTAACAGTAACTTGGTCTAATTGTGCTTGTGTATAGCTTTTCCCTTCTTTAATGGCATTGCCGTTTAGACTTAAGTGTAAACCGTTAGGTAAATCGGCAAATTGATAGCTTAGTGATTCAGAACCATCTACTTGATCAACCAAGTTTGCGGCAATGTCTAAAGTTTGCACAGAACCATCATCTTCCACCATGTTGTAGATGGTTTGTGATGCACCGTCCCAAACCGGGGTATCCGCTACCGGTAAAACAGATACCGCAATGTCAGCATTAATGGTTCTGTTTCCAGAAACCGTATCGATAGTGGCGCTCACTAGAATATCTACTGCACTGGTGGTGTCAGACTCATTTTCTGCTGGCTGGTAGGTTAAAATCCCATTCGGTTTGGAGTTACCATCAATAATCTCTAAATCAGTGATGGTAAATACACCTCCACTTGCAATGAGTTGGACGTTGCCTAACCATAAGCTTCCGCCATTTAGTGAAGCTTCGTCGATGAGTATGTTAGTGACAGTTTCGTTTTGATCGGTATCACCAGGTCTAACTTCAATAGACAGAGCGACCTCATTGTCTTCAGTGGTTTGCACGTCTTCGGTTCTAATCACCCCAGGAGAATCTCCCAAGTTCAAAGTGGCGCTACTGGTGACTTGGTCACCATCAAAATCTTCGACTACATAGGTAATCGAATCGACTAACGCTGGGTCCTCGGTTACGTCACTCTCAGTCGTGAGTTCCAACTGGCCGTTAGCATGAATAGTCAACTCGCCATAAACTTCTGTTAATAGATTTGGGTTATATAAGGGGACTGTTTCTGAACCGTTAGCAGGTATGTTGTAATCAGTGCCCATGTAATTGAAGCTGATGATCGTGGCGCCATCAGCGCCACTGACAGTTTCATTGATTAATTGAGTGGTAAAGTTTTCTCCCTCCACTAAATCTAAGGATCTGTTTTCGCTTTGCGGTACATCGTCGGTTACTGCCACTGCTATATTAACTGGCGAGCTAGCATCGCCATCGGCGTCAATGGCGGTCACGCTAAAATCTAAAGAAAGTAAATTCTCACCAAGCCCATCTGGGTGGTCAAGGGGGGCTAAAAGCACAAACTCGGTACTGCCATCTAGGTTGATTCTAATTTGAAATATATCTTCCGCTAAGCCATTACTGGCTATGTACCAACCATCACTATTGGCTGCTGTTAAGCTTATAGGGCTGCCACTGGATTTAAGTCCTAGGGCGTTAAATGCCGCGGTGTCTATTCGCAACTCGGCAATATCATCACTGCCTTGTTTTATGCTTATAACTGGGTCAACACTAGACGCCCCATTAGGCTGATTACCGTCTGCTAAATCGGCTTCATCTACTTCTATTTGGCCTACAGCGCTAATGCTCGGATCTATACCATCAAAAATAGTTACTAATGATGTGGCCGTTTGCGAAGTGCCATCGGTATCACTGGCTTTAATTGGAAGAGCAATAGTTAAGCTTTGTTCTTGGGAGGTGGGTAAGTGATCGACTTGGCTATAGAGATTGATTGTTAAGTCTACATCGGCAGCACTGTCAGCAGCTATGTTTATGTCTTCAGGTAAGCTCACTGTGAATACAACTTCGTTAGTGCTGAGTATGGCGTCATAACTGCCATCTGCGTTGTCGCGCCAAGTAAGTGCTTGGCCATTCTGACTTAAAGGATTGTTATTGGAATCTAAAACTGGGTCGCCATTGGTTATATCTATCGCTATTTGATCAATAGGATCTTGCTTAGAGACTAATGATACCGTGCTAGTGGCAGTGCTAAATGCGTCAACAGGAGTACTTGGATCTCGCGGCGACTCACTTAGTTGAATATCCATGACCGCGATAAATATATCGCTACTATCGTTTATCGTAATGTCTAAATTTACGCTTTGGGAATCATTGTCGGTATCACGCACGTTTAGTGTTATTGGAAACTGAGAGCCATTGTTTTGGTCTATGCCTTTAAATAAGGTGAACTCATAATTAAGTGTTTCGCTTGTTTCACCGTTAAAAGTGTCAAGAATGCTAATGGTAAATACGCGGTCGTTAATGTCGTTAGTATATGCAGTTAATGTGTTTCCTAAAGGGGAAACAGCATAAGATAAAGGCTCGCCACCGCTACTAAGGGCTGGTTGTTGCTCATCAAAAGCAACTGCAGCAATAGCATCACTACCCACGACTAAATCAACGCTACCTATAGCGCTAACTTCACCAGTAATTAAATCGGCTTCATTAAGCATCACTGCTTGGTTATTGTTAAGCTGAGGATTATTACCGTCTGAGAGCACCCACTCAACAATACCTGGTGCATTGTCACTACCGTCTATGTCGCTAGACAATATAGTGAGCTTTAGAAAGGTTAAGTCGCTGCTGTTTAACTGGTTAATGCTATTAAACATGGTTAAGGTGGTTGTACCAATAAGCTCATCACCATTTGCAAGGCCTGTCAGACTCAAAGTAAATACTAAGCCAATAAAAGGCACTTCTGCGCTAATGGTTTTACCGTCGTCACTTAAGGAGTAATCAAGGGATGTTAAATGCGTGCTGCTAGTGAGAAATAGCGATTGTAAATCTACAAGCGTGGCTTCGCTGAAGGCAAGGCTTTCTGGGTCTGGGTTATCACTCCCTGGTTTTATCGTAAAGGTTTCAGTAAAGCTGTTAGGTGAGTTATCTAAATTGCCTTCGGTGCTAACAGCCAAATCATCAACAAAATGACCGGCAGCACCATCGCTAATTACTATGTTGTTAAAAGCGTTGCCTGTATCACCTGAGCTATCGGTGACTTGATACTCAAATCGTAACTCTTGATCTTGCTGGTGGTTTAAATTTCGGTTGGCATTAAAAAACCAGTATCCGCTGTTATCTACAAATAAACGCCCTTGGTCAGTATCAAAGACAACAGGAATTGTCCCCACGTCTTTAGTCACTCCGTCAACGGTGACTTGAGTGACGTTTAAGTCACCGTCTAGGCTAAAGTCATTATCAGTTACATTACCAAAAACCGATTCACCTTCGATAACCTGAGCAAAGTCGTTATGCACTTGAGGAACGGAGTCTTTAAGCGCAATCACTAAGGGGGTAAGTACGGTTTCGCTGGTTCCATCAGAATCATACTGAGTGGCTGAAATGATCGGTGTTAAAAATGATTCATCAGTATTTAAGTCGTTGTCTAGGGCCCGGTAAACTAAGGTCTGAATAGAGTTATTTGCCAGAACAGTAAACTTAAATACCAGTTCGTTGGTATCAACAGTGCGCGCTTCTAGGGTTTTATTGTCTGCCGAGACACTTAAGGCAACCGCGCTGCCTTCTGATTCAACACCTGCCAGTTCAGGCTGGTTCTCTGCAAAACTAATCGCTTGTGCATCGTAGATGTTTACGTTGGAGTTGGTTACCAATACGCCGGTTTGGTATAGGTCGGTTTCGAGTAAAATATGAGGGTCAGGTTCGTTTAACAAGGGCAATGCATCTTGTGCGTTATTACCTGCCACATCATTTACTGAGGTATTGAGTGTCCAAGGTTCTAGCTTTTGTAAGCTACTGGTATCTATGTTGTTGGTCACCCAATTACCATTGTTATCTACGCTGGCTAGTGCTTCAATGCTTAGGTTTCCGTCGCTTATTTGAATACTCACTAGCTGACCTTGTTCAACGCCGGTGGTGGTTCCTTGTAGGCTAGTGAGAGTGCCAGCTTTAAATTGTGCAACATTAAAGCCATCTAAGGTATCGATATCAATGGTAGGAATACCGGTATCTAAGGTGATTACGCTGGTGGCTGTTGTTGGGTTACCTGCTACATCGGTGGTGTGTGCGGTTAAGTTCAATTGGCCATCGGCTAAACTGGCCAAGTTTTCGGTGGTTTGCCATTGATTGTTTAGTGATTGCACTTCAAAGCTAAGGCTTCCCCCTTGTGAGTCAGTAACACTAATGAACACGGTTTGACCATCTTCTACGTCAATTAAGCTTCCTTCTAATAAGGTTGAGCCTACTTCAGACTGATTGATGGCATTGTCTCCATTGCCTTCAAATCGTGCGCTAATGGTCGCTTGAGTGTCTTTAACAATGCTTGAATTGGCGACGGTAATATTACCTGCAATGTCTGTGGTTGAAGCTTCTAGCGTGAGTTGGCCATCAAGCAAGCTTGATAAGTCTGTGCTTGCTAGTTCCCAGGCACCATTAATGACCTGAGTTTCTAGCGTTAATTGATCACCATTACTATCGGTAACCACGACTGTGACTAACTGTCCTTCCTCAACATTGTTTAACTCACCAAACAAACGGGTAGTGGGTGCTTCTACTGCGTTTATATAGTTGTCACCCTGGCCATCAACATTTGCATTTATTTCCGCTAGGGTGTCTTTAACAATACTTGAGTCTGCGGTAGCAATGTTACCGGCAATATCTAGTGTATTAGCGGTAATGCTTAGTGTCCCTTCGGCCAGTGAACTTAAATCTACATTGTTGATTTGCCAGCTATTGTTGCTAACGGTGGTGTCAAAGTTAAGCTGTCCACCATTGCCATCATTTACGCTGATGCTAATGCTTTGACCGTTCTCAATATTCGCTACTTCACCAAATAACCTTGTGGTGGTAACTTCCACGGCGTTTATGTAGTTGTCGCCTAAGCCATCAATATTGGCTTCTATACTTGCTTGGGTATCTTTTGTAATTGTAGATGTTGCTGTTGCTGGATTACCTGCAATATCTATAGCATTTGCGGTAATGCTTAGCTCACCATCTTGTAGACCAGATAAATCGTTATTGGCAATTTGCCATTGGTTGTTAACTACCGCGGTAGTGAAATTAAGCTGGTTACCAGCAAGGTCGGTAATTTGCACAAATACGGTTTGTCCGTTTTCTATGCCAACTATGTCACCGTGCAAAGGAGTGGAGGATTGCTCATACTGATTAACATAAAGATCTCCTTGGCCATCTATTTCAGCTTCTATACTGGCCACTACATCTTTAATTGTTGAATCGCTAGCCTCTACAAATTGACCAAAGTAATCCGTTACGCTGGCATTTACATCTATCTTACCCTCACTCAACAGCTGAATATCTAAGCCTTGGTATTGATAGCTGTTGTTGTCGACCACTGCATTTACGGTAATGGTTTGTCCGCTAGCGTCAGTAAGGGTGATAACCACCACTCGGCCATCTTCAACATCAATGGTGTTTCCTTGTATTACTACCGAGGGCACTTCAAATTGGTTTTCGTAGCCATCACCACCGTCAATAATATTTACTGTTATAACGGCATCGTTACTCAAGGGGGGGATAGCATCGGCCTGAGCCCCTTGGTTTTCAGTGGCGCTAATACTTAAATCACTATTCTGGGTAGTAAAACCCGCTTCTGGAAGTGTCTCATCTAAGGTTGGTTGCACCCTAACCACAAATGAAGCGCCTTGACTAGATTGGTTGGTACTATTGTTAGTGGTGTTTGGAGAATAGAGGGGAGGAGCTGCGGTCTCGCTATCTTCAGCAGTTGTTTCCAATAGCGGATTTTTAGCTAACTCATTAATGACGTTTTTTACTAACGGAACACTGGTGTCGACTATTTCAGAAGGCGTTACTTTCACCCACTGACCATCGGCCATCACTTTCCAAATTTGTCCTTGTATATCTACGTAGACAACTGGCTTCATCCTTTAGCCCTTACTGTAAACAATATCTGTCTAACATAATGTTTAGCACAAAATTTTTACTAATGAGTAATTAGTAAACTATTTACTTAAGAAAGTCGTTATCTACTGTGGTTTAGCCGAAAACCAGGCAGCAATAAACACTCTTTAAAGGGGCTGTATAGGCGTTTAAAAGGCGGATATTTGTTCAAATCTCCTAAAAGCATTATTTAGTTACTTTGAATTTATATAGATTTCATTCTTACTATTTTTATTAATTTTTAGTCATTTCCTTGTTTGCACCATTTAACCCGGCTTGATGAGCTACTAAGACTTATTCCCTAATAGACATTAAGTGCTTGTGTTAAAGGCCATAAAATTAGTTTTAGCTCATGCGCTACACCATCCAAATTACCGAACCATCCCTCCAATACGCTAGTCACCTTTGCTACAAACGCGACATTTGCTCGAGCGATTGTCAGCTAGTTCTATTGTTTAAATACACTTGAAAAATATTTATTTCATAAATTACAGTATCTTACGTGTTTCCTGAAGGTTTGGAACAGTATTCGCAATAGCTACAGCGGGAACCGTTAATCAAGCTAATAGGAAGAAATATTATGGCTATTCGTCAATGTGCAATTTACGGAAAAGGCGGTATTGGTAAATCTACCACTACTCAAAACTTGGTTGGAGCTTTAGCGGAAGCGGGCAAAAAAGTAATGATTATTGGTTGTGATCCTAAGGCGGATTCAACGCGCTTAATCTTACATGCAAAAGCGCAGAACACCATCATGGAAATGGCTGCAGAAGCAGGCTCAGTGGAAGACATCGAATTAGAAGATGTACTTAAAGTGGGCTATGGCGGTGTTCGCTGTGTTGAGTCTGGCGGTCCTGAGCCAGGTGTTGGTTGTGCTGGTCGTGGTGTGATTACTGCCATTAACTTCTTAGAAGAAGAGGGCGCATACGAAGAAGACTTAGACTTTGTATTTTACGATGTACTTGGTGACGTTGTGTGTGGTGGTTTTGCCATGCCTATTCGTGAAAACAAAGCGCAAGAAATCTACATTGTTGTATCTGGTGAAATGATGGCGATGTACGCCGCTAACAACATTTCAAAAGGTATTTGTAAGTATGCTGCTACGGGTAGTGTGCGTTTAGCTGGTCTTATATGTAACTCGCGTAAATGTGATCGAGAAGATGAGCTTATTGAAGCACTAGCCGCCAAAATCGGTACCCAAATGATCCACTTCGTACCGCGTGACAACGTAGTACAACAAGCTGAAATCCGCCGTATGACGGTAATTGAATATAACCCTAAGTGTAACCAAGCCAACGAATACCGCACGTTAGCCAACAAAATCATAGAAAACCAACTGTTTGTTGTTCCTACACCGGTAACGATGGACGAGCTTGAAGAACTATTGATGGAATTCGGCATCATGGATGAAGAAGACGAATCAATCATTGGTCAAACAGCTGAAGAAGCAACGGCTTAATCACTCATCTTAGTGAATATATCAATGCTATAGGAGGCAGCAATGTCAGATAAAAAAGCAGAGACTCAAGCGCTGATTGATGAAGTGCTAGAAGTCTATCCAGAGAAAGCTAAAGCCGACCGAAAAAAGCACTTAGGTGCCAATGACGGAGAAGCTGGTAGTTGTATTACCGCTAACCGTAAATCATTGCCCGGTGTAATGACCGCGCGTGGTTGTGCTTACGCAGGCTCTAAAGGGGTAGTGTGGGGACCAATTAAAGATATGGTACATATCTCTCATGGCCCAGTGGGATGTGGTCAATACTCACGCGCTGGGCGTCGTAACTATTACACCGGTTACACAGGTGTAAATAGCTTTGGCACCATGAACTTCACTTCTGATTTCCAAGAGCGTGACATCGTGTTTGGTGGCGATAAAAAGCTAGCGACCATGGTTGACGAAGTAGAAATGCTATTTCCGCTGGCTAAAGGTTTGTCGATTCAATCTGAATGTCCAGTTGGCCTTATCGGTGACGATATTGAAGCCGTGGCTAAAACTAAGGGCGCAGAAATTGGTAAAACCATTGTGCCAGTGCGTTGTGAAGGTTTCCGTGGGGTGAGTCAATCACTGGGTCACCACATTGCTAACGATACCTTACGTGATTACGTATTAGATAAATCGGAAGGCAAAGAAGTCGCAACTACTGATTACGACGTCGCCATTATAGGTGACTACAACATCGGCGGTGATGCGTGGTCGTCACGTATATTACTTGAAGAAATTGGCCTGCGTGTAGTCGCCCAATGGTCGGGTGACGGTACTTTACCTGAGCTTGAAAACACTCCTTCAGTAAAACTAAACCTGGTGCACTGCTACCGCTCAATGAACTACATCTGTCGTCATATGGAAGAGAAATATGGTGTGCCATGGATGGAGTACAACCTGTTCGGCCCTACCAAGTGTGAAGAGTCGCTACGCGCTATTGCTGCCAAGTTTGATGAAAAAATTCAAGCCAAGGCTGAAGAAGTGATTGCTGGCTACAAAGCACAATGGCAAGCGGTTATCGACAAGTACCGCCCACGCTTAGAAGGCAAAAAAGTAATGTTATACGTAGGTGGTTTACGCCCGCGTCACGTTATTGGAGCCTACGAAGACTTAGGCATGGAGATTGTGGGAGCCGGTTATGAGTTTGGCCATAACGACGACTACAGCAAAACCGTGCCTGAAGTGAAAGACGCCACGCTTATTTATGATGACGTGACTGGTTACGAGCTAGAAGCCTTTGCTGAAAAGCTTAAACCTGATCTGATTGGTGCTGGAGTTAAAGAGAAGTACATCTTCCAGAAAATGGGTATTCCTTTTCGTCAAATGCACAGCTGGGATTACTCTGGTCCTTACCACGGCTTTGATGGCTTTGCGATTTTTGCCCGCGATATGGATATGACCTTAAACAACCCATGTTGGGACAAATTGACACCACCATGGAAAAGTGCCAAAGCTGCGGCTTAAGTGCTAGGCAAGATCAGGATGAGTGCACTAGCGCTTTACACATTAACTCAATTCGTAGTTCACAGATGAGTGGCGCGAAAGGAGAGAGAAAATGAGTCAACAAGTAGACGATATCAAACCTGGCTACCCCTTGTTCGAACAGCCAGAATATAAAGACATGATGGCGCGCAAGCGTAGCGATCATGAAGAGGGGGCAAGCGACGAAAAGGTGAAAGAGGTGTTTGAGTGGACCACCACTCAAGAATATCAAGATCTAAACTTTTCGCGTAAAACCCTAACCGTAGACCCAGCCAAGGCCTGCCAACCTTTAGGCTCTGTGTTATGTGCTTTAGGTTTTGAGAAAACATTGCCTTATGTGCATGGTTCTCAAGGTTGTGTGGCTTACTTCCGCACGTATTTTAACCGCCATTTTAAAGAACCTGTTGCATGTGTGTCTGATTCTATGACCGAAGATGCAGCAGTGTTTGGTGGCCAGAAAAACATGTTTGACGGCTTGCAAAACTCTTTGGCGTTGTACAAGCCAGAAGTGATTGCTGTATCCACAACCTGTATGGCCGAAGTGATTGGTGATGACTTAAATGCTTTTATTGGTAACGCCAAAAAAGAAGGCTACATTCCAGAAGAACTACCCACTCCGTTTGCACATACGCCTAGCTTTGTTGGCAGTCATGTCACTGGGTGGGACGGCATGTTTGAGGGTTTTGCTAAGTATTTCACGGCAAAAAGCATGGACGATAAAAAAGTCGCCAGCAACGGTAAAATTAACTTGGTTCCGGGTTTTGAAACCTACTTGGGTAACTACCGCATTATTCACAAAATGATGCAGCAAATGGGTGTTGATTACTGTTTGTTGTCTGATCCGTCAGAAGTATTAGATACGCCAGCCGATGGAGAATATCGTATGTATGCCGGCGGTACACCGCTAGCTGAATTAGAAGACGCACCTAACGCGATTACCACTTTGCTATTGCAACCTGATCAACTGGTTAAAACCAAAAAGTTTGTTGAAGGAACCTGGAAGCATGAAGTTCCTGCCACCAACATTCCAATGGGCTTAGATTGGACAGACGAGCTATTGATCAAAATATCTGAGCTTACAGGCAAAGAAATTCCTGAATCTTTAGCTACTGAGCGTGGCCGTTTAGTCGACATGATGACCGATTCCCATACCTGGTTACACGGTGTGAGCTTCTCTATCTATGGCGATCCTGATTATTTGATGGGCTTAACCAAGTTCCTACAAGAACTAGGCTGTGAAGTTAAACACATTTTGTGTAACAACGCAGCCAAGCGCTGGCGCAAGAAGATGGAAGTTCTGATTGCGCAATCGCCATCTACTGCCAATGCTGAGATCCACGTTGGTAAAGACTTGTGGCATTTCCGTTCATTGATGTTCACCAACAAACCAGACTTTATGATTGGTAACTCTTACGGCAAGTTTATTCAGCGCGACACCAAAGCAAAAGGTGAAGAGTTTGAAGTGCCGTTAATTCGCTTAGGCTTTCCGATCTTCGATCGCCACCATTTACATCGCAACACAACCTTAGGTTACGAAGGCGGTATGTACATGTTGACGACCTTAGTCAACGAGGTGCTGGCCAAGCTAGATCTTGATACCAGTGAAATGGGTAAAACAGATTATGGCTTTGACCTAGTCCGTTAAGCTCCACTACCAAGCCTGGCTGGGAGTTGTTCCCAGCCAACTTAAGGAACAGCAATGCCTAATTTAATCATAAGTCGCGAATCGTCCGGAGCGTTACAAGCCTATATCGCTAAAAAGGATCTAGAGCTTCCCATTAACTCATTGCAGTTTGATCATGCTGATCAATGGGGCGGGGAGATAGAGCTAGGCGACGGCAGTAAATTCTATATCGAACCGGTTAGTCCAGCGCCAAGCTTGCCCAAAACATTTAGAGCTAGGCGAGCTTAGTGTGAGTTAGTGAGGTAAGCCCCCATAAATCAAGGAAGCAGTTATGAAACAGCCAATGAGTGATAAGCTGGCCTTGCGGCTGGCAATGGCATCTAAAGCGGTGCCGGAAATAGGCTTAAAACAGTTTATTAGTTTGCTGGTAAAACAATGTAGCGAACCGCTAACCGAAAAGAAACTGCGAACGTTAAGCCCAAAAGTATTACGTGGTGTACTGGAAGATTCTCGATTAACCATAGAGCGTGGCCAAGTAAATCAAGTACACGCAATATTAACCTCTGATCAAATAAGCCAAATGCAGGCACCCAGCGTGCCTGCGGCAAAAGAGCTAGCAGGGCCAGTGGTGCAACTGGCTGTTAGCTCCAATAATTTAGAACAAATAGATGGTCATTTTGGTTCTTGTTTACGTTTTTTGGTCTATCAAATTAACGCAAGCGGCTATCAGTTAGTTGATGTACGCCCGGTAGCGGAAAACCTCAGTGGCGATGCGCGTACCTCTTATCTCATTGAGTTAATAAAAGATTGCCAATTATTAGCGACTTTGTCGATAGGTGGACCGGCTGCAGCCAGAGTCAGCCGTGCTGATATCTTGCCGTTAAAACAACTCACGCCACAACCTAGCCAAGATATCCTTCAGCGCTTACAAAGCGTAATGGATACCCCTCCACGTTGGTTAGCGCGACTATTAGAAAAGCAGGAGGTGGAATTATGTCTACCTTAGAACCCGATGTACCGCATGCGACTAAGCAATGTAATTGTAAAGGCGATGGTAAGCTTCACCAGCCCCAACAAGCGGGGACTTGCCAATGTGGGAATGACAATCCGTCAACTGCGAATCTAAAACATAATCGTTGTGGCTGTAGCGATAAAGCCCAACAAACGAATGAAGCTCTGAGTCAGAGTTTGATTGATACCTTTATTGCCAAATTAGCTAACCAACACGACTACCAGCAGCAACTTGCTTGTTTTAAAAAGCATCATCCGAGTATTCGAATTATTGAATGCAGTGAAGACGATATGGCAGAACGTGAACCGTTTATCAGTGCCAGCTATTTTGATCTGTTCTTAATGGCGAACGGAACGAGTTGTGCGCGATTGACTAATAGTGTCGATCTTGCCATAGGCCTCGTTGTCGCCCTGCATGAAGAGTAATTAAGGACACATTTTCAATTTAATTTACTAAAGCTGCCTAGTAATAACTGCTAGGCGGCTTTTTAGTGAGGTGGCTTAACCATGAACAATACACGTACCGACCGTTATGTTTCATTTTGCAACATTCGTTGTGATGAAAATGCAGATCGTTTAATCACCCTTTTAGACCAGCATTTAGCGGCTGAGCATGGCGGCAAGCTTTGGCAAGACTACTTTAAAGGTAAAAGGGCAGAACAACTAAAAATGAAGCGTGACAACCTTAACTTTATTGGTAACCAAACGAATCCTTTATACGAATATTTTGCGCTTTGCGATGATAAGCAGGCCAGCGAGTTACTCTATACCATTGAACAAGAATGCTGTTAGCTTAGGCGTTATTACAAATCTGTAGAGAAAGCCAAATACAGCAAGATATTTGGCTTTGTGGAGATTCGCCGGGTCAGATTAGCCGATTCCATGTTTTAGTTGACGATGTAAGTCATGGGCATTTAAGGCATTAGCTTTTAAGGTCGACAGCAAGGCAATTAGCGCTGAACCTGCAATGATGAGAACCATCGCCCACAAGCTATTTGTCGAAAGCATTGCCGCGATAGCGCTGATGGCAGCGCCAGCAAAAAACTGCGTTGCGCCTAGAACGGCTTGCGCTGTGCCAGCTCCTTTAGCAAAATGTTTTAAGAAACACGCATTAGCGTTAGACATGGTTCCGCCAGTAGCCGCCATTACAATGATAAAACCACTTGCGGCAAACCAAAGATTTGTAGGCGCAATAATTAGCGCGCTAATTAATACCACACCACCAAACAACTGAAGGGCTAAAAAGCTCACCAACATATGCTCAGGTTCTGTATGGTTAAGTCGATAAGAGTTATAGCGGTTAACCATTACTACTCCCACTACGTTTGCAATAAACAGTAGTGAGAACAGCTCTTCTGAAATTCCAAAGGTGACAATGTATGCAAAAGGCGCATTTGTGATAAAAGTCATCAAAACGCCATAAGCGAACGCTTGGGCTATTAAGTATCCTAAAGCCTGCTTGTTCTTTAATACATCCAAAAAGCCTATCGAACTCGCATGAGGGGCTGTGCTTTTAACTTGTTTGGGCATAACAAATATCGCCCATATCGCAACTACACAAGCAAATATGCCAGAGCTTATGAAAATCCAATGCCAGTTAGAGATTTGTAGAATCAAGGTACCTATTGAAGGAGCGATAGAGGGAGCAATCATCATGATCAGCATAACCAATGAAAACAGCTTTGCAGCTTCTTTACCTTCAGCGTTGTCCCGTATAACAGCCGGCACTCCTACCACAGCAACGCCACCGCCAATCGACTGAAGTATTCGCCATAACCAGAATAGTTCCAGGCTGTTAGCTAATGCCAAAAATACGCTGCATAGTGCAAAAATCAATAATCCCGCTACCATCACCGGTTTTCGCCCGTATTTATCGGATAAGGGCCCACCAATAAGCTGGCCTAAGGCCATACCAAAAACGTAAATGCTGACAGTTATCGCCACTAACGAGGTATTTACGTCAAAATCATTAGCAATAATTGGAATAGCGGGCAAATAACTATCAATGGCGTAGGGCGTCATCGCAAATACCGATGCCAGCAATAAAATCAGTTTTTTAGAAATCTTGTGTTGCATAATCTTCTCGCATTTATCTTTCTAGAAAGATACTATCTGGAAATTACCTTTCCAGCAAGATATATTGTTAATATTGCTTAGCGTTTAGAGAATTCAAATTGAAGCACCAAGAAAGCATCGACAGTATTTTGCGTTCAACCCAGTTAAACTGGCCAGAAGCCTACGAGACCATGTCCCCGGCTGTATTACGTATGGTTCGCGTTCATCATGGCTTTAATCAAACCCTGGAGAGTGCAATAGGGCAATATCAGTTGCAGGTGGCAGACTTTGGCATTTTGGTCACTCTTCGCCGTTATCCCGCCCCTTATTGTCTGTCGCCAACCACCTTGTACTCAGCGATGTTATTTAGCTCTGGTGGCTTAACTAAAGTGTTAAACAGAGTCACCCAAGCGGGGTTAATCGAGCGCGTAGATAACCCTGAAGACAAACGTAGCAAGCTAGTACAATTGACCACTTCCGGTAAGACCTTGATTGACAAAGTAGTTTTAGAGTTACACCTGCAACAACAACGTCGTATGGCAGTGTTAACTAGCGACGAGCAGGCACAACTAAATCATTTACTCAGTAAACTAGGTGGCCGTTAAGCCGTTTAATTCACTGTCAAACCCGAAGCTCTTTTTAACTACGTTTTGTACCGGTTCCTCTGGTTATGTTGAGTAATACCACTGCCGATACAAAGCCAATAGCCAACCATTTGTGAGGGAAACCTCTACTATTTTAGCTTTAAGACTTCGAGCTAGAAACGTTTAGCGAAGTCTATTTCTAGTAAATCCTGGCTTTTACCTTATTAATTAAAAATAAATTTAAAAATATTTTTGTTATGTGGTTTTGTAATACCTATTGGTTATTTTAATTCTAAAATTTATTTACTTGCCTATGAAAATGTTTACTTTGTGATCTGTTCATTGTGAATACTATGGTTGTTCATTATGTAGTATTTTTAGTTTTCTGTGTTTTGTTGTTTTTAATATGTTTTCAGTTGTTCTAAAGGGGATTCTTGAAATAAATTAGTCTTGTTATTTAGTTTCTCGTATGAATTAATAATTGGTTTAATCGACTCCATTGTTGGCCAGTATTGTTTTCAATACTTTAATGGATTAACTAATATAAAATGGGAACAACATGATTTTTAGAAACAAGATATCTCTGGGTGTCACCATGGCGTTTGTTATGTCAGCCCCCTTGTCGGCGGCTACGGTTAGCGACGCAGAATACCGTAATGTTGAGGTTCGCCATAGCGGTAAATGTATCGATTTGTCTGCCGGTAACACAGCTAACTTTGCCCCTTTCGCTCAATGGACTTGTGGTGAAAATAATGCCAACCAACGATTAGCTTTTGTTAACCAAGGTAATGGTTTTTACAGCATAAAAACTAAGGCCAGTAGTAAGTGCTTAGAAGTTAAAAATGGTGATGTAAGTAATGGCGCTGATATTCAACAGTTAGATTGCCAAGTAAACGATGAAAAACAATATTGGTCGTTGCTAGACATGAATAATGGCTGGTTTAAATTAAAAAACCAACAAACAGAAAAATGTTTAGACGTAGCAGGTGCCTATACTGAAAACGGTGATGAATTTCATCAGTGGGCATGTTTAGCCGATCATCCTAATCAAGAATTTAGATTTATTTATGATGTGGACAATGGCGACAACGCTAATCCTGAAGACGTTGTTGGCACTATAAATATCGAAGCCGAAGATTTTGTCAGTCAGGGTGGCACTTTTGACGATAACCAGCAAACACCGGTCAGTAAATATACCGTCGCTGGGCAAGGTGCTATTAACTACATAAACAGCGGTGATTTTGTCGATTACGACGTTAATGTAGACAAAGCCGGTATGTACTTAGTGAGTTTTAATGTTGCTACCGCCATCACCGAAAACTCAAGCATTGAGTTACTGGTAATGGAAGGTGGAGCATGGCGTTCTTATGTTCAAGCTCAAGTACCAGCCAACGGTTGGGATAACTTTTCACCACTTACTGCTAATACCGAAGTAGCGTTACCAGCGGGTGTTCAACAAGTGCGTATTCACGCACTTGGTACAAATGATTGGCAATGGAACTTAGAATCTTTCAAATTGGTTTGGCAGGGTGAGTTAACTGGCCCCACAGAGCCTCCATTGTTAGATGACGACGGTGACGGCGTTCTAAATGCTAACGATTTATGCCCAAATACGGGGCTAAGTGAAGCCGTAGACCAAAATGGATGTTCACCATCACAGTTAGATGACGATAACGACGGTGTGAATAACGCCATCGATCTTTGTCCAAATACGCCACCTGGAACCTCGGTAGATAACAGCGGTTGCGAAGTTTCCTCACCAAACGTCATCGACGTAAATACAGCCGATGCTACTTTACCTAGTTTTGTGTCTTTTAATAACACAACTCCACAAGGTAAACGTTGGGAAAAAGTAGATAACTTATCTGATGAGTTTGAATTTTGGAATGGTGCTAAGTGGTTAAAAACCAATTGGAACTATGGAAATACACCAGTCAACATGCTGAACAAGAATTCAGGTGTGGCCGACGGTAACTTGTGGATCCAAGCAACCTTAAATGCCGATAGCCCTAACCAGTGGTTTGAATCATCTAGAGTACGCTCAGTAGCCAAAATCAAGTTCCCGATGTATACCGAAAGCCGGATAAAAGTGGCTAACATTTCGGCCTACTCAACATTCTGGTTAAACAATGGTGATATTAACAATCGCGATGAGATTGATATCATCGAAATCAACCCAGTTCCTACCTGTAACTGTCAGCCAGACTTTCCTTGGAAAATGAACTCGCAATACTTTATTGCTAAAAACGGCTCAACAGAGCGTAATCATGGTAACTCTGATAACCGTACCGATCTATCGGATCAAAATACCTTGCAAGGTGTTTTATGGACCGAGGATTATCATGTATTTGGCGCATGGTGGAAAGATGAGCATACCGTACAGTTTTACCTAAACGGTGAACCAGTAAACAAGGTAACCACCCAGCAACCATTCACGCTTGAGCAATTCATTATTTGGGATTTATGGAGCCAGGATTCAAGTTGGGTAGGGGGTCTTCCTCAAAAAGATGACCTATTAAACAACGACAATAACATTATGAAAGTTGACTGGATCCGTACCTGGAAATTAGTCAACGATTAATCCTTTGGCTTAAACAACATTCATAGTTTTAAAGGGCTTACCTTCACGGGTAAGCCCTTTTTTGTTGGTGATTAAGGTGTACGAGATACCTATACATTGTGTTGTTTGGCAGTATTTTGTTGTGTTTGCTACAAGAGAATATTCATATATATCAACACCTAAGGCTTTGGAATGTCTGTTGCAACTAGATCTGCTGAGTGCTTTAACAAGCAAAGTTGCAAGTGATGAGGAGTAAGCATGAAGCGAAGTGATATTGCTGAATTATTAGATGAGCCAGCTTGTGAGCATAACCAAGGAGAAAAAAGCGGCTGTGCTAGGCCGGTGCCTGGTGCAACTGCGGGTGGTTGCAGTTTTGATGGAGCCCAAATAAGCCTGCTACCGATAGCCGACGTTGCCCATATTGTTCATGGGCCTATAGCTTGTGCTGGGAACAGTTGGAATAACCGAGGTACTCGCGCCTCTGGTCGCAACTTGTTTCGATTAGGGTTTACCACGGATTTAAACGAACAAGACGTGATAATGGGGCGAGCAGAAAAACGGCTACTTCACGCAATAAAAACCGTTATCGAGAAACATCAGCCGCCAGCTGTGTTTGTTTACGTTACTTGTGTTCCTGCCTTAGAAGGTAATGACGTTCACGCTATATGCAAAATGGCCCAGCAGCGCTGGAAACTTCCCGTTGTTGCAGTAGATGCAGCCGGTTTTTACGGGAGTAAAAACCTAGGTAACCGCATTGCGGGAGAGGTAATGGTAAAACAGGTTGTGGGAAGTGCTGAGCCACCAGCAAAACCCTTAATGCGCCACGATCCAACACGCCAAGTAAACGATATTGTGCTGATAGGTGAATACAATATTGCTGGAGAATTTTGGCACGTATCACCCTTACTAGAACGTTTAGGGTATCGGGTATTAAGCTGCATGTCGGGAGATACCCGCTTCCACGAAATTCAAACCATGCACCGAGCCGACGCGGCCATGGTGGTGTGCTCTCGCGCGCAAATAAACGTCGCACGTATGCTAGAAGAACGCTGGGACATTCCCTGGTTCGAAGGCAGTTTTTATGGCGTAGAGGATACATCAGCAGCATTAAGAAGCTTCGCTAAATTGATTAATGATCCCCAAGTGATCCGCGAAACAGAGGTATTGATAGCTGAGCAAGAAATTACCATCCGCAAGAAACTGCAGCCTTATATTAATCGCTTAACTGGTACTAAGGCCCTGCTGTATACCGGCGGAGTAAAGTCGTGGTCGATAGTCTCAGCATTGCAAGAGCTAGGTGTTAGCGTAGTGGCTACAGGGACCAAAAAATCCACTGCTGAAGACAAAGCCCGTATTAAACAAATAATGGGTGATGAAGCCTTAATGTTAGACGAAGGCGGTGCAAGAAACCTATTAGACATTGCTAGTCAGCAACAGGCCGACTTATTAATAGCAGGTGGGCGCAACATGTATACCGCGCTTAAAGCGCGATTACCGTTCCTCGACATTAACCAAGAGCGTGAACACGCCTACGCAGGCTACGAGGGCATGCTTACTTTTGCTAAAGAACTGTGCCGCACCTTAGAAAGTCCAATTTGGCCGCTGGTTGCTAGTACTGCGCCGTGGCAGCAAACAGTACGATTAAGCAGCGAGGAGCAATTATGAGCAAAGATAACCATCACATCGCTATAAATCGCAGCGCCTTAGTAGAACAACCGTTAAAAACCAGTGCGGCTACCGGAGCAACCTTAGCCTGTATGGGATTAAGCAATGCGATCCCTTTAATGCATGGCTCCCAGGGATGTGGTGCGTTCGCTAAGGTTTACTTGATACAACATTATCGCGAACCCATACCGCTACAAAACACCGCCATAGACCACATTGCTGCAGTAATGGGAGGTGACGACAACTTAAACAAAGCATTGGCACTGTTATGTGAAAAACATCAGCCTCAATTAATTATGGTGGTGACTACAGGCTTAACGGAGATGCAAGGCTGCGACGTAGCCAGAGTTATTCGTGAATTTAAAGCTAACCATCTGCAGTATTTAAAAAGCAGACTGGTTTCTGTATCAACCCCTGATTTTAGCGGCTCGATGCAAAGTGGTTTTGCACATGCTGTTGAAGCTTGCGTGCAACAGTTAATTGTAGAGCCTACCGTTGATAGCAAACTTACGGTTGCGGTACAGCCACAACTTAATGTGTTTTGCTCAGTGGCCTTAACCAGCGCAGATTGTGAGTTAATTGAACGGTATTGCTCAGCGTTTGGATTTAACGCGGTGTTACTCCCGAATTTAAGTGATTCCTTAGATGGCCACTTGGCCGATGAAGATTTTTCTAACACCAGTACTGGCGGTACCGGGGTAAATCAAATTACCAGCATGGTAAATAGCGTAGCGAGTTTGGTGATTGGCGAATCTCTATTACCCGCAGCAAAATTGTTGCAAGAACACTACGCGGTGCCTTATCACTCATTAGGTCTGGTTATGGGCCTAGAGAAGTGTGACAAACTGGTGATGTTGCTGTCTAGGCTATCCAATCAAGCAGTGCCCGATTGGATAAATCGTCAACGTAAACGGCTGCAAGACGCCATGTTAGATTGCCACTTTCTGTTATCGGCTAGCCAAGTGTCTATGGCCTTAGAGCCAGACGCAGCAGCAGGTTACGCAACATTGTTAGCCGAGAATGGTGCAGTGTTAAACAAACTTGTCACAACCCTCAATGTGCCAGAACTTAAAGCGATTAAGGCAAATAACGTGGTAGTAGGGGATCTATCAAACCTTACCAATGTTATTGCCGATAGTGAGTTTGTTATAGGCAATACCCATTGCGCCAATTTATGCGAGCCCTCCACACCGGTATTACGAGCAGGCTTCCCTTGCCATGATCAGTTTGGTAATAGCGATGCGCTGCAAGTGGGATACGAAGGTGCCAGAAATCGCTTATTTGCCATGGCTAATTTACTAAAAGCCAATCATCAAGACGAAGTACCTGCCCATGTAAGTGCTTACCGTTTTGAACCAGAAAGTTGTGTTAAACATCCACTGCCCATTTCCTAAGGTGCTGCTATGAATGCGATGGAAAGAAAGCTTTCAATTATCGAAGACGGCCAACAACGCGAGCACTGTTTTAAAGTGGCTTTTGCCAGTGAGAGTAAACACAAGGTTGACCAACATTTTGGTAGCGCACATACCTTTTTGATTTACGGTTTTGGTGAGCAACATATTCAACTTATTGAAGCGCTGCAGTTTGAAGTGACTAAACCTGGTCACGACGCCGGGCGCTTGAGCCAACGCATCGAAGCCCTTAAAGGCTGTGCAGCCGTATTCAGTAACGCTTGTGGCCAACGAGCAATAGAAAAACTTAAGCAATCGGGTATCAGTAGTTTAATGGTTGATAGCGATATAGAGCTTAGTGTTTTGTTGGGAGAAATTCACTTGCAGTTTGTTCATCAACCGATGGCGTGGATGCAAAACAAACAGACTGATTCAGCCGAACAAACCCAACGTTTAAACGAACTATTAGATGAGCCTTGGTAACAAGGTAATGGAATGTAAATTAACTAAAAAAGGAAAGAGTAATGAGCGATAAAAACTTTATGGGGCTCACCAGAGACGGATCACCTTGGGAACCGCAGTTTGTTACGGCATTAGATCAAGACGCATGTATTGGTTGCGGGCGATGCTACAAAGTTTGCCCACGTGATGTGTTTGATTTGGTTGAGCGAGAAATAGACGAAGATGACGAAGCCTATGACGATTATGACGACGATGTAGTGATGGTGATGGAGCTGAAAAACGCCGGTGATTGTATTGGTTGTGCGGCTTGCTCTACCGTATGTGCTAAAAATTGCCACACCCATACACCCGCTAGCGCTTTGGTCTAGGAAGCAGATCTTATGGCACAAGTAAGCTTAAATGTGGTTAGCGTGTCAGGTGATAAAGTTGTTTTAGAAGGACAGCGGCAAAGTGCCTGTTCTTCTTGTGTGAGTAAAAATAGCTGTGTCACTGTGAACAGTGACACAGCTACCTTGCTACGGGCAGAACTTACCAGCCCAGCGCACTATAAGGTTGGGCAGCAAGTAGACATGAATTGCCACGACAGCTTTTTACTAAAAGCCATTATGGTGATGTTTGCTCCTGCTTTATGTGGTTTGCTTGGTTTTGCTTTATTGGCTAACTATTTGTTTGCGGCCGCTCATCCTCATACGGTCGAATACATTAATTTAGGGGCCGCTCTATTGGGTTTTGTCTCTGGCTTACTGTTAAGTCGGTATTTTGCCCAGCCGCTTATTGGGCAGCTTAATCAGCAGTTGTCATTAAGGCCTACAACATCCTGTAGCAAATCTAACAAGCCATCCGATAATGTGATTTAACTCACACTGAAAATATTTATCCCGAGTTGATAAATCAATATTTATCAGTAGGTTACGTTCATTGGTTGATTGGGTATCCCACTTGCAATACCTAATGTAGGTAATAACCCGTTGTGATTGAGTTTGCGGCCCTTGAGCAAGAAACGCTGTGTTCTAGGTTCCCAATGGCTTATCAACACTCAGTCTAGGGCAGTAATGTTGTCTTATCACCGCGGGTTACTACCACTACCAATTAACTCATCATTGTGGGGTAGCGTATGTGGAACTATTCAGAAAAAGTAAAACAGCATTTCTTTCAACCCAAAAATGCTAAAGCAGTCGATCATGCAAACGCCATTGGTGACGTGGGTTCAATTTCCTGCGGAGACGCCTTGCGTCTTAGTCTTAAAGTAAACCCTGATAGTGATGTGATTGAAGACGCCGGATTTCAAACTTTTGGCTGTGGCAGCGCGATTGCCTCTTCGTCGGCATTAACTGAGATGATCATAGGTCAAACCATCGATCAAGTAATGCGTATTTCCAATCAAGATATTGTTGATTTTTTAGATGGTTTACCGCCAGAGAAAATGCATTGCTCAGTCATGGGAATGGAAGCATTGCATGCTGCGGTAGCGCAATATCGTGGAGAAGAAGTTGCCGAGGAACATGAAGAAGGTGAACTCATTTGTAAATGTTTTGCCATCGACGACGCGCTAATTAAACGCGTGGTAAGCCAAAACAATCTCGAAACCTTAGATGAGGTGATCAACTACACCAAGGCTGGCGGCGCCTGTGCAGCTTGCCACGAGAAAATTGAATGGGTACTCGAAGAATGCTTAGGTACGCCATTGGCAGATCCCATTGTCACGCCAGCTAGCCCGAGCAAAGCTAATACCATTGTTGGCAAGATACGTCTTATTGAACAAGCCCTAGAGCAAGTAAGGCCGCAACTTCAAGCAGACGGTGGTGATGTGCAATTGTCAGACGTAGAAGATGACATGGTGTTTGTTTCACTCACCGGCGCTTGCAATGGATGTGGTTTATCAGGTGCCACCCTGGCCATGATTGAGCAAAAGATCAGTGCCGTATTAGGCGAGACCATCACCGTTTATCCAACTGGCGCAGCCAGCTTAGCTTAAGGAAATAACACTATGAGCAACTTAACTACGCTAAACAAAGCCACTCAGCTGGCCTACTTGGATAATAACGCCACCACTCAAGTTGATGCCAAAGTACTGGAACAAATGCTGCCTTATTTAAGTGAGTTTTATGGTAACCCTTCTTCTATCCATCAGTTTGGTGAGCAAGTGGGTAAAGCGATAGAGCATGCAAGGCAACAAGTGCAAGCTTTGATTGGCGCCAGCTATAGTAGCGAGGTCATCTTTACCTCGTGCGCCACAGAAGCCAGCGCAACAGCCATTATGTCGGCCATTGAAGCCTTTCCAAATCGGAAAGAGATCATTACTTCAGTGATTGAACACCCAGCCACGTTAGAGCTTTGTCAAAACCTTGAGCGTAAAGGTTATACGGTGCATTGGATAAAAGTAGATGCGCGTGGTCGATTAGACATGGAAGCTTACAAACAAGCGCTGAGTAGCGAAGTCGCTGTAGCCAGTTTTATGTGGGCAAACAACGAAACCGGGAGTCTGTTCCCAATTCGCGGTATGGCAGAGTTAGCAAAACAACATGGCATTTTATTTCATACCGACGCAGTGCAGGTCGCTGGCAAGTTACCTATTCAAGTTGCTGACAGCGGTATAGATCTGCTGTCTATCTCTGGGCACAAGTTCCATGCACCCAAAGGAGTGGGCGCGTTGTACCTGCGCCGTGGCGCCAAATTCCGACCATTACTGCGTGGCGGCCACCAGGAGCGCGGTCGTAGAGCTGGCACAGAGAATAGCAGCGGCATTGTTGGCTTAGGTAAAGCAGCAGAGTTAGCCATGCAATCTATTGAACAAGATTCTGCGCGAATCAAGATGATGCGCGACCGCTTGGAAATGGGGCTGTTAGCGCGTATTCCACATTGTTTTGTTACCGGCGACCCTCGTCATCGTGTACCTAATACCAGCAACATCGCTTTCGAGTTTGTTGAAGGCGAGTCCATTTTATTGATGCTGGATCAACACGGCATTGCAGCGTCTTCAGGGTCTGCCTGTACTTCGGGTTCACTCGAGCCATCGCATGTTATGCGCGCTATGGATATTCCTTATACCGCGGCACATGGCGCTATTCGTTTTTCGCTGTCTCGCTTTACGAGTGAAGAAATGATTGACCAAGTGCTGGCAGTGTTACCAGGCATCGTGGAAAAATTACGGATGCTTTCGCCTTATTGGGATACCGTAAGCAACCAACCCGCAGAGCAAAGTTTTAGCCCTGTTTACGCTTAATCATCGAGTAGTCAGCGAACGATAAAGGGGGAGGGAACCATGTTAATCATAAACGACACCACTTTGCGTGACGGTGAACAAACAGCGGGCGTGGCTTTTAGCGCCCAAGAAAAACTAAACATAGCCAGTAGTTTACAAGCTGCTGGTGTTGCAGAGTTAGAAGTAGGCGTACCGGCAATGAGCAGCGCCGAACGCGAGGTAATAAGTTCCATTTGCCAGCAGCTAAACACCAGTAAAACCATGGGCTGGAGCCGGCTTAATCAGCATGATATCTCACTCGCTGCTGGCCTAGGTTTAGACTATCTAGACATCTCTATTCCTGCTTCTAATCAGCAACGTGAGTCTAAGTTGGCGCTTAGCAAAGTACAGTTATTTAGCTTGTTAGAACGCGGTATTGCTCAAGCCTTAGACCTAGGTATTAAGGTATGCGTGGGGATGGAAGATGCCTCTCGGGCTACCATAGACGAGCTTCAAACCATTGCTGAGCTGGCGCAAAAATCCGGTGCATCGCGGCTTCGTTTCGCTGACACCTTGGGGGTACTGGACCCGTTTGCCACTGAAGTGTTTATTAGCGCCCTGAAACAAAGCAGTGATTTACACATTGAGATGCATGCCCATAACGATTTGGGTATGGCTACCGCCAATACGCTTGCGGCTATTAAAGCGGGCGTTGACTCGGTGAATACCACCGTTATTGGCTTAGGTGAACGAGCTGGCAATGCAGCCCTAGAAGAAGTTTTAATGGCGCTGAATGTTACGCATTTGGCAGGCCAGCGAACTATTCCCGAAATAGACTTAAAACAGCTTCCTAAAATATGTGAACTAGTGGCTCAAGCCTCTGGTCGCAGTGTGGCGGTAAGCAAAAGCATTATTGGTCAACATGTTTTTACCCACGAGTCAGGAATACACGTAGACGGTCTGCTAAAAGATCCGCAAAACTACCAAGGTTTTTCGCCCGCGTTATTGGGCCGTAACCACACCGTGGTATTAGGCAAACATTCTGGATTTTCGGCCATTGAATCGGTTTATCAATCACTCGGCATCGACTTAACTAAGCCCCAGTGTATGGCCCTAAAATCACTATTGGTGAATTGGGCAGAAAGGCATAAACGTAGCCCCAGTTCCCAAGAGTTATTCGGGTTTTATCAACAATGTGTTAAGCCGCAGCTTTCACAAGCACTTTGTGTTTAAAGGAGTAGGCCATGTTAGTTCACGCAATAGAAGATCCAAAGTTGCAGCAGCAAATAGCTAATTTAAGCAGTGCAGAGTCGTTTCTCGAATTTTTTAAGGTGAGTTATCAACCCAACTTACTACAAGTAAAAAGGGTGGTGTATTTACGCTTGCTTGGCCAAGTGCTTTCCGAGCAACAATGTAGCAATTTTAACGAATTTAAAGCGGCGGTGGCCAAAGCTTACTGCTTGTTAGAAAAAGGCGTGGTGTTGGCGCATGCTGCACCCGCTTGTAAAACGTGTAGCGGCTGTTAAACAGTGAGGTAGCAGATGAATACAGCAAAATTTGGTTACGGATGCAAAGTGAGAGTGGTTGAGAATATTCGCAACGACGGAAGTTTCCCTGGCTGCAAAAAAGGTGCGTTATTAGTACGTCGTGGTGCTTGCGGGTACGTTCGACAATCGGGTTACCATTTACAAAATAACCTTATCTATCAGGTGCAGTTTATTAATCGTGGATTAACCATTGGCTGTAAAGAGGCCGAGTTAATTGATGCCGAATTGGTATGGCAGCCTAATCAATTTGAATATGGTGATAAAGCCGCGCTAAGCCTTTCTTTATCGCAAGAAGGTGAAATTGTGGCCAATAAAGGCAGTATTGTTGATGTATTAGCAGTAAGGCGTAAAGCTAAAACTAGCCCAAGTTATCGAATTCAAATTGGCGAACTCGATGTAGAGGTACCAGAGCGCGCATTGGTAAGCCTTGAGGAGGCCGCTTATGTTGGATAGCGTAGACCTTACTGCAGATAGTCCGTTAACTAGTTCAATAGACAGCCCTCAAGCTTATCTTTGTATGAAAACCAGCATTTCTTTGTTTGAACTAAATCCAGATCAATTAAGCCCAAAACAGGTCGCCGAGTTGCAAAGGGTAGTAAGTAAATCCTTTCATATTCAGCAAAAAGTGCTTGCCTCTAAAGAAGCAAAACTGGTGCATGTTGATGATGCGCAGCTAAACAAAGGTTTAGCGCTTATCAAACAAAATTTTGAATCCGCTGAAGCATTTAATAAAGCGCTACTGGCTAATCAGCTAAGTGAGCCAAGGCTGCGAGACGCGCTACGTTTAGAACTTAGTTGTGAAGCTGTGCTGGCGTATGTCAGTAAAAATGTCGCGCCCGTTAGCGAAGCGCAAGCCCTAGCGTTTTATCAGCAGTACCCTGAAAAATTTCTACAAGTAGAACGGCGAGCGGCCCATCATATTCTGATTACTGTTAATGAGCAGTTTAAAGAGAATGCGCCAACTCAAGCTAAGTCACGTATTTATCAGTTGGCGAAGCAAGTGAATAGTGACAATTTTGAACAGTTAGCCGAGCGGCACTCTGAATGTCCAACCGCGGTAAGTGGTGGCAAGCTGGGTTTAGTCGCACGAGACCAGTTATTACCTCAGCTAGACGAAGCCCTGTTTAATATGGACGAAGCGAGTTTTAGTCAGCCTATTTTTACGGGTATGGGTTACCACTTGTTATGGTGCAAACAAATCATGGGTGAACACAAAATACTCTTTGAAGAAGCAAAATCAAAAATTGAAGAGGCGCTTCTTGGGCAAGCGCAAAAACAGCAACAGCGTCAGTGGTTGGTTAAAACGTGTCAAGGGTCTTCTTTTAACTAATGAGTATTTAAGTCAATAGGCACAAAATTTTGATGATTACTTGGGTATTACTTCAGTAAGCTTTCTAGAGATAAATGTTGAGTATTGTCTATAAAAGCGAAATATTATCCTGGAAATTAATACTATTTTTTTAGAGATAGATGAAACGGCGATTACTGGTTTATTAGTATACTTGTTAATTACTTAGCGCTTAGCAAAGTCACAAAATAATCCATACAAACTTAACGTAAATGTAACATTGTGGAATTAGCTTAATCCGAACAATAAATGAGAGTACTTAACTAGGATATAGCTAAATGAGCAAGGAAACATTTAACCCAACGCGTTTTAACAAAAGTAAAAACCCAAGCTTTGATGAAGTGCTAGATGTGCACCTCTCACGCCGTAAAATCTTAAAAGGCGGCTTAGGCTTAGGCGCAATGGCTACCTTTGGTGCTTTTGGTTTAGCTGGCTGTAACTCTTCTAGCAGCACTGCTGTTGGCAGTGGTGATACACCTAGCGCAACGCTAAACTTCAACTCAATCGCTGGTTCTAAAATTGATGCTGTAAGCGTACCAGAAGGCTACACTGCACAAATTCTTGCACCTTGGGGCCAACCAATAAATGCCACAGCGACGGCTTGGCAAGATGACGGTAGCAACGATGCCGTAGACCAAAACAATGCGATGGGCATGCATCACGACGGTTTGCACTTCTTCCCGCTAAACGATGCCAGTACCGACGGCTTGTTGTGCGTAAACCACGAGTACATTGATCAAAACGCGCTACACCCCACTGGAACAGATGCTGATGCCGATGGCATCCGCAGCAGCATAGACCAAGTACGCAAGGAAATTGCTGCTCATGGCGTTAGTGTTATTCGCATTCAATTGCAAGATAATGGCCAGTGGATGATGCTAGACACCGACCCATTAAACCGCCGCTATACCGGCGCCACCGTTATGGATATTTCTGGCCCCTTAGCGCACTCTAGCAAACTAGCCACGCCATTTTCGCCAGATGGCAGCCAAGCTCGTGGCACGCTAAACAACTGTGGTAACGGCTACACACCATGGGGTACTTACTTGACCTGTGAAGAAAACTGGCCTGGTTACTTTATTAACACTGGCACAACCACTGATGAGCAAGACCGCATAGGTTTAGACACATCTGGCACCACCCGTTATGGCTGGGAGACACTGGCTGGTAACGCTGCTGAGCGTGTAGACGAGTTTGCCCGTTTTAACGTAACTCCTACTGGCGCAACGGCCATGGACGACTACCGCAACGAAGCCAACGGCCACGGTTACATTGTAGAAATTGACCCCTACACAGCAAACTCACGCGCCGTAAAACGTACTGCTTTAGGCCGCTTCCGCCACGAAGGTTGTACCTTTGGAACACTTGAAGTTGGTAAACCCATTGTATTTTACTCAGGCCACGACTCGCGCTTTGAGTACATGTACAAATTTGTGTCTGAGAAAATGTGGGATGCAGCCGATGCAGACCCAACAGATCGCCTAGCGGTAGGTGACAAATACATGGACCAAGGCACACTTTACGTTGCCAAGTTTGACGCTGACGGCGTAGGCCATTGGTTATCTCTTACTTTAGAGAGCGCGACCACTGCTGGCGGCACATTGGCCGACTCGTTTGCAGCACTGGAAGACATTATTTTAAACACCGCTGGCGCTGCTGATTTAGTTGGCGCAACTCCAATGGATCGCCCAGAATGGTGTGCCGTAGACCCAATTACTGGTTCTGTTTATTTAACACTAACCAACAATACTCGACGTGACGACACCACCGGTACAAACCCTGCTAATCCGCGCTTAAACAACAAATTTGGCCATGTAATTCGTTGGGACGAAGGTGACGCAGCGACCGACTTTAGCTGGGACATCTTTGTATTTGGTTCACCAGCAGACGGTGACGCAGACACCAACCTATCTGGATTGGGTGAGTTTAATCAATTTGCTAGCCCAGACGGTTTGGCATTTGATAAGCGCGGCATTATGTGGATTCAAACAGATAACGGTGCAGACGAAGTTAAAAACTACACCAACGATCAAATGCTGGCAGTAGTGCCTTCTGCGATAAAAGACGCCGACGGTAATGCTGATACCATTAACAGCGAAAACCAAGGTGAATTGCGCCGCTTCTTTGTAGGACCAAACGGTTGTGAAGTTACAGGCTTTACCATAAGCCCTGACTACACCACTATGTTTGTGTGTGTTCAACACCCAAGTAACTGGCCTTACAGCACCAACGCAGCAGAAGAAACACCGGTTGGTGTTGATTTGCGCCCGCGTGCATCAGTAGTGGCGATTCGTAAAAACGACGGTAGTGCTCTAGGCGTTTAAGTTACCCGGTAAACGTTAAAACAGGCTCTATCTGAGCCTGTTTGTTGTTTAAGAGCAAGAAAACAAAAAGGAGTGAGCATGGGTTTAGGTGGAATTAGTGTTTGGCAACTGGTTATAGTGGCCGTAATTGTTGCTTTATTGTTTGGTACTAAGCGCTTACGCGGTTTGGGCGGCGATTTAGGCACTACTATTAAAGGCTTTAAACAAGCTATGAGCGAAGACATTAAGGGTAAAACTACTCCAGAAACCGGTTTACGAGTTGAAACTGGCGGCAGCAAAAACCTAAGTAAATAACCGTGTTTGGTTTTTGGGAGCTAATGCTAATAGCCATAATGGGCTTAGCCTTGCTAGGCCCACAGCGATTACCTCAGGCATTGCGTAGCGGTTTTAGCATAAACAGCTTAAACGCTCAATAAATTAGATATCTATAACTCTTGAGAAGAAGCTCACCTTAAGTTGTATTCATCAGTCGCTAATGTCGCCACTAGAACCTACTCATAAAGTGACAGCTACCGCAGTTAGCAATAGACAACATTCAGCAACAGACTCCCACAAATAATCTTAGCTGTTTCATAGGCTGTGTTTTGGGCGAACCTGCTTCTCACTTTTTGGTACTTTTTGAGCTGTTTTGTCAGCCTTGTTACGCTTGAACTGATCCAACCAGATAATGATGCTATTGTATGACTTAACTATCAAGAGGAATGAGGTGACTAATGTATAAAAAGCTAATCATATTAACTCTCACAATGTTTAGTTTATCAGGATGTGTGTCTACGGCACCAACAGCAGAAGATGAGTTTGAGCTAATCGTTAAAACCAACGGCTACTATTCGTCTGAAGGTTACTCAACCAAAGTTGTTGACCAAAAATTGGTAAAGAAAAAACTGTTTTATACGCTTACGTTTGACGATCTTTCCACCAACATGCTTACTTATTTGACCACCAGCACTCCTTTAGCAAATGGCAAAGTAAGCGCCAATGCTGTGGTGAGTAAAGTTAGCAGCAAATACACGGTAGCTTACGATAAGCTCAATGGTGGATATGAAATACGCTTTTACGAAAACAAAGCTGACATGAACACCGACTACATTCTGCACGCTAATGAGCTAGGCGAAATTGAAGACTTTAGGTTCATTGTTAAGTAGCCACTAACACCAGGGTAATACCATCTAAGCTGTTTGCCATTACCAATTAGCGATTGTTAAAGGGCCTAGAAACTTAGGCCTCAAAAGCTAATCCAATAGCCAAGTAAGCCTAATATTCCGCTAAGCTCCTTCTTCTTCAGCCCTATATTCACATTTATGATAATTCTATCAATTTGATAGGTAGAACACTTATTCACCAATTAGTTAGTGCTATTGTTTGGTCTAAGTAAGCCGTATGGAAACTCTTGTTAAACAAATGAGTTTTCGGGTTTTCTTATAGCGGATTTTGATACGTATAATTGCTATGCGGCTTGGGCTAGTTTTGAGCCTTAAAGCTTTTGTTTAACACTCGCAATTTGAGAAGGACATCATGGAGCGCAAAGTAAGGGAAGCACTGTTAGGTGATGTAGCCGCTATTGCTGCTATTCATGTTAACGCTTGGAAGTCTGCTTTTAAGGGCTTAATGCCAAAAGGCTATATTGATAAGTACACGGTTCAGTTAAGGCAACGTGAATGGCTCCAAGCCATTAGTACCGGCGTTGAACATGTATTGGTGGCATTAGACAATAACCAGATTGTTGGTTTCTTATCTTATAGCGAAGCTAAGTCTTCTGCTGCAATTCTCGAACTTCATAAACTCTACCTTTGTCCTAGCGTTTACCGAAAGGGAATAGGGCAACTATTAATGGCGCAACTAGCGTTAAAAGCGAAAGCAAAAGACATAGAGGAAATGAACCTTTATGTGCTGGATACAAATAAGGTAGCGATTACCTTCTATCGTAAACTTGGATTTGAGTTTTCGGCTAATAGCCTTACCGACACTTTTGAAGGTGAAATTATTACCGATCTGCAAATGGTTAAGCGACTTTAAGCTTAAAGCAAGCGCCATTAGCACAGGGTTGAAACAGTATTAGCGTGATTCCATATTGGTGATTTTCAGGCTTAATAATTGTTTATCCCACTGGGTTTTATCTACCCCCTCAAACCAAAGAATCTCACTGGTGCGTGACTGCTCTTTGCGCAAATAGGTGTCTGGCATCCTAAAAATAGCTTGCCAAACTTTTACTTCTTGCTGGGTTAATACGGTACCAGAGTCGGCATATAAACTGACTTCAAGCAATATTTGTACGTAGTTTTTGGTGCCTGTGTTGACCAGTTGGAAATGCAGACCAAGCCGGTCTTTATCATCCCATTGGCTGTTGAGTAGGCTTATTTTTACGCCATTCTTTGCAGTAGACTTTAGTAACTCAGCTTGATTGATCGCTATGTCACTTAAACGCTCAGGTGAATGAGAAGACTCTGAATTAGCCAATGGTGTTTCTGAGGCTGCTACAGCAACCGGTAATACAGCATTGCTTGTTTCAACTGAGGCAGTTGTTTCACTTTGCGTGTTTAACAGCAGGTATTGCCAGGTAAAGTCGTCATTCAACTGTACTTGAGCGCCATTTTGTAAGGTAACTATTTCTAAAGTTTTAGGTTCAAATTGCTCAGCTAGGCTGGGCATTACCCAACACAAGCCACAGATTGCAGCGAAAACGTTTAACTTTTTCAGCATTGTGTTTTGTCCTTCAAACAAAATGGTTTTAGCATAAACAAGCATCGCCAAAATTAACACTGCAGTGGTTATTGCTATGGCGTTTTGTGGTGTAGCTATTTGTTACTTGTTCAATGAGTAATTGCCCACCACCATTGGTTTAGCGTTTCCCTTGTGTCGTTAAAACAGTAAAATAGCCCATTAGCAAGTGGCACTTACAGCTTAAGATTAACGATGACTAATAATCCATTCAACCATTAAGTGTTACTAACAATACTCAACATTTATAAGTGAGTTTTATGCAGGCGTTTACCACTCAATTTACTTTATCTCGCGCTTATCTTGCAGAGTGCTTTGATCAAACTCTACCCTATGGAAAAAATGCCAAGCCCAATTATACGCTTCCTGTAGTGTTTTTTGTTTTGGGCATGGGGTTGCTAGCGTTTATTGAAGACTCAGGCACGGTCGGATTTATGCTAATTGTTTTAGCGGTTATGGAAGTGCTACATATTCGGTTTCGCCGTGCATGGTGGCTAACCCGCCAAATGTGGGGCAGAAGTGCCGACAATGAAGTAAAGTTGAGCCTTGACGAGAACGGCATCAACACGCAAAACCCCTATACAAAAACGTCAGTGTTGTGGAGTGACATTCAGCGGGTGATTGAAACAGAGTTGGGCTTAATTTTGGTGGCTAAGTCTGGCGGCCAACAGTATTTGTCTAAATCATTGTTTTCTGATGCGGTGATCAGCGAAATTCTTGCCATTAGTAATGAGTAGTCAAGACGAATTAAACCAGTACTAGGTGCTAGTTTTAACACTGCCTAAAAACGAGTTTTGAAATGAACAGTGACGATACGGCAGGCTTACATAACTTTAAGCAGAGGGTTATTTATGAATACCTTTCTTGTAGCGGCAGGAACACTCAGTGCTATAGCCGCCCTTATGCACGTGGGTTGTATTGTTTTTGGTGCATCGTGGTATCGCTTTTTCGGCGCGGGTGAAAAAATGGCGCTTCTGGCAGAGCAAAAAAGTATTAAACCTGCCTTAATCACCAGCGGTATTGGTGCAATTCTTTCGGTTTGGGCGCTTTATGCTTTTTCTGCTGCAACGCTATCATTCGCTTTACCTTATCCACGTATTGTTTTAGTACTGATTACATTGGTCTATTTAGTTCGCGGATTGGCTGGTTTGTTGTTGATTAAAAAGCCTATGGGCAATACACCAAGGTTTTGGTTGTGGAGTTCGGTAATTTGTTTGCTTATTGGATTGATTCACCTAGTGGGACTGAGCCAGCAATGGCCTAATCTGTAAGCCATTTTCCTCTTCGATAATTAAGGTAGGTGCAACAATGTTGCTCGAATTATTTAGCGCTAATCAATCACCAGCGGTGATTCAACTTTTTACTGAGGTATTCTCTGATTCAGAAGGAAAAGAAGAGGGGCAACTAATTGGCCATTTGGTCACTGACATTGTGGCTAATACCAAAGCAGAAGACTTGATTGGTTTTGTTGCTCTAGAAGACAAGGAGATCGTCGCCAGCATATTTTTTAGCCGCTTAGTGCTTCCCAATAAGCAAGCTGGTTATATTTTATCACCGGTGGCAGTGGCTACTCGCCAGCAAGGGAAAGGCGTGGGGCAGAAGCTAATTAATGCCGGCATCAAACATTTACGTGCTTTAGGCGGTGAGGTGTTAGTCACCTATGGCGATCCAAGTTTTTACTCAAAGGTGGGTTTTAGTCAGATTAGCCAAGATATGATTAAAGCGCCTTTAGTATTGAGTCATCCTGAAGGTTGGCTAGCTCAGTCTTTGAGCGAAGAACCACTAGTGCCAATCACCGGGGAAACAGCGTGTATTGAGGCTTTAAATCACCAGAAATATTGGTAATAAAGCATGAAATAGAAAGGGCACATTAGTATGTGCCCTAGGTAATGGTTTTATAGGGTGCTACACACCAAACTCTGCTTTAATTTGTTCTAACCAACCGCTAATACGTTCTGGGTGTAACTCGCTCTGATTATCGTTATCTAACACTAGGCCAGCAAACTTACCGTTCTCTAGTAACGCAGATGAATCGTCAAACTCATAACCCTCGGCTGGCCATTCGCCAACAACATCGGCGCCGGTTTCTAGAATCGCATCGTACAATTCACCCAAGCCATCAACAAACTCGCCTGCGTAATTCACTTGATCGCCTAAACCGTATAATGCCACCTTAATACCTGCAAAGTCTGCTACGTCTAGTTGTGGCATAAACTCATCCCAACTTTCTGTTTGGCAATCGGCTGCTAAACCAGGTAGCTGGCCTTCACCTAGGGTTGGTGTACCCAGAATAAGCATTTTGTAAGAGGATAGGGTGTCTATGTCTACGCGATTAATGTTAAGTGGCTTGTCGCTAAGTTCCGCCCCCAATTGTTGATGGATCTGTTTAGCGATTTTGCGAGTAGTACCGGTGTCAGTTCCAAAAAATATGCCTATCTCTGCCATGATTGTACTCCTTAATATGCTGGCTTATTGTTAGTGCTGCAATAAGTAAACCAACCCTTTAATTCATAATTATCAGTGAGTTAAGATTTCGTTTTATTTTGTTACACAGACGATTGTTGCAAAGGTGACAGGGTTTGGTATGCAGATTGTGCTATTTATTACTTAGTGAGTTTGTGCGGGCTTACAGTATCGATAATGAAAAAACACTGCGGGTGCAGTGTTTGATGGAGATAAATGTAGCTTTTTACTCATCTTCGTCGTCATCGTCTACAACGGGAGGGCTCCAGGTAATCGGTCGATAAATTTCGACTCTATCCCCTGCAACTAGCTGGCTCTCCAAGGTAACGAATTTACCAAACACACCTACCTTTTGTTTTTCTAGCTGGATCTCGGGGCACAAATCTAAAATACCTGATTGATGTAAAGCGTTAATCACGCTGCTTTCATTCACTACATCTACATTAATGCACAGCTGTTGCTGTGGGGTGGCATAAGCAATACTCACTAACATTACTACGCTCCTTTTGATTGTGCAGTAGGACTTAGCTCGGGCGTAGCCTTGAGCGCAGCCATAGACTCTAGCTTTTGTTGAATCTGCCTATGCACGCTAAGTAAAATGCCTAATACAATAAAACCACCTGGCGGCAGTATCACTAACAGCAAGCCTCGGTAGTCAGGTACTACGGTAAACTCTATCGCCCTAAATGCTGAACCCAATAGAATATGAGCATCGGCGAACAGCGTACCAGAGCCAATAATTTCTCTAATACCGCCCAAGAATACCAATACCCAAGTAAATCCAATGCCCATGGCTAAGCCGTCGACCACAGCTGGTAACGGCGCTTGGCGACTAGCGAATGATTCAACTCGACCTAAAATGGCACAGTTAGTCACGATTAATGGAATGAACAAGCCAAGCACTTTGTGTAGCGGATGAACCCAAGCATTAAGTACCATGTCGGTTATGGTGACTAAGGTTGCTATCATCAAAATGTTGATTGGGATCCGCACTGCGCGGCTAACATAATCTTTAGTTAAGGCGCTAATTAAGTTAGCTAATACCATAACGACTAAACTGGCCAGTCCTAAACCTAAGCCGTTTGTAGCGCTAGACGTTACGGCTAACAAGGGACACAAGGCTAAACATTGGCCCAGCACAACGTTGTTATTCCATAATCCGTCGGCAATTATGCGTTTGTATTGGCTCATGCTAGCTTCCTTGTTTAGTGTTTAAATCTAACAGTGCTTGATGCACTGCGTTTACCACAGCGCGCGGTGTGATGGTTGCGCCAGTAAATTGATCAAACTCACCACCATCTTTTTTTACCGCCCAGCCTTTGCTTGTAGTATTAGCCAAGCTTTTATCGTTAAAACTTAATATCCAAGGGTTTTTGGCAAGTTCTATTTTGTCTCCCAAGCCTGGTGTTTCGCTGTGGTTTAGTACTCTCACTCCGGTAATGCTTAATTCAGCGTTTACTCCAACTAAAAGGTTTATTGGGCCGGCATAGCCTTTGGCACTTAGTTGCACTACATAACCACTGGCCTGTTGTTGCTTATCTAAGGCGTTGTAAACAGTGTATGTGCGGTCATCAATGCTGAAGCTATGCTCGGTAGCGAGCAGAGAATTACTGTAATGTTGCTGCGGCATGACTAAGTCGATAGCTGCAAGTTTATCTTCGTTCTCTCGCTGGGCGATGGCGGGTTCAGTAATGATATTCAAGCCGACCAGTAAAGCGCTTGAAATACCCACTGCGAAAGCTAAAGATAGTGACTGATAGATACTACTGTTAATGTGTTTTTCTACGCAGGGTAAGGCCATTGTTACACTCCTTTATTGCGTTTAAATAGCGATTGAGCACCAAATATTTTTGGCCGAAGATAGTGGTCTATCACCGGAGTACAGGCATTCATTATTAGCACTGCAAAGGCCACGCCTTCGGGGTAACTACCAACGCTACGGATCAACCAGATCAACAGGCCACAACCGGCACCAAACAACAGTTGTCCGCGCGGACTGGTGGGAGATGTGACCATGTCAGTCGCAATAAAAAACGCCGCTAGCATTGCGCCGCCCGACAATAGATGAGCGATACCAGAAGCGTAATCATTAGGGCTTAGCATGTGAGCGATGGTCGCGGGAACAAATAATCCACCGATTAAGGCTAGTGGGATATAGGGCCGAATAATGCCTCGCCAGATCAAAAAAACACCGCCTAGTGCAATCAGTAGAGCACTAGTTTCACCAAGGCTTCCAGCATGTTTTCCCAGGGCTAGATCTTGCCAATTAGTCAGCTGATTGAGATTGGCTAAAGGTGTAGCAGCGCTAATTCCATCAATGCCTAACCACGCTTGATTTAACATGATTCCTTGAGCCCCGATATCTGGAACTGAGATGGCTTGCCAGTTAGTGAGTTCAACGGGAAAACAAATCAGCAGCATTACGCGGCCTAGCATCGCTGGATTAAAGGGGTTATGACCAAGACCACCATAAACTTGTTTGCCTAAGGTTACGGCAAAACAACAACCAAAACTGGCTATCCACCATGGGGTACTTGCAGGAAGGCTCATTGCCAGCAACAAAGCCGTTAACAAGGCTGATCCATCTAATGCCGCTAGGCTGCGTTTACCTTGTAATTGCAAACAAGCAAGCTCTGCGATTAAAGCGCTCACAATACAGGAAGCCAATACAGTAAGTGCCGGTAAACCAAATAGGTAAACGCCATAGAGCGCGGCGGGCAGTAGCGCCAACACCACTAAATACATAATGTTAGTTGTAGAGGTACCCGAATGAGTATGTGGCGCGGCAATGGGATTGATTTTACTCATTAGTTTCTCCTTGGCTGACTCGAGCGCGCGCAGGGCGTTTACGTTTAGATGCTTTGGCTGCCTTTTTTGCTGCGGCTTCTTTGGCTAAGCGCTGCTGACGCGCCTCGGTTAGCTGGCGAGCTAAATTGGATTTTTGCATCATGCTGCGTTGGGCATTGATATTGGATTTTGCATGCTGAAAATATTGAACCAGTGGAATACTAGAGGGGCATATATAGCTGCATGCTCCGCATAACAAACAGGAATCTAGGCCAAACTGCTGGGCACCCTGCCAATCGTCGTGGTTACTATGGGCTGCCATTTGGAAAGGCATAAGTCCCATGGGGCACACCTTTACGCAGTTGCCGCAACGCACACAATCTTGGCTATTACGATGATTGATTTTGTCTTCGCTTAGCGCTAACAAACCGCCAATACTTTTATCTATGGGCACAAACGGAGAAGGCAGCACTTGGCCCATCATTGGCCCACCTGCAATCATCCGCTTGGCTTCTACTTTTAGCCCGCCACATTCTGCAATTACCTGCGATACTAGGCTGCCAATGGGCACGGTAATGTTGGCCGGAGATTCAATTGCATCACCAGATACTGTGATCACGCGTTCGATCAAGGGGCGTTTGAATCGCACTGCTTGATAGATGGCTTTAGCCGTAGCAACGTTATGCACCAAAATACCTTGGGCAGTGCTGAGTTGGCCCGGTGGGATGGCTATGCCAGTGGCCGCTTTTATTAAATGCCGTTCTGACCCCATCGGATAAAGGCTAGGGACGACTTTTATGCTGAAATTGCTAAAGTCTTCACTAGCTGCATTTATCGCAGCGATAGCGTCAGGCTTGTTATCCTCGATAGCGATGATGGCTTTGTTCGCGCCAATGGCTTTAAGCATGATGTTGATACCCGCGATGATCTCTGCAGCATGCTCTTGCATTAAGCGGTCGTCGCAGGTCAGGTAGGGTTCACATTCACCGCCGTTAATCAGTAGCGTGTGCACCTTGGCTTTGCGCGCCAAACGGAGTTTAATTCCGCTGGGAAAACCAGCACCGCCTAAACCCACTACGCCTGCATCAAGTACCCGTTGTACCAATTGTTCATGGTCTAATTTTTGATAATCGCTTGGCGGGAAATCTTCTCCCCATTGTTTTTCGCCATTACAGGTAATGACCAAGGTTTGGCTTTTAATTCCTGCGGGGTGGCTACTTAGGTAAGGTTTTATATCGACTACTTTGCCGTTTACCGGCGAGTGTAAAGGTACTGTCATGTCGTTACTGCCTTTAGCAATAAGCTGACCTTTAAATACCTCATCGCCTACCGATACTAAGCAACTCAGCATAGACCCATTGCGTTGCTGCATGCCGAGGTAAACCCGGTCAGGAGTAAAGCTTCGGCTAATGCTTTGTTGCTGCGTTAACTCTTTGTACCCTTTGGGATGTACCCCGCCACTAAAAGGCTTGGGTTTTAAGTTGAACATGGCTACTCCTAAGCGATATTGGGTTTTGGCCATTGCCATGTGTTTAGCTGTATGGTTTGTGCTTGCATGGTTAAACAACCTTGAGGACAGGCTTTTTCACACAGCTTACATCCAGTACAAACTTGGCTTATTACCGTATGCATTTGTTTAGTTGCGCCTACAATGGCGTCAAAGGGGCAGGCTTTAAAACAGCGGGTACAACCACTGCAGTTTGACTCGTCAATCACCGCTACTAGGGGAACAGCATCAGGGTCATTGCTTACTTCCACACCCAGTAAACCAGCAATACTGGCCGCCAATCCATTACCGCCCGGAGGGCAACTGGTAGGGGACAGTCGGCCATCTACCATGGCTTCTGCTGCTTGGCGACAACCTGGCTCACCGCATTGGCCGCATTGACCGCCAGGTAACATGGCTTCTAGTTCATCCACCCTTGGGTCACCTTCAACCTTGAGCGCTTTAGACGCCCACCCCAATAAGGCGCCTAAGGATGCGCCAATCAGAATTAGTACAACAACAGATACAATAATCATGGTAATACTCCTACTAACCCACCATGCCGCTAAACCCTAGAAAGGCCATTGATAACAATCCTGCAGTAATAAAGGCGATAGGTAAGCCAGCAAAGGCAGCAGGTACTTTGGCGAGCTTTAAACGCTGTCTTAAACCTGCAAACAACACTATGACTAAACTAAAACCGGCGGCAGAGCCAAAGGCGTAACACAGGGTTTCAAGAAAATTCATGTTGTTTTGCACCACGAGTAGCGCCACCCCTAACACCGCGCAGTTTGTGGTAATAAGCGGTAAAAATATCCCTAGGGCGTGATAAAGTTCTGGGCTATTTTTTTGAATCAGCAACTCGGTGAGTTGCACAACTGCAGCAATCACCAGAATCAGAACTAGAATTCGCATCACCTGAATACCTAGAGGGGCTAATAGCAGGGATTCAATAAGCCATGCGGCTACTGCGGCTAAACACAGCACAAAGGTAGTGGCTAAGCCCATACCTAAGGCGCTATCTATTTTGTTTGAGACACCCATGAATGGGCACAAACCTAAAAACTTTCCTAACACCACGTTATTTACCACTGCGGTGCTAATAAAAATAAGTAGGTAGTCAGCCATTGTGTACTTCCTAAACTTGAGGATGGTTAACAATGCAATTGCAGGCTGTGTACCAAGTTGGTGAATTGCTCCGATATAGGGAGAGAAGCCATGCTATTCATGGCCTTAGATAAAAACGATTCACATTTACCCGGAGCTTAAAGTGGTGATAAATACGACAATAATTACTGATAATTTACTTAAATTTGTTGTAAATCAAACAAAGCATTTCTAACTGAGCCCCGTGGTATGGCGATTTAGTTTCGGGAATACCGCTTGCATTGTGTGCCTATGTTCAGCAGTTAACTCAGCAATGCAAAGGATTGATTGGATGATGAATGAACTTAAATCAACCATGGAGCAAGCTTTTCAAGATTTGGCTCCCGAGAGTAAGAACGAGATCCTTGAACAGTGCTTTCAGATCTTAGAACAAATGCCAATGGCCATGTCGATAAGCGATTTAAAGGCGAACTTCCTGTTCGTAAACAAACGCTTTTCTCAAGTAACTGGTTATTCGCCAAATGATTTGCTTGGCTGCAATCACTCTTTACTCAGTTTTAAAACCACTCCGCTAGACGTTTACCAAGAACTTTGGTCTTGCATAAGCACTGGTGGCAGTTGGCAGGGGCGGCTAATTAACCGCAAGAAAAATGGTCAGCGCTATTTAGCCGAACTGTCTATTACCGGCTTATGCGATTCATCTGGAAACATCACTCATTACATGAGTGTGCATCAAGATATTAGTGAGCGGCACCAACACCAAACTAAAGCCGCTAATCAAAAAGCAATGGTTGAGGCGGTGCTAAACACTGCGCCGGTGGCAATCGCCTTAGTTGACGAATCTCACCAAGTGGTATTAGACAACTTGGCTTACAAAACCTTGCGCAGTGATTTTTCGCAAGAGCCGGTAAGTGTTGCGTTAACCCAATTAGGGCAGCGGATAAACAATGCTCACCATCAAACAGAAGAACCCTTTACCGAAGGACAAAACTTTAATATTGAAGTGGGCAAAGGTAAGCGTAAGCGCTGGTTCTCTTGTTGTTTGTCGTCTGTAAAAATAAGCGGTGCTGAGGTTGATGACTACTTTGTACCAAAGCGAGACCGCTATTTGGTAATTACCTTAAGTGAAGTAAGCCGTGAGCGTCGCCGCCAAGAGCAACAACGTTTAGCAGAGTTACAACGCTCTACCGCTGAGTCAGAAGCTTTGCACAGTATGCAGGAAGCGTTGCATGCGGCTATTCACCAGATTCAGGGCCCGATAAACATGATTGATTCAGCACTGCAGATGTTTTGTGGTGGGGCTAATAGTTGTGCGCGAACCAATGCGATGCAAGCTGGCTTAGCAGCGGGTCATGCTGCCATAGATCAATTACAAAGTGCCTTACCGGAAAAGCCGCAAGAAGCTATACAGTCGGTGAACGTTAATCAGTTGGTGCATGAGGTTACTGAAATGAGTAACCAACGGTTGTTGTCTCGCAGTATCACCATGCAACTGAGCTTAAACGGCACGTTGCCGCCCTTAAGGGGTCAGCCATCTCGATTACGGGTGGCTATAAAACAGCTTATTGAAAACGCCATAGAAGCCATAGATTTAGCCAAGAAAACACGCCGTGAAATTGTATGCAGTACCCAACTGGTTGATGAAGATATTGAAATCACCGTTGAAGACAGCGGTCCAGGTATCAAAAAAGAGCTGCAACTTAAAGTTTTTGAACCGTTTTACAGTACCAAGCCCCTCAATAATAACGGTTGCAGGGGCGTGGGCTTAAGCATTGTGCAGCAAGTGGTGAGTGAGCATAGTGGCACGGTTCAATATCAATCAACCTCTTTAGGCGGCTGTAAAGCCCGCATCGTTCTCCCTCTACGTAGTATTAAGCGAGGTGAATAATGGAATATTCAACAAAACGTGAGTCACATATAGCAGAGAGCCACTTAGCCGCGTTGTACGACGTAAGCAGTGTGCTAACTAATAGTTTAGATTACCAACAAAGTGTCAGTAAAGTGCTGCAAGTACTGCACGACAAAGCCATGTTACAGCATGCCATGTTAGCGTTGATTGCTGAAAACGAACAAATGCTCAACATAGACTCTGTACATACGCCAAACCACGCTGGCGATAATGTGGCCAAGAATGTTCGGTATCGCCCTGGCGAAGGCATCGTGGGAACGGTACTAACTCAAAAACAACCTATTGTATTAAGCAAAGTGTCGAACGATTTACGCTTTGCCGACAAACTGGATCTTTACGCGCTAGATTTACCTTTTATAGCGGTGCCGATTAAAAAAGCTAATGAGGTACTGGGTGTATTAGCGGCGCAACCGCAAATAGACGATCCGCAAAAGCTCTCTTCGTTTACCCGTTTTCTTGAAATGACCGCGAACTTAATTGCTAAAAGTGTGTTGCTGGCGAAAGACGTGGCAGTACAAACCAATCAGCTAGAAGCTGAACGGGATAGGTTACGCAGAAAAGTCCGTAGCAACTACAGCATGGACAATATTGTTGGCCACTCACGGGTGATGCGACGTGTATTTGAGCAGATCCGCTTGGTATCTAAATGGGACAGCACAGTATTAATCCGCGGTGAATCGGGCACTGGTAAAGAACTAATTGCTAACGCCATTCATTACAATTCCCCACGTGCAACAGGGCCATTTATAAAACTCAACTGCGCGGCGCTGCCCGACAATTTATTAGAGTCTGAGTTATTTGGTCACGAAAAAGGTGCGTTTACAGGGGCGGTAAAACAACGTAAAGGCCGTTTTGAAATGGCCGATAATGGCACTTTATTTTTAGATGAGATTGGAGAAATCTCAGCTGCCTTTCAAGCCAAATTGCTTCGAGTATTACAAGAAGGGGAATTTGAGCGAGTGGGTAGCACTCAAACCATTAACGTGAATGTACGGATATTGGCGGCAACTAACCGTAACTTGGAAGAAGAAGTGAGGCAGGAACGCTTTCGCGAAGACTTGTATTATCGCCTGAACGTGATGCCTATGTTCCCGCCACCGCTACGTGACCGTATCGAAGACTTACCCGATTTAGCGGAGTTTTTGATAGAAAAATTGGCTAAACAACAGCGGCGTGAGTTGTCGTTAACCGACAGCGCTATAAGAATGATGATGGCCTACGACTGGCCGGGCAATGTGCGACAACTGGAAAACTTGTTAGAACGGGCATCGGTAATGAGTGAGAGTGGGGTGATAGACCAAGACCTTATTGTACTTGATGGCTTAGATGGGCCTAAATTTAGCCCGCGAACCCCAGTAGATAAGCCCGCTATAGATAACTCTGAGATGGATGAACGGGAAAGGGTTATTGCAGCATTAGAACAAGCCGGTTGGGTGCAAGCAAAAGCCGCACGTTTACTCAATATGACCCCGAGGCAAATTGCTTATCGGATTCAAGTGATGAACATTAACGTTCGCCAAATGTAAGTTGATTGGCTGTCGTATTTACTACAAATACGACAGCCAATGCCTTTTACTAAAGTTTTATTACTCATAACTATTTGTATTTTATGCGTTTAATTATTGGAATAAGCTTTGCAAAGTAAACAATAAAGTATCTAACAAGGAAGCTTTATGACTTTACAACACTTAAGGCAGAGCCAAACCAAACAGCCTGTAAGCGCTGAAGCCCAAGCCGCTTTAGTAGCAAAGCATCCTTGCTTTTCTAAAGAGGGTCACCGTTATGCAAGAATGCACTTACCGGTAGCGCCAGCCTGTAATATTCAGTGTAATTACTGCAACAGAAAGTTTGATTGCAGCAACGAAACCCGTCCTGGCGTAGTGTCTAAGTTATTATCTCCCGCTATGGCGGCACGACGTTTTGAAAAAGTAAAACAACATGTTCCAGAGACTCAAGTTGTTGGAATAGCCGGGCCGGGAGACCCTTTGGCCAACCCAAAAGCAACCCTCGCCAGCTTGAAGGCTATCTCCAAAATAGACGAAGACGTCCATTTGTGCGTATCAACAAACGGTTTAGCGTTGGTTGATCAGCTTGATGCATTGCTTGCCGCTGGCGTAAAACATCTCACTATTACCATTAATTGTATCGACGCTGATATAGGGCAAAAAATCTATCCTTGGGTGTACTTTAATCAACAACGCTTACGCGGGCGCAAAGCTGCTCAAACCCTGATAGATAGGCAGTTGTTGGGTTTAGAGGCGGCGATAAAAGCGGGTATGTTGGTTAAAGTAAATACCGTGTTGATCCCAGGGATCAATGATTTCCATATTGATTCTTTAGCTAAAGAGTTAGGTCGATTTGGCGCGTTTATCCATAACATTATGCCGCTTATTTCCGACCCCGCCCACGGTACTTACTTTGGTTTAATGGGGCAGCGTGAACCGAGCAAACGGGAATTAGATTTAGCCCGCCAAAGTGCCGGTCAAAGTATGGCGCAAATGACTCACTGCCAACAATGCAGAGCCGATGCAGTAGGCAAACTGGGTCAAGACATCGACCTTGCCGCAATTGAACAAGATAACGCTGTAGCCGATTCAACACTTCGAGTAGCAGTGGCGACCAGTAGTAACCAACTAATTGACCAGCATTTTGGTCACGCAACTCAGTTTTTAAGCTACTTGGTAAGCGCAGAGAGTATTGAACAACAACGAAGCATTGATTGGCAGCAATACTGTTCCGGCAGTGATCAGTGTGCTGACGACAAGCAACAAGACTTAAACCAGCTTAGCCAATTTAATACCGTATTGTGCAGCCGAATTGGCCACACACCTTTGCAAGAGCTGTCTGACTTGGGCGTAGAGGTGAATACCAAATATGCCTTGCGAGAGATTAAAGAGGCTTTGTTAGAGATACAACAATCGCTTATTAATCAAGTAAAGCCTGCCAAGCGAACTGTATGTAACGCCGGGGAGTGTAGCTAATGTCAGTATCTATTACTAAAGACTGTATAGCATGTTTTGCGTGTAAAGAAGTGTGCCCTCAAAAGGCCATCTCAAGTGGCCAATCGGCCTTTTCTGTGATTGCCCATCGCTGTAACGAATGCAGCGATAATCCTAATGGACCGCAGTGTGCGCATATATGCCCAGTTGAAACGGCGATTGTCGACAACAAAGGCCAGGCGCTTAACCCTCTCGGTTCACTAACGGGTTTGCCCCAAGATCTTAACGTGATCGCCTTATCAAACTAGGAGCGCTTATGGAACAACAAGTGTTTGATTCAACAGATGGTTTAATAGGTAACGACTGGATGCAAGCCTTAACTAAAGTCTGTTATCCAATGTCTTTGCATAACCGCAATTGGTTTAAACAAATTATTAGCGCACAACTGAGTGGTGAAGCAGCCTTGCCCTACGGAGTAGGCTTAGACAACTCGTGCTATTTAGATTTAAAACGCGCCATCAATAATAGCGAGATCGAAAATCTAGAATTGCTATGGAAGCAACCGTTCAAGGAGAGCTTGCGAAAACGCGCTAACGTACTGAGTGAGGTATGTAGCCTGCGCGCCCAGGAACGCAATGAATTAATAGCAGTGTTGGTGGAGCACGCTAATCACAAAGCACCTTACGCCTTGCAAATGGCTATTATTGTGGCTACGGCGTGTTTGTCTCAATCTCACCTTTGGCGAAGTTTAGGCCTAAAGCATAGAGACGAACTAGGCGCTTTGTTGAAGTACAATTTTCCTGAGTTACACGCAATGAACACCAACAACATGCGGTGGAAACGCTTCTTTTATCGCTATTTGTGTCAGCAGGGCGGTGATTTTGTTTGTAGAGCGCCAAGCTGTGCGCAATGCCCCACCTATAGCGAATGCTTTGTGTAATTAAACGCCTCTATGCTGCCTATGAGGTTTGATATGTAGCATAGAGCGTTTGGATACTAAATAGTTTGCTCGCTAACTCTAAGTGTCTATCGCTCGGTTAATCTTTCAATCTTTTCTTACATTAAAGAGGGATTCTGGTCCTCCAACTACCCACATCTAACACCTTTTATGTTTAGCCTGTCATTACTGGTTAGCTAAACTCTGTACTTCCAATAAACAGTTCAAATTCAATCTAGTACAAAGATAAATACCCTTACCGGCAAACAGGATATTTAGTTCGTTGTATAGCTAACAATACAGCGCTTTTTGTTGTTTACACGACATAAGAACGCAAGATAGATAGTTCCTCATACCCCGTGTCTAAGGGCTTTCAGGCCGATTCTGGCTTTGGCGCTGGATTTGCAATCAACCTTATACAAGCTCCCTAAACTATTGCTTAAGGCATTTAGCCAAGCAGTAGTTAGCGTTATATAGGTAAGACTATGACGGTGAATCAATTAAAAAGCGCGGTGCCCTTAATGGGCAAAATAAAACTATGTAGTGAGTTAGGTCCCTTCCTCAGCGACAAACGAATAAAACTACTAGAAGCGGTGGTGGAACATGGCTCATTAAGCGCTGCGGCTAAATCTATTCCTATGTCTTACAAAGCGGCATGGGACGCCTTAGATGCCATAAATAATCTGTCTGAAAAGCCGCTGGTCGTTAAGCAAAGTGGTGGCAAACATGGCGGAGGCACCCAATTAACCGACTATGGATTAAGCCTACTTAGTTTATACAAAGCCCTAGAACTCGAATATCAACAGGCGTTTGAGCAGTTAAAACCTACCTTGCAACAACCTAGTGCCGAACAACTCAATGTGGCTGATTTTCGCTTATTAATGCGTCGAATGAGTTTACGTAGTAGCGCACGAAATCAATTACTTGGTCAGGTAGTGATGATAGATAAAAAAGCGGTGAACAGCTTTGTGAAGGTAGCAATTAGCCAGCACCTTACGGTAAATGCAGTGCTAAGTAACGAGTCTGTAGAACTTTTGAATTTGAGTTTTGGTAGTCAAGTCTTGTGCCTCATAAAAGCGTCACAAGTCAGTTTGCATCGAGGCGCCGAGGTCGCAAAAAATAACGTTAACCAGTTCGTTGGACGCGTTAGCAGAATTAACGAGGGAGAAGATAAGCTAGATATTACTGTGCAATTAGCAGAACAAAAATCTTTGTCGGCGATTGTATCTAGCGCGTCTGCCTCACAGCTAAACATCAACGAAGCCAGTCAGGTAGCGTTATCGTTTAATGCTTCGTCGGTAATTATTTGTAGTTATTAATCTAAAAGGACGTTCGTAATGAAAAAATCTATAACTAATTATTTCCCCCAAGCGGCGCTTGCGGTGATGTTTTTATTTAGTTCTGAGTTTGTTGAAGCCGCAGAAGTAAAAGTAGCGGTAGCAGCAAATTTTTATAAACCAGTGCTAGCCATTGCCGATCAATACCAACAAGAAACGGGGCATCAGGTTAGCGTATCAGCAGGCTCTACGGGCAAGCTATACGCCCAAATAAAAAATGGCGCGCCATTTGAAGTATTTTTAGCCGCAGACCAAAAACGCCCGAGTTTATTAGTTGAGCAAGGTTTGGCAAAAGCCAGCAGCCAATTTACTTACGCTAAAGGCACGTTAGTACTGTGGTCAAGTAAACCTGAGCTAGTGGATGCGAAGGGCGAAATATTAAACAGTGAAATAAAACACCTTGCTATTTGTAACCCTAAAACTGCGCCCTACGGAGCGGCGGCGGTAAGCGCTTTGCAGCATTTAGGTATCTACCAGCAGTTGCAAAGCAAATTTGTTGAAGGGCAATCGGTTGGGCAGACCTACCAGCAGATCAGTTCCGGCGCGGTGGATTTAGGCTTTGTCGCATTATCTCAGGTGCTTGTAGATAGTAAGTTAAGTCGCGGATCAATGTGGCTGGTACCAAGCAAGTTGTATGCTCCGATAAAACAAGACGCAGTATTACTTAATAAGGGCGATAGCAACCCGGCCGCTCAAGAGTTTATTGATTACTTACGTGAGAATCAAATCACCGCTTTAATTAAAGGTTTTGGTTACGAAGTCGAGTAACAAGCCGCTGAGGCAAAGGAGCTTTATATGCCTGATTTAGTCGTCGTTTATCTTACTCTTAAACTCGCGAGTGTGGTTACGCTAATTTTGTTAATCGTGGCTACTCCACTAGCGTGGTGGATGTCGCAAACTCAGTCTCCATATAAGTCGATAGTAGGCGCTATGTTTGCTTTGCCTTTAGTGCTTCCTCCAACGGTATTAGGTTTTTACTTATTGTTATTGCTTGGGCCAAATGGCGCATTGGGCGTATTGTCTGAGTTTGTTGGCATAGGAGCGTTGCCTTTTACTTTCACTGGAATAGTGATTGCCTGTGTGGTGCATACTTTGCCATTTGTGGTTCAACCTATGCAAAATGCTTTTGAAGCAATAGGGAAACGACCATTGGAAGTCGCAAAAACGCTTCGAGCCAGCCCAAGCCGGGTATTTTGGAAGGTGGCATTTCCATTAGCTCGACCAGGTTTTTTTGCCGCTGCTATTCTCGGTTTCTGCCATACCATCGGTGAATTTGGTGTGGTGTTGATGATTGGCGGAAATATCGCCGGCGAAACCCGTGTTATGTCGATTGATATTTATAACCACGTAGAAGCGCTTGAATACAGCCAAGCTCATTGGTTAGCGGGTGGCATGTTGGTGTTTTCTTTTGTTGCCTTACTGCTGATATATAGCCTAAATGATTTCGTCAAAAGGAGGCTTACTCAATGTGCTTAGAGTTATCTTTAGATTCGCAGCGAGGTGATTTTAGTTTAAACATAGATATTACCTTACCGCCTTCCGGGGTGTCGGTACTGTTTGGGCCCTCAGGTTCAGGAAAAACCTCTTGTTTAAGAGCAATGGCGGGCTTAGACCGTTTCGCAGGTGGTTATTTTTCGCTTAACGGAGAGGTGTGGCAAGATGATAAAAACAACATTTGGCTTGATTGTTATCAACGTGAAATTGGCTATGTGTTTCAAGAAGCGAGCTTGTTTCCTCATTTAAATGTAGAGAAAAACCTGCTATTTGGTTATCGCTTAGTGCAGCCGGATAAACGCCAAGTAAGCATTAGTGATACCTGTGAGTTACTTAGTATTTCTCACTTACTTAAACGCCGAGTTACTTCTTTATCTGGTGGAGAGAGGCAACGTGTTGCCATTGCAAGAGCGCTATTAAGCTCACCAAAATTGTTACTCATGGACGAGCCCTTATCAGCGCTAGACGCAAAACTTAAGCAAGAGATCATTCCTTATCTAGAGCAATTACATCGGCAATTATCGATACCAGTTGTTTACGTTAGTCATGACATAGAGGAAGTGAAACAACTGGCCGATTACATGATTTTGTTAGAAAAAGGCCAAGTGGTGAGTCAAGCTTATGTGAGCAATTTTCAGCTAAACATAGAACCTGCGGTTACTCAGCATTATCTAAAAGCCGTATAAAAAAGGCCAATGCCATCTGGCATTGGCCTAATTGCCTATTCACTATGGTTGGCTAGTCTGATAGTTTGCTATTTCTTGTTCTAATAGCTGAGTAACATGCCCTGGCGAATGGGTTGAGCGAGCCAGCAGTTGATACATCGCGGGTATAACCAACAAGCTAACTACCGAAGCGAAGGCCATACCAAATAACACCACTGTGCCTACTGAAATTCGACTTTCGGCCCCAGCACCAGTAGAGATAATTAGCGGTACCGCGCCAGCTACGGTAGTAAACGCAGTCATCATAATAGGGCGTAAGCGTCGCGATGCTGCTTCTACAATCGCTTGGTTAAACTCGATGCCGCGGTCGCGAAGTTGGTTGGCATACTCAACAATTAAAATGCCGTTTTTGGTCACCATGCCTATTAGCATAATCATCGCGATTTGACTGTAAATGTTCAGGCTTTCGCTCATGAAGTACATGCCTGCTAAGCCACCAAATACGCCCATGGGTACCGTTAGCATTACCACCATAGGGTTGATAAAGCTTTCAAATTGGGCGGCTAATACCAAATAGGCAACCAACAGCGCTAATGCAAATATGATTAGGGTACTGCTTTGGTTTTCTTTGTAGTCTTTTGATTCGCCGCTAAAATCGATAGAAATGTCGCTAGGCAGTTCATCTATTGCAAGTTGTTCTAAATAATCTAAGGCCTCACCTAGGGTATAACCTTGATTAACCGTACCTGAAATAGTCACCGCGCGTTGTTTGTTTAAACGACTAAGTCTACTGGCTGAAGCCACTTCTTCTAGTTGCGTTACGCTGTCTAAGGTAATTAAGCTGCCGTTAGCTGCACGTAAGTAAATTTTGCTGAGATCTGTCGCGCTGTTAAAGCCTTCTTCGCCGCCACGTAAGTAAACGTCGTATTCTTCGCCACGATCTACAAAGGTCGTTTCACTGCGACCGCCCAGCATTATTTCTAAGGTGTCTGATATTTCGCTTACACTTACGCCCAGTTCAGCGGCACGTTGGCGATCAATCTTCACAATAAGTTCTGGTGTTTTTTCTGAATAGTTAATGTCTATTGTGCTAATTATTGGATGAGACTCGGCGTGTTCTAAAATCACCTGTCCCCAATGATTTAATTCTTCAAAGCTAGAACCGGCCAATACAAACTGTATCGGATCGTCAGATTTACCTCTAAACCCTGGCTGCATAGGCCGTATCGAGATATCAGCAATGTTGGATAAGGTTTTACGCATTAGATTCACCACGTCACCTGCGTTTTGCTCTCGCTCAGCCCAGTCTTCTAACTGCACAATAATAAAAGCCGTGTTATCTCCCGCCCGTCCACCAAAAGCGGGGGTTTGCATATTAAAGGATTTAATCAAGCCTTGGCCGACCAAAGGCATGATTTGCTGCTCGACTTGGTCAATGTTTTTGGTCATGCGGTCGTAGCTGGTGCCTTCAGCACCTTTTACCATAATAAACACCACGCCTCGGTCTTCTACCGGTGCAAGTTGCGACGGAATTCCTTGCATAAAAGCGATACTACCTAGCACACACAACACAATGGCAGTGGGGCCAGCAGTGCGAGTGGCTATGATTTTTCGTAATAACCTTTGATAAGCTGGGATCAGTTTTGCAAAGGCTCTATCCATATAGGCACTGATGCGGCTTGGTTTAGCATTTAAGCTTAATAGTTTGCTACTGAGCACGGGCGTGAGAGTTAATGCGATTAGCGAAGAAAAAATAACCGCTACCGATAACAGCACCGAAAATTCGGTGAACATTTTACCTACCATTCCATCCATATAAGCGATAGGTAGAAAAACCATCACCAAAACAAGGGTTGTAGCAATTACGGCAAAACCTACCTCGCGTGTTCCTCGATAAGCTGCCAACAAGGGTGGGGTACCTTGCTCTATGTGGTGGTAGATGTTTTCCACCACCACAATGGCGTCATCCACTACCAAGCCAATCGCTAAAATGAGTGCCATTAAGGTAATGAGATTAATGGAAAAGCCAAAACTTTGTGCGGCAATAAACGCAGCAATTAACGACACCGGTACAGTAATTGCCGGGATAATGGTGATTTTTGCTTGGCCTAGGAATATATAAAGAACCAGCACCACAAGCGCACCTGTGATCATGAGGGTTTGGTAAACTTCGTCTATCGCCTGGTCAATAAACACCGTTGAATCGTAGTCTACCTTAAGCTCTGTTCCGTCTGGCACAAAGCGTTGTAGTCGTTCTACTTCTTCAGTGACTTTAGTGGCCACTTCTAAAGGGTTGGCATCTAATTGAGTAACGATGCCCAGGCTTAGGTTTAATATACCGTCACTTTTAAAGGTGGAGTTCTCATTCTCTGCACCGATAAAGACACTGGCTACGTCTTTCAGATAAACGTGTGTTCCGTCTTCGCTGGTGCGGATCCGTAAGTAATCAAAGTCCTCTGGTTCAGCGTATAAGCGTTCTGTTCGCACCGACATTACCGTGGTGTCGTTACGAATTTCGCCGCCGGGTAGCTCTAAGTTCTCACGATTAAGCGCCGCGACAATGTCACTTGGTGTGACTTGTCGACCAGCCATAAGGGTAGGGTCGAGTTTTACGTACATTACCTTATAAAGTGCGCCGGTTAAATCCACCGAACTCACACCGCTAATTAAGTTAAAGCGGTCAATCAATACCCGTTCTGCATAATCGGTTAGCTCGGTACGATCCATTATGCTGGAGTTTAAATTGATATATATCGAGGCTTCGCCCGAGCCGTTATCCTTAGATACTACAGGGTCGGTAATGTCGTCTGGCAAACTACGTTTGGCTCGTTCCACTGCGTCACGAACATCGCTCACGCCTTCGGTTAATGGCCAACCAAGCAAAAACGTTACGGTGACTCGCGACATTCCGTTTCGAGATACAGAGTCAATTTGGTCAATACCACTTATGCCAGACAGCTGGTCTTCAATAACCGAGGTAATTTGGCTATCGATAATGGTGGCAGATACGCCTTCATAGCCAGTAGAAATGGTAACAACCGGGTTTTCTACATCTGGCATTTCCCGAACTGCCAATTGGCTAAACGATACTAGACCGAATACACACAGTAAAAGGCTAAGTACAATTGCTACTACTGGGCGCTTAACCGAAACATCAGATAACCACATTAAATCGCTTCCTGTTCATCATGAGTTATCGATTCGCTAGACGGTTTAGCATTCTCATTCTTGGCGATTTGCTGCTCTACGTTTCTTACCTTTGCTCCATCTCTTATATTAACCAAGCCTTGTATAACAATGTTGTCGTGCAAGCTGACACCTTCGTCGATGAGTACAAAATTGTTAATACGTGCACCGAGTTGAACTTCAGTACGATGTGCAATGTGTTGCTCATCTACCACATAAACGTAGCGCTTAGTGCCTGAATACTCGATAGCTTGCACCGGGACCATCGCTTGGGTAGCAGGTGGTAAGGTAAGCGTTGCTCGCATCATCATGCCGGGCTTTAATTGGTCACTGGTGTTGTCAAATGCGACTCGAACCTTAAGATTCAGCGTATCGCTGTCTACCCTTGGGTCGATAACATCGATGCTGCCAGTAAAATTTTGCTGAGACCATGCAGGTGTAGAGGCTTGAATACTCATGCCCTTTTCTAATAGAGACAAGTACTGGTCTGGTACGTTTAAATCTAGCTGCAGGTCTTGTAGGTTATCTAAGTTTAATAGGCTTTGATTCGCACTCACTAAAGCGCCTTTGCTTATATCTACTAAGCCGATCACACCAGAGAAGGGAGCGGTTAAGTTGTGATCATCTAAGTCTGACTGTGCTGATGTTAACCGTGCTTTGGCGATGATCACGCTAGCGAGTTGGGCGTCAAAGCTAGTTTGCGAAACGGCTTTACGTTTTAGCAGTTGCTCAAATTCGTGTAGCTTACGCTGTTCATCGGCTAAGTAGGCTTTAGCTTCATCTAATAGTGCTTTAGCTTTAATACTATTTAGCTCTATGAGTACCTCGCCTTGTTTAACCCGTTGATTTGAACTTACGTTAATTTTTTCGATTTTGCCGGTTACCTCGGCAGCTATCGATACTGATTGTCGTGCACTTAAGGTTCCAATCAAGCTGAGTTCTTGAGACAAACTATGCTGTTGTACGTCTTCTGTTGTGACTAGCGTAGGTGCGGCTCGACGAGGTGCATTATTCGAATTAGATTGCTGGTTGATAAAAATTAACGCCAGCATGCTAACGATTAGAACTGGCGGTACCACAAAACGTAAATACATGAGAATCCATACAGCATAGAAAGGAACCCCATTTTACCGTTTTGTTGTTTCAGCTGGCGTAAAGCGAATGTAAAGAAATGCAAAGCTTTACCTTTACACTATTCCGCAGTTGTCTCTTAAACCTTGCATTTATGCTAAAGACATTGCCTGAATGGATGAGAAAGGCAACTAGTAGATTAATTTTTTAGATACAGTAAGCCAGCGTAGTAAACCAGAACAGGCAAAGGCGGGGTCAACAGCACTAAATGAGGATGTTGGAAGATGCAAATCAAGCCTATGACTAAAATGTTCTAACCATTGCTTGCGGTAAGCATTTAAACACTAAAAAGAATTAAGGCTAGGGTACTCATAGTAACCCCTCGGTTACTATGAGATTTTTAGGCTTATTGTTGGTATTCGCTCTCTGCTATCTCTAATAGTTCAGCAATTCCCTTGGCATACGCTGGGTCGGCTAAGTAACAGTGTTTTAAATGGCGCAATTGGATTTCTTTAGGCACGCCACCTAAGTTTCTTGCGGTGTTATCAAACAAAATAGCTTGTTTGTCAGCCGACATTAAGCGGAACAAATCCCCCGGCTGGCTAAAGTAGTCATCATCTTCTCGATGGTCCCAGTGTGCTGCTGCACCACCTAGGCGTAGCGGCGGCTCTGAAAAATCAGGCTGCTCTGCCCATTCGCCCTGATCATTGGGTTCATAACCCAGCGTACCGCCGTGATTGCCATCAACGCGCATGGCACCATCTCGATGGTAACTATGTACCGGACAACGAGGCGCGTTTACCGGAATGCTGTGATGATTAACCCCTAAACGGTAGCGCTGTGCATCACCGTAGGAAAACAATCGACCTTGTAACATCTTATCCGGAGAAAAGCTGATGCCAGGTACTACGCTTGCTGGATTAAATGCCGATTGTTCTACTTCTGCAAAGAAGTTCTCAGGGTTTCGGTTAAGCTCTAATTCGCCAACTTCAATCAGCGGATAGTCTTTGTGTGGCCAAATTTTTGTTAAGTCGAACGGATTGTAAGGTACCTTAGCCGCGTCATCTTCTGGCATCACTTGAATTTTTAAGGTCCACTTTGGAAAGGCTTTGTTATCGATACTTTCAAGTAAGTCTCTATGGTGACTTTCTCTATCTTTTCCTATTAAGGTTTCCGCTTCGGCGTCTGATAAGTTTTCAATGCCTTGTTGTGATTTAAAGTGGAACTTAACCCAGAAACGCTCATTGTTACTGTTGATTAAACTAAAGGTATGACTACCGAAACCATGCATGTGGCGGTAGGTAGCGGGGATGCCGCGATCACTCATTACGATGGTTATTTGGTGAAGCGCTTCAGGTAACGAGGTCCAAAAATCCCAGTTGTTTTTAGCACTACGCATATTGGTTCTTGGGTCGCGCTTAACTGCATGATTTAGATCTGGAAATTTTAGTGGGTCACGTAGAAAAAATACTGGCGTATTGTTACCCACTAAATCCCAGTTGCCTTCTTCGGTATAAAACTTAATGGCAAAGCCGCGAATATCTCGTTCGGCGTCGGCTGCACCGCGTTCACCCGCTACGGTTGTAAAGCGTGTAAACAGCTCAGTTTTTTTACCTACTTCGGAGAACAACTTAGCTTTTGTGTACTGAGTAATATCATGAGTCACTGTAAACGTGCCGTAAGCACCAGAACCCTTAGCGTGCATGCGTCGCTCTGGTATAACTTCACGATCAAAATGCGCCAGTTTTTCTAAAAACCAAACATCTTGAAGCAGTTGTGGCCCTCTCTTTCCAGCAGTTTCTACGTTCTGGTTATGAGCAACCGGACAGCCGGCGGCTGTAGTTAACTTTTTACTCATGTTGATACCTTCTATGGTGACAATGTAGTCCAGAAAAATTGAATCTAATTAAGTCCTAAAAGAGTATGGACTGTAGTTCTTTTTTAAGCGACTCAGGCAGGGCTCTACAATGTCATTTACATAGATTTACATATATTTGTGTGACAAATATATGTTCTTATATAACGTGTTTTACGGAGCGGGTTTTATTGATTTAAATCAAAGACGTTCAAGGTAAAAAAGTTTAAGAGATAAGTGAAGTGCCGCTGGATAGGGGCATTAACAATAGATCAAAGCGCAAACGAATAATCTGCTGGCTTAGGGAAGTTAAAGAGTAAGAAAATTGATGCTTGGAGAAGTGGTATTCGCGAGTGGATTTGAACCACCGACCCCTACCATGTCAAGGTAGTGCTCTAACCAACTGAGCTACGCGAATATCTTAGGTGTTGGCTGTAATTGAGAGTGATTTGAAAGCCGCTCTGCTTTACAGCGAGTGCAATACTAGGGGAGAGCGTATCGTCAGTCAATAGTTGTAGATTTCGTTTGCTCAATAAGTGGCCTTTACAGCGCACAATTTAACTAAATGAGGCGTAAAAGGCTGAATAAGCATAAGCAAATGGAACCCTTATCGCTTTAAAGCCTCGGCTTAGGCTTATGTGTAAGACTTGTTAAGCCTTACACATATCTAAAATCAATTGCCATTGTTTAACGTGCTGTCGATTACTCTCTTGAAAATCTAAATGGATTTTTTTTGTAGTCATTAACAAAAACGAACTTTTCTGTGAGTGGTAAAGGGCCGTTAAGGGCGGCAGTAATAGTCGAACGCTTTGATCAAGTTCAGCAAGGTAGCGTTGTACTTTTTCCATATAGACTTTGTGCAGAATATTTTTGAGAACGATGCCGTTTTTGCGGTCACTTTTACAGTTGAACTCGCGCTTTTCTAATGCTGTAGAAACCTCGTTGAGCCACAAGCTAGAACGTTGCATTTCTTGTAACAAGGCAAAAATACTAGGTCCCTTAGCAAACGACTCACTCAGTGCCAACAGTCCTTCATGGTCGAGGTTCTGATCTTTTATGAGTTGTTGATGTAACTTGTTTAAGTAACTCAAATTGTTGGCTAGGGATTGATAAGCAGAGTAGGGATGTTGGCGTAGCGCGTGATCGTTCTGCCACAAGTAACGTAAGCTTTGCTCGTTAACTAAATAGTTGCCCCAATATAGATCCAGCGATTGTATTTTTTTATTGAGAATGACTGTTAGCGTCTCTTCAAGCTTTGGTTCTAGTTGCTTGTCTTGAATACATGCTGCTAAGCCTTGAATGATTTTAGTGTGCCAAACTAGCTGGTAATCCGCCGCAGCATGTTTTCCTAAACTGGAGTTCCCATCAAAAATAACCTGGTCTAAGCCACATTGTTTTAAGCCGACACTGTCTAACAGAGAAAGTTGTAACGTTGGCTCTGGTTGTTGGTAATCACGCCAACTAAATGGAGTTAATGATCTGGTTGTTTGGGGGGCAGTAATATTGATGTTCAAGACGCGATTTAAACGAGCGCTATAATCCCCAAAGAGCTGATCACTACGTGGGGCTAACCAATTAAGCAGGGAATAAGCGCTGACAACTAGAGTGACACTAGCTGCCAGAAGGTAAAAGACACTAGCCTTAGTCATGATTCCTTATTGATTAAGTGCAGCTTGTGCGGATTGTTAGTGGCCCACACTAGCCTTGAGAACAAGCCAATCGCGCAGGCGGTTAACGCGAGTACTATTGCTATCCAAAAACCTATCACACCCATTGGCTCGCTTGTAAGGTAGTCGGTAAAAGTAAGTATAGAACCTACACCTAAGCCTATTGGCCAAAAGCTAATCAGCGTAACTATTAAGATGAAACGGGTATCTTGGTAACCCCGCAGCGCGCCAGCACAGCATACCTGTAATGAATCGGACAACTGATAAGTTGCCGCTAGCAAAAATAAAGGAGCAGCAATAGCAGCAACAGCGGTGTTATTGGTATACCAACTAATAATGTCATGACGAAATAACACCGTAGCTGTGGCAATAAACAACGTAGCGATAATAGACAAAATAACTCCGCTGTAGGCACTGATTTGTGCTTTATCTAACGACTTTTCGCCCATGTAATTACCCACTCGTATAGTTAAGGCAATGCCAATGCTTAAGGGCAACATAAACACCATAGAGGTAAAGTTTAGGGCGATTTGGTGTGCTGCAACAATGTCGGCACCAAGCGGAGATAGCAACAGAGCAATCATCGAAAACAAGGTCACCTCAAAGAATATAGCGCCACCAATTGGTAAGCCAAGTTTGAATATTCGCGAGATAATTGCCCAATCAATACCAGAACCCTGCTCAAACAATTTTAACGGCAGCAAAGTTGTACTTCGCTTGGCGTAAATAAGCATAGCAATGGCCATAAACCAATTCACCATTGCGGTTGCAACACCACAGCCAGCGCCACCTAGTTTTGGCATGCCAAGCAAACCATTAATAAACACATAATTAATGGGAATATTTAAGGCCAAGCCAGCAATACCGATGAGCATAATGGCTTTAATATTTGAACACGCCTCGTTGACACCGCGTAATACCTGATACAAGGCAAAAGCTGGCAAGCCAAAGCTAACAAAAAACAAATATTGTTTGGTTAAACCCACCAATTGCGGTTCTACATCCATCACATTGAAAACGTTTGGTGCAAACCACAAGATCACCCAAGCAGTAGCGGCGAGTATTAAAGAAATAAATAAGGCTTGGCGAAAAATGTTTCCGCCTTTAAACGCTTGTTTAGCGCCTATTTGATAAGCCACCAATGGTGTAACCGCCATCAATATGCCTTGTAATAACAAAATGATGGGGTTAAAAAAACTGGCAGCAACTGCAACAGCGGCTAAATCAGTAGGGCTTACCGAGCCAGCCATAATTGTGTCAACAAAACTCATTCCAGTTATGGTAAGTTGAGCCACGACAATAGGCCCTGCCAAACGTAAAATGGCAAAACACTCTTTTGAAAAACGTTGTTTAAAACCCAGGAAAAAATACTTCATGTTCACCGGAATAGTTCAAAGTAAAAGAAAAGTTGTCAAAGTCGAACGAGCGCCAGGCTTAATGAAGCTCTGGGTCGATTTAGTGGATATCGAAGGCTTAAACATAGGCGCTAGTGTTGCGATAAACGGGACCTGTTTAACCGCAGTCAGCATTAGCGAACAAGGCGTTCAATTCGACTTGATACAAGAAACGCTAAGTCTAACAAACTTAGACCTTATTAAAGAAGGGGATTTAGTAAATATTGAACGTGCTGCCAAGGTAGGTGACGAAATCGGTGGCCACCTAGTGTCGGGGCATATTCATACCACCGCCACCATATTAGACATGCAGTACTCAGAGAATAACTTAGCAATTCATCTTTCGTTAGCTAACGAATGGAAAGACTACGTGATTTATAAAGGGTTTATCTGCATAGATGGTGCAAGTTTAACGGTAGGCAAGTTAAGCGACCAAGGATTTTGGTTGCACATTATTCCAGAAACGCTGCGAGTCACTACTTTGGGTGATAAAGCGGTTAAAGATTTAGTGAACATAGAAATAGACAGTTCAACGCAAACTGCCATAGATACCATTAAACAACTCGCAAAAGCTGGAGATTTAAAACGCTGGCTTAGCTAAAAGAATTGCTCGTCATCTGCATCTACGTAAGCCAATAGCTTGTCGTTGCTCTCGTCTATATGTAGGCGACAATGAATGGGGTTACAACAAACACGGCAATCTTCGTAGAAGTCTTGGTCTCCATTACTCGCATCCATAATTAGCGGGGTATGGTGGCCACAGGTAGGGCAAGAAATCATTTTTTCGACATAGTTTTTCATAACAACTACTCCAATATGTCCACCGTTTAATTATGGTTCAAATTCCTTGGTTCGACGAGTCTTCTAATCAATAAAGCATAAGCTATTGAAGTTATTTGTTCAGACCTTTAATATTGCCGCTCTTTTAAGTGCCTTAGGTACTCAATTTTATCGACTAAATCATGTGATGTTGCGTAGGCATCACCACTGTATGTGCAAGGATAAATATGCCAGTTATTACTCTTCCTGACGGTAGCCAACGTCAATTCGAAAACCCAGTATCAACCATGGATATCGCCGCTGACATCGGCCCAGGTTTAGCTAAAGCCTGCATAGCCGGCCGTGTAAACGGCGAGCGAGTTGATGCATGTGAACTCATTACTGATGACGCTCAAGTAGCGATTATCACAGCAAAAGATGAAGATGGTTTAGAAATCATTCGTCACTCTTGTGCGCATTTATTAGGCCACGCTATTAAGCAAATGTGGCCTGAAACTAAAATGGCAATTGGCCCTACCATTGATAACGGCTTTTATTACGACATCGATTTAGAGCATTCACTAACTCAAGAAGACATCGACAATCTTGAGAAGAAAATGAAAGCACTGGCTAAGACCAATTACGATGTGATTAAAAAAACGGTGCCTTTAGCTGAAGCTAAAACGGTTTTTGAACAACGTGAAGAACCTTACAAGCTAGAAATTATTGAAGGCATTGACGCAAGTGCAACGCCAGGCTTGTACCACCACGAAGAATACATTGATATGTGTCGTGGTCCGCACGTACCTAACATGAAATTCTGTCACCACTTTAAGTTAATGAAAGTGGCTGGTGCATACTGGCGTGGTGATAGCAAAAACAAAATGCTACAACGTGTATACGGCACTGCGTGGGCAGACAAAAAGCAACTTGCGGCTTATTTAAAACGTTTAGAAGAAGCAGCAAAGCGTGATCACCGTAAAATTGGTAAACAATTAGATCTTTACCACATGCAAGAAGAAGCACCGGGAATGGTGTTCTGGCATGATTCTGGTTGGACTATTTTCCGCCAACTAGAAACCTACGTGCGCGAACAACTTACTAAGTACGAATACCAAGAAGTAAAAGCGCCGCAGATTATGGATCGCAGCTTATGGGAGAAATCTGGCCACTGGGACAAATATGCCGACGGCATGTTTACCACTCAATCAGAAAGCCGTGAGTATGCAGTTAAACCGATGAACTGTCCGGGTCACATCCAAATCTTTAATCAAGGTTTGAAATCGTACCGCGACTTACCGTTACGTATGGCCGAGTTTGGCTCTTGTCACCGTAACGAACCATCAGGCTCTTTACACGGTTTGATGCGAGTACGTGGCTTTACCCAAGATGATGCGCATATCTTCTGTACTGAAAATCAAATCCAAGACGAAGTCGCGTCGTGTATCGACATGGTATACGAAACATATAAGACTTTTGGTTTTGAAGAAATCGAAGTAAAACTGTCTACTCGCCCAGAACAGCGAGTAGGGGATGATGAAACGTGGGATAAATCTGAAAAAGCCTTAGCCGATGCGCTAACGTCTAAAGGTATTGAGTTTTCTTACTTACCTGGCGAAGGGGCTTTCTACGGACCTAAAATTGAATTCACTTTGCACGACTGCTTAGATAGAGCATGGCAATGTGGAACGGTTCAATTAGATTTCTCTATGCCTGGTCGTTTATCTGCCTCTTTCGTTGGCGAAGATAACGAACGCCACGTTCCGGTAATGATTCACCGCGCAATTTTGGGTTCATTAGAGCGATTCATCGGTATTTTGACTGAAGAATACTCAGGCTTTTTCCCAACTTGGTTAGCACCTCGCCAAGTGGTTGTGATGAATATTACCGATAAACAGGCCGATTTTGTCCATCAAGTAGTAAAAAAATTAAATAAACAGGGCATTAGAGCCATTGCGGACTTGAGAAATGAGAAGATAGGCTTTAAAATCCGCGAACATACTCTAAAGCGTATTCCTTACTTACTGGTTGTCGGCGATAAAGAAGTCGAAAGTAATGAGGTTGCGGTTAGAACTCGTAAGGGTGATGATCTAGGTAAATTTGCTGTTGATAAGTTTGTAGAGCAAATTAAACAAGAAATCGCCAATCGTGACAATAATTGTATTGAGGTATAAATTATAAAAACCGGAAGACGTGGTCAGCAACAAGCTGCAAGAGCACATAAGATAAATGAAGAAATTCAAGCTCAAGAATTACGCCTTACAGGCATAGACGGCGAAGCCCTAGGCATTGTTAGCTTGAATGAAGCGCTAGATATAGCCGGCGAGTCTGGTGTAGATCTAGTAGAAATTAGTCCTAATGCTGAACCACCTGTTTGTCGGGTCATGGACTACGGTAAGTTCATTTACGAAAAGAGTAAATCTGTAAAAGAACAGAAGAAGAAGCAAAAACAGATTCAGGTTAAGGAAATAAAATTCCGACCTGGAACTGACGAAGGCGACTATCAGGTAAAACTACGCAACCTGGTTCGTTTTCTAGAAGAGGGTAATAAAGCTAAAGTAACGCTACGTTTCCGTGGTCGTGAAATGGCACACCAAAGCTTAGGCTTTGATCTACTAAACCGCATTAAAGGCGATTTAGAAGAACTAGCAGTTGTGGAAGCTTTTCCAAAAATGGAAGGTCGCCAAGCTGTGATGGTGTTAGGCCCTAAAAAGAAGTAACTAAGGCATCCAAGTAACAAACAGCTTACTTTAACCAGTAAGCTGTTTTTGTTCGCCTTTAGTTATATGTTGTTAATCTCGCAATGCGGAGTGCATGTAAATGCCAAAAATGAAATCGAACAAAGGCGCTGCTAAGCGCTTTAGAAAAACTGCTTCTGGTGGTTTTAAATACAAACAAGCTGGTCTTCGTCACATCCTGACTAAGCGCCGTACTAAGGTAAAACGTCACCTTCGTCCGAAGGGTATGATTGCTGCGTCTGATATCGCATCAATTGTTCGCATGTTGCCGTACGCATAAGTTTAGAGGAAATTAAGAATGGCCAGAGTTAAACGCGGTGTACAAGCACGTGCACGTCATAAGAAAGTCTTAAAACAAGCCAAAGGTTACTACGGAGCACGTTCACGTGTTTATCGCGTAGCCTTCCAAGCGGTAATCAAAGCGGGTCAATACGCTTACCGTGACCGTCGTCAGCGTAAGCGTCAATTCCGTCAGTTATGGATTGCACGTATTAATGCTGCTTCACGTCAAAATGGTTTGTCTTACAGCCGTTTGATTGACGGACTTAAAAAAGCATCTATCGAAATCGATCGTAAGATCCTAGCTGATATTGCTGTTTTTGATAAAGCAGCATTTACAGTATTGGTAGAAAAAGCAAAAGCTGCTTTATAAGTTTTATCAAGTTTGTAAAAGGGGAGCTTAGGCTCCCTTTTTTTATTGCAAAAAAATACCCATACTACCTACCTTTTCCCGGAACAAGTCTAGCTATAAGCCGTTCATTAAAGTACTATTTCCGGTCTTATTTAAAACGAAAATCAGCCTTCCCCCATTGGCGGAATATGAGGAAATCATGCTAGATCTTGATGCGCTAATCAATCAGGCTAAGACTCACATTGAAGCGGCTTCGGCGATTAACGAACTCGATGCCGTTCGCGTGGAATACTTAGGTAAAAAAGGACTAATGACTAAACAGCTGCAAGGACTTGGCAAATTAACGCCAGAAGAACGTCCTCAAGCTGGTCAGCTTATTAATCAGGCCAAACAAGTTATCCAAGAAGCGTTAAATGCAAAACGTGAATTGCTAGTACAGCAAGAACTTAATGCAAAGCTATCGGCCGAAACCGTTGATATTACTTTGCCCGGTCGCAGTGACGAACTAGGTGGTCTACACCCAGTGACTCGCACTATTGAACGCATTCAAACGTTCTTCGGAGAGTTAGGCTTTCAAGTTAAATCTGGGCCAGAAATCGAAGATGGCTTTCATAACTTTGATGCATTAAATATTCCTGAGCATCATCCTGCACGCGCCGACCACGATACGTTCTATTTTAATCCTGATTTAGTATTGCGTACCCAAACTTCGGGTGTGCAAATTCGTACCATGGAAACTGAAAAGCCACCGATTAGAATTATTTCTCCTGGCCGCGTTTACCGAAACGATTACGATCAAACTCACACTCCAATGTTCCACCAGGTGGAAGGTTTGATGGTTGATAAAAACGTAAATTTCACAGAATTAAAGGGCGTGTTGTATGACTTCCTGCAAAACTTCTTTGAAGATGACTTACAAGTACGTTTTCGACCGTCTTATTTCCCGTTTACAGAAACCTCTGCAGAGGTGGATGTTCTAGGTAAAAACGGTTGGTTAGAAGTGCTTGGTTGCGGCATGGTACACCCAAATGTATTACGTGCAGTAAACATTGACCCTGAAGAATACACCGGCTTTGCTTTTGGTATGGGTGTAGAGCGTTTAACTATGTTACGTTACGGCGTTAACGATTTACGTTCATTCTTCGAAAACGACTTACGTTTCTTAAAACAATTTAATTAAGGGTTAGTTAACATGAAATTTAGTGAATCATGGCTAAGAGAATGGGTTAACCCTAGCATTTCACGCGATGAGTTGTCTGAGCAAATCACCATGGCTGGCCTAGAAGTTGACGGCATTGAAGCGGTAGCGTCTAGTTTTAACGGCGTTGTTATTGGTGAAGTGGTTGAGTGTGGTCAACATCCTGATGCTGACAAATTACGCGTAACCAAAATCAATGTTGGTGGCGACGAGCTATTAGACATTGTTTGTGGTGCCCCAAATTGCCGCCAAGGCTTAAAAGTAGCGGTAGCTCAAGTTGGCGCAGTATTACCCGGCGATTTCAAAATAAAAAAAGCGAAACTGCGAGGTCAACCTTCTCACGGTATGCTTTGTGCCTACAGTGAACTAGGCATCAGTGATGAGTCCGACGGTATTATGGAGCTTCCAAGTGACGCGCCAATTGGTACTGATTTGCGTGATTACCTACAGTTAGGTGACGTAACTATTGAAGTTGATTTAACACCCAACCGTGCCGATTGTTTAAGCCTTCGTGGTTTGGCTCGCGAAGTAGGTGTGCTAAATCAAATGGACGTTGCAGAGCCACAATGGCAAAACACTGTAGTAAGTATTGAAGATACGTTTACGGTGAACGTTGAAGCGACAGAGCAATGTCCACGTTACTTGGGACGCGTGATAAAAGGTGTCGATGTAAAAGCAACAACACCTCTTTGGATGCAAGAACGTTTGCGCCGCAGTGGGATTCGATCTATCGATCCAGTAGTAGATGTGACTAACTATGTACTGGTAGAGCAAGGTCAACCAATGCATGCTTTTGATCTTGCAAAGCTAAACGGTTCAGTTGATGTGCGTTTAGCAAATAACGGCGAAAAGCTGGTATTACTAGATGGTAACGAAGTTGAGTTAAAAGATAATACTCTTACTATTTGTGACCAGAGCGGTCCAATTGCAATGGCAGGTATCTTTGGTGGTGAGAAAACCGGTGTTACTGAAAGTAGCAGCGACATCTTTTTGGAGTGTGCGTTCTTTAGCAAACTAGCTATTACTGGTCGTGCCCGACAATATGGTTTACACACTGACTCATCTCACCGTTACGAACGTGGGGTCGATTTCCAATTGCAAACTCAAGCAATGGAACGCGCTACACAGTTATTGGTCGAGATTTGTGGTGGCGAGGTAGGCCCAATTGTTGAGTCTGGTGATGAAGCTAAGCTCCCACAAGCGGCAACCATTACTTTGCGCCATGCGCGTTTAGAAAAAGTGATTGGTTACTCGTTTGCCAAAGATCAAGTTAGCGAAATCCTTACTCGTTTAGGTATGACTGTTACCGAAACGGAACAAGGCTGGCAGGCAACTGCACCGAGTTACCGTTTTGATATGGCGATTGAAGAAGACCTAATTGAAGAGGTTGCGCGAATTTTCGGATATAACAACATTCCAAATGTTTCGCCTGTGGCATCTTTAAAAATGGGTCAACACAAAGAAGTTGAGTTACCAGCAAGCAAGTTGCGCCAGTTGTTGTGTGGTCGTGGTTATCAAGAAGCGGTTACTTACAGTTTTGTTGACCCTAAACGCCAGCAACTATTGCACCCACAACAAGATGCTATGATTTTACCGCACCCAATTTCTGTGGAAATGTCGGCAATGCGTTTAAGTTTGTGGACTGGCTTGTTAGATACCGTGTCTTACAACCAAAAACGCCAACAAGCTCGGGTTCGTGTATTTGAGTCGGGTTTACGGTTTTTTCCTGATACAAACGCTGAAAACAATGTAAGCCAAACAGCAATGTTGGCTGGCGTGATTAGTGGCACAGCGAATCAAGAAGCTTGGAATAGCACAGAGCGAGAATTAGATTTCTTTGATATCAAAGGTGATGTTGAAGCGTTAATTCAACAAACCACTGATGCTGATTCATTTAGCTTTGAAGCTGCAAATATTCCTGCATTACATCCTGGCCAATCTGCAAGCATATTGCGTCATGGTATACATGTTGGGTATGTAGGTGCATTGCATCCACAACATCTAAAAGCCTTTGGCTTAAGTGGTAAAGTATTTGTATTTGAGCTAGAACTTGCAGCGGTTACCCAACGTAACTTACCAGATGCTAAGCCTGTTTCTAAGTTCCCAGCTAACCGACGCGACCTTGCTTTATTAGTATCAGAACAAGTTAATGCAGGAGATTTATTAAATTGCATTAAGAAAGTTGGCGGAAATCAATTAGTTGGCGTAAACTTATTCGATGTATACAAAGGGAAAGGCATTGCAGACGATATGCAAAGTATTGCGATTAGCTTAACGCTGCAAGAACAAAGCCGAACCCTTGAAGAAAAAGAGATTGCCGCTACAGTTGATACCATTGTAGAGGCGTTACGTTCAGAGTTTGACGCATCCTTGAGGGACTAGTTATGGCATTAACTAAAGCTGACCTGGCAGAAAATTTATTTGAAAACTTAGGCTTTAGCAAAAGAGAGTCTAAAGAAGTTGTAGAAGCGTTTTTTGAAGAAATACGGGTGGCTTTGGAAAGTGGGGAGCAAGTCAAAATTTCAGGTTTTGGAAACTTTGATCTAAGGGAGAAAAATCAACGCCCTGGTCGTAACCCGAAAACTGGTGAAGATATCCCCATCTCTGCGCGTCGAGTAGTCACCTTTCGTCCTGGGCAAAAGCTCAAGAGTAGGGTAGAGAACGCCGAACCAAAATAATGTTCAGTTAATAAAAAAGGAAGCCAATTGGCTTCCTTTCTTTTTATCTGTTTACTAACTAGTGATTTAAGATCTGGCTTAAGAATAGTTTAGTACGATCAGATTTTGGGTTCTCAAAGAACTGAACCGGTTCGTTCTCTTCAATAATTTCCCCTCTGTCCATAAAGATAACCCGATCTGCAACCTGCTTAGCAAAGCCCATTTCGTGGGTTACACAAAGCATGGTCATCCCTTCATTCGCTAACTCCACCATTACATCTAACACTTCTCTTACCATTTCAGGATCAAGAGCAGAAGTTGGCTCATCAAACAACATGATAGATGGGTTCATACATAAACTGCGAGCAATCGCTACACGCTGCTGTTGACCACCAGAGAGTTGACCTGGGTACTTGTCAGCTTGTTCTGGAATTTTAACTCGCTCTAAGTATTTCATCGCAGTTGCTTCGGCCTCTGCTTTGGGGATTTTTTTAACCCAAATTGGCGCTAAACAACAGTTTTGCAATACCGTGAGATGTGGAAATAAGTTGAAGTGTTGAAAACACATACCTACGTCACTTCGCACTAATTCAATACTTTTTAAATCACTTTGTAATTCAGTACCGTTTACAATTATGTCGCCTTTTTGATGTTCTTCTAGGCGGTTAATACAACGAATCATTGTTGACTTGCCGGAGCCCGATGGGCCACAGATAACAATTTTTTCGCCTTTGGCTACCGTTAAGTCTAAGTCTTTAAGTACGTGGAACTCGCCGTACCATTTGTTCATTCCCTTAAGTTGAATTACCACCTCAGGGCTTGCTTGATTAGAAGTCATTTAAAATTTCCTTATTAATGTCCTGTGTGTAGTTTCTTCTCGAGATGGATCGAATAGCGAGACATGCTGAAACAGAACACCCAAAAAACAAAAGCGATAAATACATACATTTCGGTAGAAAAACCAAGCCAAGCCGGGTCAGCTAGAGCTGATTGACCGATAGCCAATAAATCGAATAACCCAATTACCAGTACCAAACTAGTATCCTTAAACAAGGCTATAAAGGTATTAACGATTGACGGAATAGTAATTTTTAACGCTTGTGGCAGAATAATTAAACCCATAGATTGCCAGTAACTCAAGCTAAGCGCTTCACCTGCCTCGTACTGACCTTTAGGAATTGCTTGTAAACCACCACGAATTACCTCTGCCATATAAGCTGACTGGAACATAATAATGCCAATCATCGCTCGAGCTAGTTTGTTGAAATCAACTTCTGCGCCAACAAACAGCGGTAACATAACCGATGCCATAAACAATACGGTAATAAGAGGCACAGCCCGCCAAAACTCAATGTAGATAGTACAAAAGCTTCGTACTATTGGCATATGAGAGCGTCGACCTAAAGCCAATAAAATACCGATTGGAAGAGCTGCAACAATACCCACGATAGCCAATACTAGCGTTAGCATTAAGCCACCCCATTGATGGGTTTCTACTTTAGGTAAACCGAAGGAGTCACCTAACAATAAGAAGAACACAATAATTGGGTATATAAACAAGCTGAATAATGCAATTTTAGGTTTGTGAGGTGTTTTCTCGTAAACCAAGGCTGCAATAAGAATCAAGAAGGTAACAAATACCAAATCAACTCTCCAGCGCTCAGCAGAAGGGTAGAATCCGTAGATTAACTGAGAAAATCGGTCTGCGACAAATACCCAACATGCGCCGTCACTGGTACAAGCTTCTCGACTATCCCCAATCCAATCGGCTTGCAAAAACGCCCACTGAATAGCCGAGGCTAAAGGTGGAATAATTAAGTACAAGATGAAAAGGGTAAATAGGCTATTAAGCCAAGAAGAAAACAGATTTTTCTTTAACCAGCCCACAAAGCCAACACTGAGGTTTGGTGGCGCTAGATCAGGTTTGAATTGATGTACTGACATATTAACGCTCCACCAAAGCCATTTTCTTGTTGTAGATATTCATCAAGATTGAAGTAGCAATACTAATGGTGAGATAAACCGCCATGGTTAGCGCAATAACTTCAATCGCTTGACCTGTTTGATTTAAGGTTGTTCCCATAAATACTGATACTAAATCCGGATAACCAATTGCTGTAGCTAACGATGAGTTTTTGGTTAAGTTTAGATATTGGCTGGTGAGCGGAGGAATAATCACCCGCATTGCCTGAGGAATAATCACCAGCTTTAAGGCTTGAGTTCTGGTTAAGCCTAAAGACTCAGCCGCCTCACTCTGACCTTTACTTACGGCCAAAATACCAGATCGAACAATCTCTGCTATAAAAGCTGCGGTGTAAAAAGTAAGAGCGACTAATAAAGCGGCTAACTCTGGAATAATTACCATACCACCACGGAAGTTAAAGCCCTTTAATGCTGGGTACTCTAAGCCAATTGGCGAGCCCATTAAAAAGAATACAACCGTAGGCACCAAGATAATCATTGCTGCAGAAACAGAAAAAATAGGGAAGGGTTGACCAGTAAGCATTTGACGCTTTTTAGCCCACTTGGCTAAAACAAAAGAGCCAATAATTGCCAAAATAAAACTAATGACAACGATATTAGCGCCCGACTCCATAATGGGCCCTGGCATGTAAAGGCCACGCACGTTCAAAAACACCGCTTCACCAATGCTAAGACTTTGCTTAGGACTAGGCAGTGCTCTAAGTACCGCAAAGTACCAAAAGAATATTTGTAAAAGTAAAGGAATGTTACGCAGAGTTTCAATGTAAACGGTGGCAACTTTAGAAACCAACCAGTTTTGCGACAGGCGTGCTATGCCCATAATGAAACCAAGAATAGTGGCAAATATAATACCCAGTACAGATATTAGAATTGTGTTTAACAAGCCAACTAAAAAAGTGCGCCCAAACGTGTGGCTTTCGTCATATTCGACCAATGACTGAATAATACCGAAACCTGCAGTTTGGTTCATAAAACCAAAACCGGTCGTAATACCACGTTGTTCTAAGTTAAAAAGAGCGTTACTGATGATGTAGAAAAAGAAACCAATAACACCAATAACAACGAGAATTTGGAAAACTAGCGCTCTTACGTTGGGATCAAACCAGATCTTACGAAGACTATTTGCTGAGTTATCCTTTGAGGAAGGATGGGCAGCCATATAATGTAACCTAGTAGTGTAGGATTAAAACGGAAGAGAGCAGGGCAAGCCCTGCTCTTTTAAGAGTAGAAATTAACGAATAGGTGGAGCGTATTGGAAACCACCGTCTTTCCATAGTGCGTTAACACCACGAGCGATACCAAGCGGAGAGCTAGTACCTACGTTTTTCTCGAAAGACTCGCCGTAGCTACCAACTTGCTTAACAATGTTGTAGCCCCATTTGTCGTCTAAGCCTAAACCTTTACCTTTAGGGCCTTCTAAACCTAAGATACGGCGTACGTTAGGGTTAGTCGATTTAAGCATGTCGTCTGCGTTTGCAGAGCTTAAGCCATATTCTTCTGCATTGATCATGGCGAATAAAGACCATTTAACAATGTTTAGCCATTGATCATCGCCTTGACGAACAACTGGACCTAAAGGCTCTTTAGAAATAATCTCAGGCAATACCATTGCGCTGTCTGGCTTAGCTAGTTTGATACGCAGTGCATAAAGTTGCGATTGGTCTGAGGTTAAAACATCACAACGGCCAGCTTCGAAACCTTTTACTGTTTGGTCTGAGGTATCAAATACTACAGGCGTGTATTTCATACCATGCTCACGGAAGTAATCCGCTAAGTTTAGTTCGGTAGTAGTACCAGATTGGATACATACTGCAGCGCCATCTAATTCTTTAGCTGAAGACACACCGAGCTCTTTGCTAACCATAAAGCCTTGGCCGTCATAATAGTTAACACCAGCAAAATTCAAACCTAGTGAACTGTCGCGGGTTAGCGTCCAAGTAGTGTTACGAGAAAGAATGTCGATTTCACCAGACTGCAGTGCAGTGAAACGCTCTTTTGCAGTAAGGGGAGTATATTTAACTTTAGAAGCATCGCCTAGAACGGCGGCGGCTACTGCGCGACAAACGTCTACATCTAGACCTTGCCAATTTCCGTCAGCATCTGGGTTTGAGAAACCAGGCAAGCCGGTACTAACGCCACATTGTAAGAAACCTTTACTTTTTACGTTGTCTAACGTGCCATCAGCAGCGCTAGCATTTGCTGCGAAAGCTAAGGCTACAGCAGCTACCGCAGCTTTAATATGCGTGTTTTTTAACATGTTTTCTTCCCTGTACAGTTTGTCTTTATATTGTGGGTTGAACGGCTCTATATTCAATCAAGAGCCAAAACCAGAGCCAATAACAACATAAACATTCAAATATTGGGTGTCAACATTATTGTAACACCGCAATCACAACAGAATGCCGAATAACTGACCACCGGCGCAAAACTATTCAATATAATTGAATATAGTATCAAGCAGCAGTATCCGTAGGCTTTTTATCGTTTTCTTGCGCTAGATCAAGATTAGCACAGCTACAGATAATTCCCTGATTTAGTTAGCTTAAAAGTAGCAAAAGCGAGATATGTCGCAAAAGTTTAATTTAGATTAACTATGCGGTCAGACAAACTAGATATTTGTGGCTCTGTCGAGAATCATTCTAGATAAAATGTTAACAGTTAGTAACTTTTAAGCCATGTTTGTCACATTACAACTTAAGTAGAATGGGGACTTATGCTGACTTAATATATATTTATAGAGCTTTCTATTCGATTTTGAACAAAAGAAGATGAATATGAAAAAAAATGTGATTGTTTTGACCGGAGCAGGGGTTTCTGCTGAATCAGGAATTCAAACTTTCCGTGATTCAGATGGTTTGTGGGAAAAGCATCGCGTAGAAGATGTCGCAACACCAGAGGCTTATCAACGAGCTCCAGATTTTGTCGATCAATTTTATAATCTGCGTCGCCAACAGCTTCAAAGTAGTAAGGTACAGCCCAATGCAGCCCACTTCGCGCTTGCCGAGCTAGAGCAACAAGATGATATAGAGCTACTAGTTATCACCCAAAACATTGATGACTTGCACGAACGTGCCGGCAGCAAGAATGTTTTGCATATGCATGGTGAGCTATTAAAGGCACGCTGCCCAATGTCTAATCAAACCACCAATTGGAAAGGCGACTTAGGTGCTGAGGTATTGTGTACATGTTGTCAGTTTCCTACTCGACTAAGACCGCACGTTGTGTGGTTTGGCGAAATGCCTATTGGCCTAGACAAGATTTACCATCGACTTAATCACTGTGATATATTTATTGCCATTGGTACCTCGGGACATGTGTTTCCGGCGGGCGGTTTCGTTCATGAAGCTGCAAGCCATGATGCCAGAACCATTGAACTCAATCTTGAGCCCTCTGAAATGCAAAGCGAATTTGCAGAACGTCATTACGGCCCAGCGAGTGAGTTAGTTCCTAACTTCTTGCAAGAATTAACCATAGAAATAAGAGCAACTACTTGAATAAATTTTTACTTATAGGCTTGTTATCAAGCCTAATCATCGCTTGCGATCACACACCAAAACAGACTTCACCCATCATTAGTTACGCACCGCTACCTGCTTTTGAAGAATTTACCGATGTTAATCAAAAAAAGCAGCAATTTACTCAATATATTTTGCCACTAATAAAAGCAAGTAATCAGCAAATACTTAAGCAACGTAATCAACTGGTTTCCTTCAATAGCAAGATAGCGAATAGCAAATTAAGTAAAAAACAACACAAGATTTTAGTTGGGTTAGCTGAAGATTATCGGGTTGATACCACCCTTGGTGATAAGCAAATCATTACTGAGCTACTAGCCAAAATAGACGTTGTGCCTCCTGCCTTAGTGCTAGCCCAAGCTGCTAACGAGTCTGCATGGGGAACGTCAAGGTTTGCCAAAGAAGGAAATAACTTGTTTGGTCAATGGTGTTACCAGAAAGGTTGTGGCTTAGTACCATTAAGCCGTGTTGACGGTGCTAACCATGAAGTACGTAAATTTGATAGTGTGTATCAGTCGGTAAATGCCTATATGAACAACCTTAACAGTCATCCAGCCTACCAAGCGTTACGAGAACATCGCCAAATCGCTAGAACACGCGGCGAGATAGACGCAATCGAGCTAGCAAGTTTTCTTACTAGCTATTCTGAACGGGGTGAAGCCTATGTGCACGAGCTCCAACAGATGATGAGAAGCAATAAATCTTTGTGGCCTTCTCACTTATCAGTGAGTTCTTAAGAACTAAAGCTCTACTATTTGAACTACCCCAGTCGTCTCTTTCATTGTCTGCTGGGGTTCTAACTGAGGTGCATCGAAACCAATATCACCGCCGTCAATTATGCCGCTATCTCGGTTAATAGATTTAAAGTCAAACTGTTGGTGATCGAGTAAATGAGATGGCACGACGTTTTGCACCGATCTAAACATTGATTCTACTCTTCCTGGAAAACGCTTTTCCCAGTCATTCAACATTTGTTTAATTGCCTGACGCTGCAGGTTTTCTTGAGAGCCGCAAAGGTTACACGGAATAATAGGGAATTCTTTTACCTCAGCGTATTTTTCCATATCGGCCTCTTTACAGTAGGCCATTGGACGAATCACGACATGTTTCCCATCGTCACTGACTAACTTAGGTGGCATGGTTTTTAGTTTACCGCCATGAAACATGTTTAAGAATAGGGTTTCTAATATATCGTCTCTATGGTGGCCTAGTGCAATTTTGGTGGCGCCTAGTTCGGTAGCGGTACGGTACAAAATACCGCGGCGTAAACGAGAACATAAAGAACAGGTCGTTTTACCTTCAGGGATTTTGTCTTTTACAATTGAGTAGGTATCTTCTTGCACAATTTGGTATTCAATACCTAAGTTATCTAGGTATTCAGGCAAAATATGCTCTGGGAAGCCAGGTTGTTTTTGGTCAAGGTTAACGGCAATAACGTTAAAGCTTATTGGTGCGTGGGCTTTTAGATGCAGCAAAATGTCTAACATTGCGTAACTGTCTTTACCGCCAGACAAACACACCATTACTTTATCGCCTTCTTCAATCATATTGTAGTCAGCTATCGCTTGGCCTACATGTCGACGAATTCGCTTATGAAGTTTGTTTTGGTTGTATTGTTGTTTAGCTGTAACTGACATTTTGAGTTCCCAATAAAAAAGCGGGGCTATTATATAACCCCGCCTTGCTTAAGCAATCTTTTCCCTTAGCTTAAACGGATCTATTTTTGGAAAGGACTAACAAAGTTTTGTGGTTTCAATGCCAGTAAATCGCAGTCTAATTGATCAATAACGTGCTCAGCGGTATTACCTATTAATGCTGCGCTAAAACCGCTTCGACCAGACGTACCCAAAATAACTATATCTGCACCAATCTCATTGGCCACTTCGGGAATTACATCATCGGGTAAGCCTTCTTCGAGGTGGCTAGTGACTTCTTGCCCAAACTGTTCAGCCACAAATTTATTCAGGGCTTCTTTATGGTATTCCATAACATTTTTGTTGTACTTGAGAGGGTCGAAATCAGGCAGCTCTATGGCAATATTTACCGGGGCTGCGGGATAGGCTGTAACAATATGGGGAGTGGCAGATAGTAACCGGCATAAATCCTTAGCTTCTTGAGCAATTCGCACATTGAGTTTGTGGTGCTCTTCGTCCTCTGCTCCTGCGTGAATCGCTGCAACAATCTTACCTGCTGTTGGCCAATCATGGTCTTTAACCATTAGCACTGGTGTTGGACACTTACGTAAAATGTGCCAATCGTTGGGGGTAAAGATTATTGATTGCAGTGTAGGGTGAGGGTGGGTGGCTTTAACCACAAGGTCGTGACCAAAATCGAGAACTTCTTCTATAACACTTTCATAGAGTCGGTTATTCCACACTACCTTGATTTCTATCTCTAGGCCTGCGGTATCTGTTGCCGCGATAACTTCGTTCAACCAGACTTTACGTTCGTCTATTACGCCAGAGCGCATGGCTTCTCGCTCTTCGCCAGATAACATTGACGTCATCTCGTAAGAGAAGTCATAAATGGTGAGTAGAGCTTTGATTTTTGCTTGGTCTTCTTTCTGTGCTAAAAACACAGCCCGAGACAAAGCCGCCTGAGTGTCGTGCAGGGGGTCAATGACCACTAAAATATTACGATACTTAATCATAAAGCAGCTCCTAGAATGTTCTGGAATAGCTACTTAACTTTAGCTCAATTTGGAAGGAATAAATCTGACTTAGTTAACACTGACCCAAGTTTTTTATCATAGCTTGATGTAAATCAGGTCAGTGTTATTAATCACTTAGGTAGCTTTGGCACCAGCTAATTGACGAAGGGATTCGCGGTCGGTAATTGAAATATATTTACCTTTAACCGCAATCATATCGGCTTTTTGGAAACGGCCTAACAAACGTGAAATAGTTTCTACTGTTAAACCTAAGTAATTACCGATATCACCACGAGTCATGGTAAGGCGAAACTCTCTCGGAGAGAAACCACGCTCAGAGAAGCGCTGCGATAAACCATAGATAAATGCGGCTAAACGCTCTTCAGCATTTTTCTTACTGAGTAACAAAATCATCTCTTGGTCAGCGACAATCTCGTTGCTCATTAAACGCATCATTTGGCGACGAAGTTTAGGCATACTTGCCGACAAGTCATCCATGGTATCAAAAGGGATTTCACATACCATCGACGTTTCAAGGGCTTGTGCAAAACTAGGGTGTACTTGGTTATTGATAGCATCGAAGCCAACTAAATCGCCAGCTAAATGAAAACCAGTGATTTGCTCATCACCTTGTTCGGTAATGGTGTACGACTTAATGGTGCCTGAACGTATCGCGTATAAGCTTTTAAGTTTATCGCCAGCAGCAAAAATTTCTTCGCCTTTTTGAATAGGCTTTTTACGCTCAATAATACTGTCTAAACGATCTAGCTCAGTTTCATTTAAAGAAAATGGAATACACAATTGTGCAATGCTGCAATCTTGACAATGGATTTCACATCCACCAGTTTGGATTCTTTGACTAGCTTTTGGGTTAATGCTCATACTCAAACTATGCTATAGGAGTTCGAGGCAATTCTACTCTTTATAGAGGTATTTTTCTAGCGCTATTGCTACAACAATGTAACAACCTGATAGATCCCTAGAGCAAAAACACTAAGTCCAGAAACAATCTGTAGCTTACGGTTGTTTAACAAGTGGCTAAGTTTTTGACCAAGCATCACCGAGAGCAACATAACGCTAAAAGTACCCAGCCCAAAGCTAAACATCACCGCGGCACCGCTTTGCCAGCTAGCTTGGCTAGCACTTAAGGTTAAAGTGGAGTACACCAACCCGCAGGGTAACCACCCCCATAACAAACCTAAAGGAACGCAAGCCAAGGGATGGTTTAAACTGAGAAATTTACTCGCGGTGGGTTGGATTTCGTTCCATAACACTTTACCAGCAGCCTCTAATGGGGTGAGTACAGACCACCACCGGGTGAGGTGAATACCTAACAAAATTAACATTAACGCAGCAAGCCACTGGAGGCTAACTAGCAAGTGTAGTGATTTGTGTATTTGCCCAATAGCCTGGATTGAACCAGACACTATCGCACCCGCAATTGCGTAACTCACTATTCGTCCAAGGTTGAAGCCAACGCTGACCAAAAACTTTGAGGACGAATTTTCAACTCTGCTACCAAGAACACAGGCAATACCACCACACATAGCAATGCAATGCGTGGCACCTAATAAACCGGTGATAAAAGCGGCCGCGTAATCAGTTTGGAGTATCATCTTTAACCGATTTAGTGTCTTGGCCTTTTTCGTCAAACAAAATGTTTACGCCTTGGCGATCTAGGTCTTCAAACTGTTCACTTTTGACCGCCCAGAAAAAAATACCAATTCCAATACACACAAAAACAAGGGCAATAGGAATTAACACAAAAATTATGCTCATCGCTTATTCAACCTTAGTGAGTTAGTTAACACCGCTAGCGAAGACAAAGACATGCCGATTGCTGCCATATAAGGTGTCACGATACCCGACACCGCTAAGGGCAATATCAGGGCATTATAACCTAAAGCCCATGCCAAGTTTTGAGCGATAATTTTTTGGGTTTTTTTAGCCAAATCTATAGCACTTAACAAAGTTCTTAGCTTACTGCCGAGAAGGACTGCATCGGCACTAGATTTAGCAATGTCGGTACCTAAACCCATAGCGATAGATAAAGGTGCAGACGCGAGCACAGGCCCGTCATTTACGCCGTCGCCAAGCATTAGCAAATGTGGCGTGCTGGTGACTTTATGTTTTACCACATCGAGTTTTTGCTGAGGTAACGCGCCCCTAGAGACATCGGTGATACTCAGTTGATTGGCAACAAATTCCACTTGTGCAGACTCATCACCAGTAAGCATCGACAAACTAATGTCTCTTTGTTTTAAGCCTTTAGCGAATTCTATCGCATCACTTTTAATTAAGTCTGACAGATAAATTCTGGCCACTAACTGTGTGTTTACCAGTAACACTAACTCAAGCATTCCTATGCGGGGTTGAGCAATTTGTTGGCAAAACTTAGCCTTTCCTAAAGTGAGCGAATGATTGTCTACCAAACCACTTAAGCCTAAACCGGTATGGTGCTCAATATTTGTTGCTTGTAACTTCTGAAAAGATTTAAACGCCAATGCGATAGGGTGAGAACTTTGACGCTCTAAGGCACCAACATATTCAAGAACTGTCTCCTTAGCGTAGCCCTTGTAACACTCTAGCCCTTGGATCTGCAATCGACCTTCGGTGAGCGTGCCGGTTTTGTCTGACACAACGGCTTGTAACTTAGCCAAGCTTTCTAGTACGTGGCCGCGTTTTACTAACAGGCCATTTTTAGACAAATTATGAGTAGCAGCTGTTAGTGCTGCTGGCGTAGCTAACGATAGTGCGCAAGGGCAAGTAGCAACCAACACCGCTAAGGTGATCCAAAAAGCGTCTTCCGGTGAATGAAAATGCCAATACGTGTAGGTGAGGGCGGCAATAACCAATAGGCCAAACACAAAATAGCGAGCCACACCGTCTGCTATAGTGGCTATCTTCGGCTTTTCACTCTGCGCTTGTTCTTGTAAGCGCATAATGTTGGCGATAAAGGTGTTTTGCGAAACGGCCTCAACGGCTATATGTACAGTCTGCTCGTGGTTAATGGTGCCAGCAAACACGCGTTCGCCTATCGACTTAACAATGGGTAAGCTTTCTCCCGTTAAAGAGGATTCATCAAATTCACTTTCACCAAAGCTAATCTGGCCATCAGCGGGCACGGTTTCCCCAGGTAAAATAACGATAAGGTCACCGAATTTAAGCTGGCTGGCCGCTACGCGCTGCTGTTTGCCGTCTTTATTTAGTTTTAAAGCTAGTTTGGGAATAAGCTTAAGCATGTTTGAACTGGTTTCACTGGCTTTTCGCCTAGCCCGTAACTCCAGCAATCGTCCTAGTAACAATAAGAAGGTAAACATTGAAACCGATTCGAAATAGACTTCACCCGTGCCTTTTACGGTTGCATACAACGACGCGCTATATGCCCCTAGTAGTGCAATAGATACGGGGACATCCATGTTTAGGGTTTTAGCTTTTATACTTCTATACGCACCAAAATAGAAAGGCTGCGCTGAAAAAAGTAGAACGGGCGTGGCCATAATTAGGCTCACCCAGCGAAAGTAATCTCGATAAATCACTTCCATTTCGTCAAACAGGTCACCATAGAGAGCAATCGCAAACATCATCACTTGCATGGTAGCTAAGCCAGCGACACCAAGCTTTAACAAGTGGCTTCGATACAGCTTACGATCTAACTCTTCTTGTTTGTCTGTTTGAAAAGGCGTGGCGTTGTAACCTAGGGTTTGAACGGTTTGCAGGAGCTGACTAAGTTTTACCTGTTTATCGTCCCACAACAAAGTGGCACGTTGAGTGGTAGAATTAACGTGAATTTTCTGAACACCTTTAACATGCGAAAGCTGCTTTTCAATCAGCCATGCACATGCAGCACAAGCAATGCCTTCTATAGACAGCAGTACTTCTTTATAGGCGTCTGACTGAGCGACAAAGTCTAATTGAACACTCTCATCGTCGTATTCCAACATTTTAGTTAATGCGTCAGGGACCAAACCTTGAGCGCTGGGAGCTGCGGCGGTGCGATGCTTGTAATAGTCTTCTAAGCCACTGTCTATAATGGTTTGGGCTACAGCGGCACAACCTTGGCAACACATGGGTTCCATTTTACCAAGGATAGGAACAGATAAGCTCTGACCTGCCGGAACAACTTCATTGCAATGAAAGCAAAGGTATTTGTTACTTCCCATCAATCTCTTCTATGTTGTACAGCGGCAGTTGTAGCTCTTCTTGTAAACGCCAACTGTCATCCATTGGACTGATGCGGATAAACCAGCGACCATTTTCATTTAAATCTTCGCCAAACCTATATCGACCGGTGGCATCAGCGGTAACTACGTAACTGCGGTCGTTTCTCGCTAAGGTTTTATGGGCCAGTTCAACTTTAAGAGGTTGGTTTTTCAGTTCGTCAGGTAACGTCATATCTAACAATAAGCCGCTGTCTGTAGGTGACAACGCAGCTTTAACACCTAACTGTTCTGCTTGCTGTATTAGTGACAAATCGGCATTAATCGCCTTGCCTTTCTTGTAATAAGACTCTACGACCATGTCATTGTCGGTGGTAGCGGCTATGTAAAATGTGGTTAAGCTAGCAACGACTGCAGCCATAGGTAACGCGATTAAAAACCACGGCCAAAATTGTTTGTACCAAGCTTGTTGCATGAGCTCTTACTTCCAAAAAGAGGGGGCTTAAATATAACAAAAAAAAGCGACGCATAGGCGTCGCTTTTTATAAATTTTTAGTCTATTCGCTCTTAGAAAGCTGATACACATAGGCGGAAATAAGCTGAATCTTATCTTCTCCTAGAATATCCTTCCAAGCAGGCATTACGCCATTACGACCGTAACGAAGGGTATCTTCTACCGCTCTACGCGAACCACCGTATAACCAAATGCCATTGGTTAAGTTGGGTGCACCTACTGCTTCGCTACCGGTACCGTCTGCGCCATGACAGGCTGCACATACAGCAAACTGACTTTTACCTGCAGCTGCATCAATGTCGTTAACCTTACGGCCTGAAAGACTCAGTACGTAAGCAGTAACTTCTTTGATTCCGTCGTCACCAAGTACCGCTTCCCATGCTGGCATTTGGCCTTGGCGACCATGCATTAAGCTTGCTTTAATCGCTTCGCCGCTGCCGCCGTATAACCAATCTCCGTCGGTTAGGTTAGGGAAGCCCTTACCACCACGAGCGGCTGAACCATGACATTGAGAACAGTTTTGTAGAAACAAACGTTGGCCGATTTTAATTGCATCAGGATCAACTGAGAGTTCTTCAACGCTGCGGTATTCTCCAGATTCGTTGTATGCAACTTTACGAAATACTTCTCCAAAACGTTGGTCGGCTTTTTCTACTTCACCTTGATATTGGTTAGCAACGGTACCGTCGTAAGCTGCCACACGCTCCTGGCCTTCTGCGATAGTCTTAATGCCCATCTCTGAGCTCTTCCAACCAAGGAAACCTTGCCAGTTGCCTAAACCTGGGTATGCGGCTAAGTAAATCAACGAGAAGATAATGGTGATAATGAACATATAAGACCACCACTTAGGAAGAGGGTTATTTAACTCCTCAATCCCGTCAAACTCGTGGCCCATCGATTCACCTTCTTTAACACCGGTGGTGTTTTTGTTACAAGCTCTCAGCAATAAGTAACAGCCTAAGATGCTTCCTAACGTTATTACGGTAACCCACACGCTCCAAAATGTGCTCATTTTTTCTGTGCTCCTTCAAATTCCTTTGTAGAGCTAGCTTTAGGCTCATCGGCAAAAACCAAATTCGCAGCTTCGCTAAAATCCTTTTTGCGTTTCTTGCTGTAGGCCCAGGCAAATATGCCAATAAAAATCGCCATTAAGAATGCAGTGTAGAGGCCGCTAAATGTACCAAAGTCCATAACTAACTCCTTATTTCAATGCTGTACCTAACACTTGTAAGTAGGCGATGAGTGCTTCCATTTCTGTTTTTCCTTCAACCGCTGCTGCTGCGCCTTCAACGTCAGCATCGGTATAAGGAACACCAAAGTGGTTTTTAAACAACGCCAATTTCTTACCAGTTAACGAGCCGTCTACCAAATTTTCCTCTAACCAAGGGAAACCAGGCATATTAGACTCAGGTACCACATCACGTGGATTAATCAGGTGAACACGATGCCACTCATCTGAATAACGTTGGCCTACACGAGCTAGATCAGGTCCAGTACGTTTAGAACCCCACAAGAAAGGATGTTCCCAAACGCTTTCACCGGCTACAGAGTAATGCCCGTAGCGCTCAGTTTCTGCGCGGAATGGACGAATCATTTGGCTATGACAGTTACTACAACCTTCGCGGATATAGATGTCTCGGCCTTCCATTTCTAATGCAGTGTAAGGAACTAAGCCGTCAACAGGTTCTGTTGTTTCAGGCTGGAAGATTAGCGGGGTGATTTGTGCTAAACCACCGAAGCTAATCGCGATAACAATTAAGATGGCAAGTAGGCCAACATTCTTTTCGATTAACTCGTGCTTCATGTTATGCCTCCTGAGCCTGTTCAATTGGTTCTAATGAGCCTTTCTCAGCAGTAATTGTTTTAAAGGCGTTATAGGCCATTACAAACATACCGGTTAAGAAGAACAAACCACCAACAAAACGAACGAAGTAGAATGGGTAAGAAGCCTGTAGTGACTCAACAAACGAGTAGGTTAAGGTACCGTCTTCGTTTACTGCGCGCCACATCAAACCTTGCATCACACCAGAAATCCACATTGCAACGATATATAGCACAACGCCAATAGTTGCTAACCAGAAGTGGGTGTTAATAAGCTTGGTGCTGTACATACGGCCTTGACCGAATAAAACAGGAATTAAGTGGTAAATACTACCAATAGACACCATTGCTACCCAACCAAGAGCACCAGAGTGAACGTGACCAACAGTCCAATCAGTGTAGTGTGATAAAGCATTTACGGTTTTAATTGCCATCATCGGGCCTTCAAAGGTAGACATACCGTAGAAAGACAATGAAACAATTAGGAATCGTAGAATAGGGTCATAGCGTAATTTATGCCACGCACCAGACAGGGTCATAATACCGTTAATCATGCCACCCCAAGAAGGTGCGAATAAAATTAACGACATCACCATACCTAGAGACTGCGCCCAATCAGGTAACGCGGTGTAGTGTAAATGGTGAGGACCAGCCCAAATGTAAATAGATACAAGGGCCCAAAAGTGAACAATCGACAAACGGTAACTATAAACCGGACGACCTGCTTGCTTAGGAACGAAGTAGTACATCATCCCCAAGAAACCAGCGGTTAATAAGAATCCTACCGCGTTATGCCCATACCACCACTGCACCATAGCGTCTACAGCGCCAGCATAAATCGAGTACGATTTAGTCATGGTAAGTGGAATAGCAGCATTGTTTACAATGTGTAAAACAGCAACGGTGATGATAAAAGCACCAAAGAACCAGTTCGCCACGTAAATATGAGACGTTTTTCGCTTCACAATGGTACCGAAAAAGGCAATACCATAGGCAACCCAAACAACCGCAATGGCAATGCCAATAGGCCACTCAAGTTCAGCGTATTCTTTTGAGGTGGTAAAACCCATAGGCAAAGTAATTGCCGCAGATACAATAATTAAGTTCCAGCCCCAAAACACAAAGGAAGCGAGGGGGCCGCCAAATAGTCTTGTTTGACAGGTACGTTGCACCACGTAAAAAGAACATGCCATTAATGCACTGGTACCAAATGCAAAAATAACGGCGTTAGTGTGAAGGGGACGTAACCGGCTATAGGTTAGCCAAGGAGTATCGAAGTTAAGTGCAGGCCAGATCAATTGCGCAGCAATTAATACCCCAACACCCATGCCAACAATACCCCAAACAATGGTCATTACAGTGAACTGGCGTACAACCGTATAGTTGTAATCAGTTTCTGTGCTAGCTGCTTGGTTCATAAATACATGCTTCCGTTGCTATTATTATTTGTTTAAGCGAGTTAAATGCAGGTGCATCAACAACATGAAACGAATTGTTAGTCTACGTTACGTTTAGCGCTGTGTGGGCGAGTATAGCTGTAGGCTAACGGCGCGATCATACTTGATCGATTAGGCAAATAACAGATTGAAAAACTAGTTATTTGCATATCTCCGCTATATTTTTAACAATTTGTTTCCAAACGGCAAACCGCATTGATCAAGATCAATTATGGGGCATTAATTTACATTCGTATAACTTATTTTGCGACCTCGATATTACGCATTTATCTAGCCAAAGCCTTAAGTCCGCTGCACTAAAGGTATTCTTTCAATATTTTCATTATATCCTCAGTAAATGTTGAGGTTCTGTAAATCACTTGATTTGCAATTTAGTGTTATTAAAGTGTTGATTTTATGTCTATAGTTACTTTTATCTAAGAGGAAAATTGGCAGATTCGTAAACAAGGATTTTTATGGAAAACAGAGCCACCGTTCTCATCGTTGACGATACCCCTGAGAACATTGACGTATTAGCTGGCATTCTGCGTGAAGACTATAAGATACAAGTCGCTCGAAATGGCGACATGGCACTAAAAATTGTATCTAAAGCTAACAAGCCTGATTTAATCTTGCTCGACATCATGATGCCAGGCATAGACGGTTTTGAAGTATGTCGCCGCTTAAAAGACGATTTAACAACTCGCCATATTCCGGTGGTATTTGTTACCGCTAAAATTAGCCCCGCAGATGAACTCCATGGCTTAGAGTTAGGTGCTGTAGATTACATCACTAAACCTGTTAGTCCTCCGGTTGTTAAAGTAAGGGTAAAAACTCACTTAGCCTTATTTAACCAAAATAGAGAGCTAGACCGAAAAGTAAAAGAACAAACCGATGTAATTAACACCACCCGATTGCAAATCATTCAGCGTTTAGGGCGAGCAGCTGAATATAAAGACAATGAAACCGGCCTACATGTGATTCGAATGAGTCATTACTCCAAAATTTTAGGTATTGCGGCTGGCATGAGCGAACCTGATGCAGAAGTACTAATGAACGCAGCGCCCATGCACGACATTGGTAAAATTGGTATTCCCGATAGCGTATTACAAAAACCCGGAAAATTAGATGCCGACGAATGGGATATCATGCAAAGTCACGCGGTTATTGGCGGTGAAATTCTTGGTGAAGGAGACAGCTCAGAGTTACTCGATTTAGCCAAAACAGTGGCGTTAACCCATCATGAAAAATGGGATGGTAGCGGGTATCCAAATGGTTTGGCTGGAGAAGACATTCCTATTGTAGGCCGAATTGTAGCTATCGCAGACGTGTTTGACGCACTGACTTCTCAGCGACCTTACAAACAAGCCTGGCCAGTAGAAAAAGCAGTTGACCTATTAAAAAGCGAAGCTGGTACACATTTTGACCCAACACTCGTTCCTTTATTTATTGCAGCCTTACCAGAGATTCTGGAAATAAAAGCTAAGTTTGAAGAAAACCAAGATTAAGTTGTGGGATTGGCGCTAAAAAAAGTAAAGGCAAGGAATGCATTCGAATGAATCTTAGTAAGCTTACCGTTCTTATTGTCGACGACATGGCGCCAATGAGAAAAATTACCCAAGAACAATTAAGACGCTTTGGTGTTGGTAACATTGTTCAAGCCGAAAATGGTGCGCAGGCACTTAGCGTACTAAAAAAACGCCATGTAGACATTATATTGTCTGATTGGAATATGCCGGTGATGAGCGGCATAGAGTTTTTGAAAGAGGTACGAAACTCAGAAACCTGGCGCCACATTCCTTTTATTATGATTACTGCAGAAGCAGAGCGTGACAGAGTTTCTGAGGCAATATCTGGCGGCGTTACCGATCTCATTATCAAGCCATTTACTACCTCTACTTTGCAGGGCAGAGTGAAACAAGCAGCACAGGGTGATGTAAGAAACCGGGCTCAATATTTCTCTACAGAAGAAATAGAAGAAATAATCAGTGACGAACTTGAGGATAAAGACGCTTATCAAGCTCCACCAGTAAAATCGCAACAACACTCGATTTTAGTGGTAGACGACACGCCAGAAAACTTAACCTTGCTTGGCGGACTATTACGTAGCGATTACCGTGTATTGCTTACCAAAGAAGGGCAAAAAGCACTCGACATATGCCATTCAGACACGCCTCCAGATTTAGTGCTTTTAGACGTAATGATGCCAGGAATGGATGGTTATGAAGTATTGCAAAAACTGCGAGAACACCCTAGTTCTCAGCACATTCCGGTCATATTTGTTACTGCGTTAACCGAAGTACGCGATCAAACCAAGGGTTTATCTATCGGTGCGGTAGATTACATCACTAAACCCATACAGCCTGATTTACTTAAACTTAGGGTTAGAAATTTATTGCGCTATGTTGATTTACACAAACATTTGCAATCCGATTTAGACAACCTACTAGAGAAAGAGATCTTAAAAAACAGCGTCGACCAGTTGCTAAGGCATGACTTAAAAGGCCCAATAGCAGGGATTGTGGCCTTAGCAGAGCAGATAAAAGAAGACAGAACCCTTTCTAGCTCTGCATCAGAGCACGCAAGTGTGATAGATGAGTTGTCGATGCAGTTACTTAACATGATTAACTTATCTACAGAGCTATACAAAATAGAGCAAGGGCGTTTCAAATTACAAGCTAAGGCTTTTTCAATTCATCTTATGCTCAAAAAAATGCTCTCTGTTGTAAAGAATACCTTCAACACTAAACAACTCACCATGTACTTAGAACCTGAAGAAGAAGATCCAGGTAATGAAGCATTGGTTTATGGCGATGAATCTTTAAGCTACTCGTTATTTTTTAACTTGCTAAAAAACGCCTGTGAAGCCGCACCAGATAGAACCCGAGTATCAGTTCGTATTAGCACTTCAGCAGATAAAATCGCAGTGACTACCGAAAATATCGGTGCCGTCCCACAGAGTATACGAGAGAATTTTTGGGAAAAGTATGTCACGTCTGGTAAGCAATCAGGCACCGGGCTCGGCACTTACTCAGTGAGTTTATTAACGCACGCCCAAAATGGTGAAGTAAATATGAAAGTCAGTGACGCAGAAAATACGACTACTATTACTGTATCACTGCCACTGGCCGAAACTAAAAACTAACCCTATTTACCGTTAAAGGATAACCGAATGAAAAATTTAGTTAGTTACCTATGCGCTTCTCTATTACTTGTGAGTAACTTTGTGTTAGCCGACGTTGCCGAAGACCGCGCTGAGTACGATAAATCAGCCAACGAAACCATCGCAAAATTTAAACAAGAAAAGCCCGACATCTCCTCAAAAATGTCTGCCGGGGTGGGTTATGCGGTATTTAGTAACGTTGGAGTAAATCTGTTTGTTATTTCAGCCGGCGGCGGCACTGGTATAGCTGTAGACAATGCATCAGGCAAAAAGACTTACATGAAAATGGGTGAAGCGGGGGTAGGGTTTGGCTTGGGAGTGAAAGACTTCCGCGCATTGATGATCTTTAAAACCAGAGAGTCATTCGACAAATTCGTAGAAAGTGGCTGGTTGTTCGGTGCTCAAGCAGATGCAGCAGCAACAGCGGGCGATAAAGGCGGCTCTGCAGAAGTAGAAGGAGCCATTGGTGACGTGCAAATTTATCAACTAACAGAAGCAGGCTTATCACTAGAAGCAACCATTAAGGGAACCAAGTTCTGGCAAGATGGTGATCTTAACTAGTTAGTTTTCACTTTATTAAAGCCAGCTAAAAGCTGGCTTTTTGTTTGTAAGGGCTCTTTATGCTACCGCTTAAATCACTTTCAAAAAGAAGTTTTACCTCAGCACTTTTATTTGCTTGCTGGCTCCCTCAAACCGGTTATTCCTTAACCTTTAAACAAGTAGCGACGAATGCAGACAGTATTATCTCTTCGTGGCATGACCAGGAGTTAAAGCGGCAAGGTGGAAAATTCGGCTCTCATGGATGGTGGCCCTGGGGAGTAGGTGGCTTTGATTATGATAACGACGGCGATATAGATATCTATTTGTCTCACCACGGCCAGCCCGGTGGGAAATTGTTAGTTAATCAACTTATCCCTAAAGGCACATTAGAATTTATAGCTCCAGATAATCAGTTACCCGGAGCAGATGACAGGCCTTGGTTTTTTGATTTTGATGGTGATGGTTGGTTAGACATTGCAGCATTTTCCGATGAAAAAAAGAATCCTTATGTCATAAATAAAGCAACCGAGTTAACGACCGGTTCTGAAAAACAAACATTCTCTCCAGTATCTTATGCAAAAACGGTAAGTGATTTAAATGGCGATGGTTATCTAGACCTCGATGCCGGCAGTAAAGGGGCTTTTTTCTATCACGCCGCCAAGCAACAGTTTATTCGCGACAAAACGTTTCGCTCTAACGCCAATCATTTACTGCCGGAAAAGTTCCAACACATAGAGGAAGAGTTTAGAGCGAACAATAAAGCCAATCGTTTTTTTCGCACTAAAGTGTCCCAACATTTTTTGAATAGGTCGCCGCAGCCTGCGCCCATGTTAGCGCCACTAGATTTAAACAATGATTCACTCGCCGACATTATTGTTGCTGGGCACGGCGGATATGGTGGCGAACACCTTGGTTGGTATTTTTTGGCCAATCAACAAAATGGTTTTCAGTTAGCTAACGACATTCTCAAGTTGCCCGTTAAAGCGACGCCCATTTTTGTCGGCGACTTAAATGGTGATCAACGCCAAGACATTATTACCACTGGTAAAGGCGAAGGTGATATTTACCTTGCCAGCAAGCACGGGTTTGCACGGCAAAAATCGGCACTGCGAGAAATGTTAAATGCAGGTGCACCTTATCTAGTGAGAATCTTTGCAGTCGATTTTGATAACGACCTTGATCTAGATTTAGTGGTGTCTAATCCACGTAAAAAATACGGTAAGGTGTTGGAAAATAATGGTAAAGGGCAATTTAAAGAAGTGTTGTCATTTAAGGGCTGGGATTCAAACCCCATATTTATCGCAGATATAAACAACGACTTACGCCAAGATTTAATAATAGGCGGTGCGAGTAACAAACAATTGCAGGTTTTTCTGAACACGGGTGAAGCACAGCAAAATACTGTGTATTTATACCCAAGATACAAAAGCCCAAACCCTTATGCGGTAGACGCTATATTAACGCTCTTTAATGGAGACGAGGTTATAGAGCAGCAGCGTGCCAGGTGGGATGGTTTACCAACTGTGTTTTCCCTCGGAGCGTTAACCAAAGCAAGCGTTGAAGTTAAATTTCCCGACGGGAGCATGCTGCGCTATCAAGATATAGTTGCTAATCAAAGTTACAGTTTAATGGTAGGTGGGGAGAAGTACTTAGGCTTTGTGCCTGCCCATTTAATCGCGGATTAATGCGGTAAAGAGTAGGGCAAAGCGGTGAGGCTTTGCCCTAATAACTAGAATTCTTTTGTAGCGTAACCTGTCACTTCTTTTATGCCCATCTCTCTGCCTAGCGCAGTCATAGGGTGTACAACGACTAAACCTTTAACTGATTTTTTTAGCTTACCCATGTCTGCTTGTTCTTGCTTAGTGAGAACGCGGCTAAAGGGGAGGGATTTCACATCACCGCCTTGCTGGCTTAACTGCTTAGTTTGCTGAGCTTTAACGCTTTTAAGCTTTTTAGTCAGTATCTCAACCGTTTTATTAAATTGGCTAATCATTGCTGTATCACCACGATCGTGGGCTGCATTTAGTTTTCTTTTGGCAGTTTCCAGCTTATTGTGAACCGTTTGAAGTTCGTTTTTCAAATTCATCAGTCGTCCTATTGCTCCAAGTGGAACAAGCGTAAATAAAGTGCCTAATTAGGCTAATCGGCGATTATACCAGTTATTATAGATGGGGATGACTTAAGTTTGCTTTATATTTCTATGCCTAATTTGTTGTCTAATTGCCGATAATGCTATTTATCGGCAATTGCTTTTTAAGCTATAATAATTCTACAAATCAACGTGTTATAGAACTTTGAATGTTTGAACTACCGCCAGCGATCCCTTTATTTGATTCCTTACAATACCTTGAAGATGGTAACAGTACAGTTAACCAACATTTAGCTAGCATTACCATCAACCAAGTAGCTGATGCTGGATATGTGTATGAGTTTGCTGTTGAATGGTTGTTAGAACAACGGTTTAGCGAAAATAACTACAAAACCTACAGAAGTGAGTTAACCACGTTTTTGCATTGGGCGTACTGCGTAGAACAAATATCCGTAGGCGATATTACTCGTCGTGTTCTAAACCGTTACCTCGATTACTGCGCCAATCCTCCAACACCTTTGATTGCCTACAGAAATGTCGCGCAATTTATTACCCATAAACAATTAGAAGAACGTATTCCTAATGTGCTTTGGCGGCCATTTTTGGGTAAAAAACGCGATGGTGTTGAGCAAGCTTATCAAATCAGTGACAAAGCACTTAAGACCAAGTTGGCTATCTTATCGTCCTTTTTTTTTACTTAATTAATGAAGAATACACTGAACGAAACCCGGCAATGATGTTAATGAAAAGTGGTCGCTTTAAAGTCGGCAGCCAGCACACCGTGAGCGGCGAAGATTACGAGGATATTAAAGCGTTTAGTGATCTGCAGTGGTCTTATGTCATGGCTGCAGCTCAACAACTAGCAAATGACGAACCGAGCGAAAATGAGCGCATTTTGTTTCTCGTTAGCCTTATGTATGGCTGTTATTTACGTATATCTGAAGTCGCTGCACGACCAGGTTTTTCCCCAATAATGGGACAGTTTAAACGAGATGCTAAAACCTCCGTTTGGGGTTTTCACATACCGCGCAGTAAAGGTGGAAAAAAACGGAGTGTGGCTGTTTCGAAAGAATTATTGTCAGCCTTACAACGTTACCGTACATATTTAGGTTTAAAGCCATTACCAGCGCCTAACGAAAACACGCCATTGTTTATTCGACACCGAGCAGCAGGCCGAGGCCGCGACACGGGCTTACTCAATGCCAACCTTGGTATAAGACAACTGAGGGAGCAAATCTACATTGTAATTGAACAAGCCGCTCAGCACGCCGAAGCAGACGGCTTTGACCAAGACGCAAACGAAATGCGCCAGCTAACACCGCACAGCATTAGACACACCGGAATTTCTCACGACATCAATTTAGTAGGCCGGCCATTATCTCATGTGCAAGCAGATGCAGGACACGACAGTATCGATACCACATCTCAATATTTGCATACCTCTAGAGTTGAGCGGCATCAGTCAGCCGAGAACAAGCCTTTAGACCACCTAAGTTAAGGTTTTATTTAAACCGGTAATTACAGGCAAACTTCTGTGGATTGCTAAAAACCCACTCATAAGGCGCATAATGTATATTAGTTATAATAATATAAATGTGCGCCTAGGCCTTACCACGTAAGGGGTAGGGAGTTCTCGAATTCTTTCGCATCACGCAAAAGAAAATTTATAAAGTGTAGTTCAAAAACATCACTTTTCTATCTTAGCAATAATCCGTTCTAAGCTAGCTTTTTCCAACTCATCTTTGGCCTTTTCTAACAGCAAACACACGTGTACAAAGTCAACATCCATATCTAAAAGCTCAGCAACCCTAAGTCCTGTCTTTGAAGACATAGATACTCCCTTATGCCAACTATTTACGGCCGTAGGTGTTATACCTAGATGTTTAGCAGCTTTATAGTTGCTTGGTAGGTTATAACGGGCTTTAAGACCATTCAAAAGGTCTAAGGTTGTAATCATTTAGTGCCATTTGGAGTTAGAATTTAAGCCTAAGCAACAAGCTTTTTCAAAATGCTTTTTGTTCGCTCGTTCTTTGCTTTTTCAAGCAATATAGACAGCACAACTAGCTCTGCATCCATTTCTAAATCATCAGCAATTTTAAAAGCCATTTCCTCAGACATAGAAGTGCCATTTCTAAGCTTAGATACTGCTTGCTGCGTTATACCTAGATATTTCGCTAGTTTATAGTCGCTAGATATATCACGGCGGGCTTTGAGCCCATCCAAAAGTTCAAGTGTAGTAATCATTTTTTACCCCCTGAGTACAGTGTAGTACTGTTTATTTGTACAAACAACGCACACTGGGTAGGTTGTGTAACACCACAAAGGTTGTGTAGTCTGTAGGGGTTGTTAGTCGCCCCGCATCCTGCACCCCCTAGTTCAAGCGGCGGGGCGGCGTCTGACTTAGTCAGAACAACCAGACAACCTAACGACCTGGAGTAATCATGATGAATACACCGCTACACGAAATAACAATCCCTTTAAGCTCAGTGCGTGTTGCTGAATCAATTATGCACAATGCAAAAATGGGCTTTAGTTCTCGCCTTAATAGTGCCAAATCTTACTACGACATTGGATTGAGAGCCGCAGCAGCCAGTTGTATAAACCAAGCTGGTGAATACCGCAGAATTTACGCAGCAGCAAAAAGCGCTCGCGAATTGTTACGCGGGGTAAGCTAATGGATCTCCAAGTTGAAAAACCTATCCCAGCCAATGACCCTAATTGGCAAGGCTTAACGCCTTACGAAGCTGCTAAACGTTTAACTCAAACTCAGCGTGAAAAAGGTACTCGATGTTGTTTCGCACTGCGCCAAATCTTAGCCGGTGAGCGTGAAGCACCTGACTACCACAAAACAGTGTTGGGGGCTTGAGAATGAAAGTTATTGATAAATCTAGTAACATTCACTCAGGTAATCAAAAATACTTTTGGGGTCAGGATGTTAACAAAACGACAGCAAAGCACTGCACTGAAGAAAATGCTTGCAGAAAGAAACTTGAAAATACTATTCAAAAGCTCGGGCTGGCCTCCCGAATTAGTCGTTTTTCAACGCCTCTTAGCAAAAGAGATCCCTCATGCTTCAATGGGGGTAGCACTAAATGATAGAGACAATATCATCTTCTTCGCTGCATTCTATCAATCTGGCGATAACCAATACGACTTCATGGAGTGCACCCCAGAAGAAACCAACCTACATGTTTATAGGTTAGGGGTGGATAATGAATTCAAATACATCAGCAGTAAAACCGGTGGTCCGCCAGCGTTTTGACCAAATACAATTCAATGATTCCATCATTGATGATGCAGTAAGCCGGTTATGTCCGGCTTTTTTTAGTTCTGAAATTCCTGTTAATCAAAATTTCACGCCCTTAAATCATTTTCCTGTATCTGATTTGGGCGAGCATGAGCGCAAGCTCAGAAAGGGCATTCAATTGACTAGCCCCGCAGGGCTGGCGAAGCCAGAAGCAATAGCCTTGTCCAGAGGTGCAAAAGTCGGACAACGCTCCGCGACTGCCTCTGATAGTGCTAAAGCTCGCTTTTATTTCGACTCTCACAAGCTGCGCGAGCTGCATAAGTTAGAAACCCATGCCGACAATCGCCAGCTACAGCAAACGGTGTTAGCCCCGTTTGCTGCGACCCACAATGAGATAAACCCAAGCCGCGTATGCCGTAAAACCGGTGAAGTGTACGCAACGCATAACCCAATCGCCCGAATTTATAAGCGCGATTGGGCAAATCAATACCGCGTAAGGGTTGAAGCAAGTGTTAGTAACAGCGAGCCGCCAAGTGCAAACCAAGGCGAGCGCATTACCAGTGAATTAAACAGTCGCGCCGCGAGCAAAATCATGGACAGTGGCGCGTATGTGCAAGTCGCCAAAGGCGGGTTTACTACGTTTTTAACTCTGACTTTTGATACTGCAGCACGAGCGCGCATTGTTTCTGGTGAAAGTACCATTGGCGCAGAGGTTAGCCGCTTCTTTTCAGCCGCTAAAAAAATGTATCAGCGTGGCTGGGTATGTGATGAAAAGATAGTGGAAACACGCAACGGCATTGATTGCATTGGCGCTAGTGCAGTACCCGAAGAAACCCAAGGCGAGGGCGAGTTTGATTATATTTGGTGCGCGGAAATGCCCGACAACCAAGACGGTGAGCCGAACCCGCATTGCCATGTGTTGTTGCGCTGGTCTGTGCCGCGTGTGTTCTTTGATGAATGGGCGAAGCGCTTAGAAAAATTGTGGGGCTTAGGCTTTGCCAAGCTTGAGCGCATACGCAATGCCAATGCAGCCAGCGGCTATCTACTTAAAGCGCTGGGTTATGTAGCCAAAGGCAGTAAGAGCGACCAAGGCGAAATACGCGGTAACCGCTACAACATCAGCAAAGGGGCTCGCGCACCGGCTTGGGAATGTATCGCCTCTTATGAAGCCGACAACATGACCGCGATTATCAACGAGCTTAAAGACCGTTGGAATTATGAGAACCGTTGGCGCTTTGCACAAATCAAAGCCAAGAAAGACGAAGCCAGCCAAGCGCAAAAAGCTTATGACAAAATCAAGTTTGCCAAAAAGCCCAAGCTACGCAGCCAAGCCGACAAACTACGCAGCAAAATAGACAAACTCAGCCGCGATATAAGCGGCGTTTATCAGACCATCAAAGCCAAAGGCGCAAGGGCTAGCGATTATCACATCACTATCACCGGCAAAGAAAGGCTCGACAAGTTTCTAAGCTGGGCGAGCGGTTCGCGTGGCTGGAATCCCCAAGAGCTAGATGCCATGGACAGCGGCGAGCTTGGTCATTACCGAAAGCCCCTCCAGGTTAATCAAAGTAAACGCATTTCTACCATCATTAGCACCCGTAAAGCTTGGCGCAATGCGGCCAAATGGTCGGGGCTTTTATGGTTTCTCGATACCCACGAAAAAGTAAAACAAGACGTAGCCAGCTTAAGTGATTGGCTTGAATACCAACAAATGGAGTTACCCGCATGATGAATACTGAGCGCTTAAACGCGTTAATAGCCAAGAAAGAAGTAGTAAAAAAGCAGCTTGAGTCCGAATTGGGCGAGCTAAAGCCGGTGCTAGCAAAAATTGCAGCCAATCCAATGAGCGCATTGAGCTTATTAAGTGGTGGCGCGGAAACCTTAGCGCCAGCGGCCAAGAATGCCATGGCAATGTTAGAAACCTTAGACGACATCACCCACGAAATGGGCGAGCTAATTGCTGACTTAGACGAGCGTGTAACTGTGCTTGAACAAAAATATGAAGTAGCCGCTTAAGGAATCCTATGGCCGAGCAAATCGCAACGGTGCCTTGTCCTGAAACGGGCGAAGATGCGCACCTTATGAAAGATAAGCGGGGTAAATATTACCTCAATACGCCGGTCGGTGTGCTGAAATACCAGAGCGCGCGCGGCCAAGCCATTCTCATTGAAAAGTATGCTCACCTCATTTCGGGCGAAGCCAGCAACAGCAGTGCTGCGCCCGAAACAACGAGCGACACAATACCCGACCATGAAACCGAAAAACCAACCAAAGCCAAAAAGGTCTTTTCCCTGTTTCGGAGTAAAACCCAATGAACCAAGTAGATGTAAGCAAAGAAACGATTGCGCAGGACTGGCGGCGCATCGAAATCGAACATGATTTAGTACCTAAACCAGCGGAGCCAGCAAAAGAAGCGCCTGCACCATCAAATTCAGCTAATGATGATAACTACAGCTCGGATTTGGGGCGCGCGCCTATTCCTCTAACGTATGAGCAGAAAGTTAACGGCGCTAAGACTGCGATTAAAGCCGGTTTGAGTTTGGCTATTTCGGGTGTGTTGCGCACCGAAATCGACCAAGAACATTACGAAAAAGTCAGTCAGTCTTACGCCGAACTTATTGTGGATTACTTCCCTGAGTTTGGACTGCTCGGGTTCATGGACAAATACAAGAAAGAGCTAGCTGCAGTATGGGCGACAGTCGGAATTGTTTCAGCGGTAGCGCAAGCTCGCTCGAACAAGAAGCTAAAAGAACTCGAAGCCAAAGCCGCCTTTAACAAAGGTGAAGCGGCCAACGATGATAATGCAGAGGTAAAACACCATGCGGCATGATGGAAAAATGATTCTATTTATCGGCGTTTCTCGCTCTGGTAAATCCGTACCGGTAAAGCGCATCGTTGAAAAACAAAAGCGGGTATTGGCCTTTGACCCCAAAGGCGAGTACGTGGCGCAAATGGGCTTTAAGGGCTTTACCGATAAGGGCGAATTTCTGAAAGCAGTTCGCAACTGCAGCGGCGCGGGTAAGTTTGCGTTAATTGCCAGTGACCCGAAAAGCTTTCAGTTTTTCTGTGATGTGGCGTTTAACTGGAATCGCCAAGCGCCCGCCGCGATTGTCTGTGAAGAGTTGGCCGCTGTGACTAACAGCAGCAAAGCCGCCGGTGCGTGGGGTAGATTGATTAACCAAGGTTTGGCTTATCAACCGTTGATTATTGGCACTGTACAGCGCGGCCAAGAAGTCGATAAAACCCTGATGAATAACGCCAGCTTCGTACATGTATGTCGCCACAATACCGATGATGATGCGGCCTACATTGCCAGCAAGTTAGGTATACCGGTCACCGAAATCCCGCGCGAACCGTTGCAGTTTTTCCAGTGGACTAGTGATAAGGGCATTGTTTGCCGTGGCGTGATTGATTTCAAAGGTGCCAGTGGCAAAAACTGGAAAGAGGGATCCCCTCGCTTCCGTGCCAAAGGCAAAGCTAAGTTACTCACCCTGACCGATAGCGGCGAGTTTCAAGGCGTTATTTACCGCTAGTTTCCGAAAAGTTGGAGGCGTTTTCCGAAAAGTGCTTGCGCCGGTTCCAAAAACGCTTGTTAGGGTGCAGGCCTCTTAAGCGTTTTTTTAACTTTAACTAGGAAACAAGCCGATGGATTTAATCAGCATGTTAATCGTGTTTGGTATCGCGTTAGCGGCGGCCTTTGCTGCTATCTACGCCAACAACCACATTGAATTTGTAAACGATTTACTTAAGGGCTAATGCCATGAGTAAAAAACATACCGAAATTTTAATCATTTCTCTAATTGTCGCGTTGATTGTGTCGGTCGCTGTTACTTATGCGTCTAACAACATTCGCTCAGTTAGACGCATCATAGGATAACTAGAAATGAGCCAAGTCTTAGCCGCCATGCGCGGAATTTTTAACCCAAAAAGCCGAGCCTTAGACCCGTTTAACGGTGTTCACTATGGCAGCAAGGCCAGTATGCAGTTAATCAATGGACCCACTTACCAAGAGATTGAAATCACTTGTTCTGCCGTTGATAAAATTCGCCGTGTGAGCATGACGCTTAACGGTGAAGAATTTATTGCCATTTCACCTGCGCAGCTAAAAGCACTCGACCAACAAAAGAAAATCTTTGTCGACCCGAGTAACAAGCGCGTGATTATCCGCTTTGCTGATTTCACGCTGCGTACTCGCGCCGGTGTTCGCTCTTGTGAGTTCGTGACCAAGCCGACCGATTTGATTTTCATCTACGTTGAATTTGATTCCTTCGTTGATGGTGATCCCGTATTGGAGCTAAGCGCTCGCGCGAAAGTGACTGCGCCCCAAGCGCAGCGTTACTTTTTACCGCGCCTTGTTACCGATACGTGGAATCACAACACCGGTGGCATGTTGCCGCACCAATACAAGCAGCGCAGCCCTTACCGGTTCTTGCGCCGTATGTTGCTCAGTAGCCCAACCAACGATATTCAAAAAATCGAAATTTGGCGCGACGATAAAATTGAGCATGAAGTAACAGCCGAAGATAACGCCTTTGATTTGGCGGTACATAACCGCGAAGCCGTAGCCGGGTATTTTGTGTTGGATTACTTGATGTATGGCTTTGGTGAAGATGGCAAGTTTCCAACGGCCGCCTCAAAGTCGCTTGAATTTAAAGTGACTAAAGCGACTGCCGAGCCAATTACCGTGTTGTATGACTTGGTTGATGTTGTCGCCATGCCACCAAAAGCGGCTTAAGCCCTAGGGGTTAATTATGTATCAAGCGTTAATTGACCCCGCCGCTGAGGACAGCGGCGAGGCGGGTTTTTGGGATGTACTCAACACAGCGGTCAATGTGGCCGGTGGTGTTTTGGGCGGTGCAGGTAATCTGCAAGACCACCGCCAAAGCGCAGCTCCCGCACAAGAAACCAACGGCACACCGTTACCGGCTAGCAATACGAATCCGTTTAACAATCAATATGTCATGTGGGGAGCGTTGGCCTTGTTCGCGCTCATTATCTTGATGGTATTGATTAAGGTGTTTTAGATGCCATTACCGCTCATTCCTTTAGTGGTTATTGCCGGTTCAAGTGCGGTCGGTTTACTGACCGGCTTGTTTGCCGGTGATGCCTTAGACAATGCGCGCAAAGCGATGGTAGATATCGCCGTTATTTTGGTGATTTGCTTAATCGTGTTCGTGATGCTGCGTAAGTGGGGTTACTTGTGATTGGTTTAGGCATGTTGGCTAACAGCGGCACCATGAGTTTTGCCGGTGGTAAAGCCAGTTCAACCAATGGTGACCAAACCAACGGCGGATTAAAAACCGGCGGTATCAACATGGGTGGTGGCGGCAGTTTTCCGTTTCACTTGGTATTGATTGCGGTGTTAGCCGTGGTCGTTGTTATCAAACTTAAGGGCTAACCATGATTGGAATAGACAGTTTAACTAACAGCGGTCAAATGGGCTTTCAAGGTGGCGGCTCGGATGCGACCAACGGTGACCAAACCAACGGCGGTTTATATACCGGCGGTATTGATATGGGAGCCGGTAAATCTGGCCTCTATCAAAACGCCTTACTTGTGGTGGTTGTTTTGGCGGTGTTATGGCTATTACTCGGCTAGTGCCTGCGGTGTGGGACGGCGGTTTTCATCAGGTCATAGAGCCTGCACTTGGCAGCGATTACGCCGCCATTCGTGAAAGCGTCATAAACAAGCAATCGCAATGTTGGTGGTATGGCGAAGTCGCCGTGATTACCCGCGTAGAAATACTGCCCGCCGGTAAGCAATTAGTCGTTGTTTCCTTAGCGGGCATTGATGCCGGCCAGTGTATGCAAGCGCTACACAATGCGGCCAAAGATACCGATTGTGAAAGTATTCGCGTACACAGCAAGCGCCTCGGCATGTTGCGGTTTTTACACAAAAGCGGTTTTGCTTTCAAAGAGCAAGAGCGCATTTACACATTAGATTTAAGGGGCGAATAGTATGGGCGGCGGAAGTTCCAAAAGTTCAAACAGTTCCAGCCAATCCACCGAAACCACAAACCTCGCGGTCAGTGGTGATAACAATGGCGTAATGCTTAGCGGTGACGGTAATTCCGTGACCATGACTGACCACGGCGCAATTGATAGAAGCTTAGATGCCGTGGAATATGCCATGGACGAAAGCTATGACTTTGCCGGTGACGTAGTAGACAGCAGTTTAGATGTTGCCAATAACGCCGTTGATGAAATGAGTTTTGTCTCCGGTGAAGCGCTCGACTTTGGCAAAGACTCGTTGAAAGTGGTCGAAACCATTGCCTCAGACTCGCTACAAAATAGCCGCGTTGCCATGGACAGCGTTCTCGATTCACAAGAAAACGCCCTTGGCTTTGGTGAATCAGCCTTAGATTTTGGTAAACAAGCCTTAATCGAAGCCACTGAAACCCAAGAAAACGCATTAGTTAACGCCTTTCATTTTGGTGATAGCGCCCTTGATGCAGTGGCCGACAGCCAAGAGCAAAGTTTAAAACAACTTAGTCAAAACCAAGATGATGCAATGCAATTTATGTCTGCGGTGCAAGGTAGCCATGCGGCCAGTACCGCCGAGCAACTTAGCGCAATCACCAAGCTAGCAACATCAGCACAAACCGGTGGCGCATCTGAGTTTCTTTCCAGCTCTAAAACCTTGCTATTGGCCTTTGCTGTATTCGTCTTAATTGGCTTAGGCATAATGGCGTGGAGTGTTAACCGATGATTATTAACCAGACCTTAAACAAAGGCCAAATAGCCCAACAATCCGGTGACGGTAAATACCTGTATTTACGTGAAGCCAATGCGCCGGTTGAATTGTTGGTTAACAACCGCATTCGCCAAGTATTGCGGTTGCGCGAAGTCTTAGAAATGCCGACCGGCCAACACATTGAAAGTGTTCGCGTGGAATCACTCGGCACTGAGCCAAATCCTATTGTTTTGGAAACCAGTGAAGCGCTCATTCATCAAGCCAATGACGGGCAACTGATGGAAGTGACCAACTTCCCCGCGTTCCCACAAGTGCAGAACGTAGCGCAACATGGTGATTGGTCGATGAAAATTGACCAGATGCCAAGCGTTGCCGTTAACAACTTTCCATCTATACAAAGTGTGGCTCAATCGGGCGCATGGGAAGTGGCCGTAATTAACCTGCCAGCAGTGCAAAGCGTTAAACAAAATGGCGCGTGGACAATGGAAGTGACCAACTTCCCCAGCGTTCAAAACGTTGCGCCAAGCGGTGAATGGCCGGTGACCATCAGCCAACTGTTAAATGTATCAGTTGACAACTTTCCAAGTGTGTACGCCAGTTCTCAAAGCGGCGCGTGGTCTGTCGAAGTCACCACATTACCAGCCGTCACCATTGATAATTTTCCTGCACTGCAGCAAGTCGAAATCACCAATTTACCGGCGGCCAACGATTCATTAAGCACCGGCGTGATTGAGATTACCGCGGGGGCAGGGAGCATTGCTGCTAATGCCTCGCGTGATGTGATTAAGCTAAAAGCAGCCACCACAAATACAGCGCCCATTTTGTTAGGCGATTGGCCGCTTGATGCGGGTGAAACACTCGAACTGGACACAGTAGCGGCGATTAATTTCACCGGTACCGACACAGATAAACTCTATTTTATTGAGGTGGCCTAGCCATGATTACCTTACCGGCGGGCGACCCGCGCAACAAAATTGAATACCTAGCCACACTCATTGGCAAGCTAGGCAGTATGCCAATTAACTTACTGAGTAATGCGCTGTTTCGCTTTATGCAGCGTGAACCGGACTCGCGCACCATGGTATTTCCGGTTTTTGGCAGCAATGGCAATAACTTGATTGCAACGCAAAGCCCAATGCCTGCCTCTATGACCACCTTTGACCGCTGGGAGTTCTTCGTGACCAGTCCGTCACAATCGGCTTTGGTGCGCCAAGTGGCGGAGGACGTGGCTCAAATTAAGATGTTGGTTGATGAATTTGATTCGGTGAAAGTCTGGCAGTTTTGCCAAAACGTGCCGGTCGAATTTACCCAAGTAAACCAGCTTATGAGCTTAGGCATTGATTTACGCAATGCGGCAGTTGGCGGCGCGCAATATCGACTTTATGTAGAAACCTTTGATAGCACCCGCAAAGCCTATCGCGTGTTTGAGCGTGATGAACAAGCTGGTGCTGATTGGAACGAAGCGCGCGCAACATTTGTGGTGGCTGACCCCGTTGATAACACTAAACCCTATAAAGGCATGTTGCGCTTTGGTATTGAATTGCTGCGCGAAACCCACGGCACCCATTCAACCGATGAACTAGATATTCGTTACCCGTTTTTGAGCATTGGCGATGTAGAAAATTCACCGGCTTACGATGCGGTGCAGGACTTTAGCAAGATTGCTGCTTACACGCGCTCGGTTCGTGGCGCGCGCATTAGTGGCGTTATTGGTGCTGGCGGTGAAATCGAAACCCAAACCATTGATTCGGGCTTGTTAGAGCCGCTAGGTATCACCGGTTCAAATTACTTTAGAACCACGCACCCCAACGTAATTGTTGAGTTTAAATACATCATTGGCAACGACATTAACTTATCAATCTCAGGTAATGAAGTGGCCGTTGTTGGCGGCGGTGGCAGCGTTAAAAAAACCGATGGTACCGACATTACCCGTATTTTTGTGGACGCTAATCGCAATGGCATTTGCTTTGAACTTACTGCGCCGTCATTGGCGAGCAAAGCCGGTCAAGCGGTGCTAATCGAAATGGATTATCACATCGATACGGAATTTAAATTCGCAGGGTACACGCTGGAGCAATAACCATGCGCCTCGTTCTCGTTACAGGAGTTTTACTGATGGTTGCAGCAACTGGCTACAGCAAATTACCACGCGGCGTTCGCAACAATAACCCGCTTAACATTCGCAAAGGCAATGATTGGCAGGGCGAAACGGTGAGTTTTGACGGAGCGTTTGAAAGCTTCATTAATCCTGTTTACGGCTTTCGAGCAGCGGCGGTGATTGTTAAAGGTGCCTACCGCATTCGCGGCATTACTACGTTAGCTGATGTGGTGACCGTTTGGGCGCCCGAAAGTGACAACAATCCAACAACGCATTACATCGACTATGTAGCAGATAAAACCGGCTTAAATGCCAGTTCAACGGTTACCGATGAAGTGTTAGCCCCAGTGCTTCACGCCATGAGTATTTTTGAGCTTGGCGGTGATTACTTTGGGCTAGCCATGGCGCAACAAGGAGTCAACTTAGCATGATTTTACAACTGATATTGGCGGTGTTTGGCGGCTTGCTAACCACCTTGGCAATCAAATTTTTAGGACTATAAGCAATGAATAAACGATTACAACAATGGTCAACCTTACGTGGCTTCGCAGTCATGGCCGCAGCAGTTTTTGGCCTTAATCCCGAACTTATTCAAGCCGGTACGCAAGCCATGGATACATTACCCGCAGTGGTTGTGGCTGGTGTTGGCCTGTATGACGTAGTGCGCAAAGGCTAGGGCGCTTATGTTAGGCACATCTAACGAAATTGCGTTCGCACAAGATGCCCCGCTTAAGGTGCAGATTGATGTAGGGCAGCAACTGATTATTTTAACCATCGTAATTGTCACTGCATTAATCGTGCTTGGCAAAGTGATAAAGGGCTAGGGCATGTTTCAGACACTTGGCGAGATAGGTTTTGCGCCGGTTGAAGTCCTAATGGCCGCGTCACTTATCTTAAATTGGCGTTTGTTATCCCGCATGGATAAACGTCTAAACAAACTTGAATGGCAGCAAGAGCTAGCCACTAAAAAGGACTAATTATCATGGCGAGTAAGAAAGAAGCTACGTACCAAAGCGGCGCAAAGAAAGGCAAACTTAAGCCAGGTTATAAATATGCAAAAGGCGGTGGCATTGTTAAAGCAAAAGCTAAGGCTAAAACCACCAAGAAGAAACGCTCAACCAAGCGGAAAACAAGCCGCAAGAAAGCGTTTAAGTTGTTTAAGTTGTTTAAGTAAAAAAGCCCGCATTAGCGGGCTTTTGAAGTCAGGATGAACTACGTCCTCGCTGTGTTGGGGCTTTGGTTCCCGAGCGAGTGGTTTCCACAACTTTAGGAGGCACGGTTCCCGAGGGAGGAACGGTTGCTCGTAATGTCTTGATTACTTGTTCTCGGTTCTCCTCAGTCATTCGGCCGCTAAAAGTGGTGCCAGTGTTATCAGCTTCAGTAAGCAGGTGCCCATGTTTTTTCTTTGGTTTGAATTTTTCCCAAGCCCAATTACCCAAGTAACCGGTAAAGGTACCCAACATCAACCCCCAAAGAAAACCAGGAGTATTTGTAAGTAAATGAAGCCAAGCGGTAGGGTTTTCAGGCCCAGCTTGTGAACTCATGTTCGCCTCCGTTTACTTAGCTATAGGATCAACAGAGTCCGGAACAGGGCCAAATGTATCTTCATATTCTTTTACTTTTTGGTTTAGCAGGGCAACCAACCGTTTAGTATGGGAAGGAGTCATGATAATTCTAGATACCACTGAATTAGACATGGAGCCCATATTAACGAAATCAATAGATATCTCTTCTGCCCCGATTTGTGAGTATGCCGAATTGCAAAATGCTGCTGCTCGCAGTTCGTCCGGTACAAAAATATTTACTTCACTAAGCTCTTCGCCTATTTGGTACTTCAGTTCCATCGATAAATCCTCGTTAATATGTAAGTGAACATTACAATCGTAACATGGGACAAAAGGGAACGCTGATATTTACCACACATAAAGTTGATGTATTCGTGGTTTGTGGCATTTAAATCTATAGTTAACCCTTAATGCCGATAATAGTATTTATCGGCATATGAGAAAAACGGTCTATTTAACGAGCTTAAGCCTGTTGGCGGTAGCTTCTTTTTCTAGGCGCTCTTGGTCAAGGGCTAGCTGCTCACGTTTGAATGCTCCTTTGTAAATCGAAATACATTGCACATCGTGCGGTAAGAACGGTTCGTTAAATCCGTTAATAGACAGCCCCCAGCTTTTTTGATTTCGCACTGTGCCAACTTGAATCAGCCGAACGCCTGACCATTGCGGTGTAGTTGGCAGCCAACCGCGAGACTCAATTAACATGAGGCGTAATGCCATAGCCGGCCAAGTACCATTTTTAAGCCAACGATAAACAGTCGCCAAATCCACATCAAAATACGCAGCAGCATCTTTAGGGTTATCAAAGCAGGTATCAAACAAATGACGACCAACCGTTTTAACATCATCGCTATGTGCGCAGGCAACCAGTTCGCGCCAAATATTAAACCGTTGTGCAGGACGGTAGCGATATTGCGGTGGTTTTCGATTCGACATCTTTAAAACTCCATTTTTATTTGTGAAGTAACTCACATTTATTAGAAGCTATGCCTAATAGTGGTTTTTAGGCGTTTTTACACCTGTAATCACTAACAGTTGTAAAAGAAACAAACTCTCCTCTGCTTAGGGCGCATAATGTATATTATGTTAAATTGAATATATAAAGGAACCCTTTTTAAATTTGTATTGGTAAACGTCATTCAAATTGAGATTGGCGGTTCTTGCGAGTTTTAGAGTTCAATGCTTACTGTTACTTCTTGGCTTAGTCACTCTGCACACCATCTATCTACCGATATAAAATATGTGGTAAAGCTTCGATCCAAAAGTTCTGTTCTCTGAACTTGAATGGACCTTCTTTTTAATGCCTTATACTCCGGTCGAGTTTCTAGTAAATGAAACACTACTTCTTTATGCCCAAGCTCTTTAGCCCAAGCCATCATTGAATTGAATATTGATATGCCAAATCCCCAATACTCTTTAGAAATCACTATCGCTATTTCATAACCGTTATCGTCTGGTTGAATCCCACACCAGCCAGCGACAACTCCTTCTATATTAACAACTCGAACACGGCAACCAGCTATCGAATCGGTTTGAGCTTTACCTATCATCCATTGTTTGATACTAGCTGAATCAAAATATTCATGATCTACCAGGTGTGTTCTCAAAGCTGGCTCATTAACTACAGGCAGAAGATCCGCTGGTTCTACCTGGTTAAAACTTACAAATTCAATTTTAGCCATTTCTATATACTCATATGGGTTTACTTTTTGATTGAGCCTGATGTGACGCGATTCTTTAACTCTGGCAACACTAGCCAACGCGCCTACATTAAAATCACACTGCTTTAACTCATCCTTAGCCTAAGTTGTAAGCACCAATGATGCGGATTAATCTCAAAAACTCTTCGTACTCTTCCTTGCTTAGGCACTCAAAAACTTCCTTCTCAATATCGGTGATTGTGGATTTCACCTTCTTAAGTTCGTCTTCACCTAGCTTAGTCAGGTTTAACATTTTTAGTTTTTTATTAGTCGCAGATTTAGACGTTGTTAAGTAGCCGCGCTCTTCTAAATTGTCCACCATGCGCTTCGTTGCGCTTCTTTCATTTTGAACAATGTCTGCTAGTTGTTGTTGGCTTAAAGGCTGATTCTCTTGAACGGCCACTAAGGCTCTAGACATCTCTAGCGTCATCAGCTTCTGCTTCGACAGTAATGTTGTCGCCCGGTTTCTAAACAGTCGGTGAACGGCTCCACAAATAAACATAGGTTGGTGTTCAATTTTTTCTTTAGGCAAAGTTGTCATAGGTGAGCGACTCATAATTGGTTAAAAATCAGCAGCGTATGGGCGTTTAAAAGCCAAAAAATAGCTTTAATACAGGAACCGCGCCATACCCTCCTCTTATTTATTGTTGTATCTGCAACTTATTTGATGATAGAGTCTCGAAATATAGTTGCAGGTGCAACAATGTTAATTCAGCTAAGGCTTCTTCGCAACGAAAATAACTAAACACCGTTTGCTATCCACTTACGGTCAAATAATTCCAGTTAAAGGTATCAATATGCATGTCACCAATACACTAAGGCTTACCTTGTGTTTTTTACTCTCTTTCACAATATTGGGTTGTGGAGAAAACATTCCAAATCAAAGGCCAGAAGCTGGTCCAGCACATGTTGATGTACTCAAACTAACCCCTACTACATTACGTTTAACTACCGAACTACCCGGTCGTATTACTGCTTTTAAACAGGCCGAAGTAAGGCCACAAGTAACAGGTATTCTTAAAAGCCGTTTATATGTTGAGGGTTCACAAGTAGAAACCGGTGATGTGCTTTATCAAATTGACCCAACGGTGTATCAGTCAAACGTTAACAGCGCACAAGCACAGTTAGCCAAAGCCCTAACCAGTGAAGAAACTGCCAGAAAAACAGCTATTCGCTATCAAGAATTACTAAAGAAGAAGCTTACTAGCCAACAGCTTTACGATGATGCAGACGCTGCCTATAAAGAAGCACAAGCAGAAGTCGCTATCCGACAAGCAGCGCTAGATTACGCAAACATTGAGTTGTCTTACACTCAAATTAAGGCGCCTATTTCTGGTCAAGTTGGTCTCTCTCAAGTATCAGAAGGCTCCTTGTTAACCGCCGAGCAATCTTCCTACTTAACTACCGTTATTCAAACCTCAAACGTATATGTAGATATGCAGCAATCTTCATTGTCGATTCATAAACTAAAACAAGATTTCTCAGATTTTAAAGACAAACGTGAAGAGATTCCCGTTTCTATAACGCTAGAAGATGGCAGCGCTTACGAGCAAATAGGACACCTAGAGTTTGCCGATACGCAAGTCTCTGGCTCAACTGGCACGGTAACTTTGCGCGCAATTATCCCAAATTCAAACAACACTTTATTGGCTGGCATGTACGTGCGTGCTCATATTTCTATGCCCGAAGCGCGTGACTACTTGGTGGTGCCTCAATCAGCGGTAGTAAGAAGCCAATCAGGTGAGCCTTCGGTATTTGTGGTGGGCCAAGACAATAAAACGGTTAAGAAGTCGGTAGAACTTGGCAACGAAGTGGGTAACGGTTGGGTGGTTAAACAAGGCTTGGCAAGTGGCGACTTAGTGGTAATTAACAACATACTTAACATGAGAAATAACATCGACGTTGTTGTTGATAGCACTTCGCTAAGCACTCACGTAGACGTACAGGGGTAAATCATGTCTTTATCCAATTTCTTTATTAATAGGCCAATTTTTGCTTGGGTGATCGCAATCGTTACTATGTTAGCCGGGCTTGCAGCTATCTTTACCCTGCCCGTCGCTCAGTACCCAACTATTGCGCCGCCTGCGGTAACAATTTCAGCGTCTTACCCAGGTGCATCAGCAAAAACAATTGAAGACAGTGTGACTCAGGTTATTGAACAAGGCATGACTGGCTTAGATAACCTACTCTACATGTCGTCTAAAAGTGATTCTTCGGGTAGCGCAAGTATTACGCTAACCTTTAGCGCTGAAACCGATCCAGATATTGCTCAAGTTCAGGTTCAAAATAGCCTGCAACAAGTGAGTAATCGCCTACCAAGTGCAGTACAAAACCAAGGCACCTCGGTAACAAAAAGTACCTCTGGTTTTATGTCGGTCACTAACCTTTACTCACCCGACGGCAGCATGAGCGCGGGTGATATTCAAGATTATGCAAATTCCAATATTAAGGACATTGTTAGCCGGGTTAATGGGGTTGGTAGCGTAACGGTTTTTGGACCATCTTATGCGATGCGTATTTGGTTAGATCCTGCCAAACTTAATAGCTATAGCCTAACCCCAGTTGATGTATCTAATGCTGTATCCGTGCAAAACAGCCAAGTAACTGTTGGGCAACTGGGTGGCACACCAGCTCTAGTCTCTCAGTTGATCAATGCCAGTATCACTGCGCAAAGCTTGTTAACTAGCGTGGACCAGTTTGAAAATATCTTAATTAAGGTTGATAGCGACGGTTCGCAGATCAAACTTAAAGATATTGCGCGCGTAGAGTTAGCCAGCGAAAACTCTTCAACTATTCCTGCTTACATGGGGCAAGAGGCATCGGGCATTGCAATTACCCTAGCAACGGGTGCTAATTCGCTTGATACGCAAACCGCGGTAGACGAGAAACTTCAGCAACTTTCTAAGGGCTTTCCAGAAGGTTTAGCGCTAGTTAAATCAACAGATAACAACCTATTTATTCGTATTTCCATTAGCGAAGTTGTAAAAACACTATTCGAAGCAGTAGCCCTCGTGTTCTTTGTTATGTTGCTGTTTTTACAAAACTTTAGAGCAACCTTAATTCCTACCATTGCGGTACCCGTAGTATTGCTAGGTACCTTTGCTGTGATGTCGTTATTAGGTTTCTCTATTAACACACTCACCATGTTTGGCATGGTGCTGGCAATTGGTTTGCTGGTAGATGACGCTATCGTAGTCGTAGAAAACGTAGAACGCCTAATGCACGACGAGAAGTTGTCGCCGCTAGAGGCTACCAAAAAATCTATGGGGCAAATAACCAGTGCGTTAATCGGCATCACCATGGTCTTGTCGGTGGTGTTTGTTCCAATGGCCTTTATGTCGGGCTCAACCGGAGTTATTTACCAGCAGTTCTCGTTAACCATTGTATCGGCTATGGTGTTATCGGTAGTTGTAGCCTTGGTGCTCACGCCTGTGCTTTGTGCAACCTTACTTAAGCCGGTTGATAAAACCGAGAGCAATAGGTTTTTCGCGCTATTTAACCAAGGCTTCAACAAAGTATCTTCGGCATACCGAGGATCGGTTAAACACACATTGCAGCGCCCTCTTCGCTTTGTATTCATTTATCTGCTGCTATTTGCCGGTACTGCGTATCTATATCATTCGCTGCCAAGTTCGTTTTTGCCGAGCGAAGACCAAGGCGACTTTATGGTAATGGTAACCACGCCCACCGGAACAACCTTACAAAAAACCCAAGAAGCGATGCTGGATGTAAAAGACTATTTTGAACAAAATGAATCGGATACGGTTAATCACATATTCACAGTGTCCGGTTTCAACTTTTCTGGTTCTGGTCAAAACGCGGGTATGGCATTTATTGGTTTGAAAGATTGGTCTGAGCGAACAGCACCCGGCACCGATGTAGATGCCATTATTGGGCGAGCTATGAGCCATTTTTCTACTTACAAAAACGCGCAAATATTTGCCTTTAGTAGCCCGCCAATCAGAGAGTTAGGCACAGCTACCGGTTTTAACTTTTACTTAGAAGACGTAGGCGCGTTAGGCCACGACAAACTTATCGAGGTGCGCAATCAATTACTAGGCGCAATTGCACAAAGCCCGGTGCTGCAAAACACACGACCAAATGGCCTAGAAGATAACGCACAGCTGTTCCTAGACGTAGACTACGAAAAAGCCAAAGTACTAGGCCTAGAAATTAACGATATTAACCAGTCTTTATCTATTGCTTGGGCTTCCTCTTACGTTAACGATTTTATCGACCGAGGACGCTCCAAAAAGGTATATATTCAAGCAGACGCACAATACCGTATGACGCCCGAAGATCTCGATTTATGGTTTATTCGTAATAACCAAAACGAAATGGTGCCCATCTCTGCATTTAGTACATCACACTGGGGCAAAGGTTCACCGCAGCTGCAACGTTATAATGGTAATCCAGCGGTAGAAATTGTTGGCGAAGCGGCTGAAGGCTACAGCACCGGCGAAGCAATGGACGAAGTTAATCGTTTAGCAGCAGAAATATCTAACGACGTACAAGTCAGTTGGACCGGTATGTCATATCAAGAAATTGAAGCGGGTGACCAAGCCCCTATTCTGTACGCCATCTCAATTTTAATGGTATTCCTTTGTTTGGCAGCGTTATACGAAAGCTGGAGCATTCCAATTGCTATTATTCTGGTAGTGCCGCTTGGCTTACTGGGGGCTTTGGCAGCTATTATGCTGCGCGGCTTAGAGAACGACGTTTACTTCCAAGTAGGCGTGTTAACCACCATTGGCCTCACCGCTAAAAATGCCATTTTAATTGTAGAGTTTGCTAAAGAACTCTACGACAAAGGCGTGAACTTGTTAGATGCCACCGTGCAAGCCTGTGAAATGCGTTTGCGCCCTATCATCATGACCTCACTCGCATTTGGTTTAGGTGTATTGCCCTTAGTAATAAGTACTGGCGCTGGAGCAAATGCGCGTAATGCTATTGGTACCTCGGTAATGGGGGGCATTATGGCGGCAACACTGTTGGTTATCTACTTCGCGCCCTTGTTCTTTGTGCTCATTTGTAAACTGTTTAAGGCCAACAAAAAGCCAGTAGTTTTAAATACAACAGAGAAAACGATTTAGCCTTTGTTAAAACACTAGCCGCTCTCACTGAGCGGCTAGTTAAAACACAGCAATAATCAATTGACTAAAACTGGCTGTTAGCTAATTGCCTTAGCTGAATGGCCAGGGCGTTTTAACCAAACCCCGAATAAAACGAAAGCCAACAATACCAATGTTGTTGGCTCTGGTACTTGGGCTATTGCGGGTTGCCTTACCAGTAACGAACCAAGCATAGAACTGCTGTTGCTTTTAGAGCGAACCCGGTTGTTACTATTTAAGCCTGCATCTACCCCGGAGAGGTCATCAAAATAACCTAAGGGAGTCCAAGCTTGCATGTAAACGCCATATCCTGTGTGAATATTGCGGGTTACCATAGAATCATAAAAACCATCTGCAATGCCTACTTCTCCAATGCAGCTTAATCGAAGTTCATCCGAACACTCTAGATCTTCACCAAACAAAAACTGTGAAACGTCATAGTTAAGCCAAACGTCGTTAGTTAATTTAAGATCTACTCGATTATGGCCAAGTGTAGTATCTATGCCTAGGCCGCCTAGTTGGTCAATAAACCAGGTTGCACCCGCAAAATTGTCGTTAGAAAAACCAAGGTAATTACCACCCCACAACGAGTTAAGTAAGGTGGCCGTTTCGGCACGAGTGGCGTAGCGCCAATCATTTTGTTGCCATTGATTGCCAAAGCGATCAACCCATCCGCCATCGGCCTCAACGTATAAACGAGAATAACTTTGCGAGTAAGTAAGCGGCATCCATTCTAGCCCTTGTAGTGCTACTTGCTTACCATTGTTCAGGGTGTAATCTCCACTAATAAAGGTGGCGTTTGCAGTAAACGAGCTTGCTATTAAAACCAATGCAGACAGCATTTTAATAGATTTCATGCGATTCCCTTTTTATACAAAAATTGACTGGCACATGCCAGTTGACACAATTGTCAATTTGAAGCGGGATGCAATACCACGACCAATAGTTAAGGCTATGAAAACACGCCAGTTTAAAAAACGCCTTAAGCAGGGTTGTAAGGTAAGCTGACACAACTCACAAGCAAGTGCCCTTTTCTACTGGGCTGGCTGAGGAAATTAGAGGTTTTCTAAAAGGACTATTACAACTACGGCCAACATTTAAAACTAGAGCTACTACAAGCAATATGAACCGCTTTTGATTTATCGCAGCATGAGTAAGCTCAGAAGTGGCTAAATAATCGTAGAGCAGCAAAAGTCCCCGACTGGATTGTCGAGGAGCAATCTAATTCAAAGGTTGTTTCATTTAAGTAGAGGAAATCTACTAATGCCGGTAAATACTGTTATCGGCATTACGTCAACTTAAACCCTAAGGTCATAGGTAAATCTTTTACAACCAAGTTGTAAGCTGAGGCATCGAAGCCTACTTCAAAAACTTTTACATGAGAATAAACTCGCGCTAAAACACTTAACAGTAATTCTCTATGTTGCTTTGGCATCTTAGACCCAATGTATACCTCTTTTAAGGCCAGTGAATCGAACTTATGGAGACCGTGTTTGTTTGATAAAAACCGAACTTCTCTTTCATACTCCCAATGTTCACTTTTATTGAGAGCTTTGTGCACAAATGATTCTAAAAGACTTTTAGGTGATTGATATTTGCTAATCTCACTTAAAGAAGATGTGTACTTGACTGGACTTAGCCCAACATTGCAATTCAAATTTAGCTGTTTAATTGAATCTAGTAGTAAAGCTGTGTCAAATTTCAAACAATATCCTTTTAGGCCATCACCATAATGTGACCACATCAAAATGTTATAGACGCTAGATATCAAGGGAGAATTTTTTAAATCCCAACTTGCTGAGTAAACTGAAAGAGACTGCTGGAATTCTTTAGCACCTTCATAGCCTTTCGAGACTTCCTCTTCTACAAATTCAATAAACCTAGGGGGATCTGAATGATATTTATCTTGAGCTTCTTTTATTGCTTCAGAAGAGCTATATCCTTTTAAATCCACCAAAACTTGAGCATACCAGCCTATAGAATTAGAAAAGGCTCTATCAGCATCGACTTCTTCAATTTTTGATAACCCCTCAAATGGATCGTTCAGTTCGTTCATAGATGAAAACCAAACATCAGAAGCCCCTATGGCCGCCAGATTAAGTATATTTAACGACTGAAACTTATACGAATAAGTATGATGATGATTTAGTCTTTCTACTATGATTGACATTAAGAAGATAATCTAATTGCATATTTCCAACATAATAAAATAGTTAACCTATTTGATTCCAGTTATATAGCACCAAATTTGATAGAAATTTGAATAGCTGCGAAGTGCATAAAAAGCCTGCTGATGCGGGCTATTTTATTTAATCAACTTAAACGCTTTTAGCGGCTAGTTTCTCGCTTGGTACTGCGTTTCCTCTTGGCGGTTCTAGTCTTAGCTTTTGCCTTAACTAGTTTCCTAACAAACGCCCATTAGATTGTTGGCTTTAGCAAACACTCGCGCGCCTTTAACCCAAGTGGAGGAAATAGATAACGGTGAGCCATCTAATTCGCTAAGCAGAATAAAGTCGGCGTCGTAGCCTGGTTCTATCTTACCTTTAGTATCCCCTAGCCCTGCGGCTTTGGCTGGGTTTTCGCTGACTAACTTCCAAGACTTGTACAAGGACAAGTTATTGGTGTTTACTGCAGTAAAAGGCGCACTAAATAAGCTTGGATAGTGGTAGTCGCTACACAGTATATCTACCACGCCATGCTTGATTGCTTCTTTGACGCTAATCGCTCCAACGTGAGAACCGCCGCGTACTAGATTGGGAGAGCCCATTAGCACTGCCGCTCCCCCTTTTTGACACTCTCTAGCGGCTAGTTCCGACATTGGGAACTCGGCAATAGAGACGCCTAAAGAAATCGACTTAGCCACTTCTTCTAAAGTTTCGTCATCGTGGGAGGCAAGCGAAATGCCTTGCTTGGCGGCTATCTCGGCTAAGGCTTGCGCCTGTTGCTCGCCCAATTCTCGATGTTGCTGAAGGTTTAACAAAAACTGATTAATGTCTTCTACCGACATAGAGACACGCCTGCGCATACCCGCAAGGTAACGCTGAATTTTGCGCTCGTTGTTTAGTGGTGGTAAATGGTCATTTAGCGACAAAAGATGAATACGGCCACTTAAGATCCAATCAACTAACTCTTCGTGCTTTTTTACGTTTACTTTCTCGTGGCGAATGTGGATGCGCGCTTGGCAGCTAAAGCGAGGCATTAAAGTCTCGAGCGTTTGCAGTAACTCGCGCACCGTATCGCGACTGCGTGGGCCTGGCTCAAAACCATCGGTAATGCTGTAATAAAAGGTGGTTATTCCACTTGCCACCAAGCTTGCATCGTTAGCGGCTAAAGCTAGCTCTAAGGGGAAATGGGTTCCTGCTCTAGGCGCAATGTGGCGTTCAAAGGCATCACCGTGTAAATCGATAATGCCGGGTAACATGTATTGGCCATGCGCATCGATATGGGTGGTGTGAGTATTTGCGGCCACTTGCCCTATTGCGCTTATCTTTCCGTTTTGAATAGATACACAGCTAGGGTCGCTCCAACCTTGTTCGCTTAACAACATGACGTTTTCGATAACTACGTTTTTATCATCCATTACTTTTTGCTATCTCAATTTCGTTTACTTGGGGTCGCCAAGGCTTAGTTGCTTGGCGCTATGTATTTATTTACTTTGGCGTAATAGTCGATTGCGGGTTGAGGAGGAAAACTGCTCTACTGCAAACACCAATACAAAAATCATTAACACGATCATTGCTGCTTGGTCGTAGCGAAACATCTCCATGGAAACCGCTAACTCAGCGCCTATTCCACCCGCGCCAACTAAGCCTAAAACCACCGACGAGCGCACCGCCTTTTCCAAAGAAAACAGACTAATGTTTATGAAGCTAGGCATTGCACCCGGTATTAAAACAACGGCGATTCGGTCGATAGGATTTGCACCAATTGACGCTAATGCTTCTGATGGACCAGGGTCTACTTCTTCCATCGACTCGGCAAAAAAACGGGCGCAAAAACCAATGGTGTCGACAATAATGGTTAAGGTGCCAGCGAATGGGCCTAAGCCTACGGAAGCAACAAAAAACAGTGCCCATGCTAAATCTGGAACGGTTCGAAAAAAGCTGACTACCGAGCGAGTAACATGGCGCACAATAGGATGCGGCGAAGCATTACGTGCCGCCAAAATGGCAATAGGAATACTAAGCGCGATACCAATTACCGTACCTACAAGGGCCATTTGAAAGGTAACTAAAATGGCATTTGCCATTGGCCATGCGCGATCGGTAGCTGGGGGGATCATTTCACCACCAATTGTGGCCATGTTAGGTAAGCCCGACAATAACTCGCTTATCGACAAGCCCGCATTGGAGGTAGACCATAGAAAGAACAGCACAAATAAGGCAAATAACACTTGGGTTAATATGCTGGGCCGCTCAAACCGCATCGGCGTGTCTAAGGTAGCTTGGCCATTAATTGCGTTATTCATTAAGCTATTTTCTTTTTGCTTATCCATAAAATGCTCGCAAACTTTGTAGACTTTGCGTGTGGGTTGCACTGTCTAATGACAACTTTCGCTCTTGCAAACCAAGAACTCGGTCGGCGTATTTAAGCGCGTGTTCGATATTGTGGGAGACAAAAAACAAGGTTAGGCCTTGGTTTTTCACCAAGCCGTTAAACAGCTCCATGATCTCTTGCGCCGATTGTGGATCTAAGCTGGCGGTGGGTTCGTCGGCAAACAAAATAGAGGGTTGCTGCATTAGCGCCCGTGCAACCGCTACGCGTTGAGATTGTCCGCCAGACAGTTGATCGCAGCGTTTATTTGCAAGGTGAGCTAAACCAACTTGCTTAAGGCAATCCATCGCACGCTCTCGCGCTTCTTGTTTTGCCAGACCTTGTAACCAGTTTCTGGGGCCTTGGCTATAGGCTAAGTTGCCATGCAGCACATTGCTCAAAGCAGACAAGCGAGGAACCAAGCAGTGTTTTTGAAACACAAAACCCACTTTGTTTCTGGCTTTACTTAGGTGGCGGCCTGATTTTTTGTCTATGGTTTCGCCATCAAGAACAATTGAACCAGCATCGGGTTCGATTAATCTTAAACAACAGCGCAATAAGGTACTTTTGCCTGCCCCGTTGGAGCCAATAAGCGCAACCGACTGTGAAGCAAAAATGGAAAAGCTAACATCGGAAAAAATCGGAGTGCTACTGTTATCAAAGCTTTTGGTAAGCCCGCTCACTTGGAGCAGGCGCGAAGTTGCCGATACACTAGCATCGGCTAGTGTAGTCGGCTCAGCGGCGTAGTTGCTCATATAGACTAATCGCCAATAAAGTCTGAGTATTCTGGGTAACCGGCAGTGGCGTACATTGCTCGTACGTAGTTGTAATCACTGTCTTTAATGCCGGTTAAAAAGCGCATGCCTGCGTACTTTTGGTTGTCTTCACCGGTTAATATGGCAGCTACTAGTTCCTCAGAGTGTTCAACAAATGCCTTTTTCATGGTTTCTAACATTTTGTCTTCTACATGACTGCCGGCCATTAATACGTCGTTTGGTAAATCTGGCCCACGTGCAACAACGCGAAACTCTCCAGGTTGTAAGCCACCTTTTTCAATCTCTTTGTTACGTAGCGAGATAAACTTTAAGTGGTTAATTCCAATAGCTGCTACGTCACCCTTCTTCAATGACTCCCACAAAACTGGAACCTTGGTATTAATCACATCAACGTCGTTTGCTGGGTTAAGGCCGGCATCTGCAAGTGCTTGAATAGGACCAAGGTGTTTAGAGGTTGAACCCACCGAACCTAAACCAATTTTGGTTCCTTTTAGAGACTCTGCGTTAGTGTATGGGCTGTCGGCCATGGTGATGATTACTGCAAAGTAATCTGAGCGGGAGAAACCGGCTACAATTTTAGCCTTTGAGCGTTTTTGCATAACCACGTATTCGGCTGGGCCGGTAAGTACAAAGTCGACTTTATTGAAACGTAGCGCCTCTACCGCTGCCGTACGGTTAGTAACAGGTAAAAACTCGATGTCGTAACCTGTGGCTTTAGACAGGGTTTCTTTAAAAGCGCCAAACTCACGCTGAAGCTCTTCAAGACCTACTAAATCTGTTACTGCTAGCTTTACTGTCTCTGCATTTGCTTGTGAGGCACACGCAAGAACTAAAGCGGCTGCCATGCCTGTTTTCTTAATCCAATTAAACATTTTGATTCACCGAAACTTTCGTTTGTTGTTGAGGAAGTGAATTCAATAGTTACGAGGAAGTATTATGATTTGGTGATGGAAAAGTGATGGATTTATGACCAGCTTATTGAGTGTCTAGACAAGTAATTAACTAAGCAATTGTTAAGGTAGACTAATACCTTAGCTATTTAGCGAATGGTCAGCATAGATCTTTGAATAAAAAAAATACTCTACATTAAGCAAACTTAAGTAATCGCTCTTTTATCATTGTAATTGGCTACTTATCAAAAGCTTTTCTCCTCAAGTTTCAACAGTATGTTGTTACCTCAACCTTAAATAGCGCTGCCGCAAACACCAATCAAACATAATTAAATACCCATCTTATTGATGTAAAACATAGTCGCCGTAGGTACAAATTTGAACGGTGTGAGATGGGCTAAAATTATATTAGGCCTAGTTTTACTGAATACCCTGTTCAGCAGCCTCTTACATTTTATCAATTCTTCTAGAGGATATTGTTATGAAAGAGCTCATTGTTTTAGCCGTACACGGAATGGGACAACGAAAACCTAACTTTGCAGATGGATTGGAAGACAAACTCACCGAGTACCTTGGCTCAGAAGTAATGAACAAGGTGTCTTTTCAGCGAGTGAAATACTACTCAGCCTTACAAGCTCCGCAAGACCAACTGATTAGTGACATTTGGGGTAAATACCACAATCGATTTAGTACCATTTCAAACCATGGTAGGCGCTTTTTTATGAACTCGTTTTCTGACGCGACCAGTTTAGAAGTAGCCGGTCGTAGGCAAACCAACGATTACATGAAAATTATAAAGGCTGTTCAGGGCGCAATGTTTACCGGCATGGATGAGTGTGGTTTTAACTTAAACGTGCCAGTGGTAATTATTTGCCACAGCTTAGGGGCTCAGGTCATTTCCAATTACTTTTGGGACGCGCTAAATAGAAGTAATGCCCAAGTATGGGATAAAAACCACAACGACTTTATTAGCAACATTGATGATGGAAAACTCGCCTACCTAAAAGGCAACCGTGTAAAATTGATGTTTACCACGGGCTGTAATATTCCCTTATTTTTAGGTGGCTTGGCTCAACGCGAGTGTTTTATCAGACCCAGTACCCAATTTAGTTGGCTTAATTATTTTGATGCCGACGACCTTCTCGGCTGGCCGCTAAATGAATTAGGACCAAGCTACCAATTTGTAGTGGATAAATGTGTAAAGGTGGGTGGACTGATTAGCGGTAATACGCCGTGGAGCCACACCCAGTATTGGACAGACAAAGATGTTTACCAAGCATTTGGCGACCACATTCGCGGTTATTTGGGTATGTAATAAAGAGTTTGCGGGAACGAAGTTATTAAGCCGTGCAACTGTGCAAAGTGATTGCACGGCAATAGGACTATAACACTTCTGTTTTGCCGCTGCGGTCGTATGAAATTACCGGTGTTAGCAGCGGCTCGTCTCTGCCTAGGTACTTGGCAAGAATAATCAACAATACCATTGTTGTTTTAGGAAGGGCTTCGGTAAACAAGCCACTAAACCAACCTCTTACCCTTATAAACGATTGCATGGTGTCTATTAGCTCTTCATTCGCTCGGTTAACGATATTTATGTAGGCTGTAGGATCGTTAGAGTTTACCGATTCGATTTGCTTAGTTAGCTTGCCATAAATAGCTACAAACTGAGACAAACATTGAGCATTCTTTAATATACTTCTTACTTTATTTTGTAGCAGTTTGAATGAGGTTTCGGCCCCTGAAGGTGCAGAACTGGTGATATCTACTTCCAAGAACGCTTCAAGCTGCCGTTTACCAATCACTGCATTTTTGCTGGTAAATGCTATTTGTTTTTTTTCTGCTGAAGAAAGCGTCATGTTGTAGAGTAAGTCTATGGCACTGGCTTCTATTTCGCCTGCGTCTGCGTTGGCTAACGCACCTATATCTTTAGGACTTAAGCTTAAATGGCATTCGATGATTGAGCGTGATAATTGCTTACTTTCGCAAAGTACTTTGAAACGGTCTAAGGCTAAAAGGTAGCTTTTATTGTCAATTAAGGGCAATGGTTCTTGAGTTAAGGGAGCTAAAAATTGTTGCATTTCTGCTGGGGTCATTACGCCTTTGTCTTCAAAGCTTAATCCAATACCTATATTGGGGCTGCCGCCAAACTTAAGTGCTGCTAATACATCGAAAGCACTAACAAATTCTGCGCTTCTGCTTTCTTTAAGTGTTTTAGATGTGTGCCTAACAACGCTTTTTGCATTAAGCGCTAACAGTTGACCAGTGTGATCAACCTTAGCCTGAGCGATGTTTTCTATGAAACTGTGCTCTGAGAAACTAAAGCTATCGCCTAGGTTAAGCTTAAGCCCAATCTTTTTAGACACTTTGCTGCTTTTAACCAGCCAACCAGATAATTGGCTTAAGTTGCCTTTATTTTGCATAGCATGTAGTGCATCTAGATTAAGTTGTTTGCCTAATAGCACATCTTGATACAAGCTTTGCGACACAGCACTACTCGTGTTTAGCAAATTAAAACTGAGCATGGCTTGATTGTTAGTTTGTTGACTATGGGAGCCAAACACCGACAAACCAAGCTGCAGATCGGCGGCTTTTTTGATTGCTTTGCTAAATGTTGTTCGCGCTTGGTTATATTGCGCTAACCAAGCAGTAACACAACCGGTTAGCACCTCTACCAATTGCTGATTATTCAGCTGACCTTTTAGTTTGGTTTTAGCGTCTTTAAGCTGCTTTAGGGGAGTGAGCAAAGGCTTTACTTGATCTTGCGCGAGTTCAGCGATGGATGAGATTTCGTCCAATACTCTCTCTTTAGCCTTGTTACAGCTTTTCCCCACAAAATCTTTTAGTTTTAGACGAGCTAACATGGCTGGGGTTAAAAAGGTGTTTTCTTCCAAGTATTGGGTTATTTGTTCGGATACGTCACCTGGATGACTCATCCAATCTAGGTGTTTTACACTTAACGCTAAAGACAACTTCTGTTTAACGGCTGCTCCTACTTCAGCAGATAAGCCATCACTATTACCATCCGCCACCAACAATGCGATATCTTGCCAGTTTTCACTGGTGATCTCTTGCGCTAAGTGATCGTCAAACTGCGCTAATAGCCATGTACCCGGCTCTTTATAAGTTTCTAACAAGTCTTGAAGCTTTTTAGCGGCTCCATCTAATGGCTCCAACGGTGTTGCTAAATAGGCCTCTGCAACTTTATCTAAGCCCTCTAGGTTTACCATCGCGTCCAGGCTTATGCCTTTGTCGCGTATATGGTTGCTTAGTTGGTGAACGTCAATTTGGAGCCCCACATCCGCCGGTTTTACCACTATTTTGAAGTCACCAGTGAAGGCATAGCTGGCTTTTAACGCTACGCCAGCACTTGTATTCACTTTTATGTCTAGTACTTTATTGCCGCTTGATACACTCCAAACATGGCCCAATATTGCGGTAGTAGAACTTGAAATAGCTCTAGTTTGATGAATGATGACACCCTGCATAGCGTGTTTCGGATACTGAGCGTTTATAACATTGGCTAGTTTTTCTATTGAGAGCAGCGGCATTTTTTGCTTAACCAATTGCCCTAAAAAGCTGATTAGCTTTTGGTCATGCGCTACAGCGCAAACCACTTTTGCCCGCCATTTAAGGTTAGCCTCACTAGTATTTTCCAAATTGAGCAGTTTAATCGGAAGGTTAACACTTACGCCGTTTGCTAGTTGTAGCTCTTGGTCTATGGCTACTAAGGCCATGTTGGCTTGCTGAAACTCAGAGTATTGTTCACTGTCTGTCGGTAATACAAGATCAATGATTAAGTGACCACCAATGCGCCCAGTAACCGATAATCCAGTGCCTAGCGGCACCTTCCATTCTTCTGTGGCGAGCTTAAGAGAGGGGTCCGCAGTAACTTGATCAACAAACGAAAATAAACTTCGAAGCTCGGCCGCATCAATACCCACTTTGCTAAGAAGTTTTTTAGCACCATTATCTAATGCATCCCATGCTTTAGCAGTACCCTGCTCTATTACTATGCCTTCAATCTGATCAACTTTCTTAACCAGTTTACTTAACGCTTGATTAAGGTCTAAAAGTGCCATTGTTGAATCCCTTCGATAACGTGGCTAAGTGGAAAAACCGTAATAATTAGAAACAATAATAATCATAGCCCAGTTAAAGACTAGAGATTTTGAATTTATGAAAATTCATTAGTAACCAAGGCTTTGACCTATCAAACCACGAAAGGTGTTAGAGGGTCTTGGTTTGTAGGCAACATATTTGCTTTTGACATTACTGGCGAAGGCTATGTGTTGTTTTGCTTTCTATACTCGCTGGGAGTGCAACCGGATATTCGAGAAAACTCTCGGTTAAAATTAGATTTTGTCTGAAAACCAGAGCTCATAAATACCTGAGTCACGGTATGGTCGGTACTTAACAAGTTTCGTTGCGCGTGCTTAATACGGTATTCGTTAACTAACTTAGAGATATTTTTCTTATGAATCAGGTTTACCGCAATTGAGATCTTTTTAGCAGGGATAATGAGTTTTCTTGATAACTTAGACAAGGTTAAATCTGGGTCCAAGTATATTTTTTTTCCATCCAACAACAGCTCTAATTGATTAACTATATCTTGTGCTTGTTCCGCGAACATTTCCTGATTGGAGTTCTCTTCACTAACCTCTGATGTACTGCTCCCTGAGTGTTTTTCTTGGCTTGGCGTGCTTACGCCAATAACGACCACCGCAAAAGACAATACCGGTAGTAAGAAAAGGTGCCCAATAGTCACAATGAGCAAAGAAAAACTGCCATGATTAAACATGAAATCTAAAGATACTATCGAGTCTATAGCTGCTGATGCTAAGAGCATCCAACCCGCTAGGTGTTCTGCTTTTTTTACCCCTTCCCAACGGCTTAAGGATATATTGATTAACAAAGTGTTTTGGCTAGCATGGCGTAACAGTGCTATGCCATAAACTACATATATAGAGGTTATAAGGGCATCTAAAGGCGGAGTCCACAAAGTTTGGCTTAATACCGCTAATAACACTAACGCTGGGCCTAGTATGTGGCGCAGCGTTAAGAACCGCGTTGTTCTGCTGCTCTTTGTAAAACAATACCAAGCTATAACAGGTATTAAGGACGCTAAAACTGGCTGTGTATATTGCAACAAGGGCCAATTTACCGTCCAACGTAGCCCAACTATTGCTGTGGTTATTGCACACACAGCCAAAAACAAGCAGCTAGTTTTAGCTTGGTCTGGTGAACGCACATACAAAATTATCGCCATTAAACTAAGCAATAACGACACGACAAAAGGCACCGGGATAGCCAGCATAGTTAATTAAAAACCTGTACTAAATTTGTAAACGGTTGCTCATAACAATATCTGCTAGCGCGCTGATTACCTAGCCCTTAACCAACAAAAACAGGTTTTAGCACGTACTAAAACCCGTTTGAGGACGTTTTTGATGAAGACATGGCCACACTAAGGCTTACTCATTTAGCAATAGGAATAAGTGTATGAATTTTTATATTTCAGCTTGGCAGCGTTACTTTGATTTTTCGGGATACTCAACCAAACAAGAGTTTTGGATGTTTATGTTGATTCACTGTCTTATCTGTTTGGCGCTTATTGTATTGGCTATTACCGTGCCAAATGCAGAATGGCTAGACACCGCCTACAACCTTGTTAGTTTTATTCCGATGCTAGCAGCCATCGTTCGCCGCTTACATGACGCAGGTAAACCTGGCTGGTGGAGCTGGATATTTGTACTGCCCGTTGCGGGGCCTTTTCTACTCGTTTATTTGCTGTGTTTGTCTAGCGTCATTCCACCACAAACTATGAGGTACGTATAATGAGAAACATACTTTTCACATTAGTACTAATAGCTGCTGCGTTTACTGGGCAAGCAGCCACTATTGATTTAAATCCTCTTAAAGTGTTGGGTGTTTTAAAGGTAAAACATACAACTGAAGGCAATTTGCTTTGGTTACAGGGGCGCGTAGGCGAAGGGCAATACTCGATTGTTAATGAAGCCGGGGAACAATGTTCAATTGATATGCCTATTGCCATTGGAGACTTAACCAAAACACATATTGGTATTGTTAAACAAACAGGATTAGAGATCGCAATCACAAATCCGCAGTTAAATCATCAGCTACTTATCGGTAAACCTGTAACAAGTGACAATTGGGTATTTAGACGCGCTGACGAATCTTTGCCAGCAGACGGATACTTAGTGAGTGGGATAAACACTGAAGAAAGTTTTGTTTTAAACTCCCGCAGGCGATGGATATCTTGGCTGTTGAATGACCAACCCAGCTTGGTTTGCCAATAAATCCGTTCTAAACAGCTTGCTAGTTGATTGGATAAACTTTGTCAAACTGTTAAATGTAACAGTAACCAAATCAGCCAGTAAGTGCTTTAATTTACTTAACTAATCAGTACTCGCGTTCTGTTAAGTTGCTAGGGACTAAGTAGTTTATCTACTTGCCCCCCTAACCTACATGCTAGTTGAACAATTTTGCCTTTTGTTGCCACTAATTGATTTAGTGGCTTTTTTTGGCTTGTGAAAAGATGTGCAACTTTACACCTTCTGTTGGTCAGTCCTGCTTGTAGCACGGCTAACCAACATATGGTGAGTAAAAATCTCTCCTATAGCTACAATTTGAACGAGCCAACTAACTGATCAAGCTGATTAGACAGGCGCTGTAAGTGGCTGCTGGTGTCGTTTAGTTGCTCGGCTACGTCGGCAGTTTCTACTGTAAGCTGATTAATATCTTCAACATTACGATTGATTTCGCCCACCACGCTCGATTGCTCTTCTGTTGCAGTAGCCACTTGAATGTTTTGATCATTAATGTGCTCTATATGCTCGCTGATCTGAACCAAGGAGTTGTTGGCATTTTCAGCTTGTTCTACCACTAGTAAACTCTGTTCGCGCCCTTGAGACATTGCATTTACAGCCCGAGATGATTCGCCTTGTAGTCGATTAATCATGTTCTGGATTTCTTCGGTAGAGCCCGCAGAGCGGCTTGCTAGGTTTCTTACTTCGTCTGCAACAACCGCAAAACCTCGGCCTTGTTCGCCAGCTCGTGCAGCTTCAATGGCCGCATTGAGCGCGAGTAAGTTAGTTTGATCAGAAATACTGCGAATGGTGTCCAAAATAGAGCTGATTTCACCTACTTGGTTAGCTAACGATTCTACTACTTCAGTAGCCTGGCCTAACTCATCGGTGAGCACCGAAATCTGCTCTCGCACATTGGCTACAGTTTCACCGCCATGCTTAGATTGGTGGGTTGCTTCTTTGGCCACTTCAGCAGCCTGTGAGGCGTTTCCAGCAATTTCACCTACCGTTGCCCCTAATTCATGAATAGCGGTGGCTACCTGTACGGTTCTATCTCGAGAAGTCGTACAGTTTGTTTGCGTTGATTGAGCTCGGTGCTGAACTTCTATTGCTGTATTAGCAAGTTCATTAGAACTGGAGGCGACTTCTTTTATTGCGTGATGGATTTTAGAAATAAAGCTATTGAAACTAGTGCCAATGGCATTAATTTCATCATTTCCAGATAGCTCTATGCGAGTGTCTAGTGCCATGTTATCGGCAGCCGAAGCAATGGTGGTTTGTAAATAGCCCACTCGGCGTTTCAAACTAAGAACAATATAGGAAGATACAACAAACGAAATGATTAAGCCTAAGCCAATGATGATACTCATTAAAAACTGACCGCTAGCGTAGCTACTTAAGCTTTGCTCGTGTTGCTCTTTAGCTTGCTCAAGCAAAGAGTCCATAATTGCCGATGTCTCTTTGCGCATTGTGCCGTAGGTTTTAGCATATCTGTTCTGATATATGTCTTTCGCCGTGTTCAAGTCCTTTTTTTCAAATGCGACTAACATGGGCTCTAGCTCATTTTTGACCATATTCTCGAATTGACGGAGCAGTTGCTCTACTTCTTTACGGCGTTGCCGATTAACTTGAGCGTCTACCGCATTTTGAAATGCCTCTCGCATTTCTATAATGTCTTCTTGGCGGGTTTCTCTTACCCTTGTTGTTACACCTTTTTTATCTCGTAAAGAGGTTTCCTGTAACAACATCATATCTATACCCACACGCATTCTCGGTATTCTTGACGCCACCTCTCCCATCGACCGCATCGGCGCAGAGGTATTGAGATACAACTGTTCCGCCTTTTGTTGAATCTTGGACATACTGTTTAAACTTGTCATCCCCACAACTAGTAGTGCTATACAAGGTAACAGCACGGCAAATATGAGCCGGGTTTGTAATGTAAAACGATTGGCAAACATATATCTTCCTTCTTCAAAAATGCTCAAGCAACAAAACGAAGCGTTAAAACCATGATAAAGCTAATGTTATTAAGCATAGTAGGAAGACAATTATTGGTCACTTTTTAACAAGAGTTTGAACGCAAATCTGCAAGCGTTTTACTGATGTACATCAGGCTTTAGCGACTAAATCCTTATGTGCAATTATTTACCGTTTATTTGCCAATGCATATGCTGTATAAGCCTGCTGCTAATTACTTTTTTGGGGAAATTATGTCTAAGTTTTTTTATAAGGGCCGAATCGAGAAAAAGCCGAAGTATGAAAGTTTTGGTTTTACGACCAAGCGAGCTGCAAAGTTGGGCACAAGTGAAAACCCATTGAATTTGACTGTTCAAACCGAAGAGAGAAAAGTGGCTGTTGTGGCACTCGCAGACGAACACCAACTTGCGGTTGAGGTTATCGTTGATGCGTCATCGGAAGAAAATACTCAAGCCTTAGACGTTTTGCTCAACAAGCCAACCACTACTACTTTTGCTACGACGCCTAAACGTAATGATCCTTGTCACTGCGGCAGTGGTAAAAAGTACAAGAAATGTTGTGGATAAAAAAAGGAAGCCGAAGCTTCCTTGTTTAAACTTATTTTAAACTGCGCCAGTGAATTTCTATCTCATTGTCGTCTGAGGTTACGTAAGCTGATTCTTCGGTAATGGTTACCGATAGATCCATGGTACGTTTAACAAAAGAGGCTAAAGTGCTTATTTCTTGCCAGTCAAATTGCCAAACCTGAACCGCTAATTGATTAACTTTATTTTCTGTTTGCTGCCACCAAGTATCTGACTTAGCGTTAAAGGTATATACCTTAGCTAACTCAGCTGAACGAGAAGCCTTTTTCATGCGCTCTGGTGTCGGTTCGCCTACATCTACCCATACTTTGGTGTCGTTTTCTAAAGACTTTAACCAAATATCTGGTTCTTCTATTTCACTAAGCCCTTTAGTAAATTCTAAACCTTGTTCTGCGCTATGACAAAAAGCCATGGTGCGCGCCATCATTCGTTCTAAGGTTTCGGAGGGGTGTTGGGCAATGGTTAAGTTAAGTGTGTCGTAATAATTTCGATTCAAATCTGACAGTGAAATTCGTAACTTATAGATAGTTGGTTTTAGCGCCACAATTGTGCCCATAGTCATAAAAAAGCTTAGCCAGATTGGCTAAGCAAGTAATCTATGGAGCATGCGCTAAATTAAGCAAAAACTCAATCAGAAAGGTTAACTAGAACTAACTTAGCGCTAATCTGGGTAAGTATTTCTTATTTCGAGAAATTCATCGAAATCTTCGACCAAAATATCAACCAGTTTTGGATCGAAATGTTTACCTTTTTGCTCAGTAATAAAGGTTTTAATCTCTTCATTACTCCACGGTTCTTTGTAAGAACGTTTAGACCCTAGCGCATCAAATACGTCGGTTATCGCCATAATACGGCCAACTAATGGTATATCTTCACCGGCCAACTGACGAGGGTATCCTGTTCCATCCCATTTCTCGTGGTGACATAGAGAGATTTCAGCGCCTAATCGAGCAATAATTTTATTTGAGTCGGCCAAAAGGTCATAACCTATTTGGGCATGGGTTTGCATGATTTTCCATTCTTCGGCATCTAACTTACCGGGTTTATGCAATATAGACTCAGGTATGGCAATTTTTCCTAGGTCGTGCAATGGGGCCGCGTGTTTAAACACTTCAACAAACTCTGCATCAAAATCTAACTTTTGCGCCATCAACTCACAGATTAACGATACGCGTTTTACGTGTGACCCAGTTTCTTTACTACGTTGCTCAATGGCGTCGCCAATAATAAAGATAAGCTCTTTTTGGGTATCTTGAATTTCCTCTTTAATGGTAAGATTTTCAAAGGTTAACGCAATATTAGTAGCAAATACTTCCAACAAACCTTTTTCAATGTCGTCTAAAGGTTTCTCGTGTTGAACATATAACAAGCTCACACTGCGACTATCGGTTGGATAAAAACCTACGTAGCAGTCTTCGGTTACTAAGGTTTTCTTCTCATCGAGCGCACGCTTAAGCAAGCTTTTTACGTTGTCTGGAATTTTGCTCTGGTCAAAGTCGTATTCATTGTGTTCGTTGGTAACAAAGTCACCGGTAGCAGCTAACACGTTAAAAGACTGATGCCGCAATACGTCTTCGGTAAGAGTAGTAATGTACATTGCGGAGCTTTCTAGCTGGAAAAGCTCAACCAGTTGTTTGAGTACAGCTGAACCAAAGTGGTATAGCGTTTTACTTTTCAATACCAAAGAAGTTGATTCGATAACCTGTAATAAACCGGTGCGATGACGTTCAATAAACAGTATGTCTCGATAAGAACGGATCGCTGAGTAGGTGATGGTTTTTAATTTAGTTGCCGTGAGTTCGGTTTTACTTTTGTAATCATTGATATCGTAATCTTTAATTACCGATTCTTCTGGCGCTTGGCCTGGTTGACCTGTTCGCAAAATCAAACGAGTAGCATGGTTTTGATGGGTTTCGCGGATCCAACGCACTAACTCTAAGCCAGCATGGTCAGTTTCCATCACCACATCTACTAAGGCGATGGCTATGTCGTCATTTTCTTGGAAGATTTTTTGCGCTTCTTCCGCACTATAGGCAGAAAGAAACTCCAATTTGTAACCATCTATTTCAACGTCAGATAAAACTAAGCGAGTAACGGAGTGAATTTCGGCTTCGTCGTCAATGACAAGTAATTTCCAGGTTGCTTTGGTAACTTCTTCAGCTGGTTCGTCGATATCATCGATGAAAAGAAAGTCACTCATGCGTCGCTCCATATTCTTTAGATACAGTAAAATTAGAACAGCAACTGCATAATATCAAAGAGTATTAGGGTGTTGCTGGCAAAAACTTAGAGGCTAAGCGTATTATCCATACGTTATTGATTCAAAATCTATTAATAGTTCGATAAAATCCACTCAAACTCAATTACTTGAAAACTATGGAAAGCCGCCTAACTAGCTACAACGTGTTTCCTTCTCTAGTCATACTATCTGTGGCTGCTGGTATGTTGATTTGGCACTCAGCTTTGTCTAGCAATACAAGAGACATCATTTACTGGATGCCTTACGGCTTAGCAGCTATTACCGCTATGTTGGCTTTACAGTTTAATCGTCGGCAGCTTATTACCGTTGTCATGGTTAACTCGTTTAGTTACTGGATTATTTCCAATTATCTTCAGCAACCTTTAGACGTGCCCGAGGCGAAAACAGCCTTTACGCTAATCTGTCTATTCATCCCATTAAACTTAGTGTTAAACCAGTTTATTAGAGAAAACGGCAGTAAAACGCGCAGAGCTTGGTTAAGTTACGGCTTTATTTTGATACAAGTAGCTGCTATCTCGCTCAGCATTAATTACTTCAGTACTGATTTGCTTGGGATTATCGATGAGTGGTTTCCCCCTCGCCCTTTAGATGGCTTAGTGATCAGCTTGCACGCTCTTGGCTTAGCCACATTGTGTTTGGTATTGGCCTTTATTCGCTTTTTAAATCAGCCCACCAGTTTATCTATTGGTTTGTTTTTTAGTTTTGTCGCCAGTGTCTTTCCTTTGGCGTTTCTCGACAGAGAAGCGATTTCTTCAGTGTTCTTCGCGGCGTCAATGCTAATTATGTTGTATAGCGGGTTTAGCGCTTCACACGAGTTAGCCTACCGAGACGAGCTAACCGGTTTACTTGGCAGACGCATGTTGTTTGAGAAACTGGCTGGTATGTCTAAAAATTATAGTTTAGCGATGGTAGATATTGATCACTTCAAAAAGTTTAACGATACCTACGGCCATGATGTTGGCGACGACGTGCTGGCAATGGTGGCGTCTAAACTCGACCAAATAGAAGGCGGCGGCCAAGTGTTTCGTTATGGCGGTGAAGAGTTCACAGTATTATTCAAAGGTAAAAAGCTCGATCACGCACTTGCCTTTTTAGATGATATTAGAGAAATAATCTCGGAAACGCCCTTTGCCATTCGTGATAAAACCAATCGCGATAAAGGTGACAAAGCCGCTCGGGACGAAGAAGCAAAACCCAAAAATACTGTACAGATTACCGTGAGCATAGGTGTGGCAGAAAAAGCTAGCCATCACGCCAACGCTGAAGAAGTGATTAAAGAGGCTGATAACGCTTTATACAAAGCCAAGAACAAAGGCAGAAATATAGTGGTGGGGTGAAAGTTTGGTTAAGCGCCTTAGCGCTTAACCAAAAAGCTTTAAACTACTGCAGCAATTGCCGCACAAAGCGCTTCCATATTGTTTTTAGTCATACCGGCTACGCTGATACGACCAGAACCTACGATGTAAACACCGTGCTCTTCTTTTAAGATTTGGACTTGTTCTTTACTTAAACCAGAGAACGAGAACATACCGTTTTGACGTTGGATGAAGCTATAGTCCCCCGTTGCGCCTTTGGCAGCTAAAGTTGCCACAAACAAATCACGCATCTCTTTAATTCGCTCACGCATGTCAGCGACTTCAGCATTCCATTGCGCTTTAAGTTCTGGGTTTTGCAAAATTGTCGTAACTACTGCCGCGCCATGTGATGGCGGGTTTGAGTAGTTCGCTCGAATCCCAGCTTTAACTTGGCTAAATGCTACTGCGCCTTGCTCTTTGTCGCTAGCGACTAAGGTAAAGGCTCCAACACGTTCGTTGTATAAACCAAAGTTTTTAGAAAATGAACTTGCTACTAGCAGTTCTTTTATCTCTTTGGCAAAAATACGCAGGCCAGCAGCGTCTTCTTCAACACCCTTAGCAAAACCTTGGTATGCAAAGTCGAACAAAGGTAGCATTTTTTTGCTGGCGGCTAAGCTAGCAAGTTGTTGCCACTGTTCGGTTGTTGGGTCAATCCCGGTAGGGTTGTGACAACAGCCGTGGAACAACACTAAGTCACCTTCGGCAACTTGTTCTAGCGAGCTTAGCATTGCGTCAAAGTCTAAATCTTTAGTGTCAGCATTGTAGTAATCGTATGCTTTAACTTCTAAGCCTAAGGCTTTAAAGATATTGCCGTGGTTTGCCCAAGTTGGATTACTCACCCATACAGTACGAACACCCAAATGGTTGTAGGCAAACTCAGCTGCATTGTGCAGCGCGCCGGTTCCACCTGGTGATTGAGCGGTAAATCCACGCTGACTGGTTACAATTTCGCTGTTTTCGCCAAACAATAACTTTTGAACTTCGCTGCCATAAGCTGGATTACCTTCAATACTGAGGTAAGACTTTGTGGCTTCGTTTTCTAAAAGTTGTTTTTCTGCAATCTTAACGGTGGCCAAAACTGGGGTTTGACCCGCTTCGTTTTTGTAGATACCAACACCAAGATTGATCTTGTTGGGACGTGGATCAGCTTTAAAAGCTTCGGTTAATCCTAGAATAGGATCTGCCGGGGCGGCGGTTACGCGCTCAAACATATTTTCCTCACTGCTAATTACATACCTGTATTGAGCGAAGATTACCCTAACTAGCCAAACCTGTCTTTAGCGACAGAAAAAAATATCGGGATAATTTTGATTTAACGCACTTTTTTGGTTTAAGCATCTATTTTTGTCAATTTTAAGTAATCGTATTTCCACCATTAGCCACAATCAATTAAGATGCCTACAACGCATTTGAGAGAAACCACTATATGGACTTAAGTTTAGGTTTTATCGTTAAAAAATGGCTGGGATCGCTGTTGATGCCACTCAACATTTCGTTGTTTTTTTTGTTACTTTCTTTTTACTTTGGTTTAACCAAACGGCCTTATCGTGCAGCAGCGACGTTGCTTCCTGCTTTGCTTATATTAATAGTGACCAGTAACCCGTGGTGGGTTAATGAACAATTGTTAGAAAAAGAACGTGCGGTGCTCCCCCCTAGTCAATTAGTAGATAGCTTTGATTTTGTTGTGGTACTAGGCGGAGGACATATAAGTGACCCGCTGCTATCGCCCACTGAACAGCTCAGCCGTTCTTCATTTGCTCGCATTATCAAAGGCATTGAGCTGAGTTTAGTTAATCCTCAAAGTCGCTTAATTGTGTCAGGTTATGGCGGCAGCGATCCTAACAGTAACGCTGAGCTAATGGAGAAAGTTGCGCAGCAAGCCAACATTCCTCCGGCAAACATCATCACTATTCCTAAAGCGAGAGATACTGAACAAGAAGCCGCGGTTATTGCGACTTATATAGGGCAACGACCCACTGCTTTGGTGACTAGCGCTACCCACATGCAACGAGCGCTAAAACACTTTAATAAGTATTCGAGCAATATTAGCCCGGTTCCAACAGACTATTTGGGTAAAGAAATTCAAGGAGAACAACAACTTTATGAATTTTTGCCTGACGCACGATTTATCCATCGCTACGATGCCTTATGGCATGAAAAACTTGGTATTTGGTGGCAACAAATTCGTGCTTATTTTTCGTAATCGTTTGTTTTAGATCAGCTATTTTCAGAATTAGGCAGATAATTTCGCGTAAACACTACGTTTTTGTAATTTATTCACTATAATCGAGCCAATTTATTTAAAGGAGAGAAGCACAATGAGAACACCTCTAGTAATGGGTAACTGGAAACTAAACGGTACTAAAGATTCTGTTACCGCATTAGTAAATGGCTTAATCGCACCTGCTAAAGCAGCAACAAATGTACAAGCTGCAATTTGCCCACCTGTTGTTTTCTTAGGTCAAGTTGAAGCGTTAGTAGGCGATGCTCCAATCGCTTACGGTGCACAAGATGCAAGCGTAAACACTTCTGGTGCATTTACTGGCGAAAACTCTCCAGTTATGTTGAAAGAGTTTGGCTGTACTTACAGCTTAGTAGGCCACAGTGAGCGTCGTCAGTACCACAACGAAACAGACGCTGTAGTTGCCGCTAAATTTAAAGCTATTCAAGAAAACCAGTTAGTACCTGTACTATGTATCGGCGAAACTCTTGAAGAGAACGAAGCAGGCAAAACTCAAGCGGTAGTTGAAACTCAACTTAAAGCTGTTATCGACCTTTGTGGTGTTGAGTCCCTAGAAAACGCCGTTATCGCATACGAACCTGTATGGGCAATTGGTACTGGTAAATCTGCTACTTCTGAGCAAGCTCAAGCTATTCACGCTCACATCCGTAGCTGGTTAGCAGCCCAAAGCGCTACAGTGGCTGAGAAAGTTCAAATCCTTTACGGCGGTAGCGTTAAAGCGGCTACAGCTAAAGAACTTTTCTCTCAAGCTGACATTGATGGCGCGCTAGTTGGCGGTGCTTCTCTAATGGCTGAAGAGTTTGGTGCAATTATTACTGCAGCAAACTAAGATAGTTTTTAGCTAAAAAAGCCGCTGTTATCAGCGGCTTTTTTTTGTCTTAGTTTTAGTTAACTCATTTTTACTAATTGTTCCTGCATTTCGGTTATCTCATCACGCACCGCCGCAGCTTGCTCAAATTCCAGCTCTTTAGCATGGTGGATCATTTGCTTCTCTAATTGAGCAATATTTTTAAGCATAACCTCAGGAGTAAGTGCCGCGTATTTAGCTTTAGGCTCAGCAGCTTGTAAGACCTTACTCTTACCAAAGTTACTAATATCCACTACTTTTTTGTTTAGCTTTTTCGGTACAATGCCGTTGTCTACGTTATATTGATGCTGAATTTCGCGACGGCGTTTGGTTTCGCTGATTGCTTTCCCCATGGAGCCAGTGACTTTATCACCGTAAAGAATCGCTTTACCTTGTGGATGACGTGCAGCACGGCCTATCGTTTGAATCAGTGAACGTTCAGAGCGTAAGAACCCTTCTTTATCAGCATCTAGAATGGCAACCAAAGAGACTTCTGGCATGTCCAAACCTTCTCGCAATAAGTTAATACCGACCAACACGTCAAACACACCCATTCGTAAATCACGAATGATCTCCACTCGCTCTACAGTATCGATATCAGAATGCAGATAACGTACCTTTACTTGGTGCTCGGTTAGGTATTCACTTAAATCTTCCGCCATGCGTTTGGTTAACGTTGTCACCAGTACTCGTTCGTCTATCGCAGTTCTAATACGAATTTCAGACAACAAATCATCAACTTGGGTATTAACAGGTCTTACTTCTATCTCAGGATCAAGCAATCCAGTCGGCCTAACCACTTGCTCCACAAATTCTTGATTGGTTTTCTCTAACTCATAGTTGCTCGGTGTCGCCGATACAAAAATAGTCTGTGGGGCTATTTGTTCAAACTCTTCAAACTTTAGGGGCCTATTATCCAAGGCAGAAGGCAAACGGAAACCATAGTTCACTAGGTTCTCTTTACGAGATCGGTCCCCTTTGTACATAGCGCCAATTTGCGGAACAGTAACGTGAGACTCATCGATTATTAACATGCCATCAGCCGGCAAGTAATCAAGTAAGGTTGGTGGTGGCTCGCCAGGCGCGCGCGACGATAGATATCGAGAGTAGTTTTCGATACCTGAGCAATAACCCAGCTCGTTCATCATTTCAATATCAAACAATGTACGTTGCGAGATCCGTTGCTCTTCTATAAGTTTATTGGCATCAAGTAGCTGCTTCTTGCGCTCATTTAGCTCTTCTTTAATAAACGAAATGGCATTTAGAATGGTTTCTCTAGGGGTAACGTAGTGAGTTTTAGGAAATATAGTCACCCGCACCATCACTTCTTCTTCGGCGCCGGTTAGCGGGTCAAAGCTGCTTAAGCGCTCTACTTCGCCGTCGAATAATTCTATGCGTACAGCGTTTTTATCGGATTCTGCTGGAAAGACATCAATCACATCTCCCCTAACCCGAAAAGTAGAACGCTGAAAAGCCGCATCATTTCTAGAATATTGTAATTCAGCCAAGCGCCGCAAAATGGCTCGTTGATCGATCATGTCGCCAACGCTTAAATGAAGCATCATCTGCAAATACGACTGTGGGTCACCTAAGCCGTATATTGCTGACACAGACGCCACTAAGACTACGTCGCGTCTCTCTAGTAGTGCTTTGGTGGCAGATAAGCGCATTTGCTCAATATGTGAGTTTACCGACGCATCTTTTTCAATAAATGTATCGGTAGTAGGTACGTACGCTTCTGGTTGGTAATAGTCGTAATAAGAAACGAAAAACTCAACTGCATTATTAGGAAAGAACTCTTTCATCTCGCCGTATAGCTGTGCAGCCAAGGTTTTATTGGGCGCCAATATAATCGTGGGGCGGTTTTGGGTAGCAATCACATTTGCCACAGTAAAGGTTTTACCCGAGCCCGTAACCCCTAATAATGTTTGGTGAGCGAGGCCATCTTCTAGGCCTTCATTTAAACTACTGATTGCCTTAGGCTGATCCCCTGCGGGTGTGTAATCAGACACTAAGTCGAAAGGTTTTTTCATTATGTAACTACCGATGAACTGTTCTGAGGCTAAGTTTGTCTATTCTACGCAAAACTGCTTTGATTTTACTAACCGTATTACCTTTTCAGCCAATTTAAGCTAACTCCAGCAGAGAATATTGCATTATGCTTTTACTCAGTATATTCAGCTAAATTGTGCACAGTAAGATGACTGTAATGAAAAGTAATGCACATCAAATATTTTGTAAAAGCAACAACTTTATATTGCGGTTAAATTTTGAGCTTTTGTGCCAATAAATCACTAAGGCATTGATATTTATATCGAATAAGTAAAAACAGATATAGATCAAATTTGCTTCAACTCACCGTAACTGCTGGGCTAGCGCTGATAGTAACTATTTCATGCACACAGTTATCCACAAAATCAGTGGATAACTATCTGTAGATAGCACTAACAAAGGCTTTTCGGCTTTGTGTATAAAATCTGTTCAACATCGCCTGGCTATAAGGAAATGGTTTTTTATGAGATTTAATTATCTGCGCATTATTTATACCAGCTGAGCAACTTTCGATCTGTTGTTTGCAACAACTGGATGTAAGTTGAGCAAACAAACAGAAAATGTCATTTTTGACGTAGAATTAGTTGACACTTATAGGGGCAATTATTACTATGCGCCCCGCACTTAAGCAAAGCGATTCCCCAATAGCTCAGTTGGTAGAGCGGTGGACTGTTAATCCATGTGTCGTTGGTTCAAGCCCAACTTGGGGAGCCACATTTCTAATTATTTTCCCTCCTACTTCACGCTAACGTTTTTACACACTTTAAAATTATATTACCTAATGCTAAGCATCTGATAGATAAGTCTAATGTTTGCATGTATCATTATTGTGATCGCTGAATAATTATACAGGTAGGATATGAAAGGCCTTAGAACATTCTTTGTTGTAAATGCTTTTTTGTTTATTGCGTTATGGATTTCCTTAGTGGGTGTACACGTACAACTTTTCAAGTTGGATCTTGCGCGTGAAAACCAACAGATAAATACCCTACTCGCCTTGCAACTAACAAAAGTAAGCCAGCTCAACCAGGACTATCTATCTGGGTTACGCGAACAGCATAACCTCAGCTTTATTTCTACTCAGTTAGCCGTAGACAACACCTTGGCAACAGTGGGCTCTGCTCAGCACTGGCTGGTAGATTTAGCCGAACCAAGTAAAACGGCTATGCAGACTTTAGCGGTAGACAAATTTAGCGTGAATTTTAAGCCTTCTTTTGAATTTGTTAGCGATGGTTACTTAAAACTGTACCTTACTATTGCAGCGCTATGTTTTATGGGCTATTTCCTCACGAGTTTATTGTATCTGCGCGCAATATCTCGAGTTAAGAGCAAACTTAAGAAACTGGTTAACGCTGACCGCCTCGTGGATGAAAAGCCCGTATTAGGCTCGGTGGGCGAATTAATTAAGGATCAGAAGCAACAGTTCACTCAGCAAATTCGCCAACAAAAGCACGCGATTAAACAACTTGAAAAACAAGTCGCTTTAGACCCGTTAACGGGCATGTTTAATCGCCATTCTTTCCGCCAAAAAATGCAGGAGATGCTGCAGTCAGAGTCTAAAAACACCGTGTTGTTTTTAGTGAGAGCCTCACAGCTGGAAGAAATCAATAAGTCTCGAGGACATCAGGCCGGCGACGACTACATTAAAGAAATAGCGCGTATTATTGATTTAAACCGCAAAGATTATTCAAGCAGCCTACTCTATCGGTTGTTGGGCGCTGAATTTGCCCTTATCATCCCTAACTTTGCCGCCAGCCGAGTAAGCCAAATAGCGCTAGCGCTGAAATCTTCGTTAAGCGATTACAGTAGCAACAAACAAATGCAAAGCGCCGCTTACACCGGAGTTACCGAACTAAAACAAGGTGATACCATAGAACGCATTATAGCCCGTACCGACGCTGCATTAGCTATTGCTCAAAGCCTTTCACCCAACGGCTGGGAAATCGTTTTAGAAGACAATGAAACATTGGAAAGTAGCGAACTTCAATGGCACACCACCATTAGTAGGCTCATCAATCACGCTAACTTCCGCTTAGCCTCTCAGGCTATTCAATCGCTTCACAGAACCATGCCTGCTTATCATGAAGTATTTATACGTTTCTTGTCTGAAAAACAGCAACAGCTGCCAACAGAAACTACCTTGGTAATGGCACAACGTTTAGGAGTGATTGTTGAGTTAGAAAAAGTCACTTTACGCTATATTTTGAAAACGATTTCTAGCCAGAATGCCGAGTATCGCTGGGGAATTAACCTAAGTAAGCTAATTTTAACCGACCCAGAGTTTTGTGGTTGGCTAACTCAGGAGCTACTCACCTACCCTAACCTGAAGTCTCGTGTGGTGTTTGAAATAGAAGAAGAATTGCTAGACATGCACTTAACCAATGCTAAGAAGTTATTTGAGGTATTACGACGCAATAGCTGCCACACAGCGATTGCAGATTTTGGTAATGGTATTGGCTCATTTAAGCTGTTTAAAGAGCTTAAACCTAATTATGTGAAAATTAGCAGCGATTTGGTTCAGCAACTTGAAACCGATAAGGCTAACCAGCAGTTTGTTACTATGTTAGTAGAAGTATCACATCGGCTAGGATGCCAAGTAATTGCTCAAGGTGTTGAAACACTTGAGCAAAAACAATTGCTAGAATCTATGTATGTAGACAGCTTGCAGGGTTACTTAATTGCTCGTCCTGAGCTAATAAGTTAATTAACGCAGTGGTTGTTGGTAGATAATTTGGTTACTACTACCGCGCCATTGCAACTTTGGCTCGGCAAGTGTCTGTTCAAACTTGCCATCAATTAGGGTATCGACTAACTTAACTACCGCTTGCTGCTGTTCATCAAGATCGCTTAATAAATACCCTGTCCACAGCCATATATCTTTATCACTGCATTCCTGTTTAACACGTTGAACTAAACGATGAACGGCTTCGACGTTTTTCGGGTGAAGGGGATCTCCACCGCTAAGGCTTAGGCCTTTTCGTTTAATCCGCGTGTCGTTTAGGTCATCGATAATTTGTTGTTCTAATTCGGAAGTGAACTGATGGCCTGAATCACAACTCCATGACTTTTGATTGTAACAACCGCGGCACTGGTGCTCGCAGCCGGCAACAAACAAGGTACAACGAGTACCTTGTCCATTAACTACATCAATAGGATGATAGCTTAAGTAGTTCATTTATAGATGTTTTACTCGTCGTTTAACTTCTTCTTGCTTACCGTAGTTAAACGGGCGCGCATCTGGGCTACCTAAATAACCACATACTCGTCGAGTCACCGATACCTTGCTAGCTTCAGTGTTGCCGCACGAAGGACATTCGAAACCTTTGCTTGTGCAGTTAAACTCGCCAGTAAAGTCACACTCGTAACATTCATCTATTGGTGTATTGGTGCCGTAATAAGGTACTCGACTGTAGCTGTAATCCCATACGTCTTCCAAAGCTTCAGTGTTGTGTTGCATGTTTGGGTATTCGCCATAACAAATAAAACCACCACTAGTGACCGACGGGTAAGGTAATTCGAAATCAATCTTGTCGAACGGATTAACCTTTTTCTCTACATCTAGATGGAAGCTGTTGGTGTAATAGCCTTTATCAGTAACGTCTGCAATCACACCAAACTTTCTAGCGTCTAAGCGACAGAAGCGATCACACAAGTTTTCACTTGGGGTGCTGTACAAACTAAATGCATAGCCGCTTTCTTTTTCCCAGCGAAGAGTAGCTTGCTTAAGCGCAGTAACAATACCAAGGGCTTTTTGTTGAAGTTGCTTATTGTCGTACACGTGGTCTTTGTTGTCATAGAGCGCGTTTACTGTTTCGTGTAAACCAATGTAACCCAAAGAAATTGACGCACGACCGTTTTCAAAGATCTTAGATACATCATCTTCGGCGTTCAGCCGAACACCACAAGCGCCTTCCATGTACAAGATTGGAGCAACCTTGGCTTTTACGCCTTTTAAACGGTCTATACGAGTATCTAGGCCCATTTTTGCCACGCTTAAACGTTGCTCCAATAATTCAAAGAAGCGTTGCTCATCACCTTTAGCTTCAATAGCGATACGCGGTAAGTTTAAGCTAACCACCCCTAAGTTATTGCGGCCATCATGGATGTCTTTACCATCTTCTTGGTAGTGACCTAAAAAGCTACGACAACCCATTGGGGTTTTAAATGAACCAGTGACCTCTACTACTTTTTCATAGTTAAGAATATCTGGGTACATGCGTTTCGACGCACACTCTAAAGCTAACTGCTTAATGTCGTAACTTGGGTCAGACTTCTTATGATTTAGGCCATCTTTAATTGCAAACACTAGTTTAGGGAACACTGCTGTTTTGGCATTTTTGCCCAAACCTGCAATGCGGTTCTCTAAAATTGAGCGCTGAATAAGGCGAGAGGCCCAACAAGAACCCAAACCAAATCCAAAAGTAACAAACGGAGTTTGACCATTTGCGGTATGCAAGGTGTTTACTTCGTACTCAAGTGACTGAAAAGCGTCGTGACACTCTTTCTCAGTTTGTGCTTTAGCGTAAGCTTCGGCGTCTGCTATTTGCCACTGTTGAGCGGTAGCTAAATGTTTCTCATGGCTTTTAAGCACATAGGGCGATAAAATTTCATCGATCCGGTTAATCGTGGTTCCGCCGTAAATATGGCTAGCCACTTGGGCAATAATTTGTGCCGTAACTGCAGTCGCCGTAGAAATCGACTTAGGCGTTTCTATCTCGGCATTACCCATTTTAAAACCACCGGTTAACATCCCTTCAAGGTCAATCAACATACAGTTAAACATTGGGAAGAACGGTGCGTAATCTAAATCGTGAAAATGGATTTCGCCAGCTTCATGGGCTTTAACAACATCACGTGGAAGTAAATGCGTTTTTGCGTAATGCTTAGCAACAATACCTGCTAACAAGTCACGCTGAGTAGGAATAACTTTACTGTCTTTATTGGCGTTTTCGTTTAACAGTGCCGCATTGCTTTGCTCAACCAGACCTCTGATTTCGCTATTTAGCACGCTACGCTTATCGCGAGCAACGTCTCTATCATGGCGATATTCAATATAAGCACGAGCCAGTGTTTTGTTGTCGCTTTCCATCAAGAAGTTTTCTACCGACGATTGGATATCGTTAATATCAACTTCTGATTGATTCAAAAACTGCTCAGTGACCTGCTGAGTAATTTGTAGTGCTACGAGGTTATCCTTTACACCTAAAGCTTCAGCAGCTTTCAGTACGGCATCTACAATTCGCTTCGCGTCGTAAGGTACACGGCTTCCGTCTCGTTTTATCACGACTGTTTTCACGATTTACGCTCCAATTTAGCTCACTCATTCTATAAAATTGTTTGGAAGCCACGTTGTTAAAGGCTTTGCAGAGAGTTCTGCGTACAAAAAGCGTTAAACAGGATGGTTTTCCATATCTAGTGGTGAAGGATTTTAGTACCCACTAGATATAGTAGTCGAGTAATTTTATTCATAAAGCAAATACCAATGATCAAGATCAATTGAAGCTAAGAAAGACAATTTGTTTGCACAAAAATGACCCACTAATCACAGCAATATTTTGTGCCCTTTCCCACAGTGAACTCACGGTTGTTATACGGCACGCAAACAAGGATAATAGCGGCTCGTTTCGCTGCATCTTACTTAAATGACTGAATATTTGTTGTTATTGATTAGCACCGTGCTGGTTAATAATTTTGTACTCGTTAAATTTTTGGGCTTATGCCCATTTATGGGTGTATCCAGTAAAGTGGAAACTGCAATAGGCATGGCCTTAGCAACCACTTTTGTACTCACCTTGGCCTCTATGTGTTCTTATTTAGTGGAGCAATATATTCTTGCACCACTAGATATAGTGTATTTGCGCACCATGAGTTTTATTTTGGTAATTGCTGTTGTAGTGCAATTTACCGAGATGTTCGTTCAAAAAGCCAGTCCCGCTCTGCACCGCGTATTGGGTATCTACTTACCATTGATTACGTCTAACTGCGCAGTATTAGGGGTAGCACTGTTAAATATTAACGAACAACACGATTTGTTTGAGTCAATTATTTACGGGTTTGGCGCTGCTGCAGGTTTCTCATTAGTTCTCATATTGTTTTCAGCGATGCGAGAGCGCCTAGTGGTTGCCGATATTCCAGTGCCATTTAAAGGTGCTGCAATCGCCATGATCACCGCAGGTTTAATGTCGTTAGCTTTTGTTGGATTCACCGGATTAATTAAGTAGTAAATCAGAATGTTAGAAGCACTCATCGCCATTACATTATTAGCTCTCGTGTTTGGAGCAATACTGGGTTATGCCGCAATAAAATATAAAGTGGAAGGCAACCCAATTGCCGACCAAGTAGAAGCCTTGCTCCCGCAAACTCAGTGTGGACAATGCGGCCATCCAGGCTGTCGCCCCTATGCAGAAGCCATTGCCAACGGTGAAGCAATCAATAAGTGCCCGCCGGGTGGTGATGAAACAGTAGTAAAGATTGCCGATTTGCTTGGTGTTGAAGCGATCCCTTTAGATGAAGCCGCCGTTAAAGAAGATGACCGCAAAAAAGTCGCTTTTATCGTAGAAGATGCTTGTATTGGTTGTACTAAGTGCATTCAAGCGTGCCCAGTTGACGCAATTATGGGCGCGAATAAACACATGCATACCGTTATTAGCAAAGAATGCACTGGTTGCGAGCTTTGTGTAGCACCCTGCCCAACCGATTGTATTGAAATGCGCCCTGTACCCACTACCACCAAAAACTGGGATTGGAAATTGAATCAGATTGACGTAGCAATCATCGAGGAAAGTAAATAGATGGTTGCTTGGCTAGAAAAAATTAAACAAGGTTTCACCTGGAACTATAAAGGTGGCGTGCATCCCAGCACCAATAAACAAAATATTAACTGCGATAAGCCGGAAACTATCGATAACCCCGAGGTCATTAGTATCCCCGTTCAACAGCATATTGGCAGCGCTGGAAAATTGTTAGTTAAGGTGGGTGATAAGGTACTGCGAGCTCAAGCGCTAACAGAGTCACAATTTTTCCAAGCACCACCGGTGCACGCCTCTTGTTCTGGTGAAGTGATTGCCATAGAACCGCGTATAACTGCACATGCCTCAGCAATACCTGAGTTAAGCGTGGTCATTAAGGTAGACAAAACCCAACAAGACGTAGTGTTACCTGCCGCCTTAGAAGGTGAGCAATTGACCACTGAGAATATCTGCCAGCGAGTGCATCAAAGCGGTATATCAGGCATGGGAGGAGCGGGCTTTCCTACTGCATTAAAAATCACTCCACATAAAGCCTTAGATGTACTGATTATCAACGGCGCCGAATGTGAGCCCTATATATCTGCAGATGATTGCCTAATGCGCAACTACGCAGCTGAAATAATTGAAGGTGTTGCCCTACTACAAAAAGTATTACAGCCAGCAATTACCATTGTTGCAGTAGAAGACGATAAACCCGAGGCGATTAATGCACTTAAAGAGAATACTAACGACTCCATTAGCATACGTAGTATTCCGACGAAATACCCTTCAGGCGGTGAAAAGCAGTTAATTCAGGTATTAACCGGTAAAGAAGTTGGCGCTAAACAACTGCCTATAGATTTGGGTATGTTGGTACAAAATGTAGGTACTGCTTATGCTATACACAGAGCGGTAACCCATGGTGAACCACTTATCTCTCGTATCGTAACCCTGGCAGGAGATTTAGTTGCGACCCCTAGCAACTACTGGGTGCCGGTTGGTACACGAGTGGAAGATGTAATTGCGAATAAACTGCAAGCAGCTAGTGAAACCCCTACGATAATGGGTGGCTCTATGATGGGCTTTATGTTGCCGAGTAATCAAGCCCCCATTGTAAAAACAACCAACTGTTTAATCGTTAATCACCCGCAAGCGGCCCAGAAAGAGTCGCCTTGTATTCGTTGTGGCGAATGCGCACAAGCTTGCCCAATGGGACTATTGCCACAACAACTTTATTGGTTTGCCCAAGGTGATGAGTTAAATAAAGCCCGCGATTTTAATATTATGGATTGTATTGAATGCGGGGCTTGCGCGTTTGTATGTCCGAGCGAAATTTCACTGGTGCAACACTACCGCACAGCGAAAGCAAAGATAAAAGCTGAAGACATTGCTCAAAAAGAAGCTGATGTTGCAAAGCTTCGCTTTGACGCCAGACAAGCACGTTTGGAAAACGATAAACTCGAACGTAAAGCCAAACATCAGCAAGCTGCACTGCGCAGGCAAGCACAGACTCAAACTCAAGCTGATGACAAGCCTGATCCTGTAGCTGCAGCGTTAGCAAGAGTGAAAAAAGCCAAATCGGAGGCGCCAACGGCGAAACAAACCGACACCGGCGAATGGGTACCCGATAACCAAGCCGCAATAGCGCAGCGCGAAGCACGCAAAGCGCAAAAACGCAAGCAACAAGAGAGCTCATCAGCCAAAGCCACAAGCAATCCAGCGGTTGCTGCAGCCATTGCGAGAGCAAAAGCAAAAGCAAAAAAAGAATCGACTACGTCCGATGAACTAGATTCAACAACTCACTCAGATACTAAGACAAGTGCTAATCCGGCTGTCGCTGCCGCGATTGCAAGAGCGAAGGCTAAAAAGCTTGCGAGTGAACAACAAGTAACAACTGAAGAAGCAAACAATGCTGAACCTGAAGAGCCTGTAAAATCATCGGCTAATCCAGCGGTTGCCGCTGCTATCGCTCGCGCCAAAGCCAAAAAGCTAGCTAGTGAGCAACAAGTATCTACCGAGGAAGCAAACAAAGCTAAACCTGAAGAGCCAGTAAAATCTTCGGCAAACCCAGCGGTTGCTGCAGCTATCGCTCGTGCAAAAGCGAAGAAACTTGCAAGTGAACAACAAGTAACAACTGAAGAAGCAACCAATGCTGAACCTGAAGAGCCTGTAAAATCATCGGCTAATCCAGCGGTTGCCGCTGCTATCGCTCGCGCGAAGGCCAAGAAGGCCGCTGCGGCTAGCAGTGAAAGCCCTGACGATACAGAAATCAGTAAAGACGAGAATCCGCAAGTCAGAGCTGATAAACCTAAAAAGGTTAATCCTGCAGTGGCTGCCGCTGTGGCGAGGGCTAAAGCAAAAAAAATAGCTGAACAGAAACAACGCGAAGAGAATGAATCTAATGACAACAACTAAACTGCAAAGCTCTCCGTTTGTTAGAAAGCCACTGAAGACCAAGACTTTAATGTTTTGGGTAATGCTGTGTTTACTGCCCGGTTTATTCGTTCAAAGCTTACATTTTGGTATGGGTACACTGGTACAAGTATTACTTGCTAGTACTGTTGCCCTTGTCAGTGAATCCTTAGTGATGGTGCTGCGCAAGCGTTCTGTTTTTTCAACCCTCAGTGATAATAGCGCTTTAGTAACGGGAATATTAATCGGCCTTGCTCTTCCAGCTTATGCACCTTGGTGGATTACCGTTATTGGCGCTAGTTTTGCTATATTAGTGGTTAAACACTTGTACGGTGGCTTAGGCCACAACATATTTAACCCTGCAATGGCTGCATATGTTTTGCTGCTGGTCTCTTTCCCTGTCACGATGACAAGCTGGATGCCACCGCAAAGTTTATTACATGAAACCTTAACGATGGCAGACGGGCTATCCCTCATCTTCAATGGATATACTGTAGATGGATTTAGCATCAAACAAATAGCCAGTATTGATGGCCACACCATTGCTACCCCCTTAGATGAGATGAAAACGCAACTAACGCTAGGGTTTACCTCTACTGAGATCGCTAATAATGAAGTATTTGGACAATTCGCCGGTATCGGTTGGCAATGGATAAACGCGGCATACTTAGTCGGTGGCATCGCCTTAGTTTATTTGAAGGTGATCCGTTGGCACATTCCCCTAGCCTTTTTGGGCACCTTACTCGCGCTTAGCTTACTGTCTAGCTCTATTAACCCAGACCACTCTATCCCCACTTTATTGCAGTTGTTTTCTGGCGCAACCATGATAGGTGCGTTCTTTATTCTCACCGATCCCGTGAGTGCCGCGACCAGCAACAAGGGCCGGATTATATACGGTAGCTTGGTTGCCTTACTTGTATTTGTCATTCGTAATTACGGTGGTTACCCAGACGCGGTGGCGTTTGCAGTACTATTGAGTAACATGGCAGTGCCAATGATCGATCATTTTACTAAACCGAGAGTGTATGGTTACGGTGAAGGAAGCAACAATGAGCAGTAAGCGCTATTCGATGACTAAAAACGCCGGCATGTTAGCCTTGTTCGCATTCGGTTGCACCTTACTGGTAGTCATTGTTAATTACTTCACTGCCCCACGCATTGAAGTACAAGTTGCCAAGCAACTGCTTAGGTCAACAAACGAAGTATTATCTCCAGAGTTAGCCGGTAATGATTATCAACAACGTTGTTACCAGGAAACTAACCAACAGTTTTTAGGCAGCGACAAAGCACAAACTATTCGTTTAATTAGTGTTGATGGCCAAGTTCAAGCATTTGTTTATCAAACGACTGCGCCAGACGGTTACAGTGGCGCAATTCGTCTATTGGTAGGAGTCAATGAGGATGGTTCGGTAAGTGGTGTACGCGTAGTACAACACAACGAAACACCGGGCTTAGGCGATAAAGTTGAAACTCGAAAATCCGATTGGATTTATCAATTTGACCAACAGAAATTGTTAGAAGAAAAAGACCCTCGCTGGGCAGTTAAAAAAGATGGTGGACAATTTGATGCTTTTACAGGCGCAACCATTACTCCTCGCGCGGTAGTGAAAGCGGTTAAAAACGTACTGATTTATCACAGTAATAATCAACAAATACTGCACCAGTCTGCTGTTGACTGCTAATTAGGATTTGAGATGAGTGAATATAAGAAACTAGCGTGGCAAGGACTCTGGAAGAATAACCCAGGTTTAGTGCAGTTACTTGGCTTATGCCCACTGTTGGCAGTGACCTCGACCTTAACTAACGCGATAGGTTTAGGTGTAGCCACCATGCTAGTGCTTATTGCTTCTAACACTACGGTTTCGCTAATTCGTAAATGGGTTGCTAAGGAAATACGTATTCCAGTGTTTGTAATGGTGATTGCGTCTTTTGTTACCTGTATCCAACTATTAATGAATGCCTATACCTATGGTTTGTATCAAAACCTCGGGATCTTCATTCCCTTGATCGTGACAAACTGTATCATCATTGGTCGCGCGGAAGCCTTTGCGGCACGTAATGAAGTAAAACCGGCTGCGTTTGATGGCTTAATGATGGGCCTAGGTTTTGGCTTGGTATTAGCATTAGTTGGCGCAATTAGAGAGTTATTAGGTAACGGCAGTTTATTCTATGGCGTCGAATTGTTGTTGGGTGATTGGTCGTCATTTTTGTATGTTCAGCTAGTCAATTTCGACGAACACTTTTTAGTTGCCATACTGCCGCCTGGCGCATTTTTGGTAATGGGGTTTATCATTGCTTTAAAAAACATTATCGACAGTAAAGTTAACACTAAGCAGCCTGACGAAGCCTCAAACATGGAAAGTACGCCTCAATCATGAACAAAGATAAACGTTTAGAAATATTAACTCGGCTCAGAGACAATAACCCAAAGCCTGAAACAGAATTAAACTTTGCATCTCCATTTGAATTACTCGTCGCTGTAACATTGTCAGCCCAAGCGACTGATGTTAGCGTCAACAAGGCCACTGATAAGTTATTTCCTGTGGCCAATACTGCTCAGCAAATATTTGATTTAGGTGTCGATGGCTTAAAAACCTATATTAAAACCATTGGCCTGTATAACAACAAGGCCATTAACGTCATTAAAGCCTGTGAGATGTTAATTAACCTTCATGGTGGCGAAGTACCAGAAAACCGTGAAGCACTTGAAGCACTTCCCGGCGTTGGTCGTAAAACCGCTAATGTTGTGTTGAACACTGCTTTTGGTTGGCCAACTATCGCAGTTGATACTCATATTTTCAGGATGGCGAACCGAACCAAATTTGCAATGGGCAAGAATGTCGATCAAGTTGAAGAAAAAATGCTAAAGGTGACACCAGCTGAATTTAAAGTAGATGTTCATCATTGGTTTATCTTACATGGCAGATATACTTGTATCGCGCGCAAACCTCGTTGCGGTTCGTGCATTATCGAAGATTTGTGCGAGTACTCCCCACCAAAGAAAAAGTAGAGCTTTAAGCTCTACTCCATCTTAAGTTCTAGTGCTTAAAGTAAATCTTTACCTAAGGAGATCACCACTCGGCGATTTCGCTCTCTTCCCATAGTATTATCGTTACGTGCTACATGGCGACGCTCACCATGACCTGACACTTCAATAACACTTTCATCTAAGCCACTAGATTTAAAGTAATCTCTAACTTTTGTTGCTCTTTTTTCTGATAGTTCTTGGTTAATCCATTTACCACCATAGCTATCGGTATAAGCATCTACTAATACCACATCAATCTCAGGGTCGTGTTTTACGTAATCACCGATTAGCTGCAAACGTTTTTTAGAGCGAGGAGTTAATTCATTACTGTTGGATTGATAGGTTAAAACCGTAAACGCAATGTCATCAAAAGAATAAGGTAACAAGCGCCCTACACACTTCAAAAAATCGTTATATTGGGTTTTGAAATTAATCGAGGAAATACCTACTGCGGTGGTGTTGTTATTAGCGTACCAATCATCGAAATAGAAGGTAGGCACATTACCATCTTCTAACTCGCTCAACATTCTCCAAGCGGGTTGCGCGTTTACATATCCATCAAACTGCTGGTAAAACGACAGTTCGCTGATTTTTTTTGAACTTGCACCTGGCTTCCACAGTGGAGGAACACTGCGTAAAGAAACTTGGTGAGTTTCAGCCGAAATTTTGTACATGTCGAGGTAGAAATCGAGATTTACGCTTTTAGATGCGCGACTAACAAAACTGGCAACGCCAAAAGCAGGAATGAAGTGATCCATTCTGCATTCAATTGGGGTTTTGTTTGAAATCACCCATGTCGAGTCATCAAGTGACGCGGTATAGTTTCGTACATTGGCTTGAGCCGACAATGCGCACAGCGCCAAAGGCAACAATAAATAACGTTTCATTAGCAGAAATCCTCTTTTCTCTACAAATTATCGGCATCTGGCCAATAATCTTTAAAGCAAATTCGCGATTCTTTGCCGCTTTTGTAATAATGCGCGCTTCCGTATTTAGTTACCCACATTATGACCATAACAGAACTCACTACCCAGCTAATGTCTAGCCGCTTTAGAGGCTATTACCCTGTTGTTATAGACATCGAAACAGCAGGCTTTAATGCAAAAACTGATGCCCTGCTTGAAATTGCAGCTTGTTTACTTAGCTTCGATGAAAACGGCCAATTGTTTGTACTTGAGAGTATTCAGTACAACGTCGCGCCCTTTGAAGGCGCAAACCTAGAAAAAGCGGCATTGGAGTTTACTGGTATAGATCCAGAAAACCCATTGCGTGGCGCCGTAAGCGAAGACTTTGCGCTAAAAGACATGTTTAAACCGATTCGCAAAGCGCTCAAGTCACACGGCTGTAATCGAGCGGTCATGGTTGCGCATAACGCGGCGTTTGATATGGGCTTTTTTAACGCAGCGGTTGAGCGTTGCAATATAAAACGAAACCCCTTCCATCCTTTTGTTAGCTTTGACACAACCAGTATCAGCGCTTTAGCCCTAGGGCAAACGGTGTTGGCCAAAGCGTGTAAAGAAGCGGGTCTAGCTTTCAATAACGAAGAAGCACACTCTGCCCTTTATGACGCACAAAAAACTGCAGAGCTATTTTGTTTAATTGTGAACAAATGGCAACACCTTGGCGGCTGGCCGCTTCCTCAGCAAGACGAACAAGACTAAATTGGAATTATAAATGTTAAACCCTGTGGTTATCTCGGTCTGCTTGATGCTGTTATTGAGCTTGTTAAGAGTGAATGTAGTACTTGCTTTGTCGGTAAGTGCTATGGTGGGTGGTTTGCTTTCTCATATGAGCTTAGCGGATACCATTGCCAGCTTTGAAGCTGGCCTAGGAGATGGTGCGCAAATTGCGCTCAGCTACGCATTGTTAGGTGCATTTGCAGTCGCAATATCACGTAGTGGTTTAACCGACCTTATTGCAAACAAAATTGTCTCTACAGTGGACAAAAACAGAGATAAACACCTATCTCGATTAAAATGGCTAATGCTAGTGGCTATTATCTTAATGGCTGTCAGTTCGCAAAACTTAGTACCCGTGCATATTGCTTTCATCCCTATTTTAATTCCGCCACTACTCGCGGCTTTTAATCAACTGAATATTGACCGGCGGATCATTGCCTGCTGTATTACCTTTGGCCTAGTGACCACCTATATGTGGCTGCCCTATGGATTTGGTAGTATCTTTTTGAATCAGCTTTTACATTCCAATATTGAAAGTGCTGGTTTAGTAATTGAACGCAGCCAACTGCCTAAAGCAATGACAATCCCAGCTATAGGAATGATAGTGGGTTTACTCACTGCAATTTTTGTCTCATACAGAAAACCTCGTCAATACAAGACTGTTGAGCTAATTCCAACTGAATCGGAAACACAAACATCAACACCCGTGAGCAAGGGCCGCTTGGTAATGAATGTTGTCATTATCTTATTGGCGCTTGCGATTAACGTTTATACCGAATCCATCATTATTGGTGCGCTTTGTGGCTTTTTAATGCTTACTACCGCCGCAGGATTACGCCCTCAAAGCAGCCAAGATTTATTCGTAGAAGGCGTTAAATTGATGGCCTTAATCGGGTTCATCATGATTGCCGCTAATGGTTTTGCCGGCGTGATGAAAGCAACCGGTGGCGTGCCTGAATTGGTAGCCAATGCGGGCCAAATATTAGGCTCGAACAAAATGTTTGCCGCAGCAGTACTTCTTATAATGGGACTGCTCATCACCATGGGAATTGGTTCGTCTTTCTCAACAATTCCGATTATTGCAGCCATATATGTACCACTTGCCTTGTCATTAGGTTTTTCTGAACTTGCAACGGTCGCTCTAGTTGGCACTGCAGCAGCGTTAGGTGATGCAGGGTCACCCGCTTCAGATTCTACACTAGGGCCTACAGCGGGTCTAAATAGCGACGGTCAGCACGACCACATATGGGATACTGTAGTGCCCACATTTTTACACTTCAACCTACCCTTGTTGGTTTTTGGTTGGATTGCAGCTATTGTCTTATAAGACGCTGTAACAAACTGTTTTAGCTAATAATTACTACACACAAAAATATGTATGTTTAACGGAAAGCCAATTTGACTGATTTAGCCCTATCGATTAAAAAGTTACGCCCTAGTTTTGATTTAAGCAACATTGAGCCTTGTGCTGAGTTGCAGTGGTCAAACCTAATGCCCGTGGCTAAAGCCAGTTTTGATTATTTTCTCGCAACAAATTTTGATAAATCACTCATGATTTGTCAGTCGCCGAGTTTTTTAGAAGAACAAGCTATCATCAAAAGCTTACTCAATAATGGTGATGCTAGGCGAGCAGCAAAAGCTTACGTTATGTTGGCTAACCCGGAGCAACTTAATCGACCTTTAAGTTTTGAAATTAGCGCTCAACAACTAACTGCTTTCAATCAAGCGATTGATGCCTTTGAAGAGTTATTAAACCAAGACTTTAGTGCTGAGTTGCTAGCGACAGAATTCGCTGAAGATATGCAATTTTTAGAAGAAAACAATAAACAGTCGCTAAGTTCAATTTTGCAAAAACTTGTGGATGAATCTTTTGAAACAGCTTTTGTTCAGATTCTAGAAAGGCTGTTTCGCTTCTTGCAGGAAAATCCTGAAAACGTTAACTGCAATGCTTATTACAAAGCGTGGGAAACCAATCACGCTGCGGTATTTTGCACGGATTTTAACCGGGTAAGTTTGTTTGGCCAATTACTTGCTCCTCATCCTAACTATCCATATGATTTAAATAACATCAATTTTGGGCACCTCCACACAAGCAACAATAGTGTATTAGTTTTAAATGCTGAAGATGTGTTAGCCGACCCTAAACTTTGGTTTGAACTAAAAGCTAGCTTTAAAGAGCAAACCCTTGCTTGGTCAAAAGTAGACGCAGATAAAACTTATTTGCAAGCTAGTGATTTACCTTTGCATATTAAATTGATTATTTCGGGTAATGCGATTGCCGTATCGGATTTGTATGAGCTGGACCCAGAGTTAAGCAAATTAAGCATTGCAGAAACAGAGTTATTGAGTGAAGTAAGCGTAAATGCTGACTCTGTTAATTGGTACCTAAGCCAATTAAATTATGAGTTAAAGCAATTAGATCTACCGCAATTGTCCCACGAGTTATACCAGCCGGTATTGTCTTTTGCAGCAAAACTCTGTGAGCACAACGCCTTACTGAGTTTGGGTTTAAACCAGATACTCAAACCTTTAAAGCGCCTTAATCACTTAGGCTTAGCACATAATGAGACTGGTTTTGAGCAAGCTTTATTAACCTTAGGCAACAATATTAACAGCCAGCAACGTTTTAGTGACCTGTCTTATCGAGACGGTCAAACCCACATTAGTTTAAGTGGTACACAAGTAGGTCAGATAAACGGCCTGTCGGTTATTGATTTTAATGGCTTAGGCCTCTCATTTGGAGAACCGATTAGGATCACGGCGAACGTTTTTCAAGGCGACGGGGACTTTACTGATGTAGAACGAAAATCTGAATTAGCGGGTAACATTCACGCTAAGTCAATGATGATAATTCAAGGGTTTCTGACTCAATTATTTGCTAAAGAACATCATTTCCCGTATTCCGGCAATGTAGTATTTGAGCAGTCTTATCATGAAATAGATGGCGATAGTGCCTCTCTAGCTGGAGCATTGGTTTTACTCAGTGCCCTATCTGAACTGCCAATTTTTCAACATATAGCCGTTACCGGCTCCTTAGACCAGCAAGGTAATGTACTCGCGGTTGGCGGGATAAACGAAAAACTAGAAGGCTTTTATCGAGTAGCTAAAACTAAGGGAGTGGATACTCCAGTAGCGGCTATCATTCCTAGCGCCAACTTAGGTCAACTAAATCTTAGTAAAGACTTATTAGACGCGTGTACAGATGGCCTGTTTAGCGTTTTTACAGTAGAGACTATTGAGCAAGCGGCTAAACTAGTATTTGGTGTGCCTGCAGGCGATCTTTATGAACCGGATTCGGTTTATGGAAAAATATTCAAACGAGTAAATATAGATGATGGAGAACCTAGCCTCCTAGCTTGTTTAATAAAGAGAATTACTCGTTTATTCAAACTCTGATAAATTAATTGGACATCGGACTTGTTTAGCGCACACGTGTTCGCTAAAGTATCGGCAAATTTTTTAAAGGTATTATCCATGACTCAGGTTTCGCAAAAAGAACTAGGCAAAACTAGTTACGAACGCCAAGAATTACTCGATTGTAGCCAAGGCCTTTTGTTTGGAGAAGGCAATAGTAAATTACCTGCACCCAACATGTTAATGATGGATAGAATCCTCAAGATTACGCATGAAGGCGGCGAGTTTGGCAATGGTGAGATTATAGCCGAGTTAGATATTACCCCAGATCTTTGGTTTTTTGATTGCCACTTCCCTGGTGACCCAGTAATGCCTGGTTGTTTAGGCTTAGACGCTATGTGGCAGTTAGTTGGATTTTTCTTAGGCTGGAGCGGTGGGCCAGGTAAAGGTCGTGCTCTAGGTGTAGGTGAAGTGAAGTTTACTGGTCAGGTACTACCTACTGCGAAGAAAGTCACTTACCGCATCAAAATGAAACGCGTAATTATGCGTAAGCTAGTGATGGGAATTGCTGACGGTGTTGTTGAAGTAGATGGCCGAGAAATCTATTCGGCGAATGATTTAAAAGTTGGTTTGTTCACTGATACTTCAAGCTTCTAAATAACTCTTTTAACCTAAAAAAGCCCTTTAAAAAGGGCTTTTTTTTTAGTTATTATCTAATCCTGAAACGCGTTCTTCAAGAGCTTCTCGCCAACCCCCATACCAATGACCCCTTGCGTCGGCCCCGCCGTAAGGACAAGTCTCTTTAGACCTTCCTGATAACCCTGCTTGATAACCTTTGGCATGCGCTCTTTCTAAACGATCGCGTTTTTGTCTTTTCATAGACTTCTTCCTCATCAAGATCAGAAAACAAAACAGGAGCCCTAGGGCTCCTGATCTACTATCGCTTAACAATTTACAAAGATCAAAAACAAATTTTTTGATTATTCGCTAACTATTTGATCTTTTTGTGGCACTAAAAAGACAAATTAGTGTTTTATGAAACGTCTCACAAAAACAACAGGTAAGAGCAGCAACGCCAACCAAAGGCTACTTGCACCTTTTCGCTCATACTTAACCTCTTCAATTTGTGGACACACCGCTAAATTATCAATATCGGTTACAGCAGGGTTTCTAACCAGTTTAAGTAATACCGCTCGTGGATTAACACCATTTACAAAGTCTTCTGCAGTCTCGTAGTGGTAACCGTTTGCAAAAATTTCACCCTCGTCGTTAATATGAGTAGCATACTCAAACCGATATAAAGGAATTTGTGGTTCACCATTTTGTTCGTAACACGTAAGCTGATTTAAGGTCCATGTGTAAGAAGAGTTTCCTTCTAGAAAGCGATTGTAATCTAAAATCATACCAGTTTGGCGACGGGTAGTGCCATTGTAAGAAGGCTGTTCTTCTCCGTCACCATCACGCCAACCAACGATTATTCCACTATCGTTAATATCGCTAAATTCACTATTGGCGCCCGAAAACGGTTTGTTTCTTAGCGGCCATCTAACTTCTTGATAGTTTTCAGAATTTTCCTCGTTGTCATAAACAAAACCTTCAACAGGACGGTTACGTGACTTAACTTCAACATAGCGCAAGTTACCAACCACTAGAGACTGGTTGTTAATTGCGTTTGCCCAAGTATGGGTAACAGAATCTTCAAACTGATCATTATCTCCATCAATCGCAATATTAGGGATCTTGGTAAGTTTGTAGGTTCCATCTCCATTATCGGTGTAAAATGTCGCGCGGCCTCGCGAACCATTTGTACTGTCAAAGACGTCGTCCGAAGAAATGCCAACAAACACTTCTCCATTATAATCTTTAATCAAATTGAAATTCGGTGCATTACCGTATCTAGAGCGCACGTAACCATCTACGAAGAGCTCTCCTGTAACTTGATCACCATCTAGGGCATCTGTAATGTCCCATGCCCAGGCTTGAGTATGAAAACCAGAACAGCGGTAATAGTTTTCTCTGTTACCAGTCTGACACTCGCCAAAACTATCAGAATTTGAATAACTGACACTAGCTAATCCAATGACCAGTGTTCGACCATCTTTCTCAATGATTTGTAAACCTGAAGACAAGCCACCTTTGTCGTCTGCTAAATCTCCACTGCTATTAAAAGCAGTAGGTAACAATGTAATTTTAGCCTGAGTAGACAAATTGTAAGCGAAACCGCGCTGAATAAAGTCTCGTGCATAGCTGGAGCCAGTATCGCTTGTGAAGGGCGAAGAATCGTACCCCACGGCCCAACCTAACTCCCCATTAATACTATTTACTCGAGTATCCGTAGTATAAGTATCGTTACTTATATCATCGAAAACATAGAGTTTTTCATTAACGGTATCCCACGTCGGTAACGGTGGTATGTTTTTTCCATCTGTATGAGCCCCAGAAATATTCCTTTCGCTTATAAAAGCTAATACATTCGATTTATACAGTTTACTACTTTGGTCTCTTAGTCTGTCGCGATACAACTCGTAAAAGCTACCTGTCCCGTAATAAAACAAATTACACACTTCGCTCGCATATTGGCAGCCATAATCATAGGTAGTGCGGTCTGAAAAATCATAAAAGCGAAATGGACTTCTAAAGGTTAACGCATTACCCGCTACATAGTTACCGTCTTCACTTGCTGCGGTTACGTTGATGTTGCCATCACCTTCTGCAAGCCCGTTAGCCGCTTCTAAGGGAATTTCTTCAATTAAGTAATAAGATTCGGTTTGCGCAGCATGACTAAACCCTGCTGACAACAATAAAGGCGCGAATGCTAAGCTCAATGAGCAATTTAAAATAGACTTCTTCATGAATTTTTTAGTTCTTCCAATTCTTCCCAACGCGAATAGAGGTTTTCTAAAGCCTCTTCTGCACTGGCTAAACTATTTAGTGTCTGTTGAACCAGATCCTGTTCTAGGTTAAAAAACTCTGGTTCGTTAACATCGAGCTGTAGTTTTTCAACTAAGTTTTCCGCAGCTTCCAATTTTTCAGGTAACTGGTCAAGTTCGAGTTTTAATTTATATGACAGCTTCTTAGTTTGTTTACCTACACGGTTTACAACATCAGATTTTTCTGTCGACTTTATTGGGGCTAGTTTATTTTGGCTTTCTATGTAGCGCTCTACTTCCGAATAACCACCCACATAAGTACTCACGTTACCTTTGCCGTCAAAATGCCAAACATGGCTAGCGGTATTGTCAATAAAGCTACGATCGTGGCTTACTAACAACACAGTACCAGGGTACTGACTGACCAATTCTTCTAGTAACTCCAGCGTTTCGACATCCAAATCATTGGTTGGTTCATCTAAAACCAGCAAGTTAGCGGGCTTTAAAAATAGTTTTGCTAACATCAAACGATTTTTTTCCCCCCCAGACAGCGCTTTAACCGGGGTAAATGCACGTTTAGGGTGAAACAAAAAGTCTTGCAAGTAGCCCATAACATGGCGCTTTCCGCCATTAATTTCGACTTCTTGCTTTCCGCCAGCCAAATTGTCTAAAAGTGTTTTATCGGGGTCTAGCTCTTGGCGATATTGGTCGAAATAAGCAACGCTTAACTTTGTGCCTACTTTTACACTCCCCCCACTAGCAGTTAGCTGTTCAAGTAAGATTTTAATTAAGGTAGATTTACCACACCCGTTTGCGCCAACTAAAGCAATTTTATCGCCTCGCATAACCAATAAGTCTATTGGCGAGATAATGGGATAATCGTCATTCGGGTACGAAAAGGTAAGCCCTTCTGCTTCAAATACGATTTTACCTGACCGCAAACCATCGTCGATTTGCATTTTAGTATTACCTTGGCGATTAACCCGCTCACTACGTTCGTTGCGCATTGCTTTCAAGGCACGCACTCGGCCTTCATTGCGAGTTCTTCGCGCTTTAATGCCTTGGCGGATCCAAGACTCTTCTTCGGCTAGGCGTTTGTCAAAAAGGGCATTTTGCTCTTCTTCTACTCGCAACCATTCAGCTTTACCTTCTAAATAAGTGTCGTAATTGCCTGGCCATGAGGTTAAAACACCTCGGTCAATATCAACAATTCTAGTGGCAATTTTGCGAATAAATTCCCTGTCGTGACTGATAAATACGATGGTGGCTTTGAAGTTAAGTAAAAATTCTTCTAACCACTTAATTGTTGTGATGTCTAAATGGTTGGTAGGCTCATCTAACAACAATATATCGGGTTCACCAGCCAGCGCTTTAGCAAGAGCCACTTTACGTAACCAACCGCCAGAAAGACCTTGCAGTGGTGCATCACCATCCAACTTCATTGTAGTGAGAACACGTTGTATTTCACTGTCAAACTTCCAACCATCTACAACATCAATTTCATGTTGTACTTGCTGCATCCGGTTGAGCTGTTGATCGGTCGCGTTTTCATCGATATTCGACGTTAAATGATGAAACTCGCTAAGTAGCTTACCAATATGTGGTTTGCCTTCTGCGACGTAATCAAAGATGCGTTGCTCGCTGGCTTCAGGTGGATCTTGCTGCAAGCGCGTAATAACAACGTCATTGACTAATTGACGTACGCCAGAATCAAGTAAGACCGCACCTTCGATAACTTGCAATAAAGTACTTTTACCAGCGCCATTGCGCCCTACTAAACACACTCGTTCAGCTTTGTTTATCTGTAAATTAGCTTTGTTTAGCAAGGGAGTATCCCCATATGCTAACAACGCATCTTGTAGGTTTACTAACACGTACAGCTCTCTATAAATTGTTCTAACTGGCTGGCATCGAATGGCCAATTAATTGTTTGCTGACTAGGTTCGTGACAAAGCACCGGAATACTGTAGCGAAACTGCTCTACCAAAGACTCATCGTCAATAATGTCTTGTTCAGTTAATGCATGAATATTGGGGTTCGCTAGAATCAATGCTCTAGCGTCCTCACACAAATGGCATCCGTCGGTACTATATAAAACCCAAGTCATACAACTAATCCTTGTGAATCATCCAACAATTGTGGATTTGTTTATTTCGTTCGAAGTCAGGCGAAAGCGACTGACTTGAGATATTTTCGGCAGATAAGCCTAACTTAGCCAGTCCGTCTTTATCCATTTTAAACTGGCGTTTGTTGTTTGAAAAAATCAGTTTGCCGCCAGGATTTAACAAGCGAGAAACCGAGGCCAATAAATCAATGTGATCTTTTTGTATATCAAACACTTCTTCCATTTTCTTGGAATTAGAAAAAGTAGGAGGATCAAGGAATATTAAATCCCAGCGCTGTGATATTTGGGTCTTCAGCCAAGCCATACAATCAGCTCGAATAAACTCATGTTTATTAATGGGTAACTGATTTAACCGGAAGTTGTCTTTGGCCCAGTTAAGGTAGGTATTCGACATATCTACTGTGGTGACTTTAGATGCTCCGCCAATAGCAGCATGCACACTTGCTGACCCAGTATAGGCAAACAGGTTTAGTACCGATTTGCTTTTACTGTTTTGCTGAATATAGTGGCGCATGTTGCGGTGGTCGAGAAACAAGCCAGTATCTAAGTAATCGGTTAAGTTAACGTAAAACTGCGCGCCATACTCCTGAACAACAAAGCGCTCTTTTTCATCGCTGTTACGTTCATACTGCTGGCGACCTTTCTGTTGCGAACGCTGTTTGATAACTAACTTGTCGTTGGCTACTAAATCACTTTGTAATAAGCCAGTAAGCAAATCCATTAAACGGCGGCGAGCTTTAGCTGGCTCAATAGTTTTTGGCGCTCTATATTCTTGAACAATGACATAATCATCGTAGCAATCTACTGCTACGTTATATTCAGGCAGATCTGCATCGTATAAACGGTAACAAGTGATGTCGTCTCGCTTAATCCACTTTTGCAGTTTCTTTTTATTTTTTAGTAATCTGTTAACAAAGTCTTCGGCGTATTTACGTTGCGAGCCTTGCCCGCCCTCGCCTATTTGATAGATTTTCAGTACACAGTTGAGTGCCCCGTTAAGAAACTTATATTGCTTGTCACTGCGTAAACGTAAGTAATCCAGTAATTCAGGTGCTGCGGTAAACAAAGATAAGCGCCAGCCAGGGTAATTCTCTCTTACGCTGGCGCCAAAGGATAAAAACAAGCCGATAAGTTTGGTTAACTCGCCCAGGCGCTCACCATAAGGAGGGTTAGATAGAATCAAACCCGGTTCATTAGGTGCTGCCGGCAAATGTGCTGCATCATGAACGTGAACGGAGATAATATCGCTTAAACCTGCGCGCTCAATGTTAGCTTTAGCTACGGCTACCATACGTCTGTCAATGTCGTAACCAATCAAACGTTGCTTACAGTTGGCCAAGCCCGTTTCTGCACGAGCATTTGCATCTGCTTGAATATCGCTCCATGCAAATTTGGCAAAATTGCTTAAACGTTCAAAACCAAAACTACGATTAAGGCCTGGCGCAATGTCTGCTGCTTGCATCGCAGCTTCTATAAGAATGGTACCTGAGCCACACATTGGGTCGATAAGATACTTCTCTTGCCAATTACTTCTGGTGACCAATGCAGACGCTAAGTTTTCTCGAACTGGCGCTTCACCCTGCTCGGTACGGTAACCACGGCGGTGTAACGATGCACCAGATAAATCAATAGAAATAGCCAAGTACTTGCTTGCCAAGCGCACCACTATTCGTGCGTCTTCATCGGTTTTAGCTACGTTAGGACGAGATCCCACTGTTTTATTAAACTGATCAACAATGGCGTCTTTAACTTTTAGTGCGCCAAACTGGCTATTGTCTATATAGTGGTTGGTTCCACTGCAATGCACTGAAAATGTTTGATCGACGTTGAAATACTTATTCCAAGGTATCGAATATGCGGCTTGGTAGAGTTCATCTACGTTGTCGGCTTGGGTTTCAACCAAACGTAACAGGATACGCGACGCAACACGTGACCACATACAAATTTTATAAGCCGTTGGCCAATCACAGGTAAAACTCACACCGGCAACCGTTTGTTTGCACTCTTGTGCGCCTAACGCCTTTAATTCATCTAAACATAAGCTTTCTAAACCTTTAGCGGTCGAAGCGAAAAAATCAGCCATTTTTATACTCTATTTATTTAACCCGAGGATTATACCTGTTTTAGTACGGATCAGTAGTAAAAGCCTCATACGGATAAATAATCGGCAATCAACAACATTTAGCAAATAATCTCTTGTAATATCGAAGCTCTCTGCGTACTATCCGCCCCGCATTAAACGGACGCGGGATGGAGCAGTCTGGTAGCTCGTCGGGCTCATAACCCGAAGGTCGTTGGTTCAAATCCAGCTCCCGCAACCAATTCTTGGTGTACTAAGAATTGCCTAGTTCGAATAGCTAGGTCCAACAATTATTCAAATCACTTAACTATTTTAGTTAAGACCGGACGCGGGATGGAGCAGTCTGGTAGCTCGTCGGGCTCATAACCCGAAGGTCGTTGGTTCAAATCCAGCTCCCGCAACCAATTCTTATTTCGATAAGTATTGCTAGTTTGAATAGCTAGGCCAACAATTATTCACAATCACTTAGCTTTTTTAGTTAAGACCGGACGCGGGATGGAGCAGTCTGG
>NZ_BJEQ01000005.1 GCF_005405585.1 Agarivorans sp. Toyoura001 | reverse complement strand
GCCGCGCTTGGCGACAATCGAGCATGGCATCTTCACGACAACGGATTAAATCTCGGACCGCTTCATCATCGGCATTGGGCACATGAATAGAGTGAATCAATCCTGCTCGCGCCATTCTCGCTAAAGCGATGGCATCACGCCTATCGGTTTTAACTTTATCACCGGGCGCTTTAGGGATAAGGGCGGGAGCCACTACCCAGCATTCAATACCGTGTTTAACTAAATGACGATAAAGCCAAAATCCGCAGGGCCCAGCTTCATAAACTACGCAGAGATGAGTAGCCAAGCCTTTGTATTTTTTGATAAGTTTGTTGATAGAACGAATATTGGTGGGAATGGTGCCATGGAATATAGGCTCATCTCTCGAGTTATCAACACAATAAGCGACATCTGTGGTTTCTTTGTGAACATCTAGTCCAATGAAAAACGTGCTAGATGTAGACATGTCGATCTCCTGTTCTGTTAAGACTTTGCATCTAACAGTGTGGCTCTAGTTTGACTAACCCACGATAAACGCAGGAGGTCGGCACTTTCACCGGGGATCATTATGTCTAGAGTTTTTTCAAGGTATGAATAATATGTCAGGTGATACTAGTACGACCCCTAGTAAGTGTAACTCTTGCAAGGAAGACTTAAATCAAGGCTCCACGAAATGTCAACATTGCGGTACATCTCAGGGTAATGGTAGGTACATAAATATTTTTTCATTGTATGCTGGTGCCCTCATAGCATTAGTATCGTTAGTTACAATTGGTGTTGGTTTTTTTAAAAGTCTAATTGAAAATGATTCAGCAAAAATAGTTGCTTATGTTTCTGACTTTGATGCTACAAAGATTAACATATCAGCTTCTAATTTGGGAAAAAAGCCTGGTTTACTATATGACATAAAGCTTAGTCACCCTGATGCTATAAATTGTAAAAAAGGCACAAATACAAATAGTGAGAATCTAAAGTTTTCTGCCACCGTCATTGAGTCGAGTAAAACGATTGCGATTCCAGTCGAGAGTAATGTTGCTTATGGTGCTTTTGCTAATTTTGTTCCAGAAGCACTATCTGACCAAAAATCAAAAAAACAACTTGAAGGTTTTGAGGTATGTTCAATAACTTATGCATATTTAGATTATGACGGAACGCATAAATCAGACACATCAAAATTCCATTGTAATCCCCAAGGTAAGTGCAAATAAAACTCTAACAAGTACTTCAAACGGAACAAAAAACAGTTGGTTAGGTTCCGTTTCGCTTCACATTTTAACCAACTATTTTTGTCCGCTTAAGTGGGCGTTAAATTTTCACAGGAGGTGAACTATGAAATCATGGATCATTATTTTGGCCGGTTTGTGGTCAACATGGCACTTCATGGACATTGAGTCTGATAGTGGGTTTTTCAGTGTGCTTCTTCCAATCATATTTGGTCTTTTTGTTCTTGCCTTAGTAATAAAACTTACTGGAGTTTCAGGTACAAGTGGTGGCGGTTATTGCGGCGGTGGCTTTGGTGGTGGAGACTCAGGCGGCGACTCGGGTGGTTGTGGCGGTGGTGATTAACGCTACACGATTTAACAATCGTTTCTAGCGGAACAAATAGCGCCGCTTAGCAGCTAAATACAATTGTCTGCTAAAGGTGGCGTCAGCGACTATTATAGTTCACACACATTGCAAAGATTGAGGGATTTATGAAAGGTAAAGGAACGTGTCTATGTGGTTCGGTTAAGTTGGAAGTAGAGTACGTCAGTAACGAATTGGCCGCTTGTCATTGTAGTATGTGCAGAAATTGGTCTGGCGGCCCGATGTTAGCTATTGATTGTGCTGATTCAGTTAAAATATCAGGTGAATCAAACGTTGTTAGGTATCAGTCATCGGATTGGGCTGAAAGAGGTTTCTGCGGTAAATGTGGTACTCACTTGTTTTACTATTTAGTGCCAAGTAACCAGTATCACCTTCCTGTTGGGTTATTGATATCAGAGGATGATTACACGCTAACTCATCAAATATTCATTGATGAAAAGCCCGAATACTACGAATTTAAAAATGAAACACAAAATATGACGGGTGCGGAAGTTTTTGCCCACTTTGAAAGTGGAGAGTAAATGGCTAATTGGGCGTTAACCCCGCCTATTCAATGCTTCCGTTAATCTTAATCCCTTTTGAATAAGAGAATGCGCTAACGCATTTCTGTACCGAAACGCGTTTGAAATGACCAATATTTATTGTCTTCCGGCACTTTGTTGTTTTACTTAAAGGCTATTGCCAATAACGCTTACTCGTCAAAACAAAGCAAGCAAATTCAAGTGGTAGCAGCAAGCGCTTGCAGAAATTTGTTCGATAACTTTTCCGTTTAATATTTTAACGTATCGTCTGTTGCAAGATGCAAAAGGCTTTAGTTTTTCTTTTATTTACCTCATTTAATTTCTTACTAATCATATTGTTACAAGTTTGGCTCGGCTCTTGCTGATAAGCAGTATCTGACCTAAATCAGTAAACGATAGGATTACTTATGAAACCATGGAAACCTTTAGCTTTTGCCTTACTCTGCTCACCCTTGAGTAGTTATGGTGCAGCATTTTCTAGTTGCCCTACACAGGCATTTCTCGTGCAACAGAACGTGGCGCAATTGTATGGCGTTAATCTCGCCACTGGCTATTACCAAACGCTATCTGAAGACATGGGAACCACCGGTAAACTCAATGCCATTGGCTTTAATCTGCATGACGATTATTTGTATGCTTGGAGTTACCAGCACAAGACGCTGGCGCGAATTGGCGACGACTACCAAGTAGAGCCTTTAGCGCTGAATTGGAATGGCTTTGCTAGCGATGTGAGCTTTTATGTTGGTGATGTGGCTGTAGAGAGCAATGCCCATTACCTTTACCGCAGCGGTTCGGCATATGGCTTGTTTAGAGTGTCGTTAGACTCAGCAGATGCAGATTATTTAAGCATGCAACGTGTTATTGATGGCAGTGCGCTTAATCTTAGAATTTTTGATATGGCGTTTCACCCTGATAACGGCATGCTTTATAGCGTAGATAACCAAGGGCGTTTATGGCGAATTAACCCAGAAACTGGCGCCAGCGAGAACCTTGCCAATGTTGGCCAAGTAGGTACGTTTGGTGCGGTGTATTTTGATGTGAGCGGTCATTTGTACATTAGCCGTAATTCAGACGGTTTAGTGTTCCAAATTGATATTGCGTCTAACTCTCCTGAGGCTCAGCTTTATGCTCAAGGACCTGCATCAAGCAATAATGACGGCGCACGTTGTGCTATTGCTCCTATAGTAGCCGCCGATGATGCCAATATTGACTTTGGTGATGCACCAGACAGCTTTGGCACTTCATTAACTAACAATGGTGCTCGCCACCAGTTAGTTGATGGGGGGATTCAGCTTGGTTCAAATGTTGATGGTGAGGCAGATGCTTATGTTTACCCAGCTAGTGATGATAGCTCACGCTTATTTGATGATGAAGATGGGATCGCATTTGTTACCGATGTGCAAGTAGGTTTGGACTTTGTTATTCAAGTGGACAGCTCGGCGAATGGCTTTTTAAGTGCTTGGTTCGACCTTAATGGCAATGGCACTTTTGATAATGAGGAGCAGTTGCTTACCGACCAAGCAGTGGTGGAAGGAGTGCAATCACTATTAGTATCGGTGCCCGAAGGCTACGAAAGTGGCGACCGTTGGGCGAGGTTCAGAATCAGCTCTGGCGGCGGAAACGCTGCTACAGGTGGTGCGCCAGACGGTGAGGTAGAAGATTATCAAATCTATGTGGGCGACTCTGCTACGCAAGTGAGTTACTACCCAAGTGCTGATGGTTATGCCACGGTAGCGTTTGAAGATAACTGGCCGGCTGCCGGTGATTACGACTTAAATGATTTAGTGGTTAATCTGCAAACCAAGGTACTGAGCTTTGCTAACGGCCATGTAGCCCGCATTGAGCTGCAAGGTGAAGTACGTGCAGTAGGTGCCAGCTTCCATAATGGTTTTGCTATACGCATACCGGGGATTGATAAGTCACTAGTTGATGTTGCCGCCATTCGTTATGAGATAAACGGTGAATTATTACTAGCCAGTGTATTGGACGAGAATACTAACGATATTACCGCCATTATTGCCGCTGACGTACGTGAATACATTAACAATCAAAATCAATGTGACTTTTATAAAACCCAAGCTGATTGTAGAGGGGCCGGGCAATTGCACTTTAAAGTGTTACTACCGATGCATGAGGGCTTAGCTAAAAATGCTTTACCGAGTGCGCCGTTCGACCCATTCATTTATGCCACAGAGCATTCTCGTAACCCTTATTTTGCCAGCTCGCCAGGGCGTGGTTTAGAGATTCATAGTAAAAATCAAAGCCCAAGTGCCGCTGTAGATAGCAGCTTATGGGGAAGCTTTGATGATGTATCAAATCCCTCTGCCAGCAGCTACTACCAAACAGGTAACGGCTTACCGTGGGCGATTATTGTGCCGTACAACTGGCAGTATCCATTCGAGCGTATCAGCGTGGCTGATGCTTATCCAAAATTCCTAGAGTACGCCCAAAGCGAAGGCCAACAAAGCAGTGATTGGTATCTGCTTGAAAATGCCCGCGGCGAACTTATTTATCAAGATTAGGAGCAAGATGATGACTCAGTTAATTAAGCTAAAACAGTGTGTAAGCAATAGCCTATTGGTATTAAGCGTTAGCGTATTGGTGGCCTGTGGTGGCGGAGGCGGGGGTGGAGAGAGCGCGACAGTTGTTGATACCACAGAGCCTAGCCCTGAGCCGGTAACAACAACGCCAACCGAGCCTACTACGCCAGAACCAAGCCCAGAGCCAGTGGCAACGAGCTTAGAAGAAGTACAAGTAGCAGAAAGTTTTACGTTTAGTAACCAGCAAGATGTGGCGGTAAATGTCTCTTACCCCTATCAAGAAAGTGAGCGTGCTTACTTAAACATTTGCACTCAATGGAAGGATCTTGCTAATAACAGTGTTGAATACAGCTCTTGTGTATGGCGTGGTCAAATTAGCCAAGCACAAATGGCAATCAACTTTACATTGCCTGCACATGCTTCAACCTTAGTTGCCGAAGTGTGGCAGCTATCTTCGGGCAATGTAACACGTATTCATCAAGAGCTAAGTATTGATGAGCTTAGTGCTGCTACACCTACGTTTAGTTTTTAATAGGTGACCACTATGCAAGCCTATATCACCAGCATCACTAAGCCTCGACAGGATGCTGTTTGGCTGTTTATCGACAGCCAAACAGTGGGGGGCATTGAGTCTCATGTGGCTAATTTAGCCATTGCGCTACACCAGCGAGGTCATAAGGTGTCGGTGGTGTTTTGGCGAGACTACGCCCAAACACACCCGATGTTGCAGCAGCTTAATCAGCAAAAAGTACCTTGGCTGATTTTAGATGGCAGCGTTGGCAGCTTATTGCATGCGGTGAACGACTTGTTACCTAGTGTGATACATAGCCATGGCTATAAAGCGGGTTTAATCAGCCGTATGTTACGACTCATCAAACCCATTAAGCTGGTCTCTAGCTTTCATGCTGGCGAAGTGAGCAAAGGGCGCTTAGCCTGGTATGACTGTATCGATCGTTATTCTGCGGGTCTGTCTCATGTAAGAATCGCAATAAGTGAAGACATTGCGAACCGTTTAGCGGCTAGCTCAGAGATCATCAATAACTTTGTTGAAATGCCAAACCAAGTGCCTTCAATTGATAGCCAAGATAAACCCACCATAGGATTTGTTGGTCGTTTAACCCACGTTAAGGGGCCTGATCGTTTCTACCAGTTAGCGAAAGCCTTACCGCAGTTTAACTTTGTTGTGTTTGGCGAAGGTGAGCTTAAGCCCAGTAAATCATATGCTTTGCTGGAAAACTTACAATGTCGTGGAAAGCAAAATTGTATGGACGCCTGTTGGCAGGAGATTGATTTGTTGTGTATGCCTTCGCGAAACGAGGGATTACCTTTAGCGGCACTTGAAGCGATGGGGCGGGGTATTCCGGTAATAGCGAGTGATGTTGGCGCGTTGCCTACGCTAATTTCAGATCATGAAAATGGCTTTTTGTTAGCGGGTTTTGATTTACAGCAGTGGATTTCTTCTATTGTTGAGTGGTCTGAGAATGCAGCACTAAGGCAGTGTGTAGCCATTCAAGCTAGCAAAACGGTAGAGCAGCATTATTCTGCGCAAGCGGTACTGCCGCAATTTGAAAGTATTTACCAATGTTTAAGTGATGCGTAGCAGGCGGTTGAGCTGAAGAGTATTGCCTTAAAGTGGCTTAGATCATGTAAAAAAGCAGTGAATTCATCACTGCTTTTTTGTTTATGCTCGACGCTAGTTTTTCATTTTCATCTTGCAATCATCTATCACCGCTTTTGTGATAGGGCCACGAGACTGCTCGCTTTTAAGTACCTTAGTACAATCGAAATCTTGATTGAAAACGTAAATACCGACTGCTTGAGCAGAGCCCGCTGCAAAGGCAAGCGCTAAAAATAAACTTAATACTTTCATAGTTATCCCTTTTTCAAAGACCTCTTTTTGCACAACTACCAAGAGGTAAAACCGTTAAGTAGATTGAGAGGCCAATGCGTTCATTAACGATACTGCAATGATCCATCATGCAGTGTAAGTAATGAGTTAACTTACAGTTAAATGTTAGATTAAAGATTCAAATTTGTGAAATAAAATAAAGGTGAAGTATTAGTCTTTTCTTTTGACGTGGGTTGGTTTTATTTTTATTTTTATTAAACAATGGCTTGAGAGGATTGGTCGATACTAATATTTTATAATGATGGTTTTTGTAAACGATATTTCGTAACTCGCTTTACCTTTTAGTCTTTACTTAAAAAGCAAAGCGAGTCATGAATGCTTCATTTTAATAGGAGTAAGTTGCGAGCATCTGCCAAGGTTTCGATGACGCGGCGTTTATCTGGGGATAAACTTAAGGCTTTTAGTCTCATCATCATCGCTGACATTCGTTGTTTCCTTTCATTGAATAACTCCGCTTCAGCAGTGGCTATTCTGGCTTTCGCTTGGGTGAGAGCGGCAGTGGATTGGCTGCTGATGTTTGTAGCATAGCGCTGATAAATAATATGCATTGCGTTAAGTCTCTGCTGACTTTTACTGCTTTCAGAACCATCGCGCATTAGGTATTCGCAGTCACAATAGCTGCCCACAGCCACCGGCCCAGTTAAGGCGAGTTTTAACCAAAGATCCCAGTCTTCTGCAGATGGCAGTTGTTCGTCAAAACCGAAGCATGATAACAAGGCCTCTCTAGACGCTAGCACGGTTGATGTGCCCACTACGTTTTCAGCAAATAACTTGGCCGCTGCATTAGTTTGGAATTGGTATGATTCTTTTTGTTGGCTAAGGTGGCGATAGCTGGGCCAAAACTCAAAGCAGGTTCCGCGGTCTTCGCCCTGTTCGCTTACGTGGCGATAGTCGGTAAAGCTAAAGCTAAGTTCGGGGTGTTGTTGATGGTAGTCAATTTGGCGCTGTAACTTACCTTCCAGCCAAATATCGTCGGCATCTAAAAAGGCAATGAGTGGGGCATTAGCTTGTTTTATCGCAGTGTTTCGCGCATAGGCTGGCCCATTGCCGCTTAATTTTATACTGCGTAGGTGAGGGTGGCTGTGTTGATACAGTTGTAGCCATTGCCAGGTTCCGTCACTGGAATTGTCGTCGACAACAATGATCTCTAAGTTGTCTACGCGCTGCTGCTCTACGCTCGCTAAAGCTTGCTTTAAATAGTTTAAGCAGTTGTAGCTAGGAATTATCACACTACAAACGGGGCTTGGCTTAGTGGGCTTCGACATATTGGTGTCCTTGGCATTGAGGTTGCTTATGTAGCTACATAAGCACGACTTATGCCAGAGAGATAGAAAGATGAATTTAAGCCTTAAGCAACATGCAAGCATTCCCCGTAGTTACTTAGCTGTAGTGAGCGCTTTGTTAGCGGTAGCCTTAATTAGCTTAGTGTGGCTTAAGGTTCCTAACATACTGATTCCAATGGCTTTAGGGGTTATTCCTTTGTGTGTTGTGGTGGTGTTTAAGCTGCCTTTTTGGGTTGTGTTAGGCTTTGTTTGCTTCTCATTTTTTCGTATTCACGAGGCTTTTCCGGCACTGTATGTATTACGAATTCCGCAGCTTTTGGCGCTAGGTTCGCTAGCCTGTTTAGCTTGGCATTTGTTTATCTCTCGCAAATTGCAAATCTTCTGGAGTAGAGAGTTAAGCTGGTTAATGGCTTTTTTTATTTTGTGTGCAATTGGGGTTGTTTTTGCAAGTAGCAGACCCGTAGCCATGGCTTACTTTAATGGTGTATTTAGTAAAATTGGTTTAATGACGGTAGCTATTGCATGGTTAATGCGTAAGCCGGAAGACTTTAGTAAAGCTGCAATCGCCTTTTTTATCTGCGGTTTAATGATTGCCATTGTGGCCTTGCAAAATGCTGCTGCTGGCAGGGAGATGGTAGAGGGGACTCGCGTTACTATTGGTCGATCTATGGGATCGGTACTGGGAGATCCTAATGACTTAGCCTTAACCTTATTGTTTCCTTTAGGTTTTGCCTTAGCATTTAGTTTGCAGCGAGGATCTTGGTTTATTCGGCTGTTAGCCGTTTGCAGTACCATTGCGATTATTGCGGCTATGTTAGCCACTCAGAGTCGCGGCGGATTGCTGGGCATTGCTACCATTAGCGCGGTATTGGCGTGGCGACGGGTTGAAAACAAAGCCTTACTAATCAGTATTGGCGCCTTAGCTCTACCCATTTTGTTTGTGCTAGCCGGGGTGTCAGAGCGCAGCTCGGGTGGTGCCGGCGAAAGCGGTATTGACGAATCCTCAATGGGGCGTATTTATGCCTGGCAAGCGGCATTTAAAATGGCCCTGTATAACCCCTTAACCGGGGTAGGTTTAGATAATTTTTATGCCAATTACTATTTCTTTTCATCGCATTGGGATGGAAAAAACCATGCTGTTCATAGCACATGGTTTGGGGTATTGGCTGAAACAGGTTTTTTAGGGTTTACGGTCTTCTGCATCTTAGTATTTAAGGTTTGTCGCTTGGCTCATGGGAACCTGCATTTGTTAGCCAAACAGCAAGCCAATGCTAATCTAGGTTTGCTTGCATGCGCAGAAGGGGTGTTTGCTGGCTTACTCGGCACCATTGTATCTGGCACCTTTTTAACTCAAGGCTTTACTTGGCCAGTGTATATTTTTACCGCCTTAGTGGTGGCTATTGCTCAACTACTTCGTCAACCATTGCAGAATGCAAAACCCGCCATTTAGTGTAAATGTAATTTGCTATTTCCCTCCTTATCTTACTGAAATTATTAAACTTTAAATTAGTGGTCTAGCTCTTGCTGTATTGCTGTTATAGGCGCTGCTTTATTAAGTTTAACCATTATCGGCAGCATCATAACAATGAGGGCTATCCCATGTTTAATGTGTCGATAATCGTTCCGGTATACAAATCTGAACAATACCTAGCCAGCTGCTTAAAGTCGCTAGCCAAACAAACCTTAGAAAACGTAGAGGTAATAATAGTGATAGATGCTTCTCCTGATAGCTGCGCCGCTATTGCGGGAGAGTATTGCTTAAACTACCCGGAGCGTTTTCGAAAAATCGTTTTAGAGAAAAATGTCGGTGTATCAATGGCTCGCAATATTGCCATGCAATCAGCTCAAGGTGAGTATATTGGTTTTGTAGATAGTGATGACTACGTTGAAGCCAACATGTTTGAACTGATGTTTTCCGAAGCGCTAAATAGCAACGCTGACGTAGTGAGTTGCCAAATGCGCTCATTTGAAACACATGACTCTAGTGTTGAGTATCACAACCTTCCTACTAAAGAGTATTACGACGATACCTTTGTTACCAATAAGCTATTTCGTCGAGTGTATCTGCTGTCTAAGCAAATCAATTTTTACAGCAATGTGATTTTTGAAGATGAACCTTTTGCTTACACGGCGCGTTTCGCCACCGATAATCTCGCAGAGGTAAACCAGGTTCTTTACAACTACCGAATGAGCCCCGAAGGACTTTGTAGGGGTGATAATCATGGCCGATTTAACCTTTACGACAAGCAATTAATGCTGGCGCGTTTCTTAGCTGACATGGAACGCCGAGGTGCGATTGATGCTCACGCTGAAGAGTTATTGCAGTGTTTAGCTAATCACGCTTTAAGCGCACTCTACTACCACATTTCTGCGATTGATTTGGTCGGCTTCTTTAGTTTTGTCGATCATTTAGTGATTAAGTATCAACTATTAGTGCGCGCAGGTGATTGCTCGCAGGACTATAAGGTGAGTCGCTACCTTAAGTTTAGAGGCTCTGCTCCCCGCATCATTTTGCTCAGCTATTTTGTGAAGGCTCGTCAAGCAAAGCAAAAATTCTTAGACAATATTGATCTTGCCAACCTCACCGCACAGGGAGCGAAGTAATGAGTGTGATTCTTAATCGTTCGCCTAGTGTTTCAATTGTGGTGCCGGTGTTTAATACCGAACAGTATCTGTGGCAATGCCTAGAAAGCCTAGCCGAACAAAGCTTAACGTCAATTGAAGTGATTGTGGTGATTGATGCTTCGCCAGACAATGCTTATCAGCTAGCTAAACAGTTTGCCGAGCAATCAAACTTGGCGATGAGAATAGTCAACCTTACTACCAACGTAGGATTGGCTCAGGCTCGCAATATTGGAATGAGTCACGCCAAAGGGCAGTACCTTGGTTTTGTGGATAGCGACGATTACGTAGATAACCAAATGTATAGCCATTTGTTTAACCAAGCGGTTGCTAACAATGCTGATTGGGTGAGTTGTGGTTTTAGTAAGTTCTCTGCTCAAGGGGTAGAGCAATACGCACATAGCAACATAAGTGAGAATACTTCGGTATGTAACAAGTTGTTTCGTCGTAGTTTTATTCATCAACACCAAATCTGTTTCCCTGCAGGGGAATTATTTGAAGATGAAATCTTCTCTTATATGGCGGAGCTATACGCCCAAACAATATTGCATATTGAAAATCCGTATTATTTTTATCGCCATAACGCCAACGGTATTTGCCGCAAACCGGGGGCTGACAAAAGCCGTTTGTATGCGCGTATGTGCTCAATTGGCGACTTTATGCAACGCATGGAACAAAGCGAGTTATTGCCAAGTGCAGCGCCATTATGCTTAGAAATGCTTTGTCGACATGCCTATTTGCAGTTACGTACCCAGGTGAGTTGGTTTGATTTACTATGCTATTGGCGCTTCACTCAACATTTGATCGAGAAGTATCAATTAGCTCAAAGCATCGACTTGGTGAAAGACAATTATTTTGTGAGCAGCTTTAACAAGTGGCAACATCGCGAATGGGCTTTATGGCTAATTCGCCTTCGAGCGGGGAGAGCCAATTATGCTGTGGAATAAGATACGCAACGCTCGCCAATCGCTGCAAGAAATGGGTGTGTATGGGCTACTAATGTTGCTGCAAAAAGGCATGGGGCTGATGATGCTGCCTGTCACTACGCGTTATCTGAGCTTGCATGAATATGGCCTGTTAGAAAGCTTAGTTGTGGTATTTTCTCTGTGTTCATTACTAGAAATTAGCGCAGGCGCCTTGCCGCGCTTTTATCCAGAATGCAAAACGGCAGCGGCAAAAAGTAATCTTATTTCATCTTCATTATTACTCAGCCTCACTTATGGTTTATCACTGGCTGTTTTAGCCGCTGTTAGCTTGGCAATGTTGCCTTTTGATTTGTTCTCGACTTTACACTTTTGGCAGTTTGCTGGGGTAGCTGCGGTGATTGCTTTTTCGATTGCCCTGCAGCCTTTAATGATGTGGTTGCGAATTGAGCGCCGAGCCGATTGTTACTTCTATTTGGTTGTTTGCCAGTGCCTTACCCAAGTAGGGCTTACTTTGTGGGGGCTGCAACAAGGCTGGGCTATGGACGCCGTTATCGTCGCCAGCGTTGCAGCAAATGCCGTGGGGCTAAGTTTAGGAATTTGGTTTTGTCGGCAACAACTCAAGCTTAAACTTGATTGGGCTTTAGCTAAATTAACCATGAGTTACCAACGCTGTTTAATTGGAGCGTCGTTAGCCTTGTTTGTTATGCACGGTCTTGACCGACTGTTATTAGCTGAATGGTTGGGCGCAGAAACGCTGGCGCAATATGCCATTATGATTAAAGTGGTAGAAGCAACCGCGATGGCATTTGGCGTATTAGAAAGCTGGTGGTTACCGCGCCGATTTGCGGTATTGCAGCAAGCCAATGGCCAAGCGGAAGTGGCCTTAACTCATCAGCGTTTAATGTTGGTGATTATGTTATTGCTATTAAGCGCTGCGCTATTTGCCCCCTTACTGATTAAACAAGTGCTGCCGTTAGCTTATTTGGGCGGTATAGATTGGCTGCCACTAATGCTGCTAGCGCTAGGCTTTAAATTAGCGACAGCGGTAACAGACATTGGCTGTTATTTACCTAATAGCCCAGTATGGCTACCTAGAATTAATATTGCTTCTGCACTATTGGCGGTTGTGCTTTATTACAGCTTGATTCCTACTTGGGGAGTGTGGGGCTTAATTGTTGCCTCAAACATTGTCTTTGCGTTGCGCTTTGTATTGTTCACCGCCATTAGTTTGGTTCTACAACCTTTGCGCTATCGCGTATCGACTTTGCTAAGTGCTTTTGTTCCTCCCTTATCTGTGTTGCCTGCATTAGCCTGGTTAAATCACAGCATGTGGTTACACATTCTGCCCGCTTTGGCGTTATTGTGGCTGTTGGTGTGGGCTGTTTGGATCATAAAGCCTAGCCACGATGTACCCAATGCTGCCTTGGGCACCGTTGCTAATCAGTGATTTTATTTAAGGCTGCACCAATGGGCGCTTAGTCAGGTTTTAAGTGCTTTGTCTGTGTCTTCTTTTTATCTTGGTGTAAGCACTGTGAGTGCTTACACGTTCCTTCCCCCTTCTCACTCCTCGTTTTAGCTAAAGCTCGCTCTACGCGTAATGCGTTTGGTCGATAAAGCTTAGTCATTTAGCCCTTATTGCGACCTTAACTTATCAGTTAACCGCTGATTTTCATTTTGCAAAACCACTTTTCGAAAGGTTGTAACTAATTGTTTTAACGTTGATTTATTTGCTGGCACGGATGCTGCTAATACCTATTCACTAGCAACAATATGATGAATAGAGGAAAAGCGGATGAGCAGCCTTTTTTTGCACAATACCAAGTTATGGTTAAAACGTAGCGAATCGCCGTTAGCGAAAGCAGTGTTTTCATTCTTAAAAAACCTACGGCTTTTTCAATTACCTAAAATCCCCGTGTTGTTTAGCGGCTTGTATCGTTTACACAAACTGTTGAGTGGTGTGATGCAAAGTACGCTGAGGATCTTATGGTGGACTCCGCTATTTAGAAGCAAAACGCTGGGGCCGTCAAAACGCCTCTACTTATATGGCGGAATGCCGTTGCTCGGAGAAGGCTTGGTTGTTCACTTAGGCAACGATTGCCGTGTTTCGGGCGCAACCACATTTAGTGGTCGCTGCAGTGCTGCGCAGCAAGCGGTATTGCACATTGGCAATAATGTTGATGTGGGTTGGCAAACAACTATCGCAGTGGGTAGCAAAGTAACGATTGGGAATAATGTGCGTATTGCCGGACGCTGCTTTATTGCGGGTTATCCGGGGCATCCATTAAATGCCGAGCAGCGAGCGGCCGGATTACCAGAAAAAGACGAGCAGGTAGGGGATGTAATACTGGAAGATGATGTTTGGTTGGCTACGGGAGTGTCTATTATGGCCGGCGTCACTATTGGCAAGGGAACCGTTGTAGCGGCGGGCAGTGTAGTAACTAAAAGCCTGCCAAGTGGTGTTATGGCTGCTGGCGTTCCTGCCAAAGTAATAAAAGCGATTGAGGAGAAGTGATATGAAACGCGATCTCATTGTATTTGGTGAAGATTGGCAACGTCACCCTAGTAGTAGCCAACATGTAATTACCGAGTTGGCTAAAAACCATCGTATTCTTTGGGTTAATTCTATTGGTTTACGTCGTCCGCGTTTAAGTTTTCGCGATGCAAAGCGGGTTATAGAAAAAGCTAAGTCGATGTTAAGGACAACTAAAAAAGCATCTGGAGTAAAGGAACCGTTGACGGAGTTTTCGGGTAAGCCTTCAATTAAACCAAGCAGCATTCATGTGTTATCTCCGATTGCATTTCCCGCACCTCGTAGTCGCTTTTTTCGTTGGTTAAATCGCTGTATTTTGAAAATGCAGGTTAACAAACAAGCTGAACAGTTGGGTATTAGTAAACCTGATCTTTGGATAGCGTTACCTACAGCAGTAGATATGCTGGGGCACCTTAACGAGCGCCAAGTGATTTATTATTGTGGCGATGATTTTAACGCTTTAGCGGGAGTGGATCATCAGCACGTGACCCATTGCGAACGAGAGCTTGTGAATAAAGTTGATCATGTACTAGTGGCTAGCGATATGCTGTTGCGTAAATTTAGTAAACAACCTGCGGTAGCAGCAAAAACCCGAGTACTACCTCATGGCGTTGATTACAATTTATTTGTACATCCATCAAGTCCTGCGCCTTCATTGTTGGAAGGTGGGCCTGTAGCAGGATTTTACGGCAGTATTGCTGCTTGGTTAGACATTCCGCTAATCGTAAAAGTAGCGAAAGCACTGCCAGAATGGCGCTTTGTATTTATTGGCGATGTACAAACCGATGTATCCGCGTTTAAAGCGGTGAGTAATATTGAAATTGTTCCAGCGATAGCGCACAACGAGTTACCTCGTTACGTACAACATTGGCAGGTCTCTTGGTTGCCGTTTAAAGCCTGTAAGCAAATTACGTCGTGCGACCCACTTAAGTTGCGCGAATATCTCGCAGCGGGTAGGCCGGTGGTGAGTACGCCGTTTCCCGCTCTAAAACCTTATGCCGGAATGGTGACTCAAGTGAAAGAAGCCTATCAAATGGTACAGGCTTTAGAAGATAGTTTGAATACACCACAAGCCTTGCAGCATCGCAGAACGTCATTCCAACGGATGAGCGTGCGGTCTGAAAGTTGGTACGAACGGGCTAAGCAAGTGAATCAATTGCTATCTTGTTAGGTATAACATAGCCATATAAAAGGTGAGGCTTTGCAAATGAGCAAAGTCTTGGTTTTATTAAGCCACATTTTGCTGGTTCTTTTCATCGAGTGAGGAGAGATTTATTAAGCTTTTCGAATCTTGTTGATTCTCCGCTTGCTGAGGAATAGCTTGGTTGTTTACTGTTGTGGTTGCCGGTCGAGCGATGAACTCGCCACCACAATTGGGATGAGTTAAACCGGTAGCAATGCTATGTGGTTCATGTTGTTGCCAAAACTGCTCGATGAGGTTGATTGACGAATTAATCACTGAAACCTCTAGAGAGCCACAGTTTATACATTTGGCTTTATTGGAACGCTGCCTAGCAACATCTAGCTCAGCTCCTAGCGTTAATAATGTTTCCACTGAGCGGCGGCGCATACGGCGTAGCTTTCGGTTAAACAAGCGTTGCCAATAATTAGTTTTAAGGGTGCCCTCGTAAGCGGCTACCTGTTGTACCAATTCACCCATTTCTTTAATGATAAGGTCAAGGTCTCTCAATTCTTCGGCGCTAACCAGTTGTTCACACTGCTTACACCAGCCTAAGGTTTTACGTAACGGTAACGCCAAACCATGGTGTAAAAATACTCTCCAGCCATTCACTTGTTTAGTGGTGGTTTCACAATCACAGCGGTTACAAAGTATTTGGGTAAGCGGCTTCGGCATAGCGTCATCCTTTAGTGATACTGATTTAAGTGTGGCTTATGATTGATAGTTTTGAAACCGCTTACTGGTTTTAGGGGGGAGATTCAAAATATTATTTTTTGAATAAGCGCTTTTCGACCCGCCAGTGGTATAGTATTTGGCAAAAATAGCTGGAGATGAACATGGCTAATATTCCAAATAATTATGCAAGCTTAGAACAAGGGTATCGCGAGAAAGCGCTAAAGCTGTTTCCTTGGGTATGTGGGCGTTGTGCTCGTGAATTTCCTTATTCAAATTTACGCGAATTAACGGTTCACCACATTGACCATGACCATACCAACAACCCCAACGATGGCACTAACTGGGAGTTACTGTGTTTGTATTGTCACGATCACGAGCATTCTAAATATACCGAGGCGGCACAATATGGTTCAACGGTAGAAGCAGGGGCCGACTTAAAACAAGAACAAGCTACTTCTAATCCTTTTGCTGACCTTAAAGCAATGATGGCAAACAAGAAGTAAATACCTCTCTGTGCCTTTCATTTATGTTGAGTTGCGTTGCTGCTTAAGCCCACTATGCTATTTAGTGGGTAGGGGAGTCGTCCAATTATTGTTATGACAGATTGAAAAAAGGCTTTTTAGGCTAAAGTTTGCTAGTTATTGCGTTTTTAATTAACCAATTGCTGCAGTTTGAGATACTTTTTTTAAGAAAATTTGCAATAAATCGCTCAAATACAGTTCACCCTCTCGCCTTGTGCGACAGTAGTGGTATACTCCCCGCGAATTTGAAACAATTGATTAGAGTTGAACAATGGCTGATTTATCAAAATATAGAAATATTGGTATTTTTGCTCACGTTGATGCAGGTAAAACTACCACAACTGAGCGTATCCTAAAACTTACTGGTCAGATCCACAAAACTGGTGAAGTACATGACGGTGAGTCTACTACTGACTTCATGGAACAGGAAGCTGAGCGTGGTATTACTATTCAGTCTGCAGCAGTAAGCTGTTTCTGGGATGACCACCGCTTCAACGTTATTGACACTCCTGGACACGTTGACTTCACTGTTGAAGTATACCGTTCACTTAAAGTGCTTGATGGCGGTATTGGCGTATTCTGTGGTTCTGGTGGTGTTGAGCCTCAGTCAGAAACTAACTGGCGCTACGCGAACGAATCAGAAGTTGCACGTATTATCTTCGTTAACAAACTAGACCGTATGGGCGCTGACTTCTACCGTGTTGTTAAGCAAACTCAAGACGTACTAGCGGCTAACCCGTTAGTAATGGTTCTGCCTATCGGTATCGAAGACGATTTCGTTGGTGTTGTTGATCTACTAAGTGAAAAAGCGTACATCTGGGATGACACAGGTCTTCCAGAAAACTACGAAGTAACTGATATCCCTGCGGATATGGTAGAAAAAGCGGCTGAATACCGTGAAATGTTAGTAGAAACTGCCGTTGAGCAAGACGATGACCTAATGGAAGCTTACATGGATGGCGTAGAGCCAACTATTGAGCAACTTAAAGCGTGTATCCGTAAAGGTACGCGTACTATGGACTTCTTCCCAACTTACTGTGGTTCAGCGTTTAAGAACAAAGGTATTCAATTAGTGCTTGATGCTGTTGTTGATTACCTACCAAGTCCAACAGAAGTTGATCCACAACCTCTTATGGACGAAGAAGGCGAAGAAACTGGCGAAAAAGCTATCGTTTCTACTGATGAAACATTCAAAGCATTGGCATTCAAAATTATGGATGACCGCTTTGGTGCATTAACCTTCGTACGTATCTACTCTGGTAAATTGAACAAGGGTGACACCATCCTTAACTCGTTTACTGGTAAAACAGAACGTATCGGCCGTATGGTTGAAATGCAAGCTGATGACCGTAACGAATTAACGAGTGCGCAAGCTGGTGACATTATCGCCATCGTGGGCATGAAGAACGTACAAACTGGTCACACCTTATGTGATCCTAAAGACCCTTGTACGCTAGAGCCTATGGTTTTCCCTGTTCCAGTAATTTCGATTGCTGTTGCGCCTAAAGATAAAGGTGGTTCAGAGAAAATGGGTATCGCAATTGGTAAAATGGTTGCTGAAGATCCATCTTTCCAAGTTGAAACTGACGAAGATTCAGGCGAAACCATTCTTAAAGGTATGGGTGAGCTTCACTTAGATATTAAAGTTGATATCTTGAAGCGTACATACGGCGTAGATCTTGTTGTTGGTCAACCACAGGTTGCTTACCGCGAAACTATTACTCAAGAAATTGAAGATAGCTACACGCACAAGAAACAATCTGGTGGTTCAGGTCAGTTCGGTAAAATTGATTACCGTATTAAGCCTGGTGAAGCAGGTTCTGGTTTCACTTTCACCTCTTCGGTTGTTGGTGGTAACGTACCTAAAGAATTCTGGCCTGCAGTACAAAAAGGCTTCAATTCAATGATGGAAAACGGTCCTCTAGCGGGCTTCCCATTATTGGATATGGAAGTTGAATTGTACGATGGTGCATTCCACGCAGTAGATTCATCAGCCATTGCTTTTGAAATTGCAGCTAAAGGCGCTTACCGTCAATCTGTTCCTAAGGCGGGACCTCAACTTCTTGAGCCAATCATGAAAGTTGACGTATTCTCTCCAGAAGATCACGTTGGTGATGTTATTGGTGACTTGAACCGTCGTCGTGGCATGATTAAAGACCAAGAAGCTGGCGTAACCGGTGTACGTATTAAAGCTGACGTACCACTAGCAGAAATGTTTGGTTACATTGGTTCTCTACGTACTATGACTTCTGGTCGTGGTCAGTTCTCTATGGAATTCTCGCACTACGCTGCTACTCCACAAAACGTGGCTGAGTCAGTAATTGCTGAAGAAAAAGAGAGACAAGCTAAAAAGTAACTTAACTTTTTAGTACGAAGCCGCTCCTAGAGCGGCTTTTTTTATGCCTAAAATAAGGTTCTATCTATTTAAGTTAGCGATTAAAAAAAGCAGCCACTGGCTGCTTTTTTTGATTTGATAAGGATGAAGGTTGCCGGTTAAAACTTGATTGAGTGGCGGCCGGTTTTTTGATTCTTTTTAGACGTATCTGCCGGTTGTTGACGTGCTTTGGTTGATGGCTTTTTGCTCTTGGCTTGTTTGGTCGCTTTATTATTGGTTTTAGACGCGGCCTTTTTTGATGTTTTATCTTGGGGGAGCATCGCAGGCGTTTTTGTCTCTGTAACAGCTTGATCGCACACGACATACAAAAATTGGCCATTAAACTCAATGATGTCGCCAGCATAGATCTTCTTACGCTTTTGTTGCTCTAACTCACCATTTACACCAACGTAACCCTCGGCTATGGCCAGTTTAGCTTCGCCACCACCGTTCACTAAGTTACCAATTTTCAGTACCTTATAGAGCTCAATGGGCTGTTGTTCTACAAAGACTTCAAGTGCTTCTACTTCAATTTCTTCGGGAGAGTCTTCGTATTCGTTCATTGATATTGGCCATTCTTTTAAAGTGCAGGGATTATCGCGAGCCGCTTTGCTGGGGTCAAGCGAGTAATCGCGTCATTAATGATGAAATAATAGTAGCCGTTTGGCTTTCTAGTGCATTAAGGACTAATAATATGTTCAGCTAATAGTGTATCGAGGGCCAAGTAGAATGGGCGTACGCCACGGATTAAGCATACTCGTTTTGGGCGTTCTGACAGCTTGTAGTCCAATGCCTGAGGCGATTCAGCAGCAACAAGACTTTATTAAAATAAACTTGTTAAATAACCCTAATGTTAACCATTACCAAGTAGTTGATGGTGAATTTTCTCTCAGCGCACACAGCAATGGGCGGGCTAAAAAAGCGGTGATGCTTTGGATACATGGCACGCCAGGTTCCTGGCAAGATAGCGCTTATTTGATCACAGAACCGAGCTTGCTTAGTGAGGTATTAGTGGTCAGTATCGATAGGCCAGGCTGGGGGGAATCTCAATACACAGCTGCTCCTCAACCTGTTGCGAGTATGTTTGACCAGGCGCGATTGATAAGCCCTCTTATTCAACAACTAAAACGGCAGCATCCTGATGTGCCGTTGATTGTTGTGGGCCACTCTTGGGGAGCGTCTTTAGCGCCTATTTTAGCCCAACAACATCCCAGTGACGTAGGCGGCTTACTATTATTGGCTGGGGGACAAAGCGCTGAGCTCACCGAGCCTCGCTGGTACAACAAATTTGCCGCTAACGGAGTGGGCCATTTTTTGCTGTCTCTATCTGAAATGGGGAGGCAACTTAATCAAGCTAATTTAGATATGTACGCTTTACAAGATGGGTTAGCTAACTCTGCTGAGCGTTTAGCATCGATAAGTATTCCGGTCGTTTTGGTGCAGGGCGGTGAAGACCATTTGGTTGATCCTAAAAATGCCGATTTTGCTGAGAAGTATTTATCAACGGAACATAGCAAGGTGATTCGTCTGCCCAAGCAAGGGCATTTTATGCAGGTTGAACAAGTTAGCTTAATTGTTAGCTGCACATTTGCATTAGCAGCCAATCAGCTTGACGATTGTAATCCCGTTTAGCCACTATTTGTTAGCAAACTGCTTTACCTGAAAATTAGCAAAGTCGACATGCGTTTCTGGCTTGAGTTTGTGCGCTTCGACTGTTGAGCGGTAGATCCCCCATTTCGGGCGCACAAAGTGCTTGCTAGTGTTACCACGCCACATATCAAGGTTGTTCTCATGAAGATTAAAAATCTGATGGCCGTCGCTCAGTCGAGTGAGGCTTAAGCTAAACCAACCTTGGTCACTGTATTGAGCTTTTACCACAGCTTCTAGCCATTGACCTTGTACCAAATGCCAATCGTTACGAGCTAACACATTGGTTTTTACTAAAGGGCTATGACGAACTTCTATACCTGATTTGCCATTTCGGGTATTGCCGGTGAGGGTAATAATTGGCATTGAATCCTCGCCCCCTACGGCTTTTAGCTGAAATAAGTGCGTAAACTTGTTGGTTACTTGCATTTGCTCACTGATTCGAAACTTCCAAGAGTATTCGAAAACGCTATTTTCATAGCCTTTTAGCTTGTCTGGCGAGCCACCGTATATTTTGATCTCGTTGCGTTGACGGTCAATGAACTTACCTTTGTGACCATCTGCATCACGATGCAAGATAAAACGAAAGTAAGGGCCTATTTCTGGGTCTCTGTGTTCTTCAATGTGGGCTACACCTTGATGGTCGCCGCTGAATCTATCGGGAGATTCTGCGGCGTTGCTTCCAAACTGTGCTTGCACTAATTGGTAAGGTGTTAAACCGCTATTTTCACCATCTGCGTTTAAACGAGCATTGGCTATAACTCTTTCACCAAGCACTTGGCTTGAGGACTCAAGCTTAAGCGCTGAGTGAGTAGGTATTGCGCTACTGCAAGCCAGTAGCGCAGGTACACTAACCAATACCAATAAATACCCAACGGTGTGTTTAGCTTGAACATTCATCCTGTTTACTCTTGTTTAAGTGTATGTGCTTAAGTGGTTAATGGTTGCTCAGAAGCTGCAATGCAGTCTTTAAGTTTAAAGATGGCTAGTTGGCCAAGCTGTTGCTCAGACTTAACCTTTAATGATTCACTGGCTTGCTCATTGTGCTCCGCGTCTTTATGAGCAGAATGACCGAGATCTACTATTTTTTGTACATTGTTTGCAACTTGCGAAGCTACTGCCATTTTCTCTTCAGCAGTGCTGGCAATTTGTTGACTATAGGCGCGAATTTGCTCCAGCATTACTGCAATATTCTCTAATTGCTGGTCACTTTGCTCGGCTTGGCTTAAGCATTCAGCCACCATTGACTCACCTTGTTTCATTAACGCAACCGCAGCGTTTGCACCTTTTTGTAGTCCGTCTATCACACTGAAAATCTCGGTCGTTGAGTTTTGGGTTCGGCTAGCCAGATTGCGCACCTCGTCTGCAACGACCGCAAAACCGCGACCTTGTTCACCTGCACGGGCTGCTTCAATAGCTGCATTTAGCGCAAGTAGGTTAGTTTGCTCGGCGATGCCTTGAATAACATCAAGGATAGAGCCAATGTCGTCGGAATTCTGTTTTAAGGTATCTACTTTCTTGGCGGCATTTATGATGGTGGCTTTAAGTTGATTGGTTGTATTGCGAGTAGTATGTGCGGCTTTTCGCCCTTGTTCAGTGAGTGCTGATACATCGCCAATATCATCGCGCGAGGTATTAGCTTGCTGGGAGACATCTTGTACGCCTTCTTCCATAGCTTTAACGGCATCGGCCACAATGTTGGTTTGTGCGCGTTGCTCGGAAATAATGGTGCGAGAATGTTGGCTAGCATTTAGGCCGGTTTCGGCACTGCTTTCTAGTTGCTTAGCACTGTTTACCATAGAGCTTATAACTTGGTTAAATTGCTCGGTGAGTAAGTTCAGTTGTTGGGCAATTTGGCCAAATTCATCATTCTTCTCAATAGTAATTTGCTCACTAAAGTCACCGTCGACTAACTTTTTCATTTGTGCCAAAGTGCGTTTTAGTGGCCCTTTGATGCTAGAGGTTACGCTCCACGCTACCACCAGTGAGATAGTTAACGAGGCTAACACCACCGCAATCATGGTTGTTATGGCAGTTTGAGAGGTGTTGCTTACTTGGGCTTTTGCCTTAACAATCATGGATGACACCGCATCGCTGGCGAGTGTTAGCTGTTCTAGGGCTTCTGCGGTTTGGGTATTAATTACCTCAAAGTTATTGCGTTGTTGTTGGCTCAAATGAGCTAGGCGATCAATTTCACTAAACAAACCATTTTTGTTAATGGATTCATTGAGCAACACAAAGTAGTTCACGACACTTTCAATATCATCTTCAATGTAGAACTCAAGCTCGTCGCGTTTTTCTATCATTTGTGCATAAAGCTTTTTAAGTTGAACCAATTGCTCAGTGGTTTGTTTGACCGTTTTGGCATAAAAGGCTTCGTCTAGCTGGCGCTCTAAAATGGCACCATCGGCTTGTAAAGCAATGGCTATCCATTGAGCGTCACCATCTACAGAGTCAGCAATAAACTGAAGATCCTCGTGGTAGCCACTCCATTGCTGTTTAAATTGGCGACGCAGGCTTTGAACGGCTTTGTTAGTTTTTACCCACTGTTGGTGATTGGCAAACTGGGTGCTAGCTGTGGTAAAGGTTGTTTCAGCGTGGGCTTTAACGGGTTTAAGTATTTGGTTTAGCTCAGGGTAGCTTTTGGTGAGTGTCAGTAAGTCTTGATAGGTGTTTTGATAGGTTAGGGTAAGGGAAGCTGCTTGGTCTTCTAACTGATTCATTTGCTCAAGAGATTCGGTGTTGCTATGTAAGCCAATCACCCAGGCTGAGTTAAGCAGCAAGCCCGATAAACGGTTGGATAGCTCTGCAGTGGGCGTTAGCCTGTCAACAGTCTCGTTGAGTTGAGACTCCAAACTTCTAATATTAAATTGGCCAATCAATGCGATGGCAATTAACAGCACCAGTAGAGTGGCAAAACCGATTAGCGTTCTCATCACAACAGAAATTTGCATGGGCCATCCTTAGCGTTCAGTTGATTTACAGCTTGTTTATTGCGCAATGTATTTATGTTGTTATGGTATTACAAATAAATTATTGCGCAGATGTGATTAAACCAACACTTATGCCATAAATGAAAAGCGTTAAAGAGAGCTAACGCAGGTGCTTTGAGAGCGATATGTTTAGAAGTGGGTCAAGAGAGCTTAGATAGAACTTGAAACAGCAGACTTCATACAAAGTCTGCTTACAGTTTAGTTTACTTTGGGGTGTATTCTAGATAATCGTAGTAAGCCCAGTTGTTTTGATTGAAGTACTCTTGTGGAAAGTACTGTGCATCTGCTGAGTTATCACCATGCCAATGATTAATCATTATACGCGTGGGATCGACTGGCCAAGCATATTGTGGAACTTCATTTGCAGCGACATAACCATCTCCATTGTCTTTATACAAGCTGCGAATGATTCGCGTATTTCCTGAAGAGTCTATTAAGTACCAATCGATTTTCCAGCTCGACCAATCAAAGCCTATATGGACCATATCTTGGTGAATGTTGAGTCCGTATTGGCCTAAATCTATATCTTGCTCCCAACTCTGATATTGGCCTCCTTGGGGTTGGTAGATAAGATTAGTGTGCACCACGTTGCCAAGGCTAGGCAAAAACTCGATATCAATTTCTTGCCAAGCTCGGCCTGGAACATCGTGCCATGAGGTGTACGTAAAGATTGAAGATACGGTGCCGCGCGCGTTACCTGTTTTTAGGCTCGATTGCACTTTGCCATAACTTAGTAACGATTTTGTTCTAAGTTCGGCGCATTGGTTTGGCGCTACGTTAAGTGTAATTCCGTGTGAACTGGGTGAGATTTTGGATGGGGTAAACTTACAGCCAAAAGGGCTGCCGTTACTGCCATCGCGAGCTTGCCAAATGCCAGACTTGTACCCCCAGCTAAAATCATCTTTAAAATAATTAGCATGCGCTGGTGCGACCGTCACTACGGTTAATGCAATTGCAAATATAGAGGTAACTTTCATTTCTATCATTTTCCTTATGTAGAGTTTGTTGTTTTTTTAATGGTGTTACTTTTGTCTAAACGTCACTAAACCCAATAAATACTGAGCTTGAGTAGCGTTTGGGACTCGATGCAGCCTTGCCTAACATAAGGTCAACAGCTCAACATTAACTGAAGAGGTATTGATTTAGGCACTGCTTTAAATGCGTTGTTGATAGCGATTAACCACTGACTGCGTAATGGCTTAAACCTTTGGTTATCGACACGTAAAATAGCTAGTCGAATGAGTGAAGCGGCTAGATAATCTATCCACTCAGTAGCGTTAAATTCTGTAAATGAGTTCATTAGTCGTTAATGGCGTTCATAAATTCTTAACAATTGGTTAATACTTTTATCTTGAACGCTTGGTAAAACAATTGTTGTTTTATTAGGCTGTGACAGTTTTAACGATTAAGAGCGTTTGCCTGAAACACCATCAAGAAACTTAGCTTTTGCTGATCTTAAGAATGCAATACTCTAGAAAATGGCCTGCCAATAAATTTAAGCAGTAGCGTGAGAACACTTGTCTCAGAGAAATTGTTGGAATGCCCAAATTTAGCTGGGCTAATATTCTTGGTATGTATGGTTTTTTAGATTTACTTACTATTTTTTTACCTAATTGATATAAATCAATTTTTGACTTGGGTGGTCGGAGTAGTCTGATAGTTGAGCTTAAACTGAAATTTTCATCCTTGGTTGAGCATAATAATTCTAATAAATTCAAACTAGTATTTGATACGCGTAACTAAACCTTGTCGATTGTATTTGCAATTAGTTAAGGCTCCAGAATGCATTTATCTACTGCCCAGTTACTAGAAATCGTTTCAGCATTTCCTGATTCGACTCTCGTGTTCACTGAAGACGGCTATTGTATCGCTCACCTTGGCGATCAAGAAACGCACTCTTTTTCCTGTAGTCGCTTGTTAACCGGACGTTTTGTTGCGGACGTATTTTGTGAAGAAAAAGCTAAGTGGTTTATGCAGCAAATACGAATGAGTATCTTTGAGCAAAACTTACGCGTATCTGAATATTCCATCTCTCCCATGGATATGAGACTGCCTTGCAGCGAGAGCAGCAAACTACAGCGTGAAGAGTGGTTTGAAGCTCGAATTTTGCCATTACAGTCCTTTATTGATGGGCATCGCGCGGTGGTGTGGGCTGCACGCAACATCAATGAGCGCTATAAGTTGGAGCAGCAGTTGCGCTTTTTGAGCGAAACCGATGCGCTAACAGGCGCTTTTAATCGTCGTCGATTTTTCGAAAGCTTAGCGAATCATTTTCAAACCTATCATCGCCATTATTTGGATTGCAGTTTAATAATGATCGATATTGATCACTTTAAAGCAATTAACGATGAGCATGGTCACCCTTGCGGTGATCGCATTTTGAAGCAGTTATATGAGGTTATTAAATCTCAGTTAAGAGATGTAGACCTATGCTCACGTATGGGCGGAGAAGAGTTTGCGATTTTGTTACCGCATACTGAGGTTAACGACGCGTTCGTTAGCGCTGAGCGAATTAGAAAGGCCGTAGAACAGCAACTGTTTAGTTATCAGCAAGGTTGTTTACATGTCACCGTTAGTATTGGAGTTAGTAGTATTGAATCAAGTGATATTAGTCGTGATAGTGTTTTACAGCGGGCTGACGATGCCCTTTACCAAGCTAAAAAATCTGGTCGAAATCGTAGCTGCCAACATCGCCAATTAGTGAAGGTTTAACTATAACTTTCAATAGCTTGTTTATTATTTTAGCAATTTTAAATCTCCGCCAACATTATTAGTTTGTGGTTTTCCTTGATCTATTTCTTTGAGATAAATACTATCAATTTTTGCTGAATAAATGCTCATGGCCTTAGCCATTTCATACCCTTGTTACCTTGAGCATTTTTGTTTCAGATACTAAGGATAGTTTTAAAGACCAAGGAGTTGTCTTGTTGAAGCCTTCAACTAGTGCTTGTTTTTTGTTGTTTTGCGCAAGCAGTCTGGTCGCAGAAGAAAATAATCCTCTGTCGAGCTTAGAATTAGAATCGCTAATGGCCACTGACGTGCAAGCTACGTCGGCGATGAAGCGTGCCCAATCTGCGTTTACCACAGCCGCCTCTTTATATGTATTAAGCAAAGAGGACATTAAAGCATCTGGTGCGGTTACCGTTGCGGAATCTTTAAAGCTGGTTCCTGGTTTAGAAGTGAGACAGCTTGATAATAATCAGTGGGCTATAACAGCAAGAAGTGTGGCCGGCCGTTATACCAGCAAACTGTTAGTGATGGTAGACGGACAAAGTGTATATAACCCTGCTTTTGCCGGCGTCTACTGGGAAACCTTAGATGTGCCTTTATACGATATTGAACGTATTGAGGTGATCCGCGGACAAGGTGGCTTGTTATGGGGCAGCAATGCCACAAATGGGGTGATTAACATCATCACTAAAAGCAGCCTGGATACCCGAGATACATTGGTACAGGTGAGCAGCGGTGACCAGCTTAACTACGATGTGGGTCTGCGTCATGGCGGCGATTTGGGTAATAACGGCAGTTATCGTGTATATGGTAGCGTACGTGATTCCGATGCGTCGAAACATGGCACTAAAGCAGAACCTAACGATGATGCTAAGCAAAAAAGCATCGGCTTTCGTTTAGATTTTGCGCCGAATGATGATTTGTCTATTCTTACTCAGCTGAACTATACCCATACCGACATGGGTCAGAATTTAAAAGCTTTATCAGTAGAAACTAATCAAAACACACTTCATCAAGACAGGTTTCAGCGCCAAGATGGGCGGGTAATGGCAAGAGCGGAACACCGCATGTCGAACTCCTCTAATCAAATGTTACAAGCTTCGTGGGCAATTCAAGATGGCGAGCAACTTTATTTAGATGAACGCTTTCAGTCATTAGACATCGATTATCAAATGAATACTTTATTTGGTCGTACTCAGTTTGATTGGGGGCTAAATTACCGTAATAGTGACCTACCTTTCGAAGAAAATGCGTTAATTAGCAGCGACGCAGACCTATCGCGTTTGCAACATTATGGCGCATTTGTTCAAGCTCAGTTTCCGCTTGTTCCGGAAACCTTAAATTTAATTGTGGGTAACAAGTCTGAGCACAATAGTTTTACTGGCTGGGAACACCAGCCAGTGGCACGATTGCTATGGCAACCAAGTAATAACCATGTAGTTTGGGGAGCCGTATCGCAAGGGGTGCGCATTCCTTCGTTGGCCGAGTATGATTACGACTCGGCGCTCAACGGCACGCGCGTAGGGGAGTTTATACAAACCGGTATCGATGCTATTGATCAGTATCACTTGCGAACGGTTTTAAATGGTAACCAACAAGTCGAGCCCGAAAAGTCCCTGTCTTATGAATTAGGCTACCGTTTTAGCCAGTCTAACTGGTCTTTAGATGTGGCGCTGTTTCATACCCAATCTAAAGATGTATTTGCAGTACAGCCTAATACGTCTCCTGAAGGCGTTGATGAAATTTTTGCGTTGTTAGCGGCCGGCAAATACCAAGAAGCGCAGCAAGCGCTTACTGAAACGGTCGTAGAGTTTGATGTTGTATCTAATGCAGAACTCAATGTGAAAGGCGGCGAGGCCTTAATTGCTTGGCAGCCTAACCCTCGATTTACCAGTGAGTTGGGCTATAGCCAAATGTCGTATCGCTATAATTTACAGCCAGATACCCAGCCGGCCATTGGTTACGATTCTGATTCAAAGCAATTGTTTGCTAAAGCAGGTTGGCAGGTATTTAAACAACATTCTTTATTTGCGCTATTCCGTTCAATCAACAGCGATGCCTATAGAGTGGATGACTATGATGTTTTAGATCTTAGTTGGAATTGGCAGTTCAAACCCAGCACCCAATTATCTCTTAGCGGTAAAAATCTGTTAGCTGGTAGCCATGTTGAGTATAACAATACCTCGGAAACATTTACTGTCCCAAACTATATTGAGCCCAGTGTAGTGATTCGTTTAATGGCTGAGTTTTAGGTTGTTTAATGCGATTAATTAAGCGCTTTTGCAAATCAATGGGTGTGCTATTACTGCTACACGTAGCAGCAGTAAACGCAGAACTCAATGATAAAGAAGCGGCGCTAAAAGCTGGCTTTTTGTTTAACTTTGCGCGTTATAGCGAGTGGCAAGTACCGGCGACTCCGGTGGGGTATTTTAAGTTATGTAGCCCCGATAGTGACTTTTTGGATACTGCGAGTTGGGTATTACACCAGCAAACTATTCATGGTTTAGACATTAAAGTCGCCCTTGTAGAGCTAGACTCATTAAGTATCAACCAATGTAACTTATTGTTTGTTACTCATCGTTATCGTGAGCAATGGTTCAACACCGATAAAAGTTTGCTGCTACATACTATGCTAGTGGGCGAAACCCCCGATTTTATTAAGCTTGGCGGTCATATACGATTTTTCTTAGCATCTGGGAAAATTCGCTTTGAGGTTGCTCCAGAGTCGTTGAAAAAGGCTGACATTGTTATGAGCTCCAAGGTATTAAGGCTGAGTAGAATTGTTAAAGGGGGCGAGCAATGAAATCCTTTTTTAGCATGAATACCATGAGCAAAAAATTGCTACTGATATTAATGAGCATGGCTATTTTTTCCAGTGCGATGGTGGCGGGTGTATTTAGTGCTTACGAAGTTGTCAGTGCCAAGCGCGATCAAACCGAAAGTCTGCAGAATATGGCTGACATTTTGTCACCCAATATAACCGCTGCCTTGTTGTTTGATGATCAAGAAGCGATGCAAGAGCTGGTTGAGTCTTTGTTGTTACGTGAAGACGTAATGAAAGCAGAAATAAGAAATACCGAACTAAAGGTACTCGCTAGCATTCAAAGTATGACTAAGCATCATGAGTTTGGTGAAGAACCTAATGAGATTATTGAAATCATCAGTTTATTGATACTCGATGAGCAAGTGTATGGGCAGCTGATTGTTTGGGCTAACGATAGCTATATTGACCAGCGAATTGGCTTTTATAGCCAGTTTTTGGTCGTACTTTTATTGTTTACCTTTGGTTTGAGCCTGTTTTTGTCACTGTTTCTGCAACGCGGTTTTTTACGTCCTTTATTACACCTTTCCCTGGTGGCAGAACGAGTAACGCGTAGCAGCGATTATAGCTTGCGCGCTCAACAATCTAGTGCCGATGAAGTGGCTGATCTCACCGAGTGCTTTAACAGCATGTTAGAAACCATTGAGTTACGTGAACGGATGTTAGAGAAGCAAGTGAGCGTGCGAACGCAAGAGCTTGAGAATGCCAATGAACAATTGTTGCAATACGCCTACACCGATGGGTTAACGGGTTTACCTAACCGTCATTATTTCTACGAAAAAATCCAAGAGTTAGTTAAGCAAAATAGTCACTTTGGTTTGATATTCATTGATTTAGACGGCTTCAAAGAGATTAACGATACCTTAGGCCACGATTATGGCGACATTTTGCTTAGCCAAGCTGGTCAGCGGATCCTTAGATGTGTACGAGAGCAAGATACGGTCGCGCGCTTGGGGGGCGATGAGTTCACCATTGTTATTGAAGGGGTGAGTGAACAACAACCATTGGCCAACATTGCAGAAACCGTGCTGCAAGGTTTAGCTAAGCGCTTCACGATTAAACAGGAAGATGCCTATGTTAGTGGTAGTATCGGCATCGCTTTTCATCCTCTAGATGGCACTAACGTAGAAGAGTTAGTGAAACATGCCGACCAAGCGATGTATGTTTCAAAGGACCGTGGGCGTAATTGTTATCAGTTTTTCTCATCTGCTATGCAGGTAGAAGCTCAACAAAAACGGCGCTTGGTTGAAGAGTTGCGTACCGCTTTGGTTGAGCAGCAATTTGAGTTGTATTTCCAACCCATTACCGCCCTTGAGTTCTCGGCAGAAACAAGCGCGGTGACTAAGGCTGAAGTACTCGTGCGCTGGAATCACCCACAACGTGGTTTAGTTTATCCAGGCGAGTTTATTGAGGCAGCGGAACAAGCCGGGCTAATCAGAGAGCTTAGCCAGTGGGTCATGCATCAAACCGTAGAAACGGTGGCTGAGTGGTATCGACAAGGGGAGTGCAATATTCAAGTGGCGGTTAATACCTCTCCCTCGCAGTTTAATGATGGCGGTAAATGGATTGATGATTGGTTGCATGCCATCGCAATGCATCAACTTCCAGCTCATAGCATTATGATTGAAATCACTGAAGACGTGTTAATGACTACCGATGCATCGATTAAAGATCAACTCGCGCGCTTACATCAACGGGGTATTGATGTTGCGATTGATGATTTTGGTGTGGGGTATTCATCGTTAGCGTACTTGCAACAACTCGATATCGATTTACTTAAAATTGATCGTTCGTTTATTCAGCACTTAACGACCGACAAAGATAGCGTGGCTTTAGTTAAAGCGATTGTAACGATGGCTCATCATTTGGGGTTGAAAGTTGTTGCAGAAGGGGTGGAAACTGAGCAGCAACGCCAACAGGTATTAAGCGTTGCTTGTGATTATGTGCAGGGTTACTTAGTCTCTAAGCCAATACCTAAAGACTTGTTTAGTCAGCGCTATTTGTTCCAAACTACCGAATAGCTTTGTTAATTAAATTCACTTAACGCTCCCAGTAAGCCTCTTCTAGGCTTTCTTCTCGCTCTGGCAGACCACGTGATAAACGTGGACTGTGCTGGGCGAGTACTTCATAACTTACGCGGTTAGCGTATTTACAAATTTGTGCAAATGATGAATAGCTAAGTGCATCGAAGCGATGTTTGCTAGATTGCTCAACATTGCTACGGTGGAACACATTGGCTGCCATGTCGTGCAATAGTGCAGACAATGCGCCATCGCCCGCACCGTTGGTATTGGTGATTTTTTCAGGCCCACCCATAAATGGTGCAATATGCGAGTACACCTTAACTGCTTGTTTACAGTCTTGTTTTAGCATGGGGCGAGAAAACTCATATTGATTAAATTCTGGTATCGCTCCTGGCAATAGCGTGTGGCTTGTTACGCGTTTATGGCTTTCATCGGTGTAACCTGCCATAAACAGCCCCCGAGAACCGGCAGTACAAAGGATTAAATCGCACCATTCAAGTGCGGCTTCACAAGCTAGCAATACATCACTATGTCCGGTTAGGGCTTCCGCCTCTTCTTCGTTCATTGCTAGCACAGTAACGTGCTCCGCGACAAACTGTTGCCACCACTTTGGGTCGTCTTCAATTAAAAAGCGAGTACCTAATGTGAGAACAACAGGGACCTCTGCTTGCTTGGCGTAGTCAATCGCCTGCATGGCGGCTTGAGTAATAGGGTCATTACCCGCTCGCATCAAATAGGCGGTAAGCGCTAATGCTGCGCCAGATTTAACTAAGCTTTCATCAATGTATTCTGGGCTTAGTTTGTCCATATGCCCTTTAGAAATGGCAAAGGTACGCTCGCCGCACTCGGTAATTAATGTAAAACAGCGGCCAACAGGTCCGTCTACGGATTGCAGGTGGTTTAAATCAACTCGAGAAGAGGTATTACAAAGATAGCGGTAGGCATAGTCACCTACAGTAATGTTTTGGCTCATCACGCCAAACATGACAGAACGGCCGTCAGCAAGGGTAGAATAATTGTGTAAAGTATTGCCAATAGTGCCGCCAGCAAATTCTGCTGCGATCAGTTGCTTGTCTTGCAGCTCTTGATACAAGGATTGAGCGGCTTGGTCGTCAATCAGTAACGAATTTCCTTTTACCAGTTTATGGCGCTGAATAAAGGCGTCATCTACGTGTGCCTCTATATCCACCAAGGTTTGGTCAATGCCAGTAATATGGGTGAGTTTTGGGCGTAAAACCGGGTTTAGCTCGTTCGTTAGTGGATCGCGAGACTCAACCGGGAAATAGTGCTTTGACTTACGTTGACCAGGAAATTTCATGTAAAAGATCGCTTGTTTTTATTTAGTCATATTTTAGCAGTGTAGTTGGCTCACTACTCAAGGGCGGCGATTCTAGCACACCCAATACAAAATGTTGCTTATTGTTTTATATGGAGATTTAAATATTTTATTTATTGAATATAAGTGATTGATTCGGCCTCTCACTACCATTCGTTGAGTAGAGTTTGGTAGGCCAGTAATGCGGGGTGAGCATGGCTAACACTTATACGTTGGTAGTGAGCGATGGTTTTTTCTAAATACTGCTGATGTTCAGGGTTATTGGTCTGCCACATTTGGCTGCCGGTTAGGCTTATTGTTTGTGACACTTCAGTGCTAAAATGAAGAACTTCGTAATAGCGTTTGTTTTCAAGTACTAGATGTTCGCTAACTAATCCCAGTTTTTGTTGGCGCAAAAACTCACGAAGTTCGTACTGGTGATGTACTGGGCATAAAATCAACTCAAAGCGTTTACCGACATTTTGGGCAAATAACTTTTTCAAAATACTGATACACAACTCTCCACCAACGCCGGCGATAATTACTAGTTGCTTAGCGGTATCTTTAAGTGAAACCTCAGCAGAATCCATACAATAGACCTGCCACGAACTGGTGTTGGAGTTAGCCGAGTAGGGCAGGTGCTTTGCCAGTTTTATCTCAAGTTGTTGAGTGATCTTGGGGACGCAATCTACAAAGTGAACACGCTCGGCCGCCTTGCGCTGAACTAAGTGTGCGCCAAGCATTCCATGGTCGCAGCAGCAGTCCCAAATATCTTGATAAGAGTGTGTTATCAGTTGGTCGATACAGGCTAAACGGTGGCTGAGTTTCACAAAATACTCCTTAGTAAGGTTATGAATAGTAGTTATTTATTCAGTGGTGGCAAGAAACTTTGCCAGCTTGAATAGAAGTAAATAGCAAGAAAGAACACATACACGCTAAAAAACACTGATTCTTTGTTGATTATTAACAAACTTCACTAAGTTACTCATAAGCCTATCAATGTCAGCATTATCTTCTTACAACAGCCAGTTTGTTCATTTAAAGATTCGTTACTACGCTAAATTTTGGGGTGTTTAACTGTTAGCACAATTTCCCACCTCATTTGTGAAGAGTTTATGAAGAAAGCTCAAACCAAGGAGTGAACATGAATAAGTTAATTGCAGGGCTCGTACTTAGTGCGATGGCAAGTAGCGTCTCAGCCGCTACTATTTATGAAAATGGTAAAACAAACGTCAGCATAGGTGGCTATCTAGGTATAGAAGCCTTTTATCAGGCGGGATACGGAGATGGGGCTAATAAAGACAGCTCGTTTGAACTACAAAATAAGACCTCACGGATCCGGTTTGCCTTTGAGCATGAAATGGTCATGAACTGGATAGCGGGTGCTCAGCTAGAGTGGGGGTTTAACCCTACAGAAGGCTCTAGTGCTAGTGACCCTCTGTTTAGTAATCGTTTAGGTAACATCTACTTTAATAACGATGGCTTTGGAGAATTGCGGGTTGGTAAGCAATGGTCTGCTTATTACGACATTGCAGTATGGACCGATCAATTCTGGAAGTTTGGTGGTGATGCCTCTGGCACCTATGACGGTCGTAACGGTGGCGATGAATCTGGTATGGGTCGTGCCGACGAAGCGATTGTTTATCGCAAGTCATTTGGTGGTTTTGGTATAGCCGCTCAATATCAATTTGAAAAAGATGATAGTGCTCGGGATTATGGCTATCAAATTAGCGGTAAGTATGATTTTGATTTTGGCTTGTCCTTTGGTGCTGCGTACGCGGCGAATGGATATGACAACACTAAAACAGGTTACGTAGGTGCTGCTGATCAAGATAAAGCCAAATCTTGGTTAGCGGGTGCGGTGTACGAAGACGATATGTTTTATGTGGCCGGTTCCTACGGTGAGTATGAAAACCTGAGTCGGAAGTTTAGTACCTTAGCCGATAAAGCTAATGGTGTAGAGCTAATAGGTTTCTACAAAATCGATGGTGGTCTCTATCACGTATATGCCGGTTATAACGGTTTAGAGGATAAAACCAGTGGTAGCCAAGGCGAGTTAAGTTACGCCGCGGCGGGTGTGGGTTGGAAGCCAGGCCAAGTATTGCTAGCACTAGAGTACAAATTCGGTTTAGAAAATAAAGACGCAGCAGGCGCTGACAAAAAGCAAGATGAAATGTCGATTCAAGCGCGTTACTACTTCTAGCTAAACGTTAAGGCGCTAGGTCAGCTAGCGCCGCTTTTTAATCTGGGTCAACACGCTTCATTTGTAAAAGCTGATACAATTGCTTCTTTTTAGTTAGAGATTGAAAATGAAGTGGTTAACGGTGTCTTTTCTGGTGATTATTGCTTTGGTTAACTTTGGCCCTAGAATAAGCGCTATGTTTTTTTCTAAACCTAATACCACGGTGTTGTTTCACAGCGGGTGTTTTCTTTACGGTGAATTACGGATTAACCCCGTTAACCTTTCTTACTTTATCGTGCTAGATGATGGCCAAGAGCTGTCTTTTGCTGATGATAGTTATGCGGAAATTTCTTCTGAAGATAACCCTATCGATATCTCTGATGTAGATTTTTGCGTATAGTTTGATTACAAAATATTTACATTTGTAAGCCTGAGTCCTCAGGCTTTATTCTTCTTCTCCAATGATTTTTCACCCACATAGCTGAAGTGGTTTGGTGTTCAGCTTATCCCTCAAAATAATTCCACTTATTTTTATAGCCTAGATCTCAGTTTTTGCCTATATCACTTGGGTTTAGACTAAAGATTAATACCTAGCCTGTTAATCGTTTGTTAACTTTTACTTCGATAGGCTTGAATTGAGTTTATATGTGTATCTATCTGAGTAGCTGCAGATAAAAACTCAATGATTTGTTCGGCCGTTAACATTTTGGTTACATTCTTAATACCATAACACTGCAGTATCCTTTGCGATCTGCTTGGAGAAATATCATGGAAGAACAGACTACATATTGGCAAGAAAACTTGCGTCTAATATTTACCTGTCTCGTCATATGGTTCGTGGTTTCATTTGGTTTTGGTTTGCTATTAGTAGAGCCGCTAAATGAAATTCGATTAGGTGGTTACAAGTTAGGTTTCTGGTTTGCACAACAGGGCTCAATTTACACCTTCGTAGCTTTAATATTTTGGTATACCGTCAAAATGAACAAGCTCGATAAAAAATACCATGTTGAGGAGTCTTAGATGGACGAGTTAAAACTCTATACATACATCGCTGTATTCGGTTCGTTTGGTTTGTATTTTGCTATTGCTTGGTGGGCACGTGCGTCTTCTACTAGTGACTTTTATGTGGCTGGTGGGGGGGTTACACCTATTCAAAACGGTATGGCAATTGGTGCTGACTGGATGAGTGCAGCTTCGTTCATCTCTATGGCGGGATTAATTGCCTTCCTTGGATATGGTGGTTCTGTTTTTCTAATGGGCTGGACAGGTGGCTACGTTCTATTGGCCATGTTACTCGCCCCGTATATGCGCAAACACGGTAAGTTTACCGTCCCTGAGTTTATTTCCGACAGATATTACTCAAAAGGTGCGCGTATAGTTGCGGTGCTGTGTTTAATCATTGCATCTCTTACTTATATTATTGGCCAAATGAAAGGTGTAGGTGTTGCCTTCTCTCGCTTCTTAGAAGTTGAGTACGACATGGGCCTATACATAGGTATGTTTGTTGTTTGGGTTTACGCAGTACTAGGCGGCATGAAAGGAATTACCTATACCCAAATTGCCCAATATTGTGTACTTATCTTTGCTTACACAATTCCTGCTGTGTTTATTTCATTGCAACTTACCGGTAACCCGATCCCTCAAATTGGCTTGGGTAGTACCTTGGCCGATGGCAGTGGTGTATATCTGCTAGACAAGCTGGATATGGTAGTTACCGATTTAGGCTTTAAGGAATACACCACCGATAACTTGGGTGGCACACTTAATATGTTTGCTTACACCATGTCGTTGATGATTGGTACTGCAGGCTTACCTCACGTAATTATGCGCTTCTTCACTGTTCCTACGGTACAAGCTGCGCGTTCTTCAGCGGGTTATGCCTTAGTATTTATTGCCTTGCTGTACACCGTTGCTCCTGCGGTAGGTGCTATGGCTCGTTTTAACTTAATGAATACTATTGTTCCAAGTGCCGGTGATAACCTGGTTTACAACGAGCGTCCTCAGTGGTTTAAAGATTGGGAAAAAACTGGCCTACTTCAATACGAAGATAAAAACGGCGATGGCAAGATCCAATATGTTGCGGATAAAGAAACCAATGAAATGGTGAAAGTAGACCGAGACATTATGGTATTGGCTAACCCAGCTATTGCTAACCTACCTAACTGGGTAATTGCCTTGGTGGCTGCTGGTGGCTTAGCCGCAGCATTGTCTACAGCAGCGGGCTTGTTGTTGGCTATTTCGTCCTCGATATCTCATGATTTGATGAAAGGGGTGCTTACACCTAATCTCTCGGATAAAAATGAACTGTTAGCTGGGCGAATAGTGATGACCTTGGCCATTTTGGTATCCGGTTATCTCGGTTTAAATCCGCCTGGCTTTGCCGCAGGTACTGTAGCCTTGGCCTTTGGTCTTGCTGCATCCTCTATCTTCCCGGCATTGATGATGGGTATTTTTGCTAAGAAAATGAGTGGCACTGCGGCTGTAGCTGGTATGTGTTCAGGTATCGGTGTAACTATGCTGTATGTATTCCAGCATAAGGGCATTATGTTTATCCCTGGCACGTCATTCTTGGGTGATATGGGACCAAACTGGTTCTTAGGTATTTCTCCAAACGCCTTTGGTGTAGTGGGTGCCTTAGTGAACTTCGCTGTTGCCTTTGCTGTATGTAAAGTAACAGGGCCAGCGCCTCAGCATATTCAAGACATGGTAGATAACTTCCGCGTTCCGCATGGTGCGGGAGCTGCTCACGACCATTAATTTTGAATGAATCTAATCCCTAGTAAGCAAAAGGCTCCCTAGTGGGGGCCTTTTTTTGTAATAGTATTTGCAAAAGTTGTTACTATTCAAAGCGCTGCCTATTAGGTAAAGAGAACTAAATAATCGAATACAGGAAGTAGTAAGGATGAATAGACATACCAAGTTGGCTTTATTAGTAATGCCTTTTTTGGCGGTTGGTGGTTACATTGCATCCGACATTTACTTAGAGCATGACGCAGACAAAGACCGAATTTACCAACTGAGTACTTTTGGACATTGCGACATTATTAATCAAAAATGTATTCTCGAATCTGGTGAGTTTCAGTTAAACATTAGCGATGAAATGGGCACCACCATTGTAAATTCCACTTTCCCGCTCGACAGTGCCACGTTGTTTTTAGTGGACAGTTCTAACGAAGCTACTGCTTATCCGCTAGGCATGAGCGACAGTCCTTATTATTGGCAAAGTGAGACTCAACTACGACGTTTTATCCCAAACCAAGGGGATAGTTACAAGCTTAGGGTGATAGCAAATATTAAAGGCGGTAAATATATTAGTGAGTTTTATAGTCAAACGGTACGTTAATCTCCACGCTGTGGGTAGGAAACCATGGTGGTCAGTGCTACAGTTTAACTAATAAAATCAATACCCTGATAGGTACCGCATGCACATTACTCCTGAACGTTTGATTTATTTGGTCACAGTTGCAGAAACACGTTCGTTTTCAGCTGCGGCGCGAAAACTTGGAGTGAGCCCGTCGGCAGTAAGCCAAGTTATTCAAAATATGGAGTTAGATTTAGGCGTTCGCTTGTTTAATCGTGTGTCAGGGCAAGCACCTACTTTGTCGGATGTGGGGAAAAGCTTGTATGTACAAGCTTTAGAAATTTTACCGCGTTTACGCGCGATGGAGCAAAAAGCACAGTCTTACTTAGATGGTGTGGAAGACAAGCTTACTATCGGAGTATCGGGCTATAGCTTTTTCCCGATTTACAGCGAAAAAATTAAAAGCTTAATGGCGAAGTTTCCCCAACTAACCCTAAATATTATCGATGTCGATGAGTTTGACTCAAGTAATTTTGGTATTGATACCGCAGCCGACATTCTGATTACTCCTGCAGAATTAATTCCTCGCAGAGGAGTTGAGAGTATCCTCATAGGCCGAATTAAATGGCTGTGCGTATGTGCGCCTAATCACCCCTTAGCCCAGGTTAAACATGCTTTATCGGTGCAAGATTTGTTGTCACATATTCAGATAACGCCTGCAGTTTCAAACTTTATTAGTGACGAGATGGCCGAGTCTGTGCGCTTAAGCTCGCAAGTGGTGAACTGTTCTAGAATGTATCAATTCAAGCAGTTGCTTTTAAGTGGTGTTGGTTTTGGCTTGTTTCCAGAGCCTTTGGCGAAAGAGTTACTTGAAAGTAATCAACTGGTGGAATTAGAACGTGATTTCATTATTGATGACTTTGAATGGCCGATAGAAGTGGTGTGGAGCCAAGCAATTGGCCCTGCAGGCGAGTGGTTTATTGAACAGCTAACCCGCATTGATGAGTAAAGCTGTTATAATTGTTACCGGTCGGCGATGGTAAATCACTGGCTAGATCATTAATTGTTTAAATTGTTGTGATTAATCCGAGATGATCAAATACACTTAGTAATTATGTCTTTTACCCCTTGTTTGTATAGGAATGAGTAGTGAGCTCTAATCAAAAATGCCCATCTTGTGGCGGCCATAAACCAGCACTCATGGCATGTCGCGATTGCGGCTTTACATATACGGTAACTAGCCGTCCGCCTGCCGCTGCAAAACCAGTCACTCCCGTCGCTAAATCTGTACCGCGCAGTGAGTACCGCGCAGTAATGGAAGAAGGTGGTCCTAAATCGCAGGTAGTGATTAAAACCAAAAAACGTCGTACTTACACTATCCCTAGTGAAGAGTGAGCTCTAATCTAAACTAGATATTTCCCGCCAAATAGCGCTTATACCATTGTTTCTAGATTCACTTAAATGGTGAGCCAAACCTAGCTCTTGTAGGGTATGGTTAAAAAGCGCTTTAGCCTCTTTAGTTGGTTTGTTTAAGCAAGCGAGTACAATGACTAATAGGCCTTTTATGATGCGAGCATTGCTATCTACATAGAGCTTATTATCGTGAAGGTGGAGCCACACTTCGCTTTCACAGCCTTCAACTTGCTTCTCTTCTATTTTCAACGAAACATCCATGGGTTTAAGTTGTTTGGCTAATAGTAATAGCTGTCGGTAGCGTTCTTCCCATGCGCCACAGTCTGCGAAACGTAGTGTTATGGCCTCTAAATCAAGTTCTATTTGTGGAGTGTTAATCATCAAATAACTCCATAACTTTGTTGATGGCGTCTAAAGCTTGGTCAATGTCTGATTGCTCACTGTAAATACCTAGCGACAAGCGAATACTGCCTTGCGGAGATAAAGTATTGCTCAATGGCATGGCGCAGTGGTGCCCGCAACGCAAGGCGACATTATATTGGTCGAATAGCGTGGCAGCGTCTTGTGGGTGAACATTTCTTAGATTAAAAGCAATGATGCCCACACGCATCATTGGTTTGCCAACCAGTTCAACCTGAGGATGCTGCTCCAGTTTTTGCAAAGCATAGTTGAGCAGTGAGCGCTCAACACTAAGGCGTTCTTTAAGAGGGAATTGGTTCAAAAACTGGACCGCAGAAGCAAGACCAATTGCACCAATAATATTTGGAGTACCTGCTTCTAGCCGGTAGGGAAGAGTATTCCAAGTGCTTTGCTCAAACGACACCTTGCTGATCATTTCCCCGCCAAACACGCTTGGCTGTATTTGCTCAAGCGCTTGCTCGGCACCGTAAAGCACGCCAATGCCGGTTGGTCCGTATAGTTTGTGTCCGGAAAACAAATAGTAGTCACAGCCTAAACGGTTTACATCAATGTCTAAGTGAGCCACTGCTTGTGCGCCATCTACTACAATTTTAGCGCCTACTTGATGAGCGATACGAGAAAGCTCTGGTATTGGCTGCATTGCGCCTATGCTGTTTGAGACATGCGTAACGGCAACTATTTTACATTTATTACTGATGTGTTGACGAAAATACCCAAGGTCTATATCACCATTCTCTAATACCGGAATGACTTTTAGCTCGGCGTTGTTACGTTTAGCAAGCTGTTGCCAAGGAACTAAATTTGAATGGTGCTCCATTTCCGATAACCAAATGTGGTCACCTTCAGCGACTAGGTGCGCTAATCCATCGGCGAGTAGATTTACCGCTTGGGTGGTGCCACTAGTAAAAATGATGTTTTGCGCTTTGGCACCTATAAACTCTGCTATAGTTTTTCTTGCCAACTCAAAGGCGTTGGTCGCGTTGCGAGCAAAGCTATGGCTTGCGCGGTGTACATTTGCGTGGCCCTGGCGGTAGTATTGTTCTATCTCTGACAATACCTGTTCAGGAACTTGAGTTGACGCGGCGCTATCAAGATAAGCAATTTGTTGATTGTTACCGTTTAGCGACGGGAAAAACTGGCGATAGCGAGTATTCTTAAGTGAAGTCACATTGATTCTTTATTTGGCAACTAAAACCGATATTGTAGCCTTAGGCGCTTAGCTAAACTAGCTTATATCGGTGTTCTCTTCGATTTAACATTAGGAGTTAAGGGTAAGATGCAACAGCCTCCCGTTTCGCAGGCATGGAAAAGTGTTTTTTTAGGTTTCCCCCTTCCTAGTCAAGAGCGGCAATTTAGTAATTTTCAATGGCAGCAACAACGGCGGTTTCTCGCTTGGGTACAGCTTGTTTATTGTGGCTGCATATTAGGTTTTTTACTTTTCACTGGTTTATTGCTCGAAGGGTGGCAGCAAGCTAATTGGCAAGCGTCTTTGGGTTTGGCGTGCTGGCTACTTTCACAGTTGATACTGACTTGGTGTAGCTTACAGATTGTAAAAGCGCGGGTCGCGCATTGTTTGTTTGCGGTACTGACACTGCAGCATTTTGTGTTAATGGCTGTATTAATGAGTTCGGAGAGTTTGCTTAGCATCAGTGCGCCTAGTTGGTTAGTGTTTAGCCTACCAGTATTACTGATGTTGTTTTACATGCCATTTTTCTTAGCATTGCTCGTGTTACTAGTCGCTAGCTCATATTCCTTTGTTGCAGCAAGTTCATTGCATATAGAGACTCAAAGCGATTGGTTTAATAGTGAGCTGGTAAATACTTCACTCATTTACGCTTTACTGGCCTTGCTTATTGGTTTGTCACATAACTTAAGGCGCTTCCGCTATACCTACGAACAAGGCATTGATTTATGTAACGATAAAGCAGAAGTGTCCGCGGGAGCTTCAAGCTTAGAGCACTCCTCGAGCGATACTGATGAGTTAACGGGCTATGCTAATTTTGTACGGTTTAGGCAGTTTTCTGAAATAGAAATTGAACGTAGCTCCCGTTATCAAAATGCCTATTCGATACTTTTGATTAACGTCAACCATTTCAGCGTGTATCGTGATAAGTTAGGCAGTGATGACGCTAATCAGTTGCTGGTGAAACTTGCCAATTTTTTACAGTCTAAAATTCGTAAAGTTGACCTGCTAGCTCGTTGCGATAATGACCAATTTGTTATTGGTTTACCTGAGTCGAGCCTCTATCAAGCGCTAGATACCGCCGAGCGGGTCCACGATGCGCTGAATAGTGAATTTTGGGAAATGTTTCCTGATGATTTAGATTTAGGATCGCGCTTAGGTGTTGCTTGTATAGACGGTACAACAAACACCATTGACCAGTTAATGGCCAAAGCTGAAAATGCAATGAACAATCATCGAAGTGCAAGTGCGCTAAGCTACGGGCGTTAGCACTAATTTCAAAAAACAATCGTTAAACAAAATCAGCATTCGCCTAAGGAGTGGGAATTGATGCGTATATTGTTGTCCTTACTATTGTTGTTATTCTCTTCCGCCAGTTATGCCTCTGAAGGACTCAACTTAGTGAACTCTTGGGTGGGTTATACCGCCTTGGTTATTTTTGCTTTTGCCTATCTACTGGTTATGAGCGAAGAAGTGATTCATTTAAGAAAATCTAAACCAGTACTAGTGGCCGCTGGCTTAATTTGGTTTTTGATTGCCATTTATTACCGGGGGTCTGGCCAAGAAGAGCTGGTTACCGCGGCCTTCAGGCATAATCTTCTCGAATTTTCTGAGTTAATGTTGTTCTTACTAGTGGCGATGACCTACATCAATGCCATGGAAGAGCGCCGTTTGTTTGATGCCTTACGGGCTTGGCTTGTGAGCAAAAAACTCAGCTATAGAAAATTGTTCTGGCTTACTGGTTGCCTCGCGTTTGTGATTTCTCCGGTCGCCGATAACCTCACTACAGCCTTGTTAATGTGTGCAGTTGTCACCAAGGTGGCTCACGGTAACAGCCGCTTTATTAACTTGGCTTGTATTAACATTGTGGTAGGTGCTAATGCCGGCGGAGCCTTTAGTCCGTTTGGTGATATCACTACCTTAATGGTTTGGCAAAAAGGTTTAGTTACTTTTGGTCAGTTCTTTGATTTGCTGGTTCCGTCTTTTGTTAACTTTGTAGTGCCTGCTTTCATTATGTCGTTTTTTGTTTCTGCAGAAAGAGTTGAGGCTGAAAACGAAACGGTTGAGTTAAAACGTGGTGCACGCCGTATTGTGGGTTTATTCCTAGTTACTATTGCTACCGCTGTTATGGGGCACAGTTTGTTCCATATGCCGCCAGTGATGGGCATGATGATGGGCTTAGGTTATTTGCAGTTCTTTGGTTATTTCCTACGTACAACATTGGCTAGCAGCTTACACAAAAAAGCAGTAAACGCGATTTCTCACCGCGATGATGCTCGTTTAAAAGCCCTAGGTAGCGTGGTGCCTTTCGATATCTTTAACCGGGTTGCGCGTGCCGAATGGGACACCTTGCTGTTCTTTTATGGTGTTGTTATTTGTGTGGGAGGCTTAGGTTTTATTGGTTACCTAGAAATGGCCTCTAATATGATGTACCTGAACTGGGATCCTACCTACGCCAATATTGCGGTAGGGGTATTAAGTGCCATTGTTGATAACATTCCAGTGATGTTTGCAGTGTTGACTATGGAGCCTAGCATGTCTTTAGGCCAGTGGTTGCTAGTGACCTTAACGGCTGGTGTTGGCGGCAGTATGCTATCTATTGGTTCTGCAGCGGGTGTGGCATTAATGGGGCAAGCTCGTGGTCACTATACTTTTATTAGCCACTTACGTTGGGCGCCGGTAATTGCAATTGGTTATGCAGCTTCTATTGTGTGTCACTTAGCCATTAACAAAGCCTTGTTTTAATCGTGGTGTATAATGACAATGTTTAGTTGAAGTAAAAGCCACCCTAGGGGGGCTTTTTTATTGGCTGAGTCACAATGCAACTATTCGGGCTTAGGGCAACGAGCTAGCTCTTGTATGCTGCCGTTGTCATCCACTTGTTCTAGTATCACATCAAAGCCCCATAAGCGGTGGAGGTGCTTTATTACTTCTTCTTTGCTTTTACCTAGGGGAATGTTTTGGTGGGGAACATAACGAAGTGTTAACGAACGATCGCCTCGTAAATTAACATTGTGTACCTGAATATTGGGTTCAATGTTACTTAGGTTGTATTGCGCGCTTAACGCCTCTCTTACTTGTTGATAGCCATGGTCATCATGAATCGCTTTCACTTTAAGATAAGGTTTGCTTTCGTTGTCATCAAGCGTAAATAGCTTTAAATCGCGAATGACTTTAGGGGATAAAAACTGACTAATAAAACTCTCATCCTTAAAGTTTTGCATGGCGAAATGTAAGGTTTTTAACCAATCACTACCGGCAATATCAGGAAACCATTGTCGGTCTTCATCGGTCGGATTTTCACAAATTCGACGAATATCAGTCATCATGGCAAACCCTAATGCGTAAGGATTGATGCCATTAAAGTATGGACTGTTATAAGCAGGCTGCATCACCACGCTGGTATGGCTATGCAAAATCTCAAGAATAAAACGCTCGCTTACTTGTCCATGGTCGAACATATGGTTAGTAATGGTGTAATGCCAAAAGGTGGCCCAGCCTTCATTCATGACTTGAGTTTGTTTCTGCGGATAAAAGTATTGACTAATTTTACGCACAATACGTACGACTTCGCGTTGCCACGTCTCAAGCAAAGGAGCGTGTTTTTCGATGAAATAAAGAATGTTTTCCTCAGGCGATGCAGGAAAGCGTTCGCGCTGTTCTACATCTGGGTTTTCTTTAGTGGGAATGGTTTTCCATAGCTCGTTAATTTGGCTTTGTAGGTACTCAGCTCGCGAATCTTGTCGGGATTTTTCTTCTTCCATAGAAATAGGGGAAGGGCGCTTGTAGCGATCGACACCGTAGTTCATTAAGGCATGGCAAGAATCGAGCAGATCTTCAACCGCTTGCACACCGTGGCGAGCCTCACACTTGCTGATATAGTTTTTAGCAAATACTAGGTAATCAATAATTGAACTGGCATCAGTCCATGTTTTAAATAAGTAATTGTTTTTAAAGAAACTGTTGTGGCCGAAACAAGCGTGGGCAATCACCAATGCCTGCATCGGCATGGTGTTTTCCTCCATTAAATAGGCAATACATGGATCTGAGTTAATCACTATTTCGTAGGCCAAGCCCATTTGACCGCGTTTATAGGTTTGCTCAGTTTGAATAAACTTTTTGCCGTAGGACCAGTGATGATAACCAATTGGCATACCTACACTGGAGTAAGCGTCCATCATTTGCTCTGCAGTTATCACCTCAATTTGGTTGGGGTAGGTATCTAACTGGTAATGCTGAGCTACCTTTTCAATTTCTTGATGGTATAGCTCTAACATTTCAAAGGTCCAGTCTGGTCCATCGGGCAACATTTTTGTTTTGCTCATGTGGGCCTCACGCAGTGGTTTTTTTGAAGAGGTCTCTAAAGGTCGGCAGAATTTCTTCAGCATTTTTCACATGACGAATAGAGAAGTTGGGGAAAATTTCACTGAGTTGTTCGTATTCGTGCCATAAGCTTTGGTGGGCTCGGCTGGTGATTTCTATATATGCGTAGTGACGGCTTAGCGGAAGTAAGGTTTTTTCTAACAAGGCGCGACATTTTGGGGAGTCGTCAGCCCAATTATCGCCGTCTGACGCTTGCGCGGCATAAATATTCCATTGGTTTTTAGGGTAACGCTCTTCAACGATCTTATCCATTAAGTTGAGCGCACTGGATACAATGGTTCCGCCCGTTTCTTGGGAATAGAAGAATTCGTGTTCGTCTACTTCTTTAGCTTGAGTGTGGTGGCGAATGAATACAACGTCAATTTTTTCGTAGCTGCGGGTTAAGAACAAATACAGTAATAAATAGAAACGTTTAGCGATATCTTTAGTCGCTTGATCCATCGAGCCTGATACATCCATTAAGCAAAACATGACCGCTTGGCTGCTGGGCACAGGATGTTTGGCAAAGTTATTAAACTTCAAATCAAAGGTATCTATAAATGGGATATTCTTGAGTTTTCTTTTTAGCTCAGTTATTTCGGCTTTTATCGCTTCAATTTCGCTGTGAGGAACGTGTGAGTCCTGTTTATTCTCTTCAAGCTGAGTCTCTAATGCCCGTAAACGCTTGCGTTTATCGCCACCCATGGCCATACGCCGCGCTAAAGAGTTTTGCAAAGAACGCACAATATTAATGTTGGCTGGCACACCTTCGTTAGTAAAGCCAGCACGCGCAGTACGGTATTCAACAATACTGTCTACGTCGGTTTCCTGCAGGTTAGGTAGTTCTAAATCGTCAAACAGAATGTCTAGATATTCATCTTTTGAAATGTTGAATTGAAATTCTTCAGACCCTTCGCCTTGGTCACTAGCATCGCCATCACCAGGGCCTCCGCCGCCTTCTCCTTGAGGCGGCCGTTCTATTTTGTCGCCGGTGCCAAATTGGTCATTACCGGGTAGGGTACGTTGGCGATGTCCGCCTTCGCCCTGATGAAAAAACGGCTCGGTAATGTCTTTATGCGGAATGCTAATGCTTTCGCTGTTTTCCAAATCTTGAATACTACGCTGATTAACCGCGTCGTTTACGGCGCGTTTGATTTGGCTTTTATAGCGGCGAATAAAGCGCTGGCGGTTAACCGCGCTTTTATTCTTGCCGTTTAAACGTCGATCGATAAAATGAGCCATAGGCGCCCTCCAACAAATCTATGAAGATTTACGAACGCGTAAATACCATTCCGATAACAAACGAACTTGTTTACGGGTATAGCCTTTTTCCATCATGCGAGACACAAAATCGTCGTGTTTTTGTTGGTCGTCGGCAGAGGTTTTGGTATTGAATGAAATAACCGGTAATAGATCTTCAGTATTTGAGAACATCTTTTTCTCAATCACGGTGCGAAGTTTTTCGTAACTGCTCCAGTTTGGATTTTCGCCTTCGTTTCCGGCGCGAGCGCGGAGCACAAAGTTGACTATCTCGTTACGGAAGTCTTTGGGATTGCTGATACCTGCCGGCTTCTCTATTTTTTCCAGCTCAGCATTTAAGGCTGCACGGTCAAATAGTTGACCTGTATCTGGGTCTCGATACTCTTGATCTTGAATCCAAAAATCAGCGTAGATTACGTAACGATCGAAGATGTTCTGCCCATATTCGGAGTAAGATTCTAAATAAGCGGTTTGAATTTCCTTACCTATAAAGTCTACATACTTAGGAATTAAGTAGCCTTTGAGGTGCTCTAAGTAGCGGTCTGATACTTCTTGGCTGTACTGTTCGCGTTCAATCTGTTGCTCTAATACGTAGAAGAGATGCACCGCATTGGCGGCGACTTCGGTGGTATCAAAGTTAAACACTCGGGATAAAATCTTGAAAGCAAAGCGAGTAGACAAGCCTTCCATGCCCTCGTTTACTCCGGCAAAGTCTCGGTATTCCTGATAAGACTTCGCTTTAGGATCGGTATCTTTTAAGGTTTCGCCGTCGTAAACCCGCATCTTAGAGTAGATACTTGAGTTTTCAGGGTCTTTGAGCCGAGATAACACAGAGAATTGAGCGAGAAGTTCTAAGGTGCTAGGCGCACATTTTGCTGTGTTTAGTTCGCTATTATCTAGTAGCTTCTGATAGATGTTTATTTCTTCGCTTACTCGTAAACAGTAGGGCACTTTTACAATGTAAACGCGGTCTAAAAAGGCTTCGTTATTTTTGTTATTTCTAAATGTTTGCCACTCAGATTCGTTAGAGTGGGCCAAAATAATACCTTCAAATGGAATGGCTGATAAACCTTCGGTGCCGTTGAAGTTACCCTCTTGAGTGGCGGTAAGTAGCGGATGTAGCACCTTAATTGGGGCTTTAAACATCTCCACAAACTCCATCAAACCTTGGTTGGCCCTACATAACGCGCCAGAATAGCTGTAGGCATCAGGGTCATTTTGAGCGAAATGCTCTAACTGGCGAATATCAACTTTACCCACTAAGGATGAGATATCTTGGTTATTTTCATCACCAGGTTCAGTTTTCGCGACAGCTATTTGATTCAGTATTGATGGGTAACACTTAACCACTTTAAACTTGGTAATGTCCCCGCCATACTCTTGCAAGCGTTTAGCGGCCCAAGGCGACATAATGGTCCTGAGGTGGCGCTTACTAATACCATATTCTTTTTCGAGTATGTGGCCATCTTCATTGGCGTCGAATAGGCAAAATGGGTGGTCATTAACAGGTGAGCCTTTAATACGGTATATAGGTACTAGCTGCATTAACGCTTTAAGTTTTTCGGCTAAAGATGATTTACCTCCACCCACAGGCCCAAGTAAATACAATATCTGCTTACGTTCTTCTAGGCCTTGAGAGGAATGTTTTAAGTAAGACACAATCTGCTCGATACTGTCTTCCATGCCATAAAACTCTTTAAAGGCCGGGTAGCGGGCAATAACACGGTTGGAAAATAGTCGGCTTAAGCGGGGGTCTTTAGAAGTATCGACCATTTCTGGTTCGCCAATGGCCAACAACAAGCGTTCGGCGGCACTGGCATAAGTGCTAGGTTGTTCTTTACAAAGTGTTAAAAATTGATCGAGAGATAACTCTTCTTCTTGAGCTTGCTCATAACGCTGTTGATAGTGGTCAAAAATACTCATGGCCTAGGCCTCCTAAAACAAGCTATCTCTATAAAAGATAGAATTTGGAAACAAAAGATTTCATGAAGCGCTAAAATAAGCTTATACCATGGTCAAAATAAATTTATAAAAAATAAGCATTTTTTTGCAAAGTTAAAGTCATCAATTGTTGCCACGCGGTCAGATAAAATCAGATTGTTCAAAATTCGGTATATTCAAAAATTTTTTCTAAAAAACATGAGTTGTTATTAAGTAAAGTACGTTTGAAACCTTAAAAGAGATCGAAAAATGGTTCGTTTCTTCAGCATGTTAGCTTGTTCACATAAAGTTAATGAATTGTAAAATTTAAGGTTGACCTTCCAAATTAACATGCTAATTTAGATTGGTAGCTTGAACCTTCTAGCTTTGGTCGGCGAGCACTACATCGAGGGGAGTAGTGTTGAAGGTTTCCAAAAAGCACGTTTCCATTGGCTCTTGCTTTGCAAGAGCTCTTTTTTTGTCTTTTCCTATGTGTCCTACGTTTGTATCCGGTTGAATTATCCTCGTTAGACTAAAGGATAGCTTTTTAACCCTTAGTCTTTACTCTTTGTATTTCATGTTGTTACAGCGTCAATTAAATTGAGAGCTGGGTTTATCACTATTGAGTCACTCATCTATACCAAAGTCTAAGTTTCAAGCACTTAATAAACACCTAAGTTGATACGTAACAATTATTTAACCTTTGGGTTGTTGTGACAGATTTATTCAGTGAGCAGCTAGCACTATCTTTTAAAGATGCAGCGCAGCATTAGATGGATATTCAAACTTGGACATCGATATTTATCGCTTCTAGCTTTACCCTGTATATGATTATTGCGGTATGGGCTAAGGCCAAGACCACCCACGATTTTTATCTCGCCAATGCACAAATTCATCCTCTTACAAATGGCCTCGCTAGTGCTGCTAATTGGATGTCGGCTGCTTCTTTTATTTCCTTGGCAGGACTGATTTCTTTTTTAGGCTACGACGCTGCGGTTTACCTCATGGGCTGGACCGGCGGGTATGTGTTGCTCGCTTTATGCTTAGCCCCGTATTTAAAGCGCTTTGGTCAGGTAACCGTGGCAGACTTTATTGGCGAGCGCTATTACTCCCAATCGGCGCGTTTATTGGCTGTAACCTGTACGGTGTTTATTAGCTTTATCTATGTTGCAGGCCAAATGCGCGGCGTAGGCGTAGTGTTTGCTCGATTTCTCGATGTAAATGTAAACCTTGGTGTGATGTTAGGCATGGCTATAGTGTTTGTTTACGCAGTGTGGGGAGGAATGAAAGGCATCACCTATACGCAAGTGGCGCAATATTGCGTATTAATTTTTGCCTTTTTAGTGCCGGCTATTTTTACCTCGTTCGCGCTTACCGGGCAAGTATTCCCACAAATAGGTCTCGGAGCCAGTTTAAGTGGCAGTTCTGAGGTGTATTTATTAGACCGCTTAGATGGTTTGTCGCAACAGCTAGGTTTTAACTCTTTCACCAATGGCGCACGAAGTTTAGCCGATAGATTCTTTATTACCGCTGCATTGATGATGGGAACAGCGGGCTTGCCGCATATTATTATTCGCTTTCAAACCGTTGCGAAAGTAAAAGATACCCGTTTATCGGTGGCTTACGCTTTGGTGTTTATCGCTATTTTGTATACCGCCGCACCTGCTGTGGCCGCTTTTGCCAAAGTGAATATTATTGAATCAATTAATGGCGCAAATATGCAGGGTGTTGCTGAAGAGCATAGCCCTGCCTGGTTGAGTAATTGGCAGCAAGCCGGCTTAGTAGAGTGGAGCGACAACAACGGTGATGGACGGTTGTTTTATTCAGGCGACCAGCGAAATGAGATTGGCATTAATCCCGATATTATTGTGTTAGCTTCCCCTGAATTAGCCCAGCTACCTAACTGGGTGGTCGCCCTAGTGGCGGCCGGTGGCTTAGCGGCCGCATTGTCTACCGCTGCAGGTTTATTGCTGGTGATTTCTAGCTCAATTTCTCACGACATACTTAAGCAAACGCTGAACAAAAATTTGAGTGACCAACAAGAGCTAAAGTGGGCGCGAATAAGTGCGGTTATAGCGATTATTGCTGCCGGCTATTTTGGTGCTAATCCCCCTGCGCTTGTGGCTGAAGTGGTTGCTATTGCTTTTGGTTTGGCGGCGAGTTCGTTGTTTCCGGCAATCATCTTAGGCATCTTTGTCCGTAAAATGAGTCGACAAGCCGCTATCGCAGGCATGCTTAACGGAATGTTATTTACGCTTGGTTACATTGTTTATTTTAAGTACCTGAATCCTCCAGCCAACAACGCCGACGGCTGGCTTTGGGGAATATCACCAGAGGGTATCGGTGCTTTAGGTATGGTGATTAACTTTTCCAGCGCATTTGTGATTCAATATTTTGTTAATCCTGCCCCTAAAACTATCCAACAATTGGTTGTCAGCTTGCGCCAACCTTAGTCTATTGGCTATGTTTTTGTGGTTTAGCCTGCTCGTCACTGTTCATTATCTGCTACAGCCAAATCGGCAAATATTGGCTTTGCTGACAAGCTAATATCGCGAAACGTCAGGTTTCTTCTTAAGCTCATTATTAACGATAACAAAACTATCGTTGCTATTTGTTAACCATTGTTTAACATCTGGCCTTTTATTGTAAAGTACTGAAATAAATCTACTAATTACATGGAAGTAATAAAATGAAGCTGATTTTTGTGCATGGTTGGAGCGTAACCAATACTTCTACCTACGGGGAGTTGCCGCAGTCCTTAGTGTCTAAGTCTGCTTCGGTAGGCCTTAGCATCGATATAGACCACATCTATTTGGGTAAATACATCAGCTTTCATGATGAAGTGTCGATGGATGATATTGCTCGCGCTATGGAACAAGCCTTAAAAGATCTTCCTGGTAATCAAGACCAGATTCAACCTTTCTCATGCATTACTCATTCTACCGGGGGGCCTGTTGTACGAGCCTGGGTAGATAAGTATTACGGCTCTGCGGGACTCGCCACATTACCCTTGCAGCATTTAGTAATGTTGGCGCCGGCAAATCATGGCTCTACTCTGGCGGCTTTAGGTAAGCAGCGGGTAGGGCGAATTAAATCTTGGTTTGCTGGCGTTGAACCTGGTCAGCGAATACTTGATTGGCTTTGTTTGGGTAGCCAAGGGCAATGGCAGCTTAATGAAAACGGTATGGCTTATGATTATGCCAATAACAGCTTCTATCCTTTTGTGTTATCTGGCCAAGGAATTGATAGCAAATTCTATGATTTTTTAAATGGCTATCTGGTTGAATCAGGGTCTGATGGTGTTGTAAGGGTAGCTGGCGCTAATATGAATTACCGATATTTAGCCTTGGAGCAATCAGAAGAGCTGATTAATGGGGTGGCGGGCAAAGCTTACCGCTTAAAACCCAGTGACATTGAACCAATTCGTCGACCCGCTGCCGTGCCTATTGGCGTGTTAAGTGAGTTTAGCCACTCGGGTACCAAAATGGGTATTTTGGCAAACAAAGCCAACACCGCAAACCACCATATTGTGGTAGACCAAGTTCTTGCCTGTTTAACAGTAAACTCAGCTGCGGATTATTCTCAGCGAAGCCAAGAGATGAAGCAGCTGACTCAATCTGAACAGGCCAAAGTGCCTATCGGTAAAAAGCAGCTTATTGGTAAGTATTGCATGTTGGTGGTGAGAGTACGTGACCAAAATGGCGAGCATATTCAAAATGAAGATTATGATATTTTGCTTCTGGCAGGCAAAGGTTATAAGCCTCACCAACTGCCCGAGGGCTTTTTTGTTGATAAGCAAATGAACACCGCAACTCATAGTTTGGTGTATTACATTGATGCCGACAAAATGTCGCAAATCAAAGATAACTGCTTTGGTTTGCAAGTGATGGCAAGGCCAAACAAAGGCTTCTCTTTTTACTGCAATACACAGTTTCGTTCAGAAGGTTTAGCCATAGACGAAGTGTGTGGTGCTAATCAAACCACTTACATTGATATTACTATTCACCGAGAGGTAGATAAGAATGTGTTTAGGTTTGATAAGGCCAGTAATCCTAGCGGTAGCTTTAAAAATGTAAAACCTTCAGGTGATGTTATCTCCTAAATGAACTTCGTTGCGGCGTAATGGTGAGTTGCTTACTGTTACGCCCGCCTAATATCAGGTTACCGTAAGTTACTGCCTGTTGAGTCAAATTCCCGCTAAGTTGGCTCTTTATTTACGGGAGTCCTTATGCAGTTATCTCAAGAGTTTCTTAAAACTATCAGTTTTGCCATTTTACATTTTAGTGTGCGTTCTCGGTGACCTATACCTTAACCGGAAGCGCTTTAATTGGTGGTGTGATTGCCCTTATTGAACCAGCGATAAACACAGTGGCTTTCTATTTTCATGAGAAGTTGTGGCAGCAATTTGACAAGAAGAAACTGGCGCAAATAAATTAATAAAAGTGGTGTTGGTAAACGGCTCTTATTGCACTCTGTTACCCGTTTGCAGAGTTGAGTCGCTTAGCTTGCAATTGTATAGGTGAGTGGGTATCGTCGCGTAGATTCAATCAATAACGTGGTGCTATGTTTACGCGCAGTATTCAAACTTGGCTAAGTTACTTTAGTTTGCTGGCATTTTTGCTAAGCGGCTTAAGTGCGAACGCAGCAATGCTTGAAATGTCCTTTATGCCTGCGCATAGCTCTCAGCAACAACTTGAATCCTCGACCCTTTCTCATCATTCAATGGTGGACTGCCATACTAGTCTTCTCAAAGGCTTTGACATTCGGCTGGGTGATAGTTCGACATCGTACACCATACCTAATAGCACCCATTGCTGCGGTGCTGCATGTGTTGTTCCGCCCTTAACTATCACTACCGCTTTACATGTTACCGAGTTAGCCAGTACTCGCTCGGTGCTACATTTGGAGCAACAACACGCTCCCTCAATAATTACCGACTCGCTCTACCGCCCTCCGATTCTATAAGTTTTGTTGTTTTTAAACACATCACCAACGCGGTGTTGTGGCTATCCCTATTGGGATCTTTTAAATAATAAATCGGAATAGATATGACAATTTTTGTGATTAGCTCAAGGCTAATTCAGGCATGGGCTAGAGGGTATAAACCCATCAACACAAAGCACCTACTAGTGCTACTTGTATCGTTTTGTCTAACGGCGATAGCTGACGAACATCTATACCAAACGGTAGGAGGCTATGGTTGCTCTGCTTGCCATGGTAAGTACGCAAATGGTGCTGGCAATGTGGGAGGCAATATTCGCGGGGCTAGTTTGCAACAACTCAATCAAGCTTTAGAGAATGAGCCCACTATGCAGTTGTTAGCCCGAGCGTTGAACGCGCAACAGCGCGTTTCGTTGAGCGATTATCTGCAGGCTCTAAAAGAGATGACGCTGATCGAGTGGAATGTTGCCGAAGGGGCTAAGCCTAGCCAAGTTCATTTGTTGCCTAATACGTCCCATCAATTGGTGATTAAAAATGACACCTTTAGTGAACTATTGCTTGATGTGAGTCTGTTAGGTGAACCGCAAGCTTTAAAAATTGCTCCCCTCGATACCCAAGCCGTTAGCTTTGTAACGCCTAAGCAAGCCGTAACCCTAAATGCTTTAAACAATCAGCTAACCTTAACTAATAAAGAACAAGAGAACTAATGATGAGATTAACTAGAAACCTCAGCCTGGTGCTGGCATTGCTTTTTAGCAATGCACTATTTGCTGCAACAACTATCGAACTCTATAAATCGCCTACTTGCGGATGCTGTAAAGAATGGGCTGCGATTATGGAACAGAAAGGGTATACCGTAAACGTTCACCATCAAAGTGATTGGACACCTATTAAAAAACAGTACGCAATGCCGGCGCAGTTACAATCTTGCCACAGCGCGGTAATAGACGGGTATTTGATTGAAGGGCATGTACCAGAAGCGGATATTGCCCGTTTACTAAAAGAGCGCCCAGCTAACATAAAAGGCTTGGCTGCTCCGGGGATGCCACAACATTCACCGGGTATGGCTAAACCAGGGCAAGCATATAAAGATTTTAAGGTGATTAGTTTTTCAGAAGAGGGACTTGGCTTGTATCAACAATATTAACTTGTGCTCTCAGTGATTCGTAGTCACAGCTAAGCGAAAAACGCTTTGCTTAGGCAAAGCGTTTTTTATCGACAGTTAAACTGCTACCACGCGAAGGTTTGAATAATGTTTTGCTTAGTCACAGGGTTGTAGGCAATGTTGTCATTCACTTTATCTAAGAAAGGCTGGCGTACTCCGGGAAACATCCCCCGCATTGGCGAAATGTTATTGCCATGGTCGCCCCAGTAATAGCAATTGAAGTCAGCTAAGTTTTCTAAAAGGTATTTTTCTTCTTCTAAAATTTGCAAAGGCGTCGGCAATATAAACTCACCGCGCGCTACTTCACGCTCTAGCTCAGAGCCAGGTTGAATCGCCAAAGCCATTGGCGCGATGGCATCCGGCTTAATAATGTTAAGTAAACAGGTGGTATTGATGGCGTGCTCTTTTGAGCGCTCTTTACCGCCCAAGCCAAAAATAAACGAGGCTAATACTTTAATGTTGGCTTCTCGCGCCAGTTCCATACCTTCTATTGCATGTTCGCGAGTCATCCGTTTTTGGATACGCTGCAATACAATTGGGTCGCCAGACTCTAAACCGGTATATGCCATATCCAAACCAGCAGATTTGATTTCTTTAAGCTCGGTAATGCTCTTACGGCGAAAATCATTAAAACCTGAGTAAAGCGAAATATTTTCAATTTCGGGAAAGGTCGTTTTGATTTTGTCCAATATGCTAACCAGCATTTCAGTGCGAATCGCCATCACGTTACCGTCAATCAAAAAGATTGATTTTACTCGTGGGTAAATAACTCTGGCTTCTTCAATATCGATGAAAATGTCGGCTAGTTCGCGCACTTTAAATCGTTTATCGTCAAACATCGTGCAAAACGTACATTGGTTGTTGCTGCAACCTAAGGTTGTTTGAATCAATACGCTCTCGGCCTCCATCCACGGGCGATAAATTTTACCTTGGTAATGCATAATAGCTCCTCAGCCATGCGTCTTTTGTTAGTGGTGAGCAGTGTAACAAGCAGCATTAGTGTTGATAATGAGCGCTGCAAGGGAATCAGTTTTAAGAAAAGTTTAATAATCAATTTGCCTTGAGTGAAACCATGTTCATGAGCGTTTAGTTGCACTATTAAAGTCTACAATGGCAAATGAAAAGGATCGCCATCGCGATCCTTTAAGCTAACTCTCTAGTTGTAACTAGTTGATGTCTTGAACATTCATTACCAGTTGATTCCAGTTTCGTTGATTTTCTATGTCGTGCTCAAGGCCTTGCTCGTCTGCCACGGTGAAGCGCTTAATCGCTGCAGTTTTGCTGGTGGCTTGGTATAGCCAATACGCTTCTGCTTTAAGCGCTTCGTCGATTGGTTTATCAATTGATTCATAGACGGCTTGTTTACAGGCGTTAATTGATTCAGCGGGGAAGCTGGCAATACGTTGCGCTAGATTATCTACGTATTCTCCAATTTCATCAGGTTCTAAAGCTTTGTTGATGGTGCCATAAGCTTCGGCTTCATCTGCGGTAAAGTCACGGGCACTAAGAATGATTTCCAAGGCGCGACCTAAACCTACTTGGCGCGCCATGCGAGAAGCGCCGCCGCCACAAGGCAAAATGCCCATCCCCACTTCCATTTGCATCAGTTTGTATTTGCCACGCGCGGCAAAGCGCATATCACACGCTAAGGCAAACTCATGGCCGCCGCCACGGGCAAAACCTTCTAATTTAGCAATGGTTGCTTGTGGTAGTTTGCTGATCCGCTCTAATACTACTTGCAGGTCGAGAAGGGTGACTTCATCTCGCGATACTGCTTCGGTAGACATATCCTTCAACAAATTTGTGTCGTAGTGACAGACCCATATCACTGGATTTGCCGATTGAAATACCACCACCTTTACCGTTCGGTCTCGTTCTAAGCGCAAGGCTAAGCCGTTTAAGTCGGCCAGCATTTCCTGCCCTTGTACATTTACGGTTCCAAAATCAAAGGTGACATACAAAATGCCACCTTGCTGCTCTGCGTTAAATGTTGTGTAACCCTGATAAGCCATAGTGTTCTTCCTTTTATTCATTTGTCTTGTGTGCTCACAACCTGCTGCGAGCACCTAGTCCAAATTCAAGGTATCAGTTGACACACCGCTCAACAATTAAGCAGATATAGAAACAGTGTTAAGCAAAATTTAAAGGTTATTTGAGTGTTTTGGTGTAGCTCTCGCAACGCATTGATTGCTTGCCTATCACTCAGTAAGGCTCTTCAAAGGATTATTAACGAAATCTTAAAACTCATTCTTTATTAAGCTGAATTATCATCTGTGACAAAGCTGAATACACTGCCTTCATTCCAACAATGTTTAGGGTAAAGTTTATGAAAGCAATGGTTGTTCGAGAGTTTGGTGGTGCTGAAGTGTTTGAAGCAGCAGAATTAGCAAAGCCACAAGTTACAGTAGGCAATGTTGTGGTTCGTATTGCCGCTTCCAGTGTTAATACTATTGACATGATGATTCGAGAAATGGGCGAAGGCTTGCCGTTTTCCCCTCCTGCGCCAGCTGTGTTGGGAATGGACTTTGCCGGCGTTATTGAAGAAGTCGGTGAAGGCGTAAGCGACTTTAATGTTGGTGATGAAGTCTACGGTTGTGCCGGTGGATTAGGCGACTTACCAGGCAGTTTAGCCCAGTACATATTGGCCGATGCTAAGTTAATCGCTCGCAAACCAAGCAACTTAAGCATGCGCGAAGCAGCAGCTATTCCGCTAGTGGGCATTACCGCTTTTGAAGGTTTGACTCGCGCTGGCATTAGCCAAGGCCAGAAGGTGTTAGTACACGGTGGCGCAGGCGGTGTAGGGCATTTAGCCGTGCAGTTAGCCCGTTTCTACGGTGCCGAAGTATATGCCACCGGCGCCGCGGGTGAGCAAGCTAAGCTGATAGAGAAGTTAGGCGCTACCGCGATTGATTTTGCAGCCGAGCCTGTGGCCGACTATGTATCTCGCTATACCCAAGGTGCGGGTTTTGATGTGGTGTATGACTCAGTGGGTGGTCCTAACTTAGTAAACTCGGTGGAAGCGGCTAAGTTAAATGGTCAAATCGCCACAACTCTAACCTTTTTAGAGCTAGACCTGTCGATGATTCACATGAAGGGATTGTCGCTACACGTAGTGTTTATGCTCATCCCAATGATTCATAACCAAGGTCGTGAAGCTCATGGTAAAACTTTAGCTGAGCTCGCTAAAATTATTGAACAAGGCGCGTTAACACCGGTATTAGGCGAAAAACGTTTTGCGCTAGATGAAGTCAGTGATGCTCACGCTTACTTATCTAGCGGTAAAGCCCTTGGTAAAGTGGTTGTAGATGTAGAATAAATTTTGCCATCGTTAATGGCTTACTCTGAGGTAAGCCATTTATCTCCTCGCTAGGAAGGCTTGTTTAGACCCCTTTGGGAACACTGCCATGTTAGCTGTATCACCAACATTAACTCTCATCATCAAAAAGACTCTGCCACTCAGCTTAGGCTTGTTTGCGGTAATGCTAGTGCAACTAGTGGACTCGGTATTCATTAGTCGCTTGGGCTTAAATGAATTAAGTGTTCACGGTATTACTCTGCCATTTCAAGCTGGCTTAATAGGTTTGCAAGTAGGCATTGGAGTCGCAGCAACATCGATTATTTCTCGCGCGGCAGGTGCTAAGCAACATGCTCAGGCTGGGGTTACCGCTAGCTTGGCTTTTATCTTTGGTTTGTTGTTTATTGCCCTTATTTGTTTGTTATTGATTGTGTTTACGAACAGCATCTTTGCTTCGTTTGTCGAGCGCGGGCCGGACGAGGCGCAATTTGAGTTGCTGTTAGCCATTTTCGCGGCTTATTGGCCGGTGTGGTTGTTAAGCGCTAGCACGGGAGCGGCGCTTTATTTGGCTACTTGTGTCTATCGGGCCAATGGCGATACCAAAACAACCGGAGCCATGTTTGTTCTGGCGAGTGTGATTAACTTGATTTTAGATCCATTGTTGATGTTCAGCTTGGATATGGGCATTCAGGGAGCGGCGATTGCCTCTACCTTAGGTTATGGCTTAAGTACCCTTGTTATGCTGCTGAAAGCCAAAAACAAAAATTGGTTTTACGCTATCCGTTTTAAGCCTGGAACGCTCAAGTGTTTTACTGCTCTTATCAATATGGCTATACCGACTACTGCTAATCAGCTTTTGCCTTCAGCGGGTGCTTTTGTAGGAATGATGCTGATAGCGCGGTTGGGCACAGAGGAGATCGCTTTTTGGAGTTTGCTTGCTCGCATTGAAAGCTTTTTGTTGGTATTTACCCTTGCGTTAACCATGTCGGTTCCGCCAATGATAGGACGTTATTTAGGAAAGGCGCAGCCAGAGAAAATAGCGCAAGTGGTCAGCGCGACAGCAAAGTTTGTATTGGTATATCATCTGCTGGTGGCGGTGATTCTGGCATTGGCCTCTCAACAACTGATTCCTACCTTGAGTCAAGATACGGGGATTCAGCTTTGGCTAAGCAGCGCTTTGTGGATCATCCCTTTTAGTTATGGAACCTTAGGTTTGTGCATGGTGGTAGCATCGATTTTTAACGCACTAGGTTTAGCTAAAATCGCGTTATTAGTATCATTCGCACGCTTGTTCGTACTGTATATTCCGGCCTTGCTGATAGGCACCTTAAGCGGTAGCGTATTGCAGGTAGTTATCGCTGCTACAGCCGCTAACTTTTTGGCGGGGGGATTCGCGTGGTATAAGCTAAGCACCTATATTAAAAGCAATCTTTCTGGCAATACCATTGTCAATCAACGCCAAGTAAGACTACTACCGAGCTAATGTAATGAACATAGAACACCTCAAACTGTTTGTGAGGCTAGCCTCCACCCATAATATTAGCCAAGCGGGCCAAGAATTAGGTTTGTCTCCACCGGTTGCTAGTATGCATATTAGCCGTCTTGAAGAGAGCTTAGGTGCGCGATTAGTACATAGAACGACCCGTAAGGTATCGCTTACCGAGGAAGGCGTCGCCTTTCTACCTCATGCTAAAGAGATACTGTTAAGAGTAGATGCAGGAAAAGCCTCTGTTGGCTCTGGCAGTGCTCTACCTCAAGGCGTGCTTCGAATCGCCGTGCCGTCTTCTTTTGGGCGAATGCATATCATTCCTGCCTTAAAAGAGTTTTTGGCGTTATACCCAGATTTGTCGGTGGATATTTCCTTAAGTGACAGTATGTTTGATTTAGTTGAAGGAGGTTTCGATGTATCTATTCGTAACGCCACATTGCATGACTCAAGCCTGATTGCGCGAAAACTGGCGGCGGATAAACGTATTATTTGTGCATCTCCTGAGTATTTAGCAAAACACGGCAAACCGGAAAATCCTGAGCAGTTAGTAAATCATCAATGTATAAAGCAAGCAGGTTTAGCCCATTGGAATTTTGCTACTACTAATGGTCCTTTTAACTTTAAGGTAAAAGGGCATATCCGCGTTGATAATGGAGAGGCCGTTCGCGACCTTTGTGCTGATGGAATGGGCTTGGCGAAGTGCGCAACTTGGATTGCTTATGAGCAGCTTAAGTCGGGTCAACTGGTGCAAGTATTGGAGGATTATCCGCTACTCGATAACGCCGCTATTTGGGCTGTTTACCCCAGCGCGACCTTGCTTGCACCTAAAGTAAGAGTGTTTATTGATTACTTTTTGCAATGCTTTGGCAGTCCGCCTTATTGGTGCGAAGATACTCAAGCAAGAGATACCCAGCCTGCAGACGCATAACTAAAAAGTCGTCATCCTCATTTCATGGACTCTATGTTCTCAGTAAAGAGCTGGGTAAGAGACTTTTTCACACCTTAACAAGTGCTTTTAGATAAAAGAAAACACCCTAAGGGTGTTTATGCTATAAATAAACAACTTACCTCCAAGAGCACTAAGATGAATTACTCACTGAGCCAACTTCAAGCCTTTGTTAGTACGGTGGAGTCAGGCAGCTTTAAGCAAGCTGGTATGCTGCTAAATAAGCGCCCGCAAGTTATTGCTAAGCTGGTGGGCGCTTTAGAAGATAGCTGTAACTTGAGCTTGTTTGAACGCAAAGTGCGCCAGCTAGTGATTACCGATGAAGGTAAAATATTGTTTCGGCTTGCTAAAAGAATTATGCAAGACGCCCAACAATTTGATAGCCAGCTAACGGCATTTGACCAAGCCTTGCCGAATGAGTTTAAGGTTGCCATTGATAACAGCTTAGTTTGCCAGCAAGTGACCGAATGTTACTTGGAAGTATTGAATCAAATTCCTACCATTGAATTAGAAGTGTTAAGCGGCGAAACCCTGCAAGTATTGGATTGGGTGAACGCAGGCGATGCAGATCTTGGTTTAGTATTTTCACCACTAGTTGAGCAAAGTGAGTTAGCTCAAATTGATGTCTTTCATTTTAGTATGGTAGAGGTGGCGGCTAAGCAGGTCGTTACTCAAGGCTGCGTTCTCAGCGAACAAGAGGTAGCAAAGCTTAGCCAAATAGTGCCTAAGTTTATTTATCAACTGGGTCACCAAGAGGTGTATGTATCCAGTGACCGAAATATCATCTCTAACAATGCGCAGGAAAGCATTGCTATGATGCTTGCTGGCACTGGTTGGTGTCGATTACCTTGTTATATTGTGCAGCCTTACTTAGATTCTGGAGACTTAAATGAGTTTTCTTTAGAGGGCGCTAATCGAATCATTTGGCATGGGTCGGTGATTCATAATAAGAACAAAGAACTGAGCATGGCTGGTGATATATTTTTGGAAAAAGCCATGGCACTGCAAGACCGGATTAGTCAGTAACGTACTTTAACACCTGCTAAAACAGGCCTGGCAGTTTAAGTTGTTATCTTTAGTTGGTTGCGGGGAATGACTGGTGAGAGTGCATGTTTAACCAGTGACCATTGACCTTTTTTAAGACAACGGTAATGACATAAGGGCCAGACTCTAGGGGGGGACCATTAACATCAAATTGGCTGTAATGCATGTCTGCTACATAAAGAGCAACAGTGTCAGATAACAGCGTTACTTGCTCTTTATGGGTTTTTAAGTGCTGTTTTACTACGCCATCAAAGGCTAAACCATACAAACCCAGCGTCTCTTGCTTTGACCAAAGAGGGTGGCCAGCCATTACGTAAGTGTGGTTATCAGGCGCTTTGCTAAACATTGCATCTACATCGGCGTTGCTCGCATGATCCCACATTTCATGCACTGCGGTTAATACTTCTGATTTACTATCGTTAGCAAAAGCGACACCCGGTGACGCCATAGTAAGTGCTAACAGCGCAAGACCAATTAAAAAGTTGATGATATTCATAGCTTGTTCTCTTGAGGTGATGGCCTGATAAAGGGCTTTGATGATTGAATGTAATCGACGACTTTTTGCGCGTGTAATTACTGCCATCGGTATTGTTGGTAATCTGCAGAGCCATAGATAGATGCAGCCTTGTACTCCACGGTGGAGAAATCTATTCGGTCCACATCAATTTTGCGAATGTTCATGTTGTCCATGGTGCGAAAGTAATAATCTTTTTTTTTTAGATCTACTACCGTGCCATAGCCAACCATCTGTGGGTTTTGATCTATCCAGCGCCAGTACAATGAGCCCTCTACAATTTCCATTGAGTTAACAATGGTCCAAGCTCGGTTCACTGCATCTAAATCAGTTTTTACTCGACGTAGATCTTCAACATAGTTCATTGAGACAGATTGCAAGAAGCGGTCGGTAGAGGTTTTATCAAAGCCTTTGAATGTTTTCTCAGATAGTTTTAGTTGGTAATCAGCCATGCGTACGCTGGCACCATCGGCATCAAAGACTTCCGCTGCAAGTTGCTCCATCTCTGCGTAGTTAGGGTCGTTGGTCATTGCACCTAAGTGGTTTTCAAAAATGCTTGGGTAACCACTGCCATCTAGGTACTCAATAACTATGGCGCGTTGGTTATCACGAATGGCGAAGTGCATTCCAACGGTTGAGCCATGCGCAACGGCAATAGTGGTGGTTTCTACTTTGGTTTTCTTCAATAGTGCAATGGCTTGTTCTACGCTTTTGGCATTTGCTAATACATGAGAGACCAGGCCCAAGTAATTTACGTCGCCTTCACCTTCTGCCACATATTTGCTTTCTATAAGGGCGAGTGATTCAACATTTAGGCCGTGCTCATTAAGGCCTGACGAAACCCATTCGGTGCTACCGTGTTGTATACCAATGTAGCCAATGCTTCCGTTAACGCCGTGCAAATCATAACCTCGTGGGAATACCGCTAGTCGTTCTTGCATGGTCATTGGTGCTTCCATAGAGCGTGCAACAAAGGCGTTCCCATTAGCTTCGAAAGTATTGTAAGAGCCTGCGTTGGCAGCCGTGGCAATTAACGCTGCAGTTGCAGTTGTTACAACAAATAGCTTTTTCATAACTGTTTCTCTTAGGGTGGAAAGCAATAAGTTTTTGTTCGGTCGCTGCATTTCAATGACACCATTATCAACATCCTTTAGAGTACTTGATAATCGTATTGGGCATCTTTAGGGTGTTTATGGTTGAGAAAAATAATTAACCAGTGTTGCGGCCAGTTGGCGAGTGGATAAAGCCGCCTAAGCCAAAAGCTTTGTGAATCAGCGGTGAAAATCGGATGGTGCTAAATAGAAAAGGCCGCATTAGCGGCCTTTGTAAGGATGTTTGTTGGTAGTCGCTTAGCTAAGTATTACTGTGTTTGGAAAAAACTGTGTCCAAATACCGTAGTGAACACCGTTATGGGTAGCCACTTGTTCACCTTGTTCATTGAGCAACTTAACAATCTCGCCATCACTAAATATCTGCAGGGTTTCACCACCTAACTCAAAGGTGAAGCCATTATTTTCATGGGCAAAGCTTGGGTCAATCGCAATTTGCTCTTGGCCGTTGTCGTATCCAAATATTTCTTGTTTCGGGTTGATTCTAGTATCAGCCAAGTTCAAGGTATCAAAGATAAAGTCTGGATTATCAATATTACGTTGGTCTTTCAGTGGTTGTTCAAATAAGCCAAGTAATACCTGGTCGATTAAACGCTCCATACCATAAACGTATACTTGTGCATCTGGGTATAAGGTTTTAGCCGTTTCCCATTCCATTTGGGTATTTGGGTGTACCGTAGTTTGATGTTCGGTAAATTCAGACTGCATAGTAATTTGCTGAATCGCGGTACCGTTATTAGTGTCTTTGAATACTAGGTTGTTATGCACTTGCCCCAATACTTGTAAGTTAGATTTACCTAAGCCGTAGTCTGTTTCTACTACCATTGGTAAGTTAGATAATCCACAATAGGTTACTGCGTACTCAACACCATCTTGTTCAAAACCAGCAACATGCGGAACTTGTAGGTGGTAACGAGGGAAGATAAAGGTTTCGCCTTTTAGCTCAACCACATAAACCCGTGAGTCTTCTTCTGGAATGAACATATCCGCATCTTCGGTTGAGAAGTACTGCGCGTTAAACTGCTCAGTAGGGAAAGCGGTGGGCATTGCATAAGACTGCGCCCAGAAAGTAAGCGCTACACCTGCAGTGGATAAGCCCATCCATACAGGTTTCCAAAACTTCCCTTTGCTATTTACCAACCAAAGTAGGGCTAAAGCCAATGCTTGTGCTGTCCAGTAATAAGGCATGTAGCGGAAATAGTGCAGCACTAAGTCTCTTGGTACGCCAATGGTTTGACCTGGCTCGGTCATTAATACCGCACAAAAAATAGCGAAGCTAGCCAGCAGCAGTGCATATAAGTTAAAAAATATCTTCATCGTTATCTCCTCAGAGCACCTGGTAAATTTGGTGCTATTGACGCTAGTGATTAACACAATCTTAAAGTTGTTAGGGCTAACCACGTTGTCGCTGTTCTCACTGTGCTTGTGAGCGATGGCGCTAACTAAGTGGCTATAAGTTGAGTGAATTTTGTCATGAAGATGATGAGAGAGTAAGCCGAGTGGCTGGAAAGCATTGTTCCACTAAATGGTTCAATAATGCAGACTCGTTATTTAAGTTTGATAGCCGTTCAGGCTTGGTTCGCGGTGTTTAGCTAAGTTCTTAGGGTCATAAAAGCACGGCAAACGCCGTGCTTTTTACTTTTAAACTGCGGCTTTTGCTTTAGGCTGAATAAGCACTTCTGGGCTCGATAGTCCCCAATCTACAATGGCTTCTTGCTGGTCTATTTCATAAAGGTTTTTGCCGCTGGCATGGTTAATAATTTTTGCAGCTCGCCAGGTGGCTAAGCTGAGTTGCGGCTCGGCAATACCGTGGCTATGAATGCCGGCATTCACCATGTAAATGCGGTTGTTGTTAGCTGCTGGCCATTTCACGCTAAAGTCAGGACAAAGCTCTGGCAAGCCTTGTGAATTTAGAGGGATTTGCGAAGCTAGTTTGCTTAAACAACTCGGCAGTGCACGGCGGTAACCGGTACATAATATCACTACGTCGGCGTTGATTTGAGTATTGTCGTGGGTGAGACCATGCTCCAAGTGTAATTTGTAGCCATTTTCGTTATGCGCCAGCGAAATCAGTGTTCGATTGGGCTGAATAGACCACCAGCTTGGATTATTAAGCACATAACGGTCGTGATAAAGGCGCTGGTAAATGCCTTGTAAGCAGTCGTTTGTAATTCCGTCACTGGTGAGTTTTTGGCGAGACACTTCACTGTTTTTGGTAGTTTGCGCTAGGTGATAAAATCCATCCACATAATCAGGCATAAAATACTGATCGGTAAAGCAGCTTTCATCTAATGCCTCAATATTTGAGCGGCGCGATATCCAGTTTATATCTGCTACTTCGCCGAAGGTTTTGTCGAACAAGTGCTGGAATACATCAGCACCGGTTTGTCCTCCGCCAATAATAGCCACACGCTTGCCCGTTAAATTGGGTTTTCTCAAGCCTAATTCGCTGGCATGAAAACAGGTATTGCTAATGTGGGGCTCACAAAAAGTAGGCACTTGTGGTTGCATACCAGTGCCAACGACCAAGTGTTTACTTTGGTAACTGTGTTCACTGGTTTCAATGGTAAAGACGTCGCCATTAAACTCAACCGACTGAACGTCTTGGTTAAAGCGTGTATTGTTTAAGCTGTGTGCTGCCCAGCTTAGGTAATGGGAAAATTCGATGCGTGAAATTACCGACTGGCCTGAGGCAATAAAGGGATAGAGCTTTTGTTGTTCTACCAAGTAATTTAAAAAACTATAGGGATTGGTGGGGTCAATGCCTGTCACTAAATCCTTCAAGTAGGAGGTTTGCATTTTTGCATCATTTAGTAACAGCCCAGGGTGCCAAGCAAAAGCCTTTTTACGTTCTAAAAAAAGCGTTGAAAGATCAGGCTTTGTGCTGGCTAAGGCAGCAATACTCAAGTTAAAAGGGCCAATACCAACGCCGAGTAAATCTACTGTTTGTGTGTTCATATTTAGTCCCTAAATGGCAAATTGATTAAAGAATCGCTGGCGGCTACATTGCAGTAATGCCGCCCGTTTGTGTGGAAAATCGAACTCAAATTGTTTCTCTAAACCAAGTCGTTCGGTAATGCTTACTACCCGGTGATTGTCGGCCCTTGGTTCGCCCATTACGTTGTTGGTTTTAGCTTCATCTAAAAAGCAGTACTGCAATATTGCGCAGCCCCAAGTGTCAAAATACACGCCGCCCCTAAAATTGAAGTTGCCCACTAAAATATGCACGCCACGGTCGTATTCTTGATAGCTATAATGAGGACCTAAGCGATCTTCTGCTGTCCAATACACTTCAAAATAGCCAAACGGTACCCCATCAAATTCGCCAATGACGGCATATTGATGTGGGTCTTTTTCCATTTTGCTTAAATACTCGTTATGGCTTTGTTTATCGCCTTCTAGCTCCCAAACCGGAAATATTTTGGGGTGGTTATGCCAACGATTAAAGCAGGTTAAATCTCGCTCTTTATCGATGACCCTAAAGGTGAGTTGGCGTTTTAAGTGGTAAAAGTAGCGGCTATATACCTGGCCACGAGGCCTTGCAGGACGAATCGGGTGCTTATTACCATTGTCGGCGCATATTAGCTCAGCACTTTTTGCGGTAGTTTGTTGTTCTCGCCATAGCGGCGCTAGCTGCAAAAATTGCTGCAACGTTAAGGCATTCAATTCGGATTGATTAACAGCGTGTTTGGCAGAGGCTGGGTAGTAGTCACACTTTAGGGCGTCGAGCTTAAGCTTGAATAGGCCATGTTCCGCAACACTCCACCATAACAAATCGTCTGTTTTGTATAGTGCGTTTAATGTGGAATCATCGCCATCAAACCGCAGCTGGCAGCAGTGTTGATGGTTTTCTATGGTGCCTCTCGCCAGCGTTTCGCCATTTTCTCTTACCGCAAACGTTATTGCGTTGTCAGGGAGTTGTTCATCTTCGAAACATAGCGTTCTGCCACCTGCGAGCTTTTTAAAGGTGAGCAACGGTGCCTTAGTTTGTTTAAAAGGGTTGTCGATAGAACAGTAGATTTTGCTAGGATCTTCTAGCGTGGCTTCATTGTGATTCGCCAAGAAGCAATAAAAATTACGTTTCCAATGTAAGCTTGGAGTGCTAAGTAAATACGTATAGAAAGAACCATCTTGAGGATGGCTTGCTTGCAACTCACTTATTTTATCCCGGCACAAATCCCATAATTTAGTTTCGCTGATCAAACCTGCGGCACCAATAGCGGCAAGGGTATTAAGTAGGCTGTTGCCGATTAAATAGTAGGCATGGTAGGGGTTTACCTGCTCAGCCTCCATAAAGTACTCGGGCCTTTCGTCGCCAAACTGTTGTTTAAACAAACTCATTGCTTGGCTGGTTAAACCAATACCTTGGCAATCTCTATACGCAGCGCCGCTAGGTAGGTTGTTTTCAATCTTAACAAGAATATTTTGTTGGTGGGCTAACAGCACAAATCCGTAGTCGGTGCGCGCAATACATAGCGGCTTAATCACCTTGTCCCAAAACGCCGACACCCATTTAAGCGAAGCGTGCTGGTAACATAATTGGTGTTGTTGTGCGTAGCTCTTAATCCAGTGAACAACTTTGGCATCTTTTTGCGCGCTGTTAACTTGGTTTACACTTGCCAAGCAAAACATGTTTTCAGTATTTAATTTACTGTTAGCAGCATGTGATTGATGGAATGGGTTTTCTCTAAAGCTAATCAGTGGTAGGTCTAATACTTCGCCGTTTATGCCAGTAACACTTGCCCATAAGGGTTCTTCTATAAAGTAGCTATCAGGCAAGCGCTGACGCAGCTCTTCACCCGCGGGGGTATTTAGTAAGCGACTGAACTGAATTCCTCGTTTGGCTTCTTTACTGGTGAGTAAGCGTAAGGAGTTGGTGAGTTTGACTGGCAGCGAGACCTTTAGCATCCAAGCTTGCTGGGGATGGTAAATAGCCCGACTAGATGATGTGGCTGTCCAGCCTGCAGATTCTATTCCTAGGTCTTTTACCACTTCGGCAAGGCTTAGCGCCTGTTCACTCGCACGCCAGGCTTTGGCTTGTAAAGGGTGCATAGGGAAGGGCACCCATTGTTTATCTTCTAGCTGATCTGCAGTGAATGTAGCGCCATTAGCTTGATTGGCCTGTTTTTCACAATTTCTGTAAAGCTGTTTTAGTTTGTCTGCTAAGTCTCCAACAAGGCTTTCGCCGACCAAGTGAGAGGAGTGAACCGCAAACCATTCAATGGCAAAATTGCTGGCAAACTCCGGCAAATATTGGGCTTGTTGTTGTTCACTTAGGGGCTCACAACTTTTTCCTGCAGGGTGCATGCTATGGCCGCCAGTCAAACTTTGCTCAGACAAAATAAACTGGTCTAAAGTAAGCTTAGAACGCTGGCTTAAAGCTTGTTCGGCTCGAGTAATATAATGATTAGAATCTTCGACACGCTGACGAAATAGCGCTTTTTCTTCTTTGCTTAGCTGAGAGTACAAACCCTCGACGATTAATTTTAATGCCACTTCAAATAAGATTCTTGTTTGTTGTTGAGCTTGATGTAACACCAGTTCACCGCTGTAGCGGTGACGCCAACTGGGCGATACATAACTCAACTTAATCTCTAGGCTAGAGCTTGCTGATAAGGGCAAAAATACTGAATTGCCTTCTAAATGCTTGTTAGCGGTTTCGGCCAGCAAACTGTTGAAAAATGACTGATGGCAAAGTGCGTGAGTCTTCATTACTGCTGTTCCTGTTTAACTGATTGAGTTGATCCCCAAGGGCTTACAGTAGCCGCGCCTTGCCACTCAACACTGAGCTCGGCCACGTTACTACGCGATTTAGTTCGTTTGGTGATTGGGCTGCCGATAACTAAAAATCCCACCGGGTGGTGCCTGTCTTGTAAACCTAACAAGTGCCTAACGTTAGGGAGTTCAACGGCGTCGGTGCTATACCATATGCCGCCGAACCCCAGCGCATCGGCCGACAGCAAAATCATTTGGCAGGCTGCTGCAGCCGAAAATATTTGGTCTTGTTTAGAAATGTGACTGTCTTCGGCAAGCTCGGCTGAAACCAACACTAAGCTGGGGGCTTGCTTTAAATAACTGGCTAAGCGTTTGGCGCGTTGTGGCTCTAAGCTCGCGTTGGCAGTTTGCCAAGCGGTTTGCAACAGTGAGATAAGTGCCTCAATATTTTGTTGATTAACCACTAAAAAATGCCAAGGCTTTAGTTTTCCATGATCGGGTGTGCTCATAGCCGCTTGCAGTATCTCTGTCATTTGTTGTGGCTTGGGCGCTGGTTGTTGCAGCTCATGAACGTGGTAAGACACTCGTTCATTTAAAAATTGGCTAATGGCATTCATGTACGTTTCCTGTAGCTAATCAGAAGTAGCAAAATAAAGTAGATAGACCCGATTACCGACACCATAAGGCCGGCAGGGATTTCGTTGGGCGCCATGAGTTCTCGGCCTAAGCTGTCGGCCCATATCAGCAATATTGCTCCAGTAATGCCCGAAGCAGGGATAAGGTGTTTATGGCGGTATAAACCTAAAAGGCGCGCGCAGTGCGGGGCAAGCAAACCTACAAAGCTAATGGAGCCAATGCTTGAAACACAAATGGCAGTGAGAAGGGCAGAAATAGCCAATAACAGTAGCCGTTGCTTTTGCAGCGCTACGCCTAAGGTTTTTGGCAATATTTCGCCCAATGGCATTAAGTCTAACTGTCGCAAAAGGGGCACAATGGTCAGTAAACTAAGGGTAGTAATGCTGGCGATGGGGATGATGCGTTCAAAAGTTGCCCCATAGGTGGTACCCGCTAACCACATCATAGTGACCGACGCGGTGGAGCTGCCAAAAGTGAGTAATATTTGGGTCGCAGTGCCAGCAAAGGCGGTAATCACAATGCCAAACAAGGCTAATTGAGATACGCTGAGTTGTTGTTTTAGTCCCCATGACAGCAAGGCCATTACCGCACTACCGCCTACTAACGCAGCTAGAGTAAGCTGCAATTGATTGGCGGCGGGGAAATATACCAATACGCAAGCAATCAGCAATACTGCCACAGCACTTACCCCTGATATATCGGGGCTCGCCATGGGATTTTTAAACAAGGTTTGCAGTAAAGTGCCAGCACACGCTAGACCAAAACCGCCCAAACCAGCCAACAATACCCGTTGGTTAATCCATACCGCGCCTATGTTTTGTGGCTTGGCTAAGCAAAAGTACAAACTAACAACTAACAAGCCACTGAGGGCGCCAATAACAAGGGCGGGGCTGGCGTGAATAAAGGGCTTTAAACCTAAGTGTTGAGTTTCTACCGCGGCTAAGGCCTTGCCAGAGCGTTGAAACAATAAAAACACAAAGTAAGGTGCACCTAACAGCGCTGTAAATGCACCAGTGGGTAAGCGATAGCCCAAGAACAACAAACTTCGTGAACACCACTCGGCGGCTAATACCAGCGCTGCACCAATAACAATGGTTATAAACCACTGCAGGGCGATATTGTTGGCCCCTTTGCTAAGCCTTAATACCAAACGTGTTAGATGCGGAGCCATTAAACCCACAAAACCTATCATGCCAACAATAGACGTGGCCAAAGCTGCTTGGCTAATGGCTAGTAGCAATATTGTCCAACGCCAAGGTTTTATGGCAAGGCCTAAAGCGGCTGCATGAGTATCACCCAATAAGAATAACGCTAGCTTAGGCAGTACCACTACACTCAGTAATAAACACACCAACATCGGTAGGGCCGTTTGTTCTAACACCAGAGTATTGGTTTGTAATACCTGACCACTTCCCCAAAGAAATAATCCGTCGGTTTGGTTTTCAAAGTAGAGCATAAACAACGACGATAGCGCTCCGGCACTTAAGCCTAAGGCCATGCCAATTAACACCACTGGTAGCTTACCGCCGCCAATCAGTTGGCTAACTGCTAGCACTGCTAACGAGAGCACAAATCCGCCGATTAACGCACCTAACCATACTAAATTAAGACTTGCCTCGGGCAATAATACGCGGGTTAGCACCGCGCCGAGCAGCGCGCCAGCGGCTATGCCCAAGGTAGAGGGAGAGGCGAAATCATTATCTAAGCTGGTTTGAATTAAAAAGCCTGAGCTGGCGAGCAGGGCGCCGGTAAATAAAGACATAAAGGCGGTAGGTAGCCAAATATTGTTTAGCATGGCTTGCGCCAATTCTTGGTTGGCTATCTCTGGCCTACTTAAGTAATAGGCAGCCATCAGCAACAGTAAGACCATTAGGCTAGAAGAGATGGATTTAACCACGGTTATTCTCCTGCCAGTTGAGTAATGACTGGGCGAATGCTTCGGCCATTTTTAGTGAAGAAAGCGGGCCGCCAAAGCTAAACAAAGGCTCAACTTCAGAGAATTGCTTCTGTGCAACAAATGGCAATAGAGGCCATACCGGAGATAACATCATTCGTTCACCGTCGACTTGATTGCCGGCCAACAATAAATGGCTGCTGCTAAGCCTTGGCAGTTGCTCTAGTTGTAAGTGAATAAAATCTTTACCAGGTAAGCCTTGTTGCCATGCGTAGCGCAGCCCTAGCTCTTGGCTAATCGCGCCAGCTAAGCTCTTATCGGTAAACACGCGCAAGCCATATCCCATGCCCACAAACTTGGCATAGGCCACTGCTTTATTGCTTAAACCCTGGGCGGCAATGCTTTGTTTTAACTCAGCTAATCGCGTGTTTAAGCGCGCCAATACCGCACTTGCTTGATCCGTTTTATTTACTGCTTTAGCAATGCCACTGAATACCCGCTGGGATTGCTTAAAGTAACTAAAGGTTTGTTGGTCAGCGCTAGGGAATTGTTGATACAACAAAGTTGGGGCAATTTGCTCTAAGGCGTCTAATATTCGGCGGTGGCGAAACTCGTAACCAATAATTAGATCTGGCTTTAAGCGCGCAATAGTTGCGAGATCAGGTTCTTGGCGACGACCAATTTCAGTGACCGATTCGGGCAACCTTGGGTGGTTAGTTTGCCACTTTTGGTAGCCCTTGGTGAGGGTTAAACCAACCGGCACGACGTCGAGCGTTAGCAACATTTCTGCGGCAGACCAGTTCAGTGCGATAACCCGTTGAGCAGGCTGTATTAAACTTACGCAATTGCTTAAACACACCTCAGTAACTTGGGCAAAGCTTGGTGGAGAAAGAATCAGCATGAGCATAGCCGCTAAAGCTTTTGGAAAACGTCTCATTGCTGTTGCTCCGGCCACAAAACCTGTTGTGAGCCAATTTGGTGGGAAGTTACCGGGGTCTGATACACCTCGCTAACGTCTTTGGCATTGATCACTGAACGGGCGTCACCACTGCTCACAATGTGCCCGTGATTAATCAACATAGCTTGGTCACTAAATTGGGCGGCCTGGTTTAAGTCATGCAATACCCACACTATGGTTTTGTTGTATTGTTGATTTAAGCGCTGAACGATCTTTAGCAAACCTAGCTGATGAGAAATGTCTAGCCACGAAGTGGGTTCATCGAGCATTAACACCTCGGTATCTTGGGCAAGAACCATCGCCAGCCAAGTGCGTTGTAACTCTCCTCCTGATAGATCAGTAAGCAACTGCGATGCATACTGTTTTACGCCTGTTTCCTGCATCGCCCAGTCGATAATCTGCTTATCGTCATTTGAAATGTTTTTATACCAAGGTCGATGAGGGTGGCGCCCAAAACAAACCAAGTCAGCCACATTCAAAGTGGCGGGCACTGGGTTTCGTTGCGGTAGCAAAGCAAGCTGTTTGGCCAGCTGTGCCCGACTAATGCTTGAGAGCGGCTGTTGCGCAAAATTTACGTCACCAGCGCTGGGCTTTACCAAGCCAGCCAATACCGACAACAAGCTGCTTTTGCCTGAACCGTTAGGGCCAATCAGCGCGGTAACCGCGCCTTTGGCAATCTTTCCGCTCATATCATTGAGGATGGTATTTCCCCCCAATTGGAGGGAAATATGATTAAAAGTAAACAAAGACTATCCTCTAAAATTCAGCGTTGTAGCTAAGTGCGTAGGTTCGGCCTTGGCCTTTAAAGCTAAACAATTCAGGGGCTGATATGCTGCTATAAAGGATCTGCGCACGTTGCGACCACAGGGTTTCATAATCTTTGTTGAACAGGTTTTGAATACCGAAGTTAACTCGGCCAATTGGCAGTGCGTAGTAGGCGCTGAGGTTAGCCAGTGAATAGCCCTTAAGCTCGCCGCCATTGTCGTCACTGTAGTCAGCCAATGTTTGCCATTGCAGTTCGGCGCCGTAGTTCAAATTGTCGTAGCCACCCCGTAGCACCGCATTTGAGGGGCTAGTTTCTTCTGCCGCTAACGCAGACCAAGAACCATCGGATTTAGTTTGGCTTTTAATTAGATGGGCTTGAACGCCACCGTACCAGTCTTCGGTAAACGAATAATTGGCTTGTCCTTCTAAGCCATAAATTCGGCGTTCATCGTCATTCACCACTACTGCTAAATTGCTTCGGTCGTAGGAGGTGGTTTTATCTGATAGCGAGTAATAGGCGGCTAATTGAACGTCGTAATCGGCTTGTGCAATTCGCCAACCAAACTCTAGCGAGTTAGTTTTTACTCCTTCCAAGCGATTGTCGGCAACGTTAATGCTGTCTACTAAGGTTGGGCCATCTCCATAAGTGCCATTGTAAGTGCCGTTACCGTAATATTTGGCGGGGTCGGGTAGGTTAAAACCTTGGCTAAAGTTGGCCCACAATTGTTGTTGCTCGGTAATTCGGTAAATAGCACCTAGGTTGAACAGCAATTCGCTGTAGTCTGTTTTGCCGCCTTCAATGGCATCTGGCGAAGCACCACCATAAGCACCAATGCCAGCAAGGTGCTGCTGCAATACACCAACGTTGTCGCCGACTTCGTGTTCAATGTATTGGTAGCGCAAGCCACCAGATATCGCCCAATCTTGGTTTATCTCCCAGTTGGCTTGACCAAAAGCTGACAGCTTTTGGGTATCAATATCTGGGTAGCGTTGCAGGGTTTGCACTTGTTTAAAGTTCATGCCGCCAGAGGATAGGGCGGTATTGGTGTCGTAGACTTTTTGCTTGGCAGAAAACGATTCTGATTCGGCATCTATACCGTAATTTATTTCTAAGCTATCTATGTTCTTAATGAAAAGAATTTTGCCGCCAAATACATCGGTTTCTTGTAACGATGCGCCGTATAGCGGGTAGCTATTGCCGGGAAGCGGAGACCCTGTTACACGATAAATTGATGGGAAAGGGTAAAACTGCATCGACTCACTACGGTAATAGGCCTGTGCTAACATGGTTTGGTTTAGCAAGTTGTCATGACGATATTGAGCGTTTACCAATACGCGCTCGGTGGCTGGTTGCTCTTCTAATTGCAGGCTCTTTTGAATGCTAATGAGTTCAGGTGCGCCAAAAATACCCGCTAAGTTAGGTCCTAGATAAGTACCGTATTCGGTATCCTGCTCGCTGTTGTAATATTGCCCCGTTAGCGATAAGAGTTGCTCATTGGTAGGTTCAAATTCAACATTACCCATAATGTCGATACTTTGATTAAACTGTAAATCGGTTTGGGTGATATCAGGCAAAATCATTTGCCCATCGGCATCATAAGCTGCGCCGCGACCTTCATAGGCGGCAGATAAGCGGCCACGTAGTTTGTCACTGCCACCAGATACCGCTAACGCGACATTCTTATTAAGATCTTCACTGCTGTTAAAACCAGAAGAAGCACCTACTTTTAGTTCTACCTTGGTCTCGTTTGCGGTGGCCTTTTTGGTGATGATGTTAATGATGCCGCCCGCCGCGCCAGCACCATAAATAGAGGTAGCGCCAGATAACACTTCAACATGGGCAATGTTGAAAGGATTAATACTGTCTAGCTGGCGGCTAATAGCGCGAGTAGAGTTTAACGATACGCCATCAATCATTACTAAGGCCGAACGACCACGAAGGTTTTGGCCAAAGTTAGTCCGACCTTCATTACCAAAATCAAAACTAGGGATTAAACGGCCTAGTGCCGTTTTTAAATCTGCACCGGTGTTAATTTCACGTTCGATTTGTTCTGGGTCTATTACCCACATAGTGGCGGCAATATCTGAAATAGTGGTATCTACCCGGTTTGCTGTAACCACTACCGTATCTAAAGTAGTGTTGGCGTAGCTAAAGCCAGCAAATAACACCAAAGCTATGGGCGTTAGTGTTGTGTTTAAAGTGCTAAGTTTGTTCATTATCTTCCTTGAACCGTAGTGATTATTATTAATTTGGGGCTGGCTGTAATCGCGCATGCTGGTTGACGACCAACACCAGCGCGACCATCGCCAAACTAAAGACCCAAATAGGAGTGAGTAGGGGAATACCCAGCATTAAGCTAGCGCTAGCTACCGCTGTACCTATTAAGTAACCGGCGGTATGCGCTCTTGCTAAAAAGGCACTTCGTTTTGCTCTAAACGACAGCGTGGGATTGTTTAAATAGGCCTGTTGGCTGTACCAGCTGGGTAAGCCTGAAATAGCAAATGCCATTACCGCTAAAGCCAACAATACAAATGACCAGTTTGAGAGAGGTACGCTGAGTAGCAGGACTCCGACGAGTAGCGACCCGACTAATACTGCGGGTAAGCGAGCTTGGCTGCGAGCAAACAAAGGGAGCAACACAAACTGATACACGATGATGATTACACTTAAATAAAGCAGTAATGAGGCGTAAATTTTGGTTGCTTGGGCGCCTTGATAACCAAAACCAATCAGTAGTGGCAGTATCAAATATTGCACCATACTAACCAGTGAAGTGGTGAATACAGCCAGCAGTAAGATGTATTTGAATGGCAGATACTCAGAGAGGGAGGACGGTGTAGCTAAAGGTTTGTTTTGCTCTATCTCAGCTGGCCAGCTTGACTTCGCTACCAGGCAGTAAATCAGCGCTATTAAGGCAAACAACACTGGAGCGCTCAAGACCCAAAGGCCTACCAAAGGCAGTAGGGCGATGCAGGGGCCTAGTAGTCTGCCAATAGTAATTGAGCCGCTGGTTTTAGCCAGTTGTCCAACATTGCTGTTGTTAATTATTGCTAGGTAGCTGTGCGCTAGAATGATAAATGCGCTGCTAAACAGACCTAGCAGTAAGCGGCTGGCAGACACTAATAAAAGCGATGGTGATTCACTAACAAACAGGGTGAGGCAAAACACCAAGTTTGCGAGTAAAAAACCGCTAATCGCTAAAACAGTGCTACGCCACAAACCAAGTTTACTGAGCTTACTTCCCCAAAATGTAACGCCAAACCAATAGCTAATTAGGTTTATGTTTAGCACTAAGGCAACGAAGCCTAGGTCTTTTTCTGAATGGCTAAAACCTAGCAACAGCGAAAGCTCCGGCAAAAACGCCAGCACCAGTGTTTGGTTAAGACCTAGAAGAACTAACAAGCCGCGATACAGCAAAATACAACTCAAATACAAATGATAATAGTTTGCATTATCATTGTGTATTTTTGTGGCCTATGTCAATATCTTCATAACAAAAATAGCAATAAAAAATAAATCTGCTTTTACAAAGGATTAGGAGAAGTGATGTTTAACGAAGCGCATTGGCATGCCGCAAACGTAAATTTAGTAGCAAAAATTCTAAGTGAGCTGCATTTCGAAGAACGGCTTCAGTTTGAGACTGACTATGAACATGAGCATGACGGCGGACCTCACCTGTCGCGCTCTTATTTGCTTGTGGGTGCCCAACAACGCTGGGCTTTTAAAGCGAAGAAAACTATTTGGGGCATGTTGCTTATAGACCCAAGAAGCATTGAAGTGAATGACCAATGTGTACCTTTAGCAGCCGAATTACTGCTCGACATTCAAGTATTAATCGGCATTAACGATATTAATTTGGCAGGCCTGCTGGAGGAGATTCAACAGACCTTGTATAGCGATACGGTTCGCTGGAAACAGCAACAAAATGTCAACGCAACAGATTTGGTATTGTTAGACGAAGCGTCTCGCCAAGCGTATTTAGATGCCCATCCTAAAGCCATCGCCAATAAAGGACGCTTGGGGTGGGGAAGCGATGAGCTAGCTAAATATGCGCCAGAATCAGCCAAAGGCATTCAACTTAGCTATCTAGCGATTAAAAAAGAACTGTGTAAGGTAGGGTTTAAGCAAGGCTTAGAACAATCCACTTTACTCCGCGACACCTTAGGCGAGGCAGCATTAGCAGCCTTAGTGAAACCATTGCCTAGTAATTGGCAGGATGGTTTTTACATTTTTGCCGTTCACCCCTGGCAATATGAGCGTTTTATTCAAATTCAGTACGCCCAATATTTAGCGCAGGGAGAAGCGATTTATTTAGGCTGCATCACAGGTGATTGGTTGGCACAGCAATCAATTAGAACCTTAAGCTCTGCTGACCAAGCGCAGCCTTATGATCTGAAAACAGCATTAACCATTCTCAATACATCTTGTTTTCGTGGGATCCCGGGACAGTTTATTGCGCAAGGGCCGCGGTTATCCAGTTGGTTGGCGAACTTAGCTGTGCAAGATCCCTTATTTAGGGAACGAGGGCTACATGTTCAACAAGAGGTAGCTGGCGTGTTTTGTGCCCATCCCCAGCAGCAAAAAATAGCTGCTGGTGCTTATCGTTATAACGAAATGCTAGGGTGCATTTGGCGAGAACGTGCTGAATCACTAATCCCCAAACATCAGCGAGTCATGTCGATGGCAACCCTTATGCAAGAAGATAGCAACGGCGAAGCTGCCATTGTGGCTTTAATTAGTCTGTCTGAAATTAGCGCTGAAGCTTGGTTAAGAAAACTGTTTAAACATGTAGTGGTGCCGCTGTATCACTTAATGTGTCGATATGGTGTTGCTCTAGTGGCGCATGGGCAAAACATTACCCTAGTATTGGAAAATCATCAGCCTGCTGGCTGTACCATTAAGGACTTTCATGGTGATTTACGCTTGATTGATCAAGCATTCCCTGAGCTAGAAAGTTTAGATAAAGAGGTGGCAGATACCTTAACGCGCTTACCAGCTCACTATTTAATTCATGATTTAGTGACAGGGCACTTTGTTACGGTGTTACGTTTTGTTTCTCCCAAACTACAACGAATTGCGGTGTCTGAGCAGCAGTTTTATCGCTGGTTAGCTGAAGAAATCTGCGATTATCAAGCCAGCCACCCTGAGCTAAAGCCTCGTTTCGAGCTATTTGATTTGTTTAAACCAGAAATTGAAAAGATTTGTGTTAACCGAGTACGGTTTAAAATTGGTTACGGAGATAGCGAAGAGCGTCCTTTGCCGGAGATTGGCAAGCCAATATCTAACCCTTTATGTTGTTAAAAGGAAGATTGGAGCATGCCGTTAGTAAGATCAACGATGAGAAGCCAAACAGATAGGTTTATAAACTCAAATTTGCTTAATCTTCATCAAAGCTAACGTAAACAATAAGGGCAAGCTCAGCTTACCCTTATTGTTTTTCGATTTACGCGTTTAACTTAGTCAAAGGCATTTTTTCTTCACATCAGAAAGGTAAGGGTACAGAAACACAAAGCGACCTACATAGAACATGATAAAAGCGAACCATAAGCCGCTATTCCCCCATGGTTCTAATGCAAAGTGCACCACCAGCAAAAAGACAATTAAAGTAAATACGCTCGAATTTCTCACCGGTTTTGTGGTACCAGTGCCGGTAAAAATACCGTAAATAGTTAGTCCGTAGCCGGCAACTAGTGGAAATACTAACAGCCAAGCCGACATGTCCTGATACAGCGTGACTAACTCGGGAATTTGCGTGAAGATTAACACTAAGTCATGCTGGGTTAAGGCGATTAGCGCGGTTAACAGTGCAACAAAAATGCTGGTCCATTGCCAGTTTAAGCTTAAGGTGCGTTTAAGCAGGGCAGGGTTCTTTTGGCCAACAGCTTTACCGGCAAATACACTAGACGCATTGGCAATACCATCGAACATATAACTGACTAAAAATGTTACCTGCATCATAATTGCGTTGGTGGCGAGTACCTCTGCGCCTAGCTTAGAGCCGCTTCTTGCCATTACGTTGAAGAACACCAAAATACATATTGTTCTTAGCATTAAATCGGTATTGGAGGAGATAATGGTGGCGAGATCTTGCTTACTCATTCGCATATAGCCAATGTATTGGAGAAGTGAGAAATGACTGCTCTTGATCACCAATATAAAACCTATCGCAAAAGTTGCGGCTTGGGCGATTAAACTGGCGTAGGCAACACCTACTACCCCAAGATCAAAACCTAATACAAACACCGCATCAAGGATGATGTTAAGTACGTTGCCAAATACTTGAGTAAACAGGGTTTCTTTTACTTTGGCTTGACCCATCAACCAACCAATAATGGTGTAATTGAGAAGCACGAGCGGTGCGCCCCAAATGAGTATATCGAAGTAACTTTTAGCGTGAACAGCAACATCAGGTTGGGGTTCTATTACCGCCAGTGCACCTTGCCAAATGAAACTTTGAGTGGCAACAAATAAGAGCCCTACACACCCTGAAAGCATCAGGGGCCTAATTAAACTACTTGCGCGGTCTTGATCGCTATTTTTCCCCATAGCAATGGCACTTTGGCCGGTAGTACTCACCCTAAAAAAGCCAAATAGCCAATATAGGGTATTCATAATTACTGTACCAATGGCTACGCCGCCAATTAACTCGGTTACTCCTAGTTGGCCAATTACTGCTGTGTCAACAGCCCCTAAAAGGGGTTGACTTAGGGTGGCAATAATAAAAGGTATGGCGATTTTGTAATAATCGTTATGGCTTAAGGTCATTTATCTACATCATTAATATCAAAGGGGATTTCTAGGTAACTGGCGGCATTTAATAAGTTTTTTGTATACTCGTTAGTCACCAATGGCAGGGCTGCAATATCGTTCACTTGCTCTACAATTTTACCGTCTTTAAAAAACATCAAGCGGTCACACAGGTAACTCGCCACAGCGATATCATGTGTGATGAACAAGTAAGCAATGTTGCGTGATTGCTTCAGTTCAAGCAGTAAGTCCAAGATTTGCACTTGAATAGAGACATCCAGCGAGCTGACAGCTTCGTCGAGCAAAATAAATCTAGGATTGGCTGCGATGGCGCGAGCAATGCAAACTCGCTGTAACTGCCCACCACTTAATTGGTGCGGATACCTTGCTCGCATACTGTCTTCAAGGCCTACTTCAATCAGCAGTTTACTGATTTGCGCTTTTAATTGTGATTTCTCAAGGCCTTCATTGATCAGTGGTTCGGCAATAATTTGGGCAATGTTAAGTCGTGGATTGACCGAGGTATTGTAATCTTGAAACACTACGCTAACGGCTTTGTGCCGAGGCAACTGAGAGATTTCATTGCTGAATGTGACCGAACCACTATCTTGTGTTTCTAAGCCCAAAATAACTTTGCCTAAGGTACTTTTACCGCTGCCAGATTCCCCTACAATGCCTATGCATTCACCTTTATTTAAACTAAGAGAGACACCTTTTAAAACATCTTGGTAGCGTTTAAAAAACCAGCTGTCGTCTTTAGCAAAAGACTTAGTAATGTCTTTAAGTTCAAGCAGCATTTATACGCCTCCCATAACGTGTTTAAAACGATTGATTAACTTCAGTCTGGTATCTATCAGGTAACGGGTATGCTGGCTGGAAGGCGCGTTAAACACTTGCTGAGTGCTACCGTAATCAACCATTTTTCCTTGATGCATGACTAACACTGAATCGGCGATGTGCGATACCAAACTGAGATCGTGACTAACAAAAATAATGCTCGTACCAAAGCGTTCTCTCACCATTTGTAGCTCATTGATGACTTCGCGCTGGCTAATATAGTCAATGGCAGTGGTGGGTTCATCTGCAATAATTAGCTTTGGTTTTAGTACTAAGGCTAAAGCCACCATGATGCGCTGCAGCATGCCTCCGCTTAATTCATGAGGGTATTTGCTTAACAGATATTGCGGATTTTTAAGGTTTACTTTGCTGAGTATCTCGCAAAAAAGCTTTTTAGCATCAGGTGTTGAATGAGGCTGATGTTGCTTGATGGTTTCAACTGCTTGGTTGCCTATGGTAAACAGCGGGTTAAACGCCGTCATTGGGCTTTGCATTATCATGGCTATTTGCTGTCCACGCATGTCTTGGCGCTGTTTACTCGGCATTGTTAACAAGTTTTCACCGTCAAATATGGCTTGCCCACTCACGCTAAATTGCTCGCCAAGTAAGCCGTTAATTGCGGAGCAGCTGACGCTTTTACCGCTGCCAGATTCTCCTAATATGCCTAAGCATTGGTCTTCTTTAAGAGTAAAGCTCACGTCACTAACTAAATGAGATTGGGTGTTTCCTGTTGCTACCGATACGTTTAGCTCTCTAACCTCTAGCATTGTTTATGCTCCGTTCTTGGGTCAAGCACATCGCGTAAGGCATCGCCTAACAAATTGCAGCAAGCCACTACAACCATAATGGCTAATCCCGGTACTATCATTTGTTCTGGGTTGGAAAACAGGACTTCTTTGGCATCGTTTAGCATGGCTCCCCATTCCGCCGTTGGCGGCTGTACCCCAAGGCCAAGAAACGACAGGGTAGAGATACTTAAGATAATCCAACCTAAATCAAGTGTGGCTAAAATGATCACTTCAGCGGTGATATTTGGCGCCAGGTGTTTAGCAAAGATAAAGCGCTGCGGAGACTTCACTGTTTTCGAGTACAACATGTAGTTTTTGTGATTAAACGAAATCACCGAGCCACGCACAATACGCACGTACCAGGCTATTTTTGCGATGAAATTGGCCAAAATAATGTTGCCGATCCCCGGCCCTAGAATGCCAACAATACTTAGAACAATGATTTCATAAGGAAACGACAGCATGACTTCGCAGGCACGCATAATTAAGGCATCCACCTTGCCTCGTAAATAACCCGAAATAATGCCAATTAACGCGCCTACCGCTGCGGTAATCACCATCGTGATGAGCGAATAGTAGAGGGTAGTGCGGACACCAAACAGTAGTCGAGAGTAGATACACCTTCCCAGATAATCAGTGCCTAAAGGATACTCTCCAGACATGGGTAATAAGGTGTTAATCACGTCGGCTAAGTTTGGGTCGTGAGGCGCTAAAAACGGTGCAAAAGCCCCCATTAAACAAATAATGGACAATAGGATTAAACAAATTAGTGCGGTTTTATTATTGAGTAGGCGCTGGGTCATTGGTATTCGCCTTCTGATTTAAGGCGTGGATCGATCACCGTTTGCAGGATATCAATAATCAAGTTCGACAGAACAAACAAGCAACCCATCACCAAAATGTAAGCTTGAATCACCGGGTAATCGCGATTAAAAATTGCCGATAGCGCTAGCCGGCCAAGCCCAGGAATGGCAAAAATACTTTCAATAACCACTGTGCCGGCAATTAAGCGAACCACACCAATACCCAATGCTGTCATTGAGGTTTGTAATGAGTTTTTGAGTAAGTGCTTCCAGATAACTTGGTATTCAGATAAGCCTCTAGCCCGAGCATAACTTACGTAATTATCTTGCATGGTGTCGAGCATTGAGTTGCGAATTAAACGTATATACGTGGCAATGTATGCCATACAAAGTGTAATTGAGGGCAATGCGTAGTGGCTCCAACTGGTTGCGCCGCTGCTTGGTAGCCAATACAATTTGATAGAGAAAAACCAAATCAGAATAAAGGCTAACCAGAAATTGGGCATGGCGGTACTAGCAAAAATAAAGGTTCGAACGATTTTGTCTAGCCAATGGTCTTTGTACACCGCACTCAATACGCCTAGAGGAATACTCACTGCAATGAGCAGAACTAATGAGATGCCAGCCAAGGTTAAAGTGTAAGGAAAGCTCCTCGCTAGTTCGCCAAATACAGAGCGATTAGCGTTAGTAAACGAGGTGCCAAAATCGCCTTGTAGCGAAGCACTTAGCCAGTGGGTATAACGCACCAAAAAAGGTTGGTCTAAGCCCAGCTTTATACGGATCTCTTCAATGGCTTCTTCGCTGGGTGTTGTGTCGTTTACCCTTAAGGCGACTTCGGCAGGATCTGCCGGAATTAAGTTAACCATGGTAAAGGCGATGAAAGACACCAGCAGTAAGGTGATGCAGGCGCCAAGCATTCGCTTAAAGATGTATTTTGCCATTATTAATTTTTACCAAAAATAGAAAAACTGACGCTCATCTCTGAGCGCCAGCTTATTACAGCAACAGTAGCGTGTTATTTAATAGACATACGCTGCAGCGGAATTTCGAATTGAGAAGGATTAAAACCTACGCCTTCGAGTTTTTTATTGAAAATTGCACGGTTTTGCTCATAGGTTAGCGGTATATAGATGGCTTGATTGTGCAGCGTTTCTAATACATAGCTGTAGTGAGCTTGGCGTTCTTGTTCGTTGGTGGCTTCTAGGGCATCCAATATATGCTGGTCTAACTGAGCTTTTTCAGGAATGCCTTGCTGCGCAGCGTAATCGCCATAAACGGGTTTACGCATGCCACCCAAAAATGATTGAGGATCATAAGGAGTACCCCAAGAAATATTGAATGAAAGGTCAAATTCGCCGTGCTTTAAGCGGTCGCGGTGGGCTTGTTCTTCTTCACCTACAAGATTTAAGGTTAGCCCCAGCTTCGACCATTCACTTTGTAAGTACTGGGCAATGGTGCGCTCAACTACCTTGTCACTGTCGTAAGACAAGGTGATCTCAAAGGGCTTTCCGTCTTTCTTGCGCACCTTTCCATCTAATGTCCAACCGGCAGCATTAAGCAATTGCTCAGCTGTTTCAACATTGTATTGGTAAGGTGTTAGCTCAATGTCGGCGTAAGGTACATTGCGAGCCAGCAAGGTGTCTGCTGGTTTCTCTAGGCCCAACAAAATGCGCTCGGCAATAACCGCTTTATTGGTGAGGTGGCTTAAGGCTTGACGTACTCTGGTGTCATTTAGGTTGTCGCTTTTTGAATTCAAGATCAGCATTCGAGTAGATACTGGCTCAGACAGAATCGTGTTAAAGCGAGGATCAGTTTCAAACTGTTTAAATGCGCGTGCGGTTATCAGTTGTAAACCATACACCATATCTACATCGCCACTGCGCAGAGCTAACAGTCTCGCTTGGTTATCAGGGATAACCTTAGCAACTATCTTTTCTATTTGTGGCTTTTCCCCCCAGTAGTTAGCGTATTGTTCAAAGCTAGCTTGTTGGTCAACAGTGTTGCTACTTAATTGATAACTCCCGGTTCCTACATAACAAAGAGTGCCGTCTTTGGTGGTTCCCTCTTTAAAACATTTAGGTGATAAAAAGCGAAACGGCCTAGTTACACCTAACTCTACCAAGAATGGGTAGTATGAATTAGCAAACTCCACCTCAATGGTATGGTTATCTACAACTCGAACGCTCTGCTTGCCAGTTTCTTCTACTTCTAACATCAAGCGAATCGACTCAAGCCAAGTATGGCGATTACCATTGTCTAGCAGGGCATCAAAGTTTTGCTTTACGACTTCGGCATTAAATGGTGAACCATCAGAGAAAGTTACACCTTCACGTAGTGTGAATGTATATAGCTTACCGTCTTCAGAAACCGACCAATTAGTTGCTAGCCATGGCTCAAGCTTGCCGTTTTCACCTAAATGAATCAGACCTTCAAATAGTAGGTTTTGAGCAAAAATTTCCCCTCCATAAAGATGAGGGTTCAAATCGCGAATATCACGGTAATTAGCAAAGGTTAATGTTGAGTCGTTAGCCAATGTAGCTGGGCTGGTTATTAAGGCACTCGCGAAGCATGTAGCAAGAGTAAGCAGTTTCATTAGCGTCATAGATTTCTCTCATATGAAAATGGGAATCATTATCATTTGGCGATATGAGGATGATAATAATTATTATTTAGCTTGGCAACCATGATTTGAATCAACTTGTTATTACAAGGCAGGGGAAAATATGAATTTGTTGTCTACATACTGTAAAGACTGACATTAAACGGCCTTTATCGCTGAAATTTAAGATGGGGGAGTGGCGGGTTATTTAGCCAACAATGATCAGTTTTATGTGTTCACCATCGTTCTTTTTAGCGCTTTATCTAAAAAGATGTTCTTGAGCACACCTGAAGTCTACAAGTGACATTGGTTACTTCGACAAATGAAAGTGTGGGGTATAAACAGTGATTTGATTGCTAGCACTGGTAAGTGCCTTGTTGTAGCTCTGCTTCACATTAAGAAGCTTTCGGCTGTAGATGATAAGTCATATTAATGAAGATTTAAGCTTAATGAGTGGCAAATAAAGGCGCAGTACTTAGCAGATAAACTAGCTAGAACTATAGCTTGCTAGCCACTATCGGTACTTTTCTTGAGTAATAATTTAGTTTTTATAGCCTAGTTATCACTTTTAACAGAAAAGCTTGTTAATGATTGCCTAAATTGATACGTGGGTATATCATGGTCTTATTGTAATACAATTGATTATTTTAGGAGTTTGAAATGACAAAACCTGTCATCGGTTTCATCGGTCTTGGCCTTATGGGCGGCAACATGGTTGAGAACCTACAAAAACGTGGTTATCAAGTAAACGTTATGGATCTTAGCGCTGACGCCGTTGCTCGCGTTATCGATCGTGGTAATGCTACTGCATTTACGTCGGCTAAAGAATTAGCTGCTGCAAGTGACATCGTTCAGTTTTGTCTTACAACTTCAGCTGTTGTTGAAAAAATTGTTTACGGCGAAGATGGCGTATTAGCTGGTATTAAAGAAGGTGCAGTATTAGTTGACTTCGGTACGTCTATCCCTGCTTCTACTATCAAAATTGGCGCCGCTCTTGCCGAGAAAGGCGCAGGCATGATCGATGCGCCTTTAGGCCGTACTCCTGCTCACGCTAAAGATGGTTTGTTAAACATCATGGCTGCTGGTGACCAAGCGACTTTTGATAAAGTAAAACCTGTTCTAGAAGAGCAAGGTGAGAATGTGTTCCACCTAGGTAAACTTGGTGCGGGTCATACTACTAAGCTAATCAACAACTTCATGGGCATGACTACCGTTACTGCTATGTCTCAAGCATTTGCTGTAGCAAAACTTGCGGGTGTTGATGGCCAACAGTTGTTCGACATTATGTCGGCTGGTCCTTCTAACTCGCCGTTTATGGCTTTTTGTAAAAACTACGCTGTAGACAGCAACCCTAACCTAGGTTTCTCAATTGCTAACGCAAATAAAGATCTTGGTTACTTTAATGAGATGGTTAAAGACTTAGGTAGCGAGTCTCTTATTGCTCAAGGTACCTCTACTAACTTGCAAGCCGCTGTTGATGCTGGTCTTGGTCAAAGTGACGTACCTGTAATCTTCGACTACTTCACTAAACTAGAGAAGTAATTCGAAGACCACCTTACTACTGCATATTAGCTACTTGCTTAGCTAGGCAGTAGTAGGGTTCAATCTTCACCTCACCGTTACTAAAACTGCTTTCCAAGCCTAAATTCAAACTACTTTTTAGCGGGGAAAATTGTTTTCCAATCCTGCTTCATGTTTACCACTGTCCAGCCTTTTTCTTTGGCCTCATCAAGTCCCTTATCAAAACGCCCAATACTAGACTCTCTATCATAGGCCCATTCACGCTTGTCATCGGTATGGTGGACGTATAACGCAAACCTTGCACCATCGCCGGCCGTTGTCCATTGCAGCATTTGTAAGTCGCCATCTGAATTGCCAAAGGCTGCTATAGGTCGGCGGCCTATTTGCTGATGAATGGCCACCACTTTTCCTTCTTTATCATCGTAAAAATCCAGCTCTGGCTGACGAATTAGAGTAGGGGAGCCATCCTGTATTTCAAATTCCACTTGAATGCTGCTACCGATCACTTGTTCAGGTGGAATGCCATAAACTTGCTCGGTCCAAGGGCGCATAAATTCTATACCACCGCCGGAAACAATGAATGTTTTAAAGTTGTTTTCTCGAAGATAATGCAGCAGTTCTAACATCGGTTGATAGACCATTTCGGTGTAGGGTCTGCCTGAATCTGGATGAATGGCTTCAGCTAGCCATGCGTTAACGATAACTTCAAACTCATTGGTGCTCATCCCGGCATGGCTGGCCATAACTAACTCTAAAATAGCATGTTCGCCACCGGCCAAAACACTTTCCATATCGCCTTTTAACACAGAGGCGAAGGGTTCTTTGGTTTTCCATTCAGGGTGCTCAGATGCTAAAGCTTTGATACGATTGATGGCAAAAAACAACTGGAAATACACCGGTTGTTCAGCCCACAAGGTGCCATCGTTATCAAACACCGCTATACGTTCTGACGGCGGGACAAAATCAGCTGAATCAGTGCTTACTACATTTTCTACAAAGGCAATAACCGATTGTTTAGCCTTACCCTCGTTCCAGGAGGCTAGTGGAGGGTTTGTCTCGGCTATTCCTTTACCTATAAAGCACAAGATAAAAAATAGCGGCAGCATGGTTAACTTAATGTTGTTCATCGTATTCCATCCCTGAATCGTCAAAATATGCAGAAAAAATCAAACAACAGGACTATGGAAGTAAATCTTTAAATACGCCAATAAATATCCTAAATAGTCTCAAAATAAGGCAGCTCGTCGGCTCCTTCAATAGGATTAACTGTTTGCTCTGCGCTATTGGGCGCCAATGGTACAGGGAACTGATTGCTTTTAATTATTAAAATGATTTTGACGCTTCAAAGTTTCCAGACTGCTGCTACGCTTTTAGTGACTTTTCTAACAGGGAGCGTTTAGCAGATGCTTAAACTTTTAAAAGATAGTATGACTTTATTGTCTGCTGGGGCACTAGGTTTGGCGTCAGCCAGCTTAATGGCTGCAGAAAAACCCAATATCTTGGTGATTTGGGGAGACGACATTGGCCAATCTAACGTCAGTGCTTATACCTTTGGCTTGATGGGTTACAAAACCGCCAATATCGACAGCATTGCCAAAGAAGGCATGATGTTTACCGACTATTATGCCGAGCAATCTTGTACTGCGGGGCGCTCTACCTTTATTACCGGTCAGAGTGTGTTGCGCACCGGCCTAAGCAAAGTAGGGTTCCCAGGCGCAGATTTAGGTTTACGAGCCGAAGATATCACCATCGCTGAAGTACTAAAACCAATGGGTTATGCGACCGGACAGTTTGGTAAAAATCACTTAGGTGATAAAGATGAGTTTTTACCAACGGCTCACGGCTTTGATGAATTTCTAGGTAATTTGTACCACTTAAATGCGGAAGAAGAACCTGAGAATGTCGATTATCCAAAGGATCCTGAGTTCCGCAAAAAATTTGGTCCTCGCGGTGTGATTAAGTCGTCTGCCGACGGAAAAATTGAAGACACCGGGCCATTAACCAGAAAGCGCATGGAAACTATCGACGACGAAACGGTAGAAGCTGCTATGGCATTTATGGAGAAAACCGTAAAAGCGGATAAGCCATTTTTTGTATGGTGGAATGGTACTCGAATGCATTTTCGTACTCATATAAAGCCTGATTTACAAGGCAGCTCTGGGGTGAGTAATTATGCAGACGGTATGCTAGAACATGACCGGCACGTAGGTTTATTGCTTAAAAAAGTGGATGATTTAGGCATAAAGGACAACACCATTGTGTTTTACTCTACCGATAATGGCCCACATATGAATAGCTGGCCTGACGCTGGTTTAACGCCGTTCCGCGGTGAAAAAAATACCAACTGGGAAGGGGCTTACCGCGTGCCTGCTATGGTACGTTGGCCGGGTAAAATTAAGGCTGGTGAGGTATCAAATCAAATCATGCACCACATGGACTGGTTGCCAACCTTTGCTGCAATTGCCGGAGATGACAAAGTAAAAGACAAACTGCTCAAAGGCCACAGTGCCAATGGTAAAGATTTCAAAAATCACTTAGATGGTTATAACTTCCTCCCATATTTGATGGGGAAAGAGGAAGTAGGGCCGCGTGATGAAATGTTCTATTTCTCTGACGATGGTGATCTCACAGGACTCCGTTATAAAAATTGGAAGATAGTCTTTATGGAGCAGCGAGCTCAAGGCACTTTGCAGATTTGGGCTGAACCTTTTGTTGAGCTGAGGGTGCCTAAAATCTTTAATTTAAGAATGGACCCTTATGAAACCGCAGATCGGACATCTAATACCTATTGGGATTGGGTGATTGATCGAGTGTATTTGCTGGTACCGGCGCAAACTTATGTTGCTAAGTACCTAGCTAGCTTTGAAGAGTTTCCACCTCGTCAAAAAGCAGCAAGTTTTAATGTCTCCCAAGTGATGGAGAAATTACAACAGCCTGCGTCTAAATAATTTATATTAATATCAAAAAAGGGCGCAACTCGCCCTTTTTTAACGTTTTTTTGTTGTTAGACTAATTGTATTAAGCCCCGATTGATTGTATTGCCCATTGAGATTTCCATGTGTTTTCTAAAGCAATGTTTTAAATTTTTCTTCATTCTTATCAGTCCTATTGTGCTAGCCCAGGAATACGTAGGTAATCAAAGTTGTGCTGCTTGCCATAAAACAGAAGTGGAAAACTGGTTGCCTTCTCATCACGCAAAAGCGATGCAACTTGCTACCGATGAAACAGTATTGGGCAATTTTGATAATGTGAGATTTGAGACAAATGACGGCTGGACAAAGTTTTTTCGGGACGAGCAAGGTTTCTATATAGAGACAGGAAAAACCGACGAAGTAGGCAAGCGTTACTCAGTGCCTTATGTTTTTGGCTACACGCCACTGCAACAGATTTTGGTTGATATCGGTAGTGGCCGTTTACAAGCTTATACTGTGGCTTGGGATTCAAGAACTAAAGCACAGGGAGGGCAACGTTGGTATAGCCTTTATCAGCAAACCCATACTTCTGATACCCCGTTTTATTGGAAGAGCCAATTTAATAACTGGAACGCACGCTGTGCCGAATGCCACTCTACAGATCTAAAACGTGGCTACGATGCCGCAAAAGATGAATATGACACCACTTGGAGCGAAGTCAATGTTAGTTGTGAAGCTTGCCATGGTGCAGCAGCTAAACATGTAGCCTTAAAAAGTGCTGATAACGCTGAGAATACCGATGAACCAAGCGCTAACTCAGGTTTTGACAAAACCTTGCTCAAACGCAGCAATTGGATATTCAAGCCAGAGCAAGCTAGCGCCGAGCGTTTAGACAATGGACTTGTATCTTTAGACCATGGCCAAGTAGATCAATGTGCTGCATGCCATAGTCGGCGAACGGCGCTTACTGACGGGGCAGGACCGCACAATTTCTCGCAACATTATATTCCTAGGCTGGCAGTACCTGATCTGTACCATGCTGATGGCCAAATACTTGATGAAGTCTATGTTTATGGCTCTTACAGCCAAAGTAAAATGGCCGCGGCAGGGGTGGTATGTAGTAACTGCCATGAGCCACATAGTGGCAAAGTGCTAAGCGCGGATAATAGTTTGTGTGCCCAGTGCCATTTATCTAACCAATTCGATACTCCTGAGCATACTTTGCATGACGCGGGTTCTGAGGGGGCCCTGTGTATCGATTGTCACATGCCTTCGCAGCGTTACATGGGGGTGGATGATAGAAGAGACCATAGTTACCGGATTCCCAACCCATGGGTAAGCGAAGCCTTAGCTTCGCCAGACGTGTGCTTAAATTGTCATCAAGATAAAAATACCGAGTGGTCTCAACAGCAACTGGAACATAAAAAAGCCAAAGTATTTGGTGCTTATGATGATATAGGCACTGCTTTATACCTAAACTCGCAAGACCCAACACTTGGCCAACAGCAAATTGCTTCATTGATATTAGATGAAGAACAACCTGCAATGCGCCGAGCGGTATTGCTTAATCATCTAGATGTAAATATTAGCAGTAATCTTGAGCTGCTAAACTCGGCTGCTAATAGCCCGCAAAGTGTCGTTAAATTAGGCGTATTAAATGCCCTTGAATCAGCGCCTTACGCCATGCAGCTACAAATAGGTTTTGGTTTACTTTATGACGAACATAAAAATGTTCGACTACAAGCTATTCGACTATTAGCTCCTGCATTTAGGCAAGCATTGCCTGAAAAGGCTCAACAGCCCATGCAAGATGCTTTAATGGAAGCTGTGCTGACTTATCAAGGGCAACAAGACTTACTTTCAGCGCAACTCGCTTTAGCTGATTTAGCTTACAAAGTTGGGGATCTTGAACAAGCAAGCATCCAGTATTTAAATGCGATTGATCTTCAACCTAGCTTTTTGCCTGCCAAGTTAAATTTAGCTAGTGTGTACCGGGAGAGTAATCAGCTAGAAAAAGCCCAAGTGTTGCTACAAGAAATTTTGAAGGTAGAGTCCAATCATCCAATGGCTTTACATAACCTTGGCTTAATTTATGTGGTAAAAAGACAGTGGGCTAAGGCGCTGCAAGCCTTACAAAAAGCGGCAGGCTTAGAGCCCGATAATCACCGTTTCGCCTATGTGTATTTACTAGCCTTGGAAGCCAGTGGTAATTTAGAACAAGCAAAAAAACAGCTAGCTAAGCTAGAGGTGATGACGCCTGGTGACCCGGCATTATCTGAAATTCGCCAGCGCTTAAAGTAGTGATAGGACACTACCGTGATGTTGACTGTAGTCGGCGTATTCCTCGCTGAAAAAACACCTAAATTCGCCTAGAAGTTTTAGCGTTTAGTTTAGGTGTTGAGCTCAGCTAGCAATTTGAAAGTGTGTAACCCTTCAGAACACCCCTCTTCGGGAATTATGACTTAATTAAATTGTTGTTTATCTTTACTGCCGTTTTAACGGCGCTTTTCAAGTATTGCATCATCACTGGGCTTAGTAAGGGGAGGGCTGCAGCTACTTTGACTGTAATGGATTCATTTAGGTTAATGCCGTTTCCATTCTTACGCCAATAATTAAGCTACGTTTGTTTTCTGCGGTTTTGGAGAAAGCTTCTCAACCCCCTTTAGTGATTATGGCCATGCTAATACCTCCAAAACCTATCGATATGGTTGTATTTGCAGCCACTTTACATGGCTGATTGTCTTTACCATTTATGATGATGAGAGCTTACAGTTAAGAGGCTTCTGCTTCATTGTTTGAAAGCGGAATGTGTTTACAAAAGTACTGAGTGTACTGATGGTATTAAGGGTGTAGCTATTCGGTATAGCTATTGCTGGAATATATAAGAGAACAAATGTTGGAACTCATCAACAAAAAAGCCCGTAGCTCATCGAGCTACGGGCTTATATATGGTCGGAACGAGAGGATTTGAACCTCCGACCCCCGACACCCCATGACGGTGCGCTACCAAGCTGCGCTACGTTCCGAATTGAATCTGAATTTACTTATCAAACCGCTTAGTGTCAATACACGGCTAGTGTTTATACGCTTAAGTGCTCAGCGATTGTACAAATTACTGTTCTGGCTGATAAAAACGTTTTAAGTCGTTTAAGACTTGTACTAGCATTGGCACAGAGACTCGGGCATTACTAGGGTTTAAGTCACGATCAAGTACCTGGTAGCTGCCAGATTGGTTAAATAAGGTAATTTGATTACCCTGTAATACGGCTTGCTGTTCTTGGTTACCGATTAATAACCAATCTCGCTTACGTTTGGAATAGATATTTTGTCCATTGCTATAGTCGGCACTATTTGATGTAACACCTAACATCCCTTCCAAAATAGTAGGAATAATGTCGTTATGGCTCGTCTCGTCGTGCATAAGCGTGGGGAGACGATCTGGCCAAGATATAAACAAAGGAACCTGAGTTTGGTAGCGACTAAAGTTACTGGCATTACCCCAATAGTTGCTGTTGTTATCGTCTAGCTCGTTTCCGTAGTCGGACGTTACCACTAAGATAGTATTTTCTATCTGACCCGTATTAGCGAGCTCTTGGTAGACTTTTTTAAGTTGTTTATCTACGTTTTGAGCGGCTTCGAAATAATGCTGCTTGATTAACTCCGGCGTCACTTTTTCCATACTTTCGCCACTAGCGTTATCGTATGCTGCTACGCCATTTAGATACAAAAAGTTGAACCAAGGTAGCTGAGAATATTGACTGTGTTGCCACATTAACCACTTTTGCAGCGCTTGCTCATCGCCTGCCGCACCACCAGGCCACTTGGTCATATCAAGATTTTTAAGAGCACTAAAGCTTGAGCCTGCGATTTCCGGGGTGTTTAATCCTTTACTGCTAAACAACTCTATTTGGTAGTTATTGTCTTGCAGAGCAGAGACTAAAACTGGGCTTTGTCGGCCTGCTTTTATACTTGGCCAATAGCTAGTGGGTAAGCCATAAAGCAGGCTTAGCATACCTTCTGGTGATTTATTACTACCACTAAAATGACTGAAGAATTGGCTAGAATTTTTAGCTTGTCGCCAGCTGTGGGGCATTGCTTCTTTTGTCAGCATGTCCCAGCGTAAACCTTCTACAACCACTAGCATCAAATTATAGCGTTGTTCTACATGGCCATACTTGATAGGCGATATCGGGTATCGCATGTTGCCTTGTTGCTTTTTCTCTTGAGCTTTAATGCCTTGATAATAAGCATCAACATCAAATATACCTTGTTCTTGTAAGAAGCTACGGGCAGTTAACGGATAGAATAAGGGGTAGTTATTCTTTTGCTGGGTAATTGTTCGGTAGTTGGTTGCATCGGCCCAAGCATGCACAAAGTGGGTTAATACAAAACAAACAAATAGAATTGCCGCTAGCGGCACACCCAAGCGTTTGTGTTCTAATCGGCGTAAATATTTCCAACACAAACGGGCTAGCCACAATTCCAGCAAGAAGATAAAAGGGACTGAAACAAACAGTAAATTAAGTGTATTTGCTTGGCTATTTTGGTCTTCATCTAAGAGCAGCTTTAACAACTCAGGGTTAAGGTGAAGGTTAAACGTAGCAAATACTTCGGTATCTACAATAAGTAAGCTGATCCCCACGGTAGCAAATAAAGCACCCACAAATCGCATTGACCGATTGCTAGGGATAACAAAGCTAAGAGGGAATAAGGTGAGTAGGAAAATCACAAAGGCGATAAATGAAAACTGCCCTAACCAGCTTACTAATAAATAGCTTTGCCCCAAAAACGTTTCTGGCGGCGCAGCTAACACTAAATAGCGTAAGCCAACAATTAAGGCCAAAATAATGTTAGATAAACAAAACCAATGCCCCCAGCTAATTAACTGAGACACTTTGTCACGGTACTGTTTTGAGCTATTTACCATTGCGGGCTTTACGGTCCTTTGCTTTATTCTTATTTTTCGTCAATTGAGCTTTGAAGGGCTTTTGCAAATCCTTCGCTTAGCTTTTTACGTTGCTCTGGCGCAACCCGTTGATTGATCAAACAGGTGGTAGCATTACCGAGTACCATAAGGGCTAAATCGGTAGTTACATTATGATTATCGACTACTTTGAGTACGTCATTAAGTAATTGTTCCACTTGCTCTGTGGAATATTTTGAAACTATTGCCATTACTTCTCTGCAAATTTGCTGGTAAAGACGCGTATAATAACCCACCTTGTCAGCAAACACTAACAGTAAGAGACTATGAGCATTTCCCTAAAACACCTTATTTTACATTCGCTAGAACTGACTGAAGACGGCACTATTGCTCTGCAAGCTAGGAGCGAAGAGATGGCTCATAGCGAAGAAGCGCTTAGTCTTATAGAAGGCCTGCATCTCAACTACAGTGGGCGAGCTGCCAAAGGTTTTGGTTTCTATAATGAAGAGAACAATAGTCCTTTTAAGCTTCAGTTAGATGCTTTACTAAGTGAAGAAATCGATTTTCACCGCTACAGTGTAGATAGCGGCACAGTATTAGTAGAGGAGCTCAAAAAGTATGAGTTTATCGAGCAAGGGGTATTGCTACTGGCCAACTACGAGCATGTAGCGGGTGAATACCTGTTAATCATGTTGTTAGAGAATAAGATCTCTCCTGCAGTTGATGACAGCTTAGAGCTAACCGCTAGTCGCTATTTAGAAACAAGTTCTGTGCAGTTAGCGGCGCGCATTGATATTACCGATATGCAGCGTAATCCTGAGTCTCAACGTTATGTTTCTTATGTAAAGGGAAGGGCTGGACGAAAAATTTCTGATTTCTTTGTGGAATTCTTGGGTTGCGATGATGGTTTAGACGTAAAGGTGCAAAATGCGGTCTTAATGCAAGCCGTTGACGACTACTGCCAAGCGACCCAATTAGATAAAGAAGAAAAGCTTGCTTATAAAGGTGAAGTAAAATCTTATTGTGAACAGCAACTTAAAGATGGTGAAGAAATCGTAGTAGGGGAGTTAGCTAAAGCCCTGCCCACTGCCGAAGACACCGTAGACTTTTACCAGTTTGCCGCCGAAAACTACCCTTTGGAGGATCAATTCCCTGCCGATCGTACAGCGCTTAAGAAATTGGCTAAATGCTTTGGCCAAGGTAAAGGTGTTTCTGTAAGTTTCGAACAAAAATTGTTAGGTGATCGCGTTTTTTACGATGAATCAACCGATACATTGACGATTGTAGGTGTGCCGCCTAACTTAAGAGAGCAGTTAAAAAATAACAAATAACTTAATTAACAAGCATGAAAAGGTTATCAGTTTCAAATGTGTTGTAAAATTACCACATGGAAAGGTTTTCACAGGCTTGGTGGGTTATTTTTGTTGTTTTATTACCACCGTTAGGTGATAAAACAACCGCTCAGGGCACGCGGGGCCTTGCTCTAGTGCTTTGTAGTATAATTTCAAAAGTGCGAGCTAAGTCATGTGCTCGCGTAGGCAATTGGGCTAGAATCAAGCGCAGCAAGTAACATTGCGACCCAAAATTATAATCATAACGACAGTTAAGGAAAGGCTAATGAAAAAGACAATTCTTGCATCTGCTATAGCGGTTGCTTCTTTAGGCATGGCATCTAATGCTTTTGCTGCGATTGAAGAAGGCCAGTTAACCATTTGGGTAAATGGTGATAAAGGCTACAACGGTTTAGCTGAAGTAGGTAAACGCTTTGAAGCTGATACTGGTGTTAAAGTAAGTGTTGCTCACCCTGATGATGCCCCTGGTAAATTCCAGCAAGCTGCTTCTACAGGCTCTGGTCCAGACATCTTTTTATGGGCACACGACCGTTTCGGCGACTGGGTTGACGCTGGTTTATTAACAGAGCTTAAGCCAAGTGCTGAAAAGAAAGCAGCAGTTGAAGACTTCGCTTGGAACGCTGTTACTATCGACGGTAAAGTTTACGGTTACCCTATTGCTATCGAAGCTGTAGGTCTTATCTACAACAAAGACCTAGTACCTACTCCTCCTAAAACATGGGAAGAGATTCCAGCACTAGACGCTAAACTTCAAGAGTCTGGTAAGCACGCAATTCTTTGGGATTACAACAACACTTACTTCTCATGGCCACTATTGGCTGCGAACGGTGGTTACATCTTCAAATATGAAAACGGATCTTACGATGTTAAAGATACCGGTGTAGCTACAGATGGCGCGAAAATGGGCGCTAAAGTAATTAAAGACCTAATCGAAAATGGTCACATGCCTAAAGGTGCTGACTACGGTGTAATGGACTCTGCCTTTAACAAAGGCGAAGTAGCCATGGTTATCAACGGTCCATGGGCTTGGGATAACATGGAAAAAAGTGGCATCAACTACGGTGTAACTTATATTCCAACTATCAACGGTAACAAAGCTAAGCCAATGGTTGGTGTTTTAGCAGGTGCAGTTAACTCTGCGTCACCAAACGCTGATTTAGCGGTAGAGTTCTTAGAAAACTACCTTGTTACTAATGAAGGCTTGAAGTCTGTAAATGACGATGTACCACTAGGTGCTGTTGCACTTAAATCGTACATGGAAGAACTTTCAAGTGACCCTCGCATCGCTGCAACTTTCGCAAACGCTCAAGATGGTGAGCCAATGCCTAACGTAGCTGCTATGGGTAAATTCTGGTCTGCGATGGCAACATCACTAACCAACATCACTAGTGGTCGTCAACCTCTAGAGAAAGCTCTAGACGCCGCTGCGCGTCGCATAGCGAAATAATACGGTCATATTATTTCGGTCAGGAGGAGGATATTGGTCTATCCTCCTCTTTATTAATTTCGGTCAAATACAAAGGTTGTACATAAGATGGGTCTTTCTGCGTCTCCAGGTTTTATGCAGGGCAAGTATGCCTGGCTAAAACTGCTGCTGATCACAGCGATTGTGTTGCTTAACGGCTATGCAATTGTTTTGATGTATGCAGGTGGTGAATATGCATTTGCATTGCTCACCCTTGTTGTTGTTTCTACCGGTGTGTATGTTTTTACTACTAAAAAAATGTATGCCCACCGATATATCTTCCCTGGTATTGCTGGGATGGTGGTCTTCATCATTTTCCCTCTGGCTTATACGATAGGCATTGCGTTTACTAACTACAGCGGAACAAACTTGTTATCGCTAGAGCGTGTAGAGCAGTTGCATACCCAGAAGACTTACATGGCTAAAGGCGGTTCATTTGGCTTCCAGTTGCATCAAGCAGCAGAAGGTAAATACGTATTAGCACTTTCTCAAGACGATAAGTTATTTGTGACTCGTCCTGTTGAAGTTGTTTCTAACGCCGATGTTCGCGCTAGAAAGCTTACTCTTGAAACTAAACGGATTAAGTTGCAAGCAGTAGACGCTTTACCTACTAGTGAAAAAGCCCCGATTAAAGAAATCATTGCTCATCGCCAATTCTTCAACAACATCGTGCTAGTCACGCCTGAAGCTGATGAATTAGTCATGAACGGTCTACGCAAGTTCTCAGCAATGAAACCACTATATTCTCGCTTAGCCGATGGTGTAGTACTTAAAGAAAGTGGTGCCATTTTACCTGGTCCTTCTATTCTCCGTAACAACCAAACTGGCGAGCTTATGCTGCCGAACATGGAAACAGGTTACTTCCAATACATCGATGGTGATGGTGAGTTTGTTGGTAGTCGTTTAGCACCTGGTTTCACTGTAGGTGTTGGTTGGAAAAACTTTGAACGTGTTGCTACCGATAAAGGTATTAAAGAACCGTTTATTGAAATCTTCATTTGGACGGTTATTTTTGCCGGTGTTTCAGTAGCTCTAACGTTAGCTATTGGCATGGTGTTAGCCTGTCTAATTCAATGGGAAGAGCTTAAAGGTCGCGCTTTTTATCGCGTGGTGCTTATTCTCCCCTATGCAATTCCCGCGTTTATCTCAATCTTGGTATTTAAAGGTTTGTTCAACCAAAACTTTGGTGAGATTAACGGTATTTTAGAGTCACTATTTGGCGTTAAGCCGGATTGGTTCACCGATCCTATCATGGCTAAGTCAATGATTTTGATTGTGAACACTTGGTTAGGTTACCCATACATGATGATCTTATGTTTAGGTATGCTTAAATCTATTCCTGAAGACCTGTATGAAGCGTCTTCAATGGATGGTGCAGGCCCAATCAGTAACTTCTTCAACATTACTGTTCCACTATTGATGAAACCACTAACGCCATTGTTGGTTGCATCATTCGCCTTCAACTTTAACAACTTTGTATTGATTCAGTTGTTAACAAATGGTGGCCCAGACATTATCGGTGCTTCAACACCAGCTGGTACAACCGACTTGCTCGTAAGCTACACCTACCGAATTGCCTTCCAAGGTGATGGTGGTCAGGATTATGGTCTAGCCAGTGCGATTGCGACATTAATCTTTATTGTGGTTGGTGCACTAGCATTGATTAACTTGAAACTAACTAAAGCTGATAAGACGGCATAAGGAGAAGCTACTATGGCAATGGTTCAACCTAAATCATTGAAATATAGAAAACTAGCTACTCACGTAGTGCTATGTTTGTTTCTATGTTTAATTATTTTTCCATTATTAATGGTAATCACTATTTCTTTCCGTACGGGTAACTTTGCGGTAGGTGAATTGATTCCTTCAAACCCAACTTTGGATCACTGGCGTTTGGCTTTAGGGATTACTGTTGTAAACCCTGATGGCTCACTAACTCCGCCTCCATTCCCAGTACTTACCTGGTTATGGAACTCGATTAAAGTTGCGGGTATTTCAGCCTTGTTAATTGTTGCTCTTTCTACCACAAGTGCTTACGCGTTTGCTCGTATGCGTTTTAGAGGTAAGGCAACCATTCTTAACGGTATGTTGATTTTCCAAATGTTCCCATCTGTTTTGGCCTTGGTGGCAATTTACGCCTTGTTCAATAAGATTGGTGAATATATTCCTTGGTTGGGTCTAAACACTCACGGTGGTTTAATCTTCGCTTACCTTGGTGGTATCGCACTTCACGTGTGGACTATTAAAGGCTACTTCGAAACGATTGACCCAGCGCTAGAAGAGTCTGCAGCGATTGACGGTGCAACTCCATGGCAAGCGTTTAGATTGGTATTGTTACCGCTTTCTGTGCCTATTTTGGCGGTTGTGTTTATTCTTGCATTTATCGGTGTTATTACCGAGGTTCCAATGGCCTCAGTACTGATGCAAGACGTTGATAAACTCACACTCGCTGTAGGTGCTCAACAATATCTCTATCCGCAAAACTACTTGTGGGGCGATTTCGCCGCTGCAGCTGTTTTGTCTGGATTCCCTATCACCCTGGTGTTCCTCATGGCTCAACGTTGGTTGGTCGGCGGGTTAACAGCTGGCGGTGTTAAAGGTTAAATTATTTGGGCGTAGCTGCGAATGCAGCTACGCAAAACAAGATTGATTGCGAGTAAAGCGACGCTTTATTCAGTTTGGAGCTAATAATGGCTGATGTAATTCTAAAAAATGTACGTAAAAACTACGACCCGGCAATTCACCAAGATACCTTGCGTGATATTAACTTAGACATTCAAGATGGCGAGTTTGTAGTATTCGTTGGTCCATCAGGTTGTGGTAAATCAACGCTGTTACGTATGATTGCTGGCTTAGAAGATATTACAAGCGGTGAGCTTAATATCGGCGGTAACTTCATGAATGACGTGCCACCAGTTGAACGTAACGTAGGTATGGTATTCCAATCTTACGCTTTATACCCACACATGGACCTACGCGAGAACATGTCGTTTGGTCTTAAGCTGAAAAAAGTAGAAAAAAGTATTATTGAAAAGCGTGTTAATAACGCTTCAGATATTTTAGGCCTAGATCCTTTACTTGACCGTAAGCCAAAAGAGCTAAGTGGTGGTCAGCGCCAACGTGTTGCAATTGGTCGCTGTATCGTACAACAACCAGGTGTCTTCTTGTTCGATGAGCCGTTATCAAACTTAGATGCTGCACTTCGTGTGAAAATGCGTATTGAGATTGCCAAGCTTCATAAAGAACTACAATCAACCATCATCTACGTTACTCACGACCAAGTGGAAGCGATGACCTTGGCGGATAAAATTGTAGTACTAAGCCCATTAGATCCAAATGCTGCTACAAACTTAGAGCAATATGGTTCACCGCTTGATCTATACCATAACCCAGCAAACAAATTTGTTGCTGGGTTTATTGGTTCACCGAAAATGAACTTCATTGAAGGTGAAATTGTAGAAGTAGGCGAGCAAGAAAGTAAAATTAAACTGGTAACTGGCGATATTGTTAGCGCTGCGGTAGATACAAGCCGTGCAAGCGTTGGTGATGCTGTTGAGTTTGGTTGCCGCCCTGAGCATTTGGTTGAAGATACCCATGCTCATGCAGAGAACTTTATTACAGGTACTGTAGTAGTTGCCGAGCACCTAGGTGCAGAGTCTTACGTTTACATGGACGTTAAAGGCTTTGATTTCACCTTTAAAGCGCGTAGCGAATTCCCAACGAACAATGGTGATGAGTTACGTGTTGGCTTACCAACTAAAGCTAGCTACTTGTTTGACAGTAATGGCATTGCGTTCCCACGTACTGCCAAGTACAACAAAGACTAGAAGTTGACCGTTAATTCAAAGCGACCTTCGGGTCGCTTTTTTTTGCTTAAAATAAACTTAGCTCTGGGGAAAAGAATAAGATTTAATTTGGGGTTTTGTTTTCGCGTTGAACAATCTCTAGCAGGGCCGTTTGAATAAATTTTTGTTTTACCGACTCATCTGCATCAAAGCTCAGCCCGTAATGAACCCGTTCAGGGGATCGTTGTTCTAAGTGTTGGTTACAAATACTTGCCTTTATGCTTAATGTTTTATATTCATCTATAGGCAGGTGTAAATTAAAGCTTCGTTTTGTTAGGGGTAATGGTATTGGAGCGCTTATAAAGCCACCACCATTTAGCGATAAGTCTTTGAGTAAGCCTTTAAAAGATTCATTGCTGTCGCTTTCACTTTGCATTCTACAGGGTAGCGACACCGGTAAACGGCTATGTTGTCGCAAACTAATTTTTTGGATATTACGGGGATAATCTAATACCACCCAGCGTCCTACACTGCTCATTAACTTTGAAATTGAGCCGCGGTAAGCAAAAATAGTAGCGTTTGGATCGCCTTCATTAACGATTCTCACCACAATAGATTGACCTTCGCGAATTAAGTCTCTAGCCGCTTCCCATTGTTGGTCCATGCCTCTAGATAGAATCACGCACATACCTGGTTCAATACCAATCAAGCGACTACGTAAGCGCAAAGGGTTAGTTGGGGTAGGGATCTGCAAGTGCACTTCGGTTTGGCAGGGAAGGGCATTAAACTCATTGAGTAACTCAGGCGCTATCGGGTCCACGGCGTTATCTAGTGATTATTCAACATGGTTAAACCTTATCACAGTTAGTTGAATTTTGGTTTTTCCGCTTGTTGAGATTGAGAAGCAACTGCCTAAATGGTGCCGTTGTGGCTATAATGTGCCGCATTAGCGATAACGGACTGCAATATGAAACTATTTGTAAAAGACTTAACAGTGATTGACTCAACCTACTTATGTCCAGACCGAGGTTTAGTGGGGGAAAGTTGGTTAGTGGATATTGAATTGGGCGGATCGCTAAATGATATGGATATGCTGCTTGATTTTGGCCAGGTTAAAAAACTGATTAAACGGTTAATCGACGATAAAGTGGACCATAAACTATTGGTTCCTCGTCGCTCTCCATTGTGTAAGGTAAGCAACAGCGAAGGCTACACGCAATTAGACTTCCAACGTCCACATGGTAAAAGCATTCACTTACGCTGCCCCGATGAAGCCTACACATTTATTGACGCGGTTGAAGTGAGCAACGAAGCCTTAACGGCTTACGTTAAAGCAGTGGTGCTCGAACAATTACCCAGCAATATACAAGATATAAGCATTAACTTGCGTCATGAAGCGATCGACGGACCGTACTACCACTACAGTCACGGATTGAAGAAACACGATGGTAATTGTCAGCGAATTGCTCATGGTCACCGCTCGACGATAGAAATTTTAGTGGATGCAGAGGGTGATGTAGACCTAGCCACTAGCTGGGCAATGAAATGGCGTAACATCTATCTCGGTAGCGCCAATGATGAGATATCAGCAAATGATATTAGTTTTTATCAGCGACAGGAATGGCAGCAGCATTACGCCTTTGCCTACCAATCCCCCCAGGGCTTTTTTGAGTTAGTGGTGCCTAAGCAAGAAACCGATATTTTGCCCTGTGAGACAACGGTAGAGAACTTAGCCGCTTATATTGCGCAAACCTTATCTAAAGCGATGGATGGGCATACGTTAAAAGTGATTGCTTACGAAGGCGTAGGTAAAGGCGCAATTTCAGAAGTTTATCGATAAAAAAAGGCTCCTAGTTAGGAGCCTTTTTAGTGTTAGCTCATTGTTTACAAGGTAAAACGTTTTACCAATGAGTCTTGTTGTTGTGCCAGCCCACCCAGTTCTTCACTGGTGCTGGTGACAATTTCAATGCTTTGGTAGTTTTCGTCACTAATATCGGAAATGCGATTTAAGTTATTCGATATTTCCGCGCCAGTGGCTTGCTGCTGTTCTGCTGCTGCGGCAATTTGGCTACTCATATCCGAAATTTGGGTAATAATTCCCTGAATTTCTTCCATTGCGCCGTTGGCATCTGATGATTGTGAGATGCTGGCCTGCATTTCTGATGAACATTCAGACATTACCGATACTGCACGTTGGGCACTTTTCTGCAGGTTTTCAATCATTGATTGAATCTCTGTTGTTGAGTTAGTGGTTTTTTGTGCCAGCACTCTTACTTCGTCGGCAACAACCGCAAAACCTCTACCTTGCTCACCCGCACGTGCGGCTTCAATGGCAGCGTTTAATGCAAGTAGGTTGGTTTGGTCTGCGATACCGCGAATCACATCTAAGATAGAACCAATGCTATTGCTCATGCTATCTACTTCGCCGATTACTGAGCTACTATGCCCCAGTTTTTCAGACAGTTGATGGGTAGTCGTGATGTTATTGCTCATGATCTGACGACCAGAGTTAGAGGCCTCTTCCACTTCCATTACTTTTTCCAAAGTAATGTTCGCGCTCTTGGCTACTTCTCTTACCGATTGTTCCATCTCGGTCATGGCGGCGGCAACAGAGGCCGTTTCTTGACGTTGATTATTTAGCTCTTCTTTAGCGGTATTTAGGGTCGTGGAGTTACCCTGAGATACATTCGACAGGCTTTCTGCCGCTTGGCTTATGTCATTTAGCACCGAGCGCATCTGCTCCATCATACTGTTGGCTGAATCTGCAAGTTGGCCAAACTCATTAGTACTTTGGTAGTTTACCGTTTCCGTCATGTCTCCCGCTGCAGCTGCCTTAAGCGTTTTAAGCAACTGATTAAGCGGTTGTTTGATTGAACCCGCCACGTTCCAAGCAACGAGTAACGCTAAAGGAATGGCAATAATCATCGCAGTTATTAGCTGAATACGGCTTGATTCAAGCATCTTATTTGCATTAGACGCCGCCATATCGACTTGAGCATTTGCAATATCATTGATCGCTGAAAGCTGGCTAATGGCATCGGTAATTTGCACTGCAGTATCAGCTACTCGTAGTGAGATGGCTTCTTTAACTTTGGCGACTTCTAAATGGTTGGCAAGTACGCCATCATCTTTGGTTGAGTCTTTTACAAACTGGTCAATTTGGTGACCCATATCGTTGCGCAACTCTGGAATTTCGTCTTCTAAATCAGAGGTGGCGCTCATGAAGTTTTTTATAAGCTTGTTATTTCGCTTCAAAATCACTGCAATTTTTTTAGACTCTACAGTGTTTAAACCTTCCAAAGTGTTTAGCTCAATTACCGCCATTGCATTCAGAAAGCTTTCGGCTGCCCAACGAATGTAGTCATCGTTTAGCTCTACCACTTTGTCTGACAGGTTCTTTTTGAGCTGTGGCAACATTACCGTGAGTTGGTTGGAGCTACGCTTTACTGATTTCAGTTCCGACAAGTAATTTAAGTTGTCATCCATTACTTGTTTAGCAACTTGAAAGTAGTTCTGATCTAGGCTGTTTAGCGTGTCTAAACGAGCTTCTAATTCAGCGTTGCCTTCGGCCATCGAGCGCAGGGTGCCTAAAGATGAAATGAACACTAATTCACTTTGCTCAAACGACTCGCTGCTTGCTTTGATAACCTTAGTATCAGCAGAGGTTAATGCATCTTTAAAGTATTTGTCTGCGGTCAGCAAATCAACGGCAAACTCACTACTTTGAATAACCAAAGGTGTAGCTTCTTCGGTCACTACATCAAGTTGTTGGTTAAACTGGCTGCCTGTTTGGAGTGACAATACATTAGTTAACACCATCATTAGAACCAAAAAACCAAATCCGATGTTTACCCGATGAACAATAGAAATGTTTTTAAAAAATTGGAGCGATGAGGCTACGTTTAGTGACTTTTTTTTCATAATTCCTCGACCAACCGATCTGTTAGCTATTTATAGTTTTTATATTATTTTATTTAGTAAAAAGTATGCCTTTAGTTGGCTATTCTTACTATGCAAGAGATCACAACTCTAGACGCTGGAAGCCCTTTTATACTGATAATAGCGGCCAACTTAACAAAGACTTTACCTTTTAAAATATAAAGCAAAATAAATTGTACAAATATAGAACAATCACAAGCAATTTGTAGAAATACTTCGCGCTAGATTAGGTCTAGCTCGTAAAATAGTTTATAAATAGACTTCTCCCGAACATCTGGTTTTTGGAACGCATTAATGGCTGATTCATCGCCCATCAAGTGGCGCGTTTTACATACTCGTAACACTGCGTTCTATAGCAAGATGAACAAACAAGCTATCGCTTTCGCTTTTTTTACCAGCTTATTGCTGGTTGGTTGTAGTACCGCAGTTTTTAGTGATCTTTTTGTGAGTTACGACGAGCAACTTAATGCTAGTCGTTATCAAATGGGGTCTGGGCAGTTCGAGTTAGCCTCGGACCTTATTTCTGAAGGCAGTAAAAGCGATAATAACTACTATCTTAAGCAGTTGGAAAAAGGCCGCTTATCTTATCTAGCGGGTGACTTTTCTGGCAGTCAGGCTCATTTTACCCACGTTGATGAGCAGCTTACTTGGCTGTCGCGCCAAGCGGAGTATCGGTTATCTACCGGCTTACAAAATGTTTCAGCCTTAGCAACCAACGACAACTTTATTGAGTATCATGTGCCGGTTTACGAGCAAGTGATGTTACATCATTATCAAGCCATCAATTACTTGCACAGCGATGGTTTGGAGTCTGCCTTGATTGAAATCCGCCGCGCCGGGTTGATTCAACAGCAAGCTATGCAAGAAGTGCCAGTGACCTTAGAAGAGCAACTGCGTGATTACAAGTCGCAATATGACGAACTAATGACGGATTACCCGCAGCTAAAAACTCAAGACAAAGCCTTAGCGAACGCCTTTCAAAACGGCTTGAGCTTTACGCTATCAGCCGCTTTATATTTGGCCGCAGGGCAAGAAGATGATGCTTACATTGATTACCGCAAAGCGCTAGCACTAGCGCCAAACAATGGTTATTTGCAAGCAGAGGTCGCTCGCTTGGGCCACAAGCTAGCCATGAGCGATTACCAAGAATACACACCAGCCAAACCTAAAGCCTTAACCAAGCAGGAAGGGTTATTGGTTTTGTTGCACGAACAATCAATTGTGGCAGCGCGCCAAGAGGCTCGCTTTACTTTACCCCTATATAATCATAATCGTTGGGAAACCTACACAGTTGCGCTACCCGTTATTTCAGGGAATGCGCAAATAGCTATACCGCAATGGATGAAAGTGGGTAACGAACGATTCTCCAGTGAGCGCTTAGTGCAGTTTGATGAGCTAGCAGCTAAGCAGTTACAACAAGATCTACCCGCAATATTACTGCGGCAAATTTTACGTGTGATAACCAAAGATCAATTTCGTCGTGAAGTGAATAAAGATAAAGCAGATGACGATGAAAACTGGGCAAACGCGTTGGTGAATGTGTACAACATTGCGTCTGAACGGGCTGATACACGCAATTGGCAAACCTTACCAGCCTTGGCGCAAGTGGCGATTAAGCCTCTGCCTGCTGGCGAACATACTCTAGAATTTGAAGGCTTGTTGCAAAACCAAGCAGCAATTAATATAACTGCTGGTAGAGTAACCTTAATACTGACTAATGATTTGGGCTCTCCAGCTCAAATATTTAATTTATAAAGAGGGTAAAGCTATGAAATATTTGCTGTTATTAACCGCACTGCTTGTCGTAGGCTGTACCACCGATACTTCTGGCATTTCGGCAGATTCAGATAAGCCCGACGGAAAGCAATGGCTAATTGTAGACAATATTAGCTTGGGTCGAAAACTCACCGTTCTAGATGCTGCTACTCACCAAGGAATGGACCGCTTGCGCGGTGTGGCAACAATACAATCTTTATTCAAAGGTGACTTAGATTTGCAGTATCGTTTTTACTGGTATGACAGTAACAACATGCAAATTAATAGTGCAACTACCGCATGGACGCCTCTAAGCTTACACGGCAAGCAACAAATTCAAGTGCAATCAGTTGCCTTGGTAAATATCGCGAGCCATTTCAAAATTTATGTTAGAGAAGTTAAATAACAGAGAGATATCCCATGAAAAAACTCGTACTCGCTGCATCTGTACTAGCCCTTACCTTAAGTGGTTGTTCTACCCAGGTAAGCTATGGCGACCCGCAGGAAGTTGAAACAGTAGATGTTGCTTTTGGCTCAACCGACTTACAAAAAATTGCCGGTGAAATGACAGATTCGATGATTTCGTCACCACTGCTAACCGATATTACCAATAACAATCGCCCGATTGTGTTTGTTGAACGCATTAAAAACAAAACTACTGAGCATATTGATACCGAGTCAGTGACTGATTCAATTAGCACTAAATTACTGCAATCGGGCAAGTTCCGCTTTGTTGATATGACACGCGTAACGGCGGTACGTGAACAGCTTGATTTTCAGAACGATGGCGGTTTAGTTGACCCATCTAAAGCGATTGCTTTTGGTCAGCAAGTGGGTGCTGAGTATATGCTTTATGGCAACCTTTCAAGCATTGTAAAAACTAACAAGAAAACCAAAGACGTTTATTACAAAATGACTATGCGATTAATGGACTTAAAAACAGGGTTAGTTGAATGGGCTGACGAAACTGAAATTCGCAAGGGCGAAACTAAATCTACTTTTGGTTGGTAGTTAGTACATGGGACCTCTGTTTTTGGATTTACTCGGTACGGAGCTGAGCGCTGAGGAGCGCGAGATGCTCCAGCATCCCCTTGTGGCTGGCGTTATTTTGTTTAGCCGCAATTATCAAGATCGGGCTCAGTTGTTAGAGTTAGTTCGTACCATTCGCTCTGCGAGTAAACAGCGCTTATTAATTGCTGTTGATCACGAAGGGGGCCGAGTACAGCGCTTTAGAGAGCAATTTTCAGCTATTCCTGCGATGGGCTTGATGGCGAAAGGCGCAGACACTCTTCATATTTCTCACCAAGACTGGGCTAAGCAACTGGGTTGGTTAATGGCTGCAGAGTTACGGGCTTGCGACATTGATATTAGCTTTGCACCCGTTTTAGACATTGATGGTGTTAGTGATGTAATAGGGCAACGCGCTTTTAGCAATAGTCCTAGCGAGATTATACGTTGCGCAAGTGCGTTTATTGATGGAATGAACTTAGCCGGTATGAAAGCTACAGGTAAACACTTTCCTGGCCATGGCAATGTAAAAGCGGATACTCACCATTTAGAGGCTCGTGATCCGCGCCCATACGCAGAAATTAAGCAGCAAGACATGCAAGTATTTGCCGCGCTTATTGCTCAGAACAAACTCGATGCGGTAATGCCTGCCCATGTTATTTACAGTGACGTAGATGACAAGCCTGCAGGGTTCTCGCAGATATGGCTGCAAAAAATACTACGTAAAGAGTTATCGTTTAACGGGCTTATTTTTAGTGATGACCTCAGCATGAAGGGCGCTGCAGTTGCGGGTAATCATATAGATCGTGCTCAGCAAGCCTTAGCGGCAGGTTGTGATTTATTGCTAGCCTGTAATGATAGAGAAGCTAGCATTAGTTTATTAGATGGCTTAGATCAAAGCTGTGTTGCGAATGCCGAAACCTTAGTGGGTAAAGCGTTTGCGCATAGTTGGTCAGAGCTTGAATCGCAAGCTCAGTATCGAGAAATTGCCGCTCGTGCTGCACAAATAGTGCAAATGAGTAGTGAATGGTAACAATTATAAATACACTTAGTTTTAGTGTGTGAATGTAAGGAAGGTATTGCAGGATGATTATTTATCTACACGGCTTCGATTCAACAAGTCCGGGTAACCATGAAAAAGTGCTTCAGTTGCAATTTGTAGATCCCGATGTGCGGCCGATCAGCTACAGCACCATTCATCCGCGGCATGATATGAGTCACTTACTGAAAGAAGTGCATAAACAGCTCATGTTAAGTGCCGAAGAAGAAGTTGTGATTTGTGGTGTGGGCTTGGGGGGCTATTGGAGCGAGCGCATTGGTTATTTATGCGGGATCCCATCAGTGATTTTCAATCCTAACTTACACCCAGAAAAGAACATGCAAGACCGAATTGAACGCCCAGAAGAGTACATTGATATTGCATCAAAGTGTGTTACTGAGTTTAGAACTAAGAACAAAGGTAATTGTACTGTGGTGCTCTCAGAGAACGATGAAGTGTTGGACAATTCTCATTCTGAGCAAGAGCTTAAAGCCTATTACGATGTTATTTGGGACAAAGAACAAAGTCACAAATTTAAAGACATCAGCCATCACCTGCAGTTGATAAAGTCTTTAAAACGCCTGCCAAGTTTATAGAATCTTAAATTTTCATAAAAAGAGGGAATTAATCCCTCTTTTTTATTGGGCGCTTTTTGTGATCTTAATCAAGTTACGTATAATGAGCCCACCTTAGCTAGTTGTTAAAGGCATAACAAAAATAAAGCCTTTGTAGTAGAGCTAAACACTTCAAGTTGTTACAAGGAAATATTCAAGCATGACTAGAATCGTTGTAGTTGGTGGTGGGGCCGGTGGTTTAGAACTGGCGACGCGCTTAGGCCGTAAACTCGGTAAACACGGAAAAGCTAACGTAGTGCTGGTAGATAAAAACCGCACCCATTTATGGAAGCCGCTATTACATGAAGTGGCTACCGGCTCTTTAGATGCAGGCATTGACGCCTTGAGCTATCGCTCACATGCTGCTAATCATGGCTTTGAATTTCAACTTGGTGAAGTGGCTGATGTAAATCGTGAAGATCAATTGGTGACTTTAAAGGCTATGGTCGAAGAGGGTAAAGAAGTTCTTCCGGCGCGCCAGCTAAATTACGATTACCTAATCATGGCCATAGGCTCTGTTTCGAACGACTTTAATACCAAAGGTGTTAAAGACAATTGTATTTTCCTCGACAACCCAAGCCGCGCTGATTTATTCCACCGCCGCATGCTTAATCGCTTTTTACAGTATTCGCAAAATGACGAAGCGCAAAAGGGCGAAAAAGTACGTGTTGCTATTGTTGGGGCTGGCGCAACTGGCGTAGAGCTTTCTGCTGAGCTGCATAACGCCTTAGACCAACTACGTGCTTATGGCGTGCCAAACCTAAGCCATTCAAGCCTAGCGGTAACCTTAGTAGAAGCGGGTGAGAAAATTCTCCCGGCATTACCTGTGCGCATATCTAGCTCAGCTCATTCAGAGTTACAGAAAATGGGTGTGGACGTACGTACCAAAACGATGGTGACGGAAGCCACTGAAGAAGGCCTAACGACTAAAGACGGTGAACTGATTAAAGCTGACTTGATGGTGTGGGCGGCAGGCATTAAGTGCCCTGATTTTATGAAAGAACTCGGTGGCTTAGAAACCAACCGGATTAACCAGTTAGTGGTTCGCCCAACCTTGCAAACCTCGCGCGATAGTAATATTTATGCGATTGGCGATTGTGCTAGTTGTGCCATGGGAGAAACTGGTTTTGTACCACCACGGGCTCAATCGGCTCATCAAATGGCGACCTTAGTATTTAAAAATATTGTGCGCCAAATTGAAGAAAAACCACTGCAAGAGTTTGAATACAAAGACCATGGTTCACTGGTATCACTCAGCCGTTACTCAACAGTTGGTTCGCTAATGGGCAACCTTATGCAAGGCTCTATGATGATTGAAGGGCGCATTGCACGAGTAATGTATATCTCTCTTTATCGGATGCATCAAATCGCCTTACATGGCTACATGAAAACGGGTTTAATGATGCTAGTAGGGCGAATTAACCAAGTATTAAGGCCTAAGCTTAAGTTACACTAAGTTTATTAGTTAAAAGCAGCTCAAGAGCTGCTTTTTTGTGCAAGTGTAAGCTGAAAGAATAGGCTACTAGTATCGTCGTATTGAACAATACACTTGCAAATTAGCACCTTCCCTTCGATGATAGCCAAGATACTATTTACAACGTTCACTTATTCTATGTCTCAGTCTAGTCAGATTGATCTCAATCTTTTACGTGTTTTTAAGTCAGCTTATGAGTATGAGTCAGTAACTCGAGCCGCAGAACAGCTTGACCTGACTCAATAGACAGTAAGCAATGCACTTTCCCGGTTAGAAACAATTGGCCAAGAGCTGCTTACCCGCATTGTTCGAGACATAACTCCAATGTCATTAGCACAAGGCTTTTATTCTAGCCGGCAAGTTGCTTTGCTTAACATTGAAGGGTTTATTGCCAAGGGGTGATGCTCCATAAGCTACGATAAAAACTCGCTATAGCACTTAAGGATAGTGCGATAGGTGTGATGTTGATTGAATTGTCCAGCGATGAGCAAGGAACCTACGAGGATATGAGCAGTGAAAGTGTCGATGTTGTTATTGATGTATGTGCACCAGAGAGTGTAACCTTTAACTCTCTGGTCATTCAGCGAGATAAATTGTGTTGCATTGCTAATCGATCGCTCCCTCGCTTACGAATCGGAGACCTTACCCGGGCTGCTTATTTAGCCGAGCTGAATGTAATGTTCGATATACGCAGCTTTACCTTAGCAGCCTTGCTTGAATCAGGTAAAGCTGGTATCGAAGGTGATAGTTCAGTAATGAAAAAATGACAGAGGTATCAATACACTCTGATGGTTCTTTTGAAATCCTACCTTGCCCGTCGAAGGGCCAAGAAGTAGATCCTTACACCTACAACTAGCTAACACAGAATATGAGTACCTATTAATGTGGTCATTTTTACTATTCTGTGGCGTGAATAATCGCGGACACATGGTTTTCAACCACTGTAAAAGCCACTTTATCTCCTACTTTAAAATCGTGACCATGCACTAAGCAGTTATATTCTTTTCCTTGTTTGTCTTTCAGTATTAGGCGGTCAATATACTCGCCAAATTTTTCGTTAGTAATGTCTTGGCCTATGAAAGCGCCTGCGGTACCTATAATGGCGTTAGCACTTCCACCACCAATTTGTCCGCCGACTAAAGCACCAATAAACGAGCCGCCAAATTGTTTACCTAACGAGGCATCTTTCTTTACTTCGCGAATATTTGATACCTCACCGACATGCCGAACTATATTGGGAGAGCTATCAAGTTGATCGGTAGGCACTTCTTTTTGAGGCGAAGTACATCCTTGAATCGTTAAGAGTAGAGTGGCCAATAGGTAAGTCCGTAGCATATTCATGTCATTTCCTTATCGGTGCTTTATGATCTTGGCTTAGCGGTAGAAAGTGCTCAGGAAAAGTATAATCCAATAAGGTGTTTTAGTTGGCGAAACTAAGTAAGCACCAAGAATTTTATTCATGAAAGAAAAGAGAGGGTAACCATTGAGGGCCGAATACCCAGTTTTTTTAGAGGCTTAGGTAAGGAGAGAAATTAAGGGTTATGGCTTGTCTAACGCAGACTTAAACACGATAAAAATCATCATCAAGCTAATCCACAAGGTGACTGCATTCAGCGCCTCAAAACGCCAAAAATTGAGATTTATGGAATGAACTTGAATCGCTATATCAGCAAGGAGTAAAACTAAGATCCCCCATAACTGCCAGCGTATCGAAAGTTTCTGCCATAGCTTAGGGAAGATTAAACGAGTGAGTGGCAGGGCGCCCATCGCAAGCCCAAAATAGAACCAGAAATGGTCGGGGTAAAGCAGCCCCAGTATTTTATCACCAGTTTGGCGAGAGCTGGCGGCAATCGCCAGCAATAACCACGTTCTGCTTAACAGCGCACAGGCAAACAGTACGCTGGGTTGATTTGCTAATAACACCGTTTAATTAAGATGCTGGCGTAGCGCTAGCGCTTGGTTCAGGCGAGTTATCCTCGGTTAGCTGTGCTTGTTCATTCTCCCCTGGGCTTTCTTCAACATTATCTGCAACGGGCAACGACTCAGCACTGTTGGTTAGGTTTGTTTGCTCTTCTGGGCTGCGGCGGATTTGAATCAGCATTCCCATTAGCGGATGATCAAAATAGTGAATTTCGCTGGAGCGAACTCGGCGTTTTTGATCAAATTTAAAGCTCTGTAGTTGCTCTTCTGTTTGATACTCAGTGACTAAACTACCAGCTTCAACATTGTTAGCATCAGCGCTTAATAACACCACTTGTTGCTGCTCTTCTTCATCAGAAAGAGCGGCTTCTACCACCACTGTACTGAGTTCAGTTTCGGTAGTTAACGGTTCTTCGCTAGCATTAATATCAAGCAACTCTTGCTCGGGTTCGTTAATTAACAGCTCTACATCTTCAGGTCGCTTAAGCAGCAGCTCTGTTTCAATGTATAAGTAGTGTTGAAGGTACACACGAATGCCGCCTTCTAATTCCCAAATCGCAGCAGCAGCTTCAGGCTCTATATCAAACGCTCCAACGGCAGTATCGGGGGCGTCAAACAGCGAAATGTTTTCAGCAGCTAAATCAAAGCCTTGGCTTTCCTCAATTATTGCATCGTCAGAGAAATTTAATGAGCCAAGTAAACGTCCATTTTCGTTAAAACGGGTCGAGAAATCTTCGCCTGCTTGAATTTGGTAGTGTTTAGCGCGATTACGCGGGGCAACAATTTCACGCCAACCTAGGTGAAGTAAGGGCGTAAAAGCAGCATGCTGTTTAAGCTTATTAAACTCGTCATTTAGTTCTAGCTGCTGTTTGCTCAGCATTTGGCGTTTTGTTGAGCCAGTGACAGGCCAGCCTCTACCGTCTATGCTCACCGGTAACTTATCAAATCGGGGGGCAATGCAGGGCTCTAACTCATCATTACAACCAAACAGCGGCGCGAGCAATGGTTCGCTGGTATTTACGCCTAGCGTTTGTGGCTGCGGCCAATATTCTTGGCTACTTTCCACACTTACATTTCGCTTAAAAAAGATAACTTCTATGTCAAACCAGCGAGGTTCTTGAGCAACACTCGGTAAGCTGGTTAGTGTTACTGCTGCTAACGTGGTTAGCTGCAGGGCATTTTTAAGAGTTTGTCGCATTGGCAGTAAATTGCTCCAATAATGATTCGATCAAGCTTAATCGTTGTTCTGGGCTGTCGCTAGGTACCGCAAATTTAAGTTTATTTGCGCCTTCTAGGCGATAAATTGCTGGTTGTGATTGTAACAGGCTTACTAGAAAAGCGGCATTAACTTTTGTTGATTCGCCGAACTCTACTACACCACCTTTTGGTCCTGCTTCTACCCGTTTGATACCGAGTTGTTCGGCTTCAATTTTTAGCTTTTGTACTTCAAATAGGTTTTTTGCTTGCTCTGGCAGTAAACCAAAGCGGTCGATGAGTTCAACTTGTAATTCACGCATTTCTGGTTGGTCTGCACAATTGGCAATGCGTTTGTACATGGTTAGGCGAGTAGTAACATCAAAAATATAGTCGTCAGGCAGCAATGCTGGCACGCGCAATTCAATCTCGCATTGGTCTGTTTGGCTTAAGTCCCAATTCAAGTCTTGGCCGTTTTTAAGAGCCGTCACGGCTCTATCAAGCATTTCCATATACAAGGTGAAACCTACCGCTTCAATTTGTCCGCTTTGGTCATCACCTAATAGCTCGCCAGCTCCCCGAATTTCTAAATCGTGAGTGGCAAGCGTAAAGCCTGCGCCTAAGTCTTCTAACTGGGCAATAGCATCCAAACGTTTAATCGCGTCTTTGGTGATAAGCTTTGGCGGTGGCGTGAGTAGGTACGCATATGCTTGGTGATGTGAGCGACCAACTCGACCACGTAATTGGTGCAACTGGGCTAATCCAAAGTTGTCGGCGCGGTTAATAATAATGGTGTTGGCGCTAGGGATGTCGATACCGGTTTCGATAATGGTGGTACACACCAAAACGTTAAAACGCTGATGGTGGAAATCACTCATTATTCGTTCTAACTCACGCTCGCGCATTTGTCCGTGAGCCACGGTTATACGGGCTTGCGGTAACCATTCACGTAGTTCTTGGGCCACGCGGTCAATGGTGTCTACTTTATTATGTAGGAAGTAAACTTGGCCACCACGCATCACTTCACGGCTTATCGCTTCTTTAATTAAAGCTGAGTCGTGTTCGCGAACAAAGGTTTTTACTGCTAAACGCTTAGCTGGCGGTGTGGCAATAATCGATAAATCTCGCATGCCGCTCATCGCCATATTCAAAGTACGCGGAATTGGCGTAGCGGTTAGTGTCAGAATATCGATATTAGCCCGCATGGCTTTGATTTGTTCTTTTTGCCTTACTCCAAAACGGTGTTCTTCATCTATTACCAATAAACCTAAATCGGAATACTTCACGTCTTTACTAAGTAGCTTATGGGTACCAATAATAATGTCGACTTTGCCGGCGGCTAAGTCTTTAAGTACTAGGTTTTGTTCTTTGGTGGTTTTAAAGCGCGATAGCGAGGCGACTTCGATTGGCCAATTAGCAAAGCGGTCGCTAAAGTTATCGAAATGCTGCTGGGCTAGTAGGGTGGTTGGCACTAATACTGCGACTTGCTTACCGGCATTCACCGCCACAAACGCTGCGCGCATGGCTACCTCTGTTTTACCAAAGCCTACATCACCACATACTAGGCGATCCATGGCATTTGGCGTTTGCATGTCTTGCAGTGTGGCCCCAATTGCTTGTTGCTGATCATCGGTTTCTTCAAAGGGGAAGTCTGACGAAAACTGCTGATAAGCTGCATCGTCTAATTCATAGCCAAAACCAGGCTTGGCGGCGCGCTTGGCGTAAACTTCCAGCAACTCGGCGGCAACATCGCGAATTTTCTCTGCTGCTTTTTGTTTGGCTTTTTGCCACTGGTCGTTGCCCAGTTTATGTAGCGGAGCGGTTTCGTCATTTGCGCCTGAATAGCGACTAATTAAATGCAATGCATTAACGGGAACGTAAAGCTTGGCTTGATTAGCATATTCAAGCGTTAAAAATTCAGTTTTTATGCCGCCATTTTCAAAGCTGGTTAAACCGAAATAACGACCCACACCATGCTCAATGTGAACCACCGGCTGACCAATAGTTAGCTCAGCCAAGTTGCGAATAAGTACATCGGGATTTAGCGTTTTGCTAGAGGCCTTGCGCTGTTTAGCGCGAACCTTATCGCCCAGTAAATCTACTTCGCTAATGAGTTGTATGTTTGGTTCTTTGAGCTCAAAGCCTTTGTCTAGCGGCGCTACCACCATGGCTAAGCTATCTTTGCTGGCAATAAAATCGGCAATGCTGCTGTAGTCTTTTAAACGCAGCTTTAGTGGGCTTAGCAGGTTTTTAAGGGCTTCGCGGCGGCCTTCTGTTTCTGCAATAAAGCAGGTCTTTGGCTGCGGGTGATGCTCTAAATAATGACTAAGCGCTTGTAAGGGAAGATTTAAGCGATGATTAACACTTAAATCGGGCAGGGTATGCGCGTCTAAATTTAGTTTGCCTTGGCTGCTACGTGCAGGGCCTTTATGTAGTTTTACTCCAGCAAACAGTTTTAATTCTTTAAAGCACTGCTCGGTACTTTGATAAAGCTCATCGGGCGGCAAGATTGGGCGCGCTTTATCGTAGCGGCGGTTTTCGTAGCGCTCACCTAATTCGCTCCAAAACTGTTTGCCTGCATGATCTAAATCGCCCACCTTTAAAATAACGGTATTTGCTGCAAGTTGATCAGTTAGACTTTCGGTGTGCGCATGAAACAGCGGTAAGTAGTATTCGATACCAGCCGGCATGATGCCTTTAGATACTTGCTGGTATATAGAACCTGCATCACGGCTGGGTTCAAAACGGTCTCGCCATTGCTGGCGGAAGGTTTCAATACCGCTATTATCCGTTGGGAACTCATGAGCGGGCAGCAAGGTGATGCTTTTGTGCTGTTCTGCACTGCGCTGGGTGTCGGGGTCAAATTCACGAATACTGTCGAGTTCGTCATCGAAAAAGTCTAAACGAAAAGGAAAGTTGCTCCCCATGGGGTATAAATCGAGCAAGCTGCCGCGTAGTGCAAATTCGCCATGCTCCATAACTTGGTCAACATGCTGATAACCGGCACTCACTAAACGTTCTTTAAATGCCGCCAAATTTAGCTGCTGGCCAACCTTGAGCTGTAAGCTGTGTTTAGCTAAAAACTCTGCGGGGGCGCAACGTTGCAGCCAAGTGGCAATAGGCGCTATAAGCACACTATTTTTATCGTGACTTAACTGATTAAGGCTTAATATTCGCTGCGATACAATGTCTTGGTGAGGTGAGAAGGTATCGTAGGGGAGTGTTTCCCAGTCGGGTAATAAATGCAGCGCACGCTGTGGCTGCAAGCCATTTACTTCTCGCTCGATTTGAAGCGCACTGCGAGTATCTTCAGTAAGAATAACTATTGGGGCGTCAAGTTGAGCAATATATTCTTGAATAACAAACGCCAATGCGCTGCCTGGGAGGTTGCTAACTTGTTTTTGATCGCCTGCAGATTCAGGACACGGTAAATTTAGTAACACAGAAAACTCTTATTTGTCGGCTTGCAGGCGAGCATCGGCTCGGGCTTTTAGTTGTTGGCTTTGCACGTGTAAGCTTGCTCGTACCAAGGCTTCTACGTCTTCATCGCGAATAAGTTTGTAGCTTATTTCAATAAGATGTTGGCTGCGATGGGCAATCGCCTTTGATTGCAATACCTCACCATAACAAAATACTGCGGTTGACTCTTCTGGTAGAAAAATCTTTAACTTGAGTAATTGGCCTTCCGGTAGTGCTTCTTTCCAAAAGCAGTGTATTTCAGAACCACCAAATTGTTGGCTTAATGTGCGCTGTGCTGGACTGTCTTGTTGGACTAATACATAACTGAGCACGCGGTTCAGCTTTTGTTCTTGCGCATGTAAATAGCTTAGTAATTGCTCACCGGCTTCGCCCAATTGTTTAATGGCCCGTAAACCTAATAATGATTGATGTTGACCGGGGTTAGCCAAAATAAATGGCTCGGGAATGCTAGCTTCAAATTCTGCAGTTGACTGAGGTAGCGCGCTGTTATCAATAGTTTCTAGATTAACGTTGAGCTGATGGGTAACACTAAAATACTGTTGATCCTGCATATTTCCCTACAAGCGCCGAGCGGCGAGTTATCAAATAGACCATGCTTAAAAGCGTAGTTGAAGGCGAAATTACAACAAGTTGTGTAACGGATTGCAAATAAACTGAATATCTTTGTTTTTTATGTGATTAAGCTAAGGATCTGACTTGTTGGGCTAACTGGCGCGCGGTATGATTAGCGCGATTTTTTACAACGCCTAGGGATGTCTGCCGCTTCGATGAAATTGATTGGCTTTATAGCATGGCGGTTCTCGCGAGGAGCCAAACAACAACGCTTCGCTTCATTTGTAAGTTGGTTCTCTACCTTGGGTATTACCCTTGGTGTGGCAGCACTCATTACGGTGATCTCGGTAATGAATGGTTTTGAACACCAGCTCAAACAACGTATTTTGAACTTAGTTCCTCATCTCACGTTATCTTCTCAACAACTCGCGCCAAGTGCCTTAAGCAACGTAGCAAATGCTCCTTTGGTATTAAGCGAAGTAGTCTTGCAAAGCAGTACTAATTTGCATGCCGCAATGATGCAAGGCATTGATGTGACTCAGCAAGCTGATGCAGCGTTGTTACGTAAAAAAATGCTAATTGGTGACTTGGATAGCTTACAGGCCGGCAGCTATAACGCGGTTATTGGTATTGGTGTAGCAAACGCGTTAGGTGTGCGCCTTGGCGATACTATTCGTTTATTGGCCACCGATAGGCTGGTGTATACACCGTTAGGGGAAATGCCTTCACAACGTAACTTTGTGGTATCGGGGGTGTTTGAGTTTGCCGCAGAGGTCGATAAACAGTTCATCTTGGTGAATATTGAAGACAGCGCTCGCTTGCTTCGCTCACCTGTGGATGCGGTAAGCCAACAGCGTTATTTCTTAGACGATCCTTTTCAAATTGAAACCCTCTCTAAACAGTTAGATGCCGCCTCGATTGAATATCAAGATTGGCGAAGATTTTACGGTGAACTATTTGCTGCAGTAAAAATGGAAAAAAACATGATGGGTATGCTGTTCTGTTTAATTATTGCAGTAGCTGCCTTTAACATTCTTTCTAGTCTAGTGATGATGGTAGGAGAAAAACGCAGTGATGTTGCCATTTTGCAAACACTGGGTTTATCTCGCGACAAAGTTGTGATGGTGTTTGTTGTGCAAGGTGCTTGGAGTGGCTGTATAGGCGCCGCGGTAGGGGCGCTAAGTGGTTGGTGGTTGAGCAATAACATTAACATGGTTATGTCGGGAATCGGTTTGAACTTTGCGGCTAATTTAGGTGGCGCAGGTTTACCCGTATTACAACGTAGCGACCAGATTATCTTTATTACGGTTTCTGCCATGCTGTTAAGCATTGTAGCAACCATTTATCCCGCTTGGCGAGCCAGCAAAATTCACCCTGCAGAGGCACTTCGTTATGAGTGAGCTTAATGCTCAGCCCGTTTTAGTGGCAAAAAATATTTGTAAAACTTACCAAGATGGTAGCCAGTTTACCGAAGTACTGCATGGCGTAGATTTTAGTGTTTACCCAGGAGAAGCGGTTGCTATTGTTGGAAGTTCAGGCTCGGGTAAAAGTACCTTATTGCATATTCTTGGCGGGCTCGATGAGGCCAACGAAGGCGAAGTAAGCATTGATAAACAACGTATCGATGGCTTAACGAGCAAGCAACTTGCAAAACTGCGTAATCAAAAGCTAGGTTTCATTTACCAGTTTCACCACCTGTTGGGTGAGTTTTCGGCAATAGAGAATGTAGCAATGCCGCTATTAATAGCTGGTAAGCCTAAAAAAGTAGCCTATGGCAAAGCAAAGAGTTTGTTAGAACGTGTAGGTTTAGGACATCGCTTAACGCATCGACCTGCCGAGCTATCTGGGGGGGAACGGCAACGTACCGCTATTGCCAGAGCCTTAGTGAATGAGCCGAGTTTAGTGCTAGCCGATGAACCTACCGGTAATCTTGATAGCCACAGTACAGAGTCCATCTACCAACTAATTTTAGAGCTCAACCGCGACTTAAATACAGCTTTTGTGGTGGTGACTCACGACTTAGCATTAGCGGCTAAGTTTAGCCGTCAGGCGTATATGCAAGATGGCAACTTTGTTGCCAAAGGCGAATAGCATGCGGCTGCCTTTATCTTTTTTTATTGGTTTACGTTACCACCGCGCTAAAAACAGTAATGGCTTTATTTCGTTTATTTCAGCGTCTTCTACCCTAGGTATTGTATTAGGTGTGGCGGTGTTAATTATTGGCTTGTCGGTAATGAATGGTTTTGAAAGGGAGTTGCGTGACCGTTTTTTAGCCATTGTAAGCCATGGGGAATTAGAGGCTGTAAATCCTCCCCTTAGTGACCATGAGCAACTATTAAGCTCGGCTACCAATAACAGTCAAGTATTAGGTGCCGCCCCTTACATCAGCTTTAGTGCTTTGGTACAAAAAGGCAAAATAATGAAAGCCTTGGCTCTTAAAGGTATTGACCCTGAGCTAGAAAAAAACGTGACTAATCTGCATCAATACGTGGGGGACGACGCTTGGCATGCCTTAGCCGAGAACCAAGCTCAACTGGTGTTAGGTGCGGGTATCGCTGATTTGCTGGGCGTATCGGTAGGCGAGCAAGTGACCTTGTTGCTACCCAAGGCTAATCAGCAAAATAGGCTCAGTTCGCCACAGCGTATTAGAGTAAAAGTGGTGGGCTTAATGAACGCTGGCGGCCAGTTGGACAACCAGCTAGCATTTATTAATTTGGCTTATGCTCAAAAGCTTATGCAGTGGCAAGAGGGCGTATCTGGAATTAGTTTAAGGGTTGTCGACCCACTGAAAGCCGATAAAGTGGTGCGTTCGGTAGCCAAAACCTATCCGCAGTTAGTGTATATCAAAAGCTGGATCCGCCAACATGGGTACTTGTATCAAGATATCCAATTAGTTCGCACCATTATGTATGCCATCATGTTGTTAATTGTTGCAGTTGCTAGCTTTAACATTGTTTCCACCCTTATTTTAGCTGTGAGTGAAAAACGCGGAGATATTGCGATTCTTAAAACCATGGGGGCCAGTGATGCCAGCTTGCTGCGCAGCTTTGTGGTTTACGGTTCTTACAACGGTGTATTAGGTTGCGCTTGGGGAGCCGTTTTAGGTATTGCCGGTAGCTTTGGTTTACCTAAATTAGTCGGGTTAATTGAGAGTTTAATGGGGCATACTTTATTATCTGCCGATATCTACTTTATCGATTTCTTACCCGTTAAACTAATTTGGACAGATGTATTAGCGGTGGTTGGGGCGGCATTATTATTGAGTATGTTGGCCACCATTTGGCCTGCTTGGCAAGCGACCAGAGTGAAGCCTGCTCAAGAACTGGGTTAAGGCAATGCAGATGCAAAAAAGGAGCGATTAAGCTCCTTTTTTATTAACGACGTTTACGGTAACGGCGTCGTACGGAGTATCGCCACAGTGCGTTTATTGAAAAGTAACCAAGTATTGAAAAGATAATACCGCAGACCAAACTACCTAACAAGAACGCCGGACCTATGGTCGCTATTAAATGTTCTAAGCCATGCCATGATAATTCTAAATGATAATCAGCAACGGGTTGTCCCAATATGCCAGTGCCTACGATATAACAAAAATAGAAAATAGCGGGAATAGTAAAAGGATTCGAAATCCATACTAATGCTACTGAAAGCGGCAAATTTACTTTAAACATTATTGCTAAAGCTGCCGCAATAATCATTTGCGACGGTAAGGGTATAAAAGCAACAAATAGCCCAATTGCAAAGGCACCAGCCGCAGAGCGTCGATTAAGGTGCCACAAATTAGGGTTGTGCAACCAGTCACCAAAAAACTTAAGGTGTTTGTTAGCTTTTAGCTCTTCTGTTTTAGGAATAAATCGTTGTATCGTCTTTTTTGGCATATAGTTTGTTATTGATAATAAACTTCTTATGACATATGAACGTCTTTTTACTAGCAAGTTTGCTAGCAATGACATCATCGTTAATCTGGCCTAGTTTACTGAGCCTACCTTTACTATATGTTAGCTACGTTGCACTAGCGGCTTTACTTTGGAAAAGAAAGCTCTGGGCTGCTGGCTTCATATTTGGCGTGTGTTGGATAAACAGCCATGCGCTGTATTATCAGTCATGGATTGTTGATATCCAACAAAAAGCGGCCAACTTTAGCATACATGGCGTGGTCTTGGCAGTTGATAATAATCAATACTGGCAAAAAGTTACGCTGCAAGTTGACCAACTCGATACTAGATCAAGTTTAGCATGGTGGAAGCCTAAGCTAAGTTTGTACCATTCGCCTCAGAATAATCAAAGCCAAATCTTACAGCCTGGTCAATCGATTCAAGCTATCGCTAAACTTAAACCCGTATTTGCCAGTATTAACCCTGCGGGATTCAATTACGCTCGTTGGCTCGTTTCAAAGTCAATGGTGGGACGGGGTAGTTTGGTTTCGCACCAAGTCTTAGGTGAACAGGTGTCGTTTCGTGAGCGCTGGGTGGCGAACTTAGCGGGGCAATTAAGTGGCTATAAATATGGTGGAGAGCTACTTGCCTTAATGGTTGGTGATAAACGCTTATTGAATTCTGAGCGGCGAACGCTGTATCAACAATCTGGTTTAGGTCATTTATTTGTTCTATCAGGTTTGCATTTAGGCATTGCAGCAATGTGGTCTTGGTGGCTGTTTCGTTTAATAGGGCTAGTTATTCGAATGCCTCACGCTAGTGGTCCGTTGATCGCGAGTTTTGGGTGTTGCCTGATTTATTGCTGGTTGGCAAATTGGCAGCTATCAATGATGCGAGCTTTGTTGATGTATGGCTGTTTATTGGTGTTTGGTTTAACTACCCAAAGGCGTAACTTAGCCTCTGGCATTGTTGTTAGCGCTTTTATCATTCTGTTGCTTTGGCCGTTTAGTTTGTATAGCAACGGTTTTTGGCTGTCATATACAGCGGTATCATCGGTTTTACTTTGTTTATGGCTAGGCCCTAGTAACAAGCTACTGATGCTTGTTCTTATTCAAGCGATGATTGGTATTGCTATGTTACCGATTCAAGTGGCTATGTTTGGTCAGTTACCGAGTGGCGCTTTATTGCTAAACCTCGTCGCTGTTCCGTTATTTAGTGTGATTTTGGTGCCGCTTAACTTGTTGTTAATGTTAGGGCTCTCTTTTGATTTTCCAAGTGTGGAGAATTTAGCAGAGTTACTCAATAATTTGTTTGCAGTGTCGTTTCGAGGTTTAGACTTTTTGGCCGGTCTTCAAGCAGTGAGCTTTACAACACCCATTGCCTTATTGGGCTTGTGTGTGTTGTTGTTTAGTGTGTTGTTAACTGCGAGTGCAGTAGGTCGGCGCTTTGCCATTGCTTATCTAACCGTTTTGCTGTTAGTTCCTTTGTTCAACTCATTTTGGCCTAGAAGCCTCAATTGGCAAGTATATGTATTGGATGTTGGGCAAGGTTTGGCTGTTGTTATTGAGCATAACAATCAAGCTTTAATTTTTGATAGTGGCCCGCGTTTTAGAAGTGGTTTTTCTTATGCCGAAAGCGTGATTTTGCCACTATTGGTAGACTTACGTGTTGAGTACGTGACAGCTATTGTGACCAGTCATGGTGATAACGATCATGCAGGAGGAAGGAGTGTACTTGAAGAGGCTTTTCCTAAAGCGTTACGGTTTTATGGCCGCGATAAACGATTACCAGATGAACGATGTAATGAGCAAATGAAATGGGGAGAGCTAGCGCTGACATTTCGTATGGCGAATTTAGGTGAGGGAAACAACGGCTCATGCACTTTGCGGATTTTCGATGGTAACTACAGCTTGTTACTGACAGGAGACATAGAACAAATGGCTGAACAACAATTGTTAGCGGAAGGCTTGACTAAAGTGAGTTTTTTACTGAGCCCGCATCATGGTAGTAACAGCTCATCTTCTAACGGGTTTATTAATGCATTACAGCCCGAAATAGTGATGCATAGCAGCGGTGCTTACAATCGTTTTGGTTTTCCTCACACATCAGTTACCGAGCGATATTCTGCCAGTGAACAGTTTGTTACAGGAAAGGGCGGCGCGATTCATCTTGAAATTGGTGACCGTTCATACCAAGTCACTCAGCAGCGCTATCTCACTTCAAGCCCATGGTACCAACAAATCATCAGTTGGTGATTTCTCTATAAACCGCTAAACTAAGGCAATTTTTCCGATGGAATAACTCTGTTCTTATGATTCCAGAAACAGCTACTGATACAAAAGCGAACTATATCCGCTTATTAAGCTACGTAAAAGATCGCAAAATTGGCCTGATTGTCGCAATTATAGGCATGATTGGTTACGGTGCGGTTGATACGCTATTTGTGTATTCAATTAAGCCTCTTATCGATGAAGGCTTGTCGGGGAAAAACCCCGACATTATGACTTATATGCCGATCTTCATCTTGGGGATTGTGTTATTGCGCGGTATATGCGGATTTGCTAGTAGTTACGGGATGTCTTGGGTAGGTGGTCACCTTGTGATGAAAATCCAACGGCAAATATTTAACCACCTGATGTTAATGCCAGTGTCGTTTTTTGATAAAAACCCAACCGGCACCTTATTGTCAAAAATCACCTATGATTCTAACCAGGTGAGTACTGCAGCTACCGCTAGTTTAGTGAACTTAGTTCGCGAAAGCGCCACTATCATTGGCTTGCTGTGCTTGATGTTCTATAACAGCTGGCAATTGTCATTGATCTTCTTTGTTATTGGCCCTCCGGTTGGTTTTGCTATTAGCTTGGTGAGCCGTCGTTTCCGTAAAATTAGTACTCATTTGCAACATGCGGTAGGGAATGTCACTACAACTAGTGAACAAATGTTGAACGGACATCGTGAAATTCTATCTTTTGGTGGTCAGCCAAAAGAAGAAGAGCGCTTTAACAGTGCCAGTAATATGATTCGACGTCAGCAGATGAAAATGGCAACGGTAAGTGCAATTGCTAACCCTGCAGTGCAATTTATTGCGTCTATTGGCTTATCTGTAGTGTTGTTTGCAGCATCTTCTCCAGAGCTAGTACAAGAGCTTACGCCGGGTACTTTTACCATTATTGTTACGTCAATGATGATGTTACTAAAACCGCTTCGCGTGATCACTCAACTAAATAACGATGTACAACGTGCAATGGCCGCTTGTACAAGCTTGTTCTCAGTGCTGGACATGGATCCTGAAAATGATAAAGGCACTTTCGAAACGCCGAGAGCTCAAGGTAAAGTCGTTCTAAAAGATGTGCAGTTTACCTACCCAACCAAAAATGAATTAGTGCTTAAAGGCATTAATTTAACCATTGATGAGGGGCAAACGGTGGCGTTAGTGGGGCGCTCAGGTAGTGGTAAAACCACTATTGCCAGCTTGTTACCCAAGTTTTATGAAGTTCAGCAAGGCTCTGTGTTGTTAGACGACAGACCCATTCAAGACTACAAACTCGCTAATTTGCGTGAGCAGTTTGCCCAAGTGTCTCAAACGGTACACTTGTTCAGTGGCACTATCGCCGACAATATTGGCTATGCCAAAGAAGACGCAAGCCGAGAAGACATTGAGCGAGTTGCTGAAATGGCTAACGTGACCAGTTTTGTTGATAAGTTTGAAGACGGCTTTGATACTATTATTGGTGAGAAAGGTGTGATGTTATCGGGTGGTCAGAGACAACGGATCGCCATTGCACGCGCATTGTTAAAAGATTCACCTGTGCTGATTTTAGATGAAGCGACTTCAGCTTTGGATACGGAATCAGAACGTAAAATTCAAGAAGCGATAGATAGAGTATGTTCAGACAGAACCGCAATTGTGATTGCTCATCGACTTTCAACCATTGAAAGTGCAGACGTTATCGTTGTACTGGATGAAGGAGTGATTGTAGAGCAAGGTAGTCATGCTGAGCTAATGGCTCACAAAGGAACTTATCACCAATTACACCAAATTCAATTTGGCGAAAAATAGTGACCTTTTGGTATCAACACGCGCGGCAGCATAAAGGAAAATTACTTTTATTACTGCCGCTTAGTTATCTGTTTCGTTTAGTAACGATTGTTCGGCGTTTAGCCTTTAATCGAGGCTGGGTGGCGAGTTACAGACCGCCTGTACCCGTGGCGATAGTAGGTAATATTAGTGTTGGCGGGAATGGTAAAACACCGGTTGTTCTAGCCTTAGTCAAAGCAGCTCAAGAACGTGGGTTTAAGCCCGGCGTAGTGAGCCGCGGATATGGCGGTACTGCCAAAAATTATCCCTACAATGTGACTGAATTTAGCGCAGCGGCAGAATGCGGTGATGAACCTTTACTGATTCACCTACGAACTCAATGCCCTGTTGTGGTGGATCCTAATCGTAGCCAAGCCTGTAAAAGTATTGTTGAACAAGGTGTCGACCTCATCATTTGTGATGATGGCATGCAACATTATGCTTTACAGCGCGATATAGAAATTGCCGTGATCGATTCGCAACGCCGACTCGGAAATGGCTTTTGTTTACCCGCAGGGCCGCTGAGAGAGCCCGCAAGCCGTTTAAGCGATGTAGATCTAATCGTGAGTAATGGGCAACCTAGTTATTCACCTGAAAGCCATCTATTGCAATTGCAACCTAATGCGCTGAAAGTCGTTAAGGGCAGTGGCGATATTCAAAGTGATAAACATTTTGATGCAGCCTTTGCAGGGATAGGTAATCCTGAGCGCTTTTTTGATTCTCTTGAATACTTGGGTTTTTCAGTTAAACAACGAATTAACTTAGAAGATCACCGGCCCCTAAGCCAAGAACAACATAAAGAATTGCTTGATAAAAGCGTGATTATGACAGAGAAAGATGCCATAAAATATCGCGATAGTGCCGGCACTAATTGGTATTATTTACCCGTAGATAGCGTGTTGCCAGAGCAGTTTTATCAACAGTTCTTCTCTTTATTACAGGAAAAATCTCATGTCAGTAGAACATAACCTATTAGAAATTGTGGCTTGCCCTCTATGTAAAGGTAAGTTGCATTTCGATAAACCTAACAACGAACTGGTGTGTAAATTTGACCGTTTAGCTTATCCAGTGAAAGATGCTATTCCTGTTTTGTTGGTCAACGAAGCACGTGAAATGTCAGCCAATGAGTTACCGCAATGAAGTTTGTGGTAGTTATACCGGCGCGTTATCAATCTACGCGTTTACCAGCAAAGCCCTTACAAGATATTGCAGGTAAAACCATGATTGAAAGGGTGTACCAACAAGCGTGTAAGTCGGGGGCTGAACGAGTAGTGATTGCTACTGATGATCAGCGCATTGTTGAGGTTGCTAACAGCTTTAACGCAGAGGTGATTTTAACCGCTGATACTCATGAGTCCGGCACTGAACGTTTGGCTGAAGTATGTGAGCGGCTAAATTTTGCCGACGATACCATTGTGGTAAACGTACAAGGCGATGAACCGCTTATTCCTCCAGCGGTGATTAGTCAGGTTGCAGGTTTATTAGATAAAGCGCCAGAAGTGAAGATGGCGAGTTTATCGGTGCCTATTACCGATGATACAGATATTCATGATCCTAACGTGGTGAAAGTGGTGTGTGATAAAGATGACCACGCCTTGTATTTTAGTCGCTCGGCCGTGCCACACGAGCGTGATGGTGGTTGGCGCAGTGAGCTTTACTCTCGCCATATCGGTATTTACGCATACCGTTGTCATTTTGTCGGCGAATATTTGCAGTTAAGTCCTTCTCCTATTGAAAAAATAGAGAAGCTAGAGCAACTGCGAGTGCTTTGGCATGGATACAAAATAAAAATGGCTCAAGCGATAGAAACACCTGCGCATGGCGTGGATACACCCGAAGATCTAGAGAAAATCAGAGCCCTTTTTAATTAGCCTTTTTATAATGGTAAGTAACCAGAGAACGTATGAATTACATTCCTTTAAGTGAGCATAAAAAAGCATGGATCTTTAAACGTGCTGATTTACCCGTGAGTGAGGCAGACTCCAGCCTAATAAAACCAATGACTGACACTCGCGCTACGTTACTTTGGAAAGAATCCGTCAGCAAACAAGTAGATCACCCAGACTTTTTTAGAAAAGGAGATTGGGCTTTTAATATGGATACTTGGACTGAGCAAGGTAATTGGGAAGATGTTTGGGATAGCGATCAACTTACCTTGCCGGAAGAACTGTTAGAACACCTACAGTGGCAAGATAATACGGTGGTTTATTACTGTAACGACCAACACAATGTAATTGAAACGACCTGGGCGGTGTTTAAGCGATGCTGGAAGAACTTTCTGTTTATGGACGATGGTGCATTGTTGATGGCTAAAAAGCGTAGTGAAGTCGCGCAATTTCTTGCCAATGGCAGTTATCAATACGGTAACAAGCCTAGTTAACTAAATCGAAAGATAAAAAAATCCGAAACCTAAGTTTCGGATTTTTTGTTTAGCGCTCAGCAAATAAGATTTACTTGAACGGGCGGTGTGGTTCACCAGTGTAAAGCTGACGTGGACGACCAATTCGCTGAGTCGACTCTTCCATCATTTCTTTCCAGTGAGCAATCCAACCTACTGTGCGAGATAGCGCGAAGATTACCGTGAACATACTTACTGGGATACCGATAGCTTTAAGCACGATACCAGAGTAGAAATCTACGTTAGGGAACAATTTCTTCTCTTTAAAGTACGGGTCAGAAAGGGCTATACGTTCTAGTTCCATTGCAACATCCAATAATGGATCGTCAATGTTTAGCTCGTTGAGTACTTCATGACAGCTTTCACGCATTACAGTAGCGCGTGGATCGTAGTTTTTGTAAACGCGATGTCCAAAGCCCATTAGGCGGAATGGGTCATCTTTGTCTTTAGCGCGTTCAATAAACTCTGGAATACGGTCTACCGAGCCAATTTCTTCTAACATAGTTAGACATGCTTCGTTGGCACCACCGTGAGCAGGACCCCACAAACAGGCAATACCAGCAGCGATACACGCAAATGGGTTAGCACCTGATGAACCTGCTAAGCGTACTGTAGAAGTAGAAGCGTTCTGCTCGTGGTCTGCATGCAAAGTAAAGATGCGATCCATAGCGCGTTCTACAACTGGGCTTACCTTATATTCTTCAGTAGGTACCGAGAACATCATATTCAAGAAGTTTGCTGCATAGCTTAAATCGTTACGAGGGTAAACGAACGGTTGGCCAGCAGAATACTTGTAGCTCATGGCTGCAAGCGTTGGCATCTTGGAGATTAAGCGGTAAGCCGCTATTTCGCGGTGACGCTCGTTAGAAATATCCATCGAGTCGTGGTAGAAAGCAGACAAAGCACCAACTACACCCACCATGATCGCCATAGGGTGCGAATCACGACGGAAACCTTGGAAAAAGTGGATTAACTGTTCGTGCACCATGGTGTGGCGTGTAACAGTTGTTTTAAATTTCTCGTATTGTTCAACGTTTGGTCGCTCGCCGAACAAAAGAATATAACAAACTTCAAGGTAATCAGCATGTTTTGCTAGGTCCTCAATTGAGTAACCTCGGTGTAACAAAATACCTTGTTCACCATCAATATAGGTGATTTTTGATTCACATGAAGCGGTCGCTAAGAAACCTGGATCAAAGGTAAAATACCCTTTTTTACCTAGAGTTCGAACATCAATTACGTCATGTCCCGCTGTACCAGACATTATAGGCAAATCATATGCCTCTTGGCCTGGCAGCGTTAGGGTGGCTTTATTGTCAGCCATAGCACGTCTCCCTTGCTTGTTCTAATTGTATTGTTATTTTGGATACAAAGCGCAGCACATTCTGACCCAACATTAGACCAAATGTCAATTAGCCTTGGTTGTGATTTATGGTGACTTATAGCGTTAATGTTAATTTTTCGATTTAAGTTGGCTGTTTCGTTGCGCTAAATTAGCTAAATGAAGGAAATGTTAATTGTATTTGTATAATGTGGGCGTTATACTTTGCTCGAAGTATAGCGCTAGTCCGAGCATTTTTTGCGCAATATAAATGGTAGTTTTTAGACTTTAGTCTAGTTTATGGCCTTAAGTTCACAAAATTAACATTATCGCAACTCGATGCCCTGTCCAGAGCTTCACTTTATAATCATAATAATACTCAAGGACCTGAGTGGGCAGAGAATCGTGAAAACAAAACAAAGACCAGTAAACCTCGACCTACAAACCATCAGATTTCCCATTACCGCTATTGCATCCATCTTGCATCGTGTTTCCGGTGTGATTACATTTTTCGCCTTGGCTATTTTGCTTGGCCTACTTGCTGAATCCCTTCAATCAGCAGAAGGTTTTGCAAATGTGCAGTCTATTATGGATAACTTCTTGGTTAAGTTAATCATTTGGGCCAGCCTTACTGCGTTGATGTATCACATAGTTGGCGGAATACGTCACTTGATTCAGGACATGGGCTATTGGGAAGAGCTAGATAGTGCCTCATCTAGCGCTAAAATCTCATTCATTATCACTGCTGTACTCGCAGTACTAATGGGAGTAATCGTATGGTAACTAATGCTGCAACTTTTGGCCGTAGCGGCGTACATGACTATTTGCTCATTCGCGCAACCGCCATTATCTTAACTTTATATACAATCTACTTGTTAGGCTTCTTCGCATTTAACGATGTGACATATCAGTCTTGGAGTGGATTCTTCGCTTGGCTTCCAACCAAAGTGTTTACCTTGCTTGCGCTGTTCTCGATGTTGATACACGCATGGATTGGCTTATGGCAGGTATTAACCGACTACGTTAAATGCACGTCATTGCGTTTAGGTTTACAGTTTTCTTTAACAGTTCTAGCGCTTGTATATGTCGCTAGTGGCTTGTTTATTATTTGGGGGTAAGTCGAGTGGCAATTTCTATTCGAGAATTCGATGCCGTAGTTATCGGCGCAGGCGGTGCGGGTATGCGCGCTGCTCTACAAATTTCTGAAGAGGGCAAGTCTTGTGCCCTTATATCTAAAGTGTTTCCTACTCGCTCTCACACCGTATCTGCCCAGGGTGGTATTACGGTTGCTTTAGGTAACTCTCACAAAGATAACTGGCAATGGCACATGTACGATACCGTTAAAGGGTCTGACTACATTGGTGACCAAGATGCCATTGAATATATGTGTAATGTAGGCCCAGAGGTCATTATTGAGCTAGAGAAGATGGGATTACCCTTTTCTCGATTCGAAGACGGTTCTATCTACCAACGACCATTTGGTGGTCAATCTAAAGAGTTTGGCGGCGAGCAGGCAGCACGTACTGCGGCTGCAGCCGACCGAACCGGTCATGCTTTGTTACATACGCTTTATCAACAAAACGTTAAGAAAAAGACCACCATTTTCTCTGAATGGTATGCCTTAGACTTAGTGAAAAATGCTGAAGGTGAAGTGGTTGGTTGTACCGCCATGGATATCGATAGCGGCGAAGTGGTTTATTTCAAAGCAAAAGCGACGGTTTTAGCAACGGGTGGAGCAGGGCGTATTTTTGCTTCTACTACCAATGCACACATTAATACTGGCGACGGTGTTGGCATGGCGTTACGTGCTGGCGTACCAATCCAAGATATGGAGATGTGGCAATTCCACCCAACGGGTATTGCTGGTGCTGGAGTACTGGTTACCGAAGGTTGTCGTGGTGAAGGTGGTTACCTTCTTAATAAAGACGGTGAACGCTTTATGGAGCGTTACGCGCCAAATGCTAAAGACTTAGCCGGCCGTGATGTTGTTGCTCGCTCGATGATGACAGAAATTCGTGAAGGCCGAGGCTGTGACGGCCCATGGGGTCCACACCTTAAACTAAAACTTGATCACCTTGGTGAAGAAGTATTAGAAAGCCGTTTACCGGGTATTTGTGAATTATCTCGTACCTTTGCTCACGTTGATCCAGTAAAAGAGCCTATTCCGGTGATTCCTACTTGTCACTACCAAATGGGTGGCGTGCCTTGTAATGTAAATGGCCAAGCTATTACTAAAGACGAGAACGGTGAAGATAAAATCATCAATGGCTTGTTTGCGGTAGGTGAAATTGCCTGTGTATCGGTACACGGAGCAAACCGCTTAGGTGGTAACTCACTGCTTGATTTGGTGGTGTTTGGCCGCGCAGCAGGTAAGTTCTTAGGTGAATACTTAAGCGATGACATCAACATGGCAGACGCTACCGAAGAAGAGTTAGCAGCAGCGATGGCGCGATACAATCGTTGGGAAAATTCAACGTCTGACGGTGAAGACCCAGTGCAAATCCGTAAAGACTTGCAGCAGTGTATGCAACTTAACTTCTCAGTATTCCGCGAAGGGGAGTCTATGGCTCAAGGCTTAGAAGAGTTACAGGTTATTCGTAAGCGCTTAGAAAATGCTCGCCTTGATGACAAATCAACTGACTTTAATACCCAGCGTGTTGAATGCCTCGAGTTAGATAACTTAATGGCTACCGCTATTGCAACGGCTCACGCTGCAAACTTCAGAACTGAAAGCCGTGGTGCGCATAGCCGCTTCGACTTCCCAGAGCGCGACGATGCACAGTGGTTATGCCACTCGCTATTCGATCCAGCTACTGAAACTATGGGGCGTCGTGAGGTGAACATGTCACCAAACCTGCGTGAAGCTTTTGAACCTAAAGTTCGTACATATTAAGGAGGCGGCAAATGAACGTTAATTTTTCTTTGTACCGCTACAACCCGGATACTGATACCAAGCCAAATATGAAGTCATATCAACTTGAGGTCCCTGAGGGCTCTGATATGATGGTGCTAGATGCATTAATTTTGCTTAAAGAACAAGACCCTAGCATCGCTTTCCGCCGCTCTTGCCGCGAAGGGGTTTGTGGTTCAGACGGTATTAACATGAACGGTAAAAATGGTCTGGCATGTGTTACACCTTTGTCAGACTTATTGGGTAAAGGCGATATTGTTATCCGCCCGTTACCTGGCCTTCCTGTGGTTCGCGACTTGGTTGTGGACATGGGACAGTTCTATGATAACTATGCTCGCATTAAGCCATTTTTGATTAATGATGAGCAGATTCCGCCAGCTCGCGAAAACTTGCAGAGCCCAGAAGAGCGTGAAAAGTTAGACGGTATGTACGAATGTATCTTATGTGCATGTTGTTCAACTTCTTGTCCTTCATTCTGGTGGAATCCTGAGAAATTTGTTGGCCCTGCTGGCCTATTGGCAGCATACCGCTGGCTTGCAGACAGCCGTGATACAGCAACAGACGAACGATTATCAGAATTAGATGATGCTTTCAGCGTTTTTCGTTGCCATGGCATTATGAATTGTGTAAGTGTTTGTCCTAAAGGATTAAACCCGACAAAAGCAATCGGCCATATTAAGTCGATGCTGATAAAACGGGCTGTTTAGCAAAAGTTAATTTTTATAATTAGCTTGGTTCTAAATAGCCATTTTACTTCGGTAGAATGGCTATTTTTTTATCAAACCCTATAAAGTCATACAGTGACGTAGAAAATAAAGGGATAGCGTTTAAATGCAAAATGGCGTATTGAAAGCCTGGCTAGAGTCCTCGCATTTAGCTGGTGCCAACTCGACCTATGTGGAAGACCTCTATGAGGCGTTTTTAGAAGATCCTTCATCTGTATCTGAAGAATGGCAGGAAGTATTCACTGAACTCCCTGCTGTAGAAGGTACATCTGAAGATACCCCGCACGCTCCAATTCGTGATTACTTTCGCCGTTTAGCGAAAGATACCTCTCGTTTTAGTTCGCCTGTTGAAGATCCTCAACATGGTGCCAAACAAGTTAAAGTGCTGCAGTTAATTAATGCTTACCGCTTCCGTGGTCATCAGCATGCGCAACTGGATCCTTTAGGTTTATGGCAGCAAGAACGTGTAGCCGACCTCACTCCTGAGTTTCATGCTTTAGATAGCGCAGACTTTGAAGAAACCTTTAATGTAGGTTCTTACGCCATTGGTAAAGACACCATGGCGCTTAAAGATTTGCACAAATCTTTGCTTAAAACCTACTGTGGCTCAATCGGTGCTGAGTATATGCACATCACCGATACGGATGAAAAACGCTGGATTCAAAGCCGTTTAGAGTCTGTAGAAGGCCAAGGTGAGTTTACTCAAGAAGATCGGGTTCGTTTCCTTAAAAGCTTAACCGCAGCCGAAGGCTTAGAAAAATACCTAGGGGCTAAATTCCCTGGTGCTAAGCGTTTCTCGCTAGAAGGCGGTGACAGCTTACTGGTTATGCTAAAAGAGATTGTTCGCTCTGCCGGTATCCAAGGTACTAAAGAAGTTGTAGTGGGCATGGCTCACCGCGGTCGCCTAAACGTATTGGTGAATGTGTTAGGTAAAAATCCATCAGAATTGTTTGATGAGTTTGCCGGTAAACACGACGATACTTGGGGCACTGGTGATGTAAAATATCACCAAGGTTTTAGTTCAGACTTTGCCACTCCGGGTGGTAATGTGCACATGTCATTAGCGTTTAACCCGTCTCACTTAGAGATTGTTAATCCAGTAGTCATGGGCTCGGTACGTGCCAGGCAAGATCGACGTGCAGGTGAGAATTGTCTGCCTATTACTATTCATGGTGATTCGGCGATTGCCGGGCAGGGCGTAGTCCAAGAAACTTTTAATATGTCACAAGCGCGTGGCTTTAAAGTGGGCGGTACGGTGCGCATTGTAGTAAACAACCAGGTTGGTTTTACTACCTCTAATCCTCGCGATACTCGCTCAACACAATATTGTACTGATATTGCGAAAATGGTTCAGGCGCCGATTTTCCACGTTAATGGCGATGACCCAGAGGCTGTCGCTTTCGTTAGCCGCATGGCCTTAGATTACCGCAATACCTTTAAGCGTGATGTCGTGATTGATTTGGTATGTTATCGCCGCCATGGGCATAACGAAGCCGATGAGCCAAATGCTACACAGCCTTTGATGTACCAAAAAATCAAAAAACACCCAACGCCGCGTAAGTTTTACGCCGATGTATTGGTAGAACGTGGCCAGTTAGATAGTGCCGAAGTCACTGCGCTAGTTAATGGTTACCGTGACCAACTCGATAACGGCGATTGTGTTGTCGACGAATGGCGACCGATGACCGAACACAGTGTTGATTGGCGTCCCTACCTTGGTCACGAGTGGGACATGGAGTACAGCTCTTCATTGCCAATCGAAGCCGTTAAAGATTTAGGTGAGCGTTTAACCAAACTGCCGGAAGAGCACAAGCTTCACCCACGAGTTAAGAAAATTAACGACGATCGTATGTTAATGACTCGTGGAGAAAAACCGGTTGATTGGGGCTTTGCAGAGAACTTGGCGTATGCGAGCTTGCTTGATGAAAAGCAAAATATTCGTATCACTGGTCAGGATTCTGGTCGTGGAACATTCTTCCACCGTCATGCTGTATTACACAATCAAACTGATGCCTCTACCTATGTACCGCTTAAGAACTTAGCTGAAGACCAAGGCCATTTAGCCCTATTTGACTCAGTATTGTCAGAAGAAGCTGTGTTAGCGTTTGAATATGGTTACACCACTGCAGAGCCTTCTACCTTAGTGATTTGGGAAGCGCAGTTTGGTGACTTTGCTAACGGCGCTCAAGTGGTTATTGATCAATTCTTATCTTCAGGCGAGCAAAAATGGGGCCGTATGTGTGGCTTGGTTATGTTGCTTCCTCATGGTTACGAAGGTCAAGGCCCAGAGCACTCATCAGCGCGTTTAGAACGTTACCTTCAGCTATGTGCTGAGCACAACATGCAAGTGTGTGTGCCATCTACGCCAGCTCAGGTTTACCATATGTTGCGTCGTCAACAGGTGCGTCCAATGCGTCGTCCACTGGTGGTTATGTCGCCTAAGTCGTTGTTACGTCATCCATTGGCGGTATCTAGTTTAGAAGAGTTGGCCGATGGTCAGTTTCAAAATGCGATACCAGAAATTGATGATTTAGATCCAGCGCAAGTGCGCCAAGTGGTGATGTGTTCGGGTAAAGTGTATTACGACTTGCTAGAGCAGCGCCGTAAGAACGAGCAGACTGACGTAGCGATTATTCGCGTAGAGCAGTTGTACCCGTTCCCAGACCAAGACGTGCAACAGATTTTTGAGCAATACAAACACGTAGAAAGATTTGTTTGGTGTCAGGAAGAACCACTAAATCAGGGTGCTTGGTATAGTAGCCAGCATCACTTTAAATCGGTAATCCCTGCCGGAGCAGATTTACGTTATGCTGGCCGACCAGCATCAGCATCACCTGCGGTTGGGTATATGTCTCTTCACTTAAAACAACAACGCGCCCTCGTTACTGATGCGTTGACAGTTGAATAAAAAAGAATAAAGGAAGCCTTAATGAGCATTGAAATTAAAGTGCCAGACCTACCCGAATCAGTAGCTGATGCATCGATTGCAACATGGCATAAACAGCCGGGTGATGCGGTTGAGCGTGATGAAGTCATTGTAGATATTGAAACCGATAAAGTTGTTCTAGAAGTGCCAGCAATGGAAGCCGGTGTTCTGGAAGAGATTATTGAAGCTGAAGGCGCTACCGTTCTTGGTCAGCAGCTTATCGGCCGGATGAAAGCTGGCGCAGTTGCTGGTGAAGAAGTAAGCACCAAAGCCGCTGACGCTGATAACGAAAAAGCCGACAGTGCTGATGAGTTATCACCTTCTGTACGCCGCCTAGTGGCAGAGAAGGGCATTGATGCTTCTGCAATTAAAGGCACAGGCCCTAATGGCCGAGTGACTAAAGAAGATGTTGAAGCGCATATTGCTAAGCCAGCTGCTAGCGCTGCACCTAAAGCAGAAGCTGCTCCACAAGCACCATTATCTTCACGTAGCGAAAAGCGTGTAGCAATGACTCGTTTACGTAAGCGCGTAGCTGAGCGTTTGCTTGAAGCGAAAAACACCACGGCGATGTTAACGACTTTTAATGAAGTAAACATGAAGCCAATCATGACATTGCGTAAACAATATCAAGAAGTGTTCGAAAAGCGTCACGACATTCGCCTTGGTTTTATGTCGTTCTACGTAAAAGCGGTAGTAGAAGCGTTAAAACGTTTCCCTGAAGTGAACGCTTCTATTGATGGTGACGAAATTGTTTATCACAATTACTTCGACGTAAGCATTGCCGTATCAACTCCGCGAGGCTTGGTTACGCCAGTATTACGCGACTGTGATTTGCTAAGTGTTGCCGACATCGAAAAAGGCATTCGTGCCTTAGCGATTAAAGGCCGTGACGGTAAGTTAACCGTAGATGAATTAACCGGTGGTAACTTTACGATTACTAATGGTGGTGTATTTGGCTCGCTAATGTCTACGCCAATTATTAACCCGCCGCAAAGTGCCATTTTAGGCATGCATAAAATTCAAGATCGTCCAATGGCTGTAAACGGCCAAGTGGAGATACTACCAATGATGTACTTAGCATTGTCTTACGACCATCGCTTGGTAGATGGAAAAGAGTCTGTTGGTTTCTTAGTAACCATTAAAGAGTTACTCGAAGATCCAACACGCTTATTGCTCGACGTGTAATAAAACTTTGTATTGGGCCTGAGTTTCAGGCCCTTATTCGGAAAGGTGTTCAGCACCTCTAATGTATCCCCTAACACTATGGATAGAACATCATGAATTTGCATGAATATCAGGCCAAGCAATTATTTGCCGACTATGGCTTGCCAGTGCCAGAAGGTTACGCCTGTGATACCCCACAAGAAGCAGCTGAAGCTGCGGGTAAAATCCCTGGCTCTACCTGGGTAGTTAAAACTCAAGTTCACGCAGGTGGACGTGGTAAAGCCGGTGGCGTAAAAGTCACCTCTGATAAAGAAGAAATTAAATCCTTTGCTCAGCAATGGTTAGGTAAGAACTTAGTGACTTACCAAACGGATGCTAACGGCCAACCAGTATCAAAAATCTTGGTTGAAGAAGCATCAGACATTGCTAACGAGCTTTATTTAGGTGCGGTAGTAGACCGTGCTTCTCGTCGCGTTGTATTTATGGCTTCAATTGAAGGCGGAGTGGAGATCGAAAAGGTCGCCGAAGAAACGCCTGAGCTGATTCATCAAATGGAAATTGATCCATTAGTGGGTCCACAGCCATACCAAGCGCGTGAGCTTGCGTTTAAATTAGGCCTAGAAGGCACTCAAATCCGTCAATTCACCAAAATCTTTGTTGGTTTGGCTGAAATGTTCACTGACCATGATTTAGCCTTACTAGAAATTAACCCTCTAGTAGTGACTGGTAGTGGTGATTTAGTGTGTCTAGATGGCAAAATCACCATCGACTCAAATGCCATGTACCGTCAGCCTAAACTACGCGAAATGCATGATCCTTCGCAAGAAGATGAGCGCGAAGCACATGCCGCTCAATGGGAGCTGAACTATGTAGCCCTAGATGGCAGCATTGGTTGTATGGTAAACGGTGCTGGTTTAGCAATGGGAACCATGGATATCGTGCAATTGCACGGTGGTTCTCCGGCTAACTTCTTAGATGTTGGCGGCGGCGCAACCAAAGAGCGCGTAACCGAAGCATTTAAAATTATTTTGTCAGATGACAAAGTAAAAGCGGTATTAGTAAACATCTTCGGCGGAATCGTTCGTTGTGACTTAATTGCAGACGGTATTATCGGCGCAGTTGAAGAAGTTGGCGTAAGCGTACCAGTAGTTGTTCGCCTAGAAGGTAACAATGCTGAATTAGGCACCCAACGTTTGGCTGAGTCTGGCCTTAACATTATTGCAGCTACCAGCTTAACAGATGCTGCAGAGCAAGTAGTTAAAGCTGCGGAGGCCAAATAATGAGCATTTTAATCGATAAAAATACCAAAGTGATTTGCCAAGGTTTCACTGGCGGACAAGGTACCTTCCACTCAGAGCAAGCGATTGAGTACGGAACGCAAATGGTAGGTGGAGTATCACCTGGTAAAGGCGGTCAAACTCACTTAGGTCTTCCTGTATTTAACACGGTAAGAGAAGCAGTAGAAGCCACTGGCGCAGACGCAACAGTGATTTACGTTCCTGCTCCTTTCTGTAAAGACGCTATTTTAGAAGCAATCTCTGCAGGCATTAAAATCATCATCACCATTACTGAAGGTATTCCAACATTGGATATGCTAGACGTAAAAGTGAAGTTAGATGAAGCTGGCGCGCGTATGATTGGCCCTAACTGCCCAGGCGTAATTACTCCTGATGAATGTAAAATTGGCATTATGCCTGGTCACATTCACAAAGCCGGTAAAGTAGGTATTGTATCGCGTTCAGGTACTTTAACTTATGAAGCAGTTAAGCAAACTACCGACGAAGGGTTTGGTCAGTCTAGTTGTGTTGGTATTGGTGGTGACCCAATTCCTGGTTCAAACTTTATTGATATTTTGGAGATGTTCCAAAATGATCCGCAAACAGAAGCCATTGTAATGATTGGTGAAATTGGCGGTAGTGCTGAAGAAGAAGCTGCTGCTTACATTAAAGCTAATGTGACTAAGCCGGTAGTCTCTTACATTGCTGGTGTAACAGCTCCTCCTGGTAAGCGCATGGGCCATGCTGGCGCTATTATCGCAGGCGGTAAAGGTACCGCAGCAGATAAATTTGCAGCTTTGGAAGACGCTGGTGTTAAAACAGTACGTAGTCTTGCTGATATTGGTAAAGCATTACGCGAAGTAACAGGCTGGTAAGCTTTTTACGTTTAATATTAAGGCGCCGTAGGGCGCCTTTTTTGTGACTATTGTTTTAGCTAGAACAATTGGCTCTTAACATTTTGGTAAACTCAACTAACTACAATCACAATAAACAGCGCGAGAAGCCTGAATTACTTGATTTTGTGAGGGGAATGAACAAGGATGGAGGTATAAAAAATAAAATTAAAACTAGACTAACAACAAGGATGAACTATGAAGGATTCACCTCCTATAGAACACTTGTATTACACCGAACCTAGCCTAGATAAAATTCTAGGTAACCTTGATAAGGTGAGACAAAACATTTTCCCTAACTTATCTGAAGAAAAAGATCTGTTAGAGCAAAGTTTTCCATCGGTTTGTTTAATTGGCCTTGGCCGATGTGGTTCGAATATAGCACTCGATGTAGCCACCTTGGTTTACAACTCCCGCACACATTACCTCAACGAAATTGAATACCAAGATCAAATCGCACAAGAGCGTGAATTTAAGCCAATGCGTTGGATTAAAAATCATTTGCCACTGGATAACGGTAACGGTGACAACCCAGTATTTTTAATCGAGCCCGTGGTGTTGGTGGGGGACTTAGATAAAGACATCGCGGGTCGTATCAAGTACTCCTCGCAAGCTGGGCGTCAAAAATTCTTAGAGGAATACAAAAAACTCCAGCTAATGGATTTGTCTGAAGTACATGCCGGCGGTGCGGGTAACGCACCTATCTTAGGCCAGTACTTAGCCAAAATTATTCTTAATAAAGAAACCGGCAGTTTTAGAAATGAAGACTGGCGACATATTCATTCTTACTTGGTTGACTCTTGCGGCATTAAAGCTAACCAATCGCGCTTGTATTTTTATATTTTCAGCGCGGGTGGTGGTACTGGCTCTGGTATGGCATCAGAGTTTGGTTTAGCGCAACAGTTTTCCTACCTCAGCAAAACCTTCGATTACCAAGTATCGCCGTCTAATCAGCCAGATAAACGCGACTCATTTGTTTTCGAGCCTATCTTTACGTCGGGTATTTGTATTCTGCCAAATATATCTGGTAGCAGTATTGAAGTGTCTGAAGCACTGCACATCAACGCTGGACGTTTGCTGTGTAAATATCTTTCTGAGGAGTGGGATTTCTCCTACAACGTTGAGCGTGAAAGTAACGATACGCCCGAAGATGTAATGAAGCGTATTCGCCCTTGGAACTCAATGATGCTGATCTCTAACGACATCATGCGTTATGTAGAGCAAGAAGAGAGCGAAAACGGCAAAGATATTGATGTAAACACTATGGAGAAATACGCTAACCAGTACATTTCTCAGCAAATATTCAATATTTTAACGGCTCAAGCCGTTACTACCGATTACGACGAGAACTACTTCCGTCGCGCGGGTATCGATATCTCTGAAACAGTGCGTCTAGACGCCAACGATTTGTTTATGAGCATGGCTGGCCCAGTAGCGGTTGCTTATGCCGAAAGTGTTGTGAATAAGTCGGTGAATGATGATGTAGACATTGACGAGCTATTCTTCCGCTCTATTGATCTGCCGCACTTTAACCGCGATACCCAAGCGATTGAAGGTATTAGTATTCTACCTATCGAGTCTCAGCGCTATAAGCAGTCTTTGAAGAAGTATCAAGAAAGCAAATATGATGCTGAACAGTTAAACGATCTACACTTCTTTAAGCATTGTTCATCGGTAATTTCGATTATTTCGCTACCTAAAGATTACAAGTTGTCGTTTATGGACTTGAATAAACTCAAGGTTCATATCAACAAACTGTTCCCAAATACCACGCTTAAACGTTACGCCTTGGTCATTGGCGCGTCAGCAAATTTATCGTTAACCACCTTAGTGGCCAAAAGCCCTTGTTTAAGTGACGACTTCTTAACCTTAGTCGTGGCTTACATTAAGCGCTGTTTTGCCAAAGAAGAATACCGCTATAACGACGATATCGACCAAGCTATTTTGCGCTTTATTACTCAAGATGAGTTTGATCCTGAAGAGCTGCAAAAGTTTTTGTGGGATTTTGAAAACCCAGCCAAGATTTTAGATACAAACTGGTACGCCATTAAACCAATGTACGAGAAGAAGTACCGTGAGTTAATTGGCGAGCCAGACAAGTTTGTTTCTATTAATGATATCCGTTTAGACTTTAAAAATGTTGAAAATGCGATTAAATATCTACGCGAAATTTATCGTCATAGAATCAGCAAAACCAATATTTTGTCTTTAGATAATCAAGCTGAGGGGGTGATTCATTTATCACCGGGTTTACATTCTATTGAACCTGTTCCAGACGCTAAATAGTAAACACTAAAAAAGGGGCTTTAGCCCCTTTTTTGTTGAGTAAACGGTAACAACTAATTGTTGCTTAAGTTCTCGCTGTTCAATACTAAGTGCTGTTCTTCAGCGTCTAGGTTTTGCTCTTGTTGACGCAATAAATTGTAGTTTTCTACAGCTCTGCGGTTGGTCGCAACATTTCGTTCGATGGCATATTGAAGATCAGACTTCATGGGATTCCCTTTAAATACATGATCAAACTTATTGACCTCATGGTCGGCACAAGTTTGCAGGCGGTATGTTACATTTATGTGAATGAAAAGTGAAGTCTTAACTTGCGTTTTAAACAGACCTTGCTGCTTAAATGTGCAAATTTACCAGAAAGCCTAAATCCATCTATAATCCGATGCATGCCTCGTGATTAAACTTGGACAAGGGTGAAAATTTGTTTCAAAATGTGGGTGTTATCTGATTAGGGTCATAAAACTTTTACCCATGGCGTGGCACAATGTGCGCACTTAAATACAGTTCGATGAAAACGCGGCAACGCAGGCTTCGAAGCTGTTAACAGAAAATATTTATTGCCCCCGACTGTTCTCGTTAAGCAAATAAAACCAATAAGCATTAACAGGGTAGTGGGAGGAATCGTTGAATTATTACGTAAGTTTTGGTCAGTTCAGCTTGGTGAGGGAATGATGGTTAAGAAAATTGGTGTTTTAACGAGTGGCGGCGACGCTCCTGGTATGAATGCAGCAGTACGCGCAGTTGTGCGTAGTGCTTTATCTAAAGGTATTGAAGTATACGGCGTATACGACGGTTACATGGGGCTACATGACGATAACATTAAAAAGTTAGACCGTTATAGTGTGTCTGATGTTATCAACCGTGGTGGTACGTTCTTGGGCTCAGCACGTTTTCCTGAGTTTAAAGAACTTGCAGTGCGTGAAGTTGCCGTAGAAAACATGAAGAAACATGGCATCGAAGCGCTAGTAGTAGTGGGCGGCGACGGTTCTTACATGGGCGCTAAAAAGCTAACTGAAATGGGCTTCCCATGTATTGGTCTACCTGGCACTATCGATAATGATATTGCGGGTACCGATTACACGATTGGCTTCGACACCGCATTAAATGTAGTGATTGACGCTATCGACCGTATTCGTGATACGTCTTCTTCCCATAACCGTATTTCTGTTATCGAAATCATGGGCCGTTACTGTGGTGACTTAGCCATGCAAGCAAGTATTGCTGGCGGCGCAGAGTACGTGATTATTCCTGAGAAAGGTTTTGATCGTGAAGGCTTGTTACAAAGCCTTCAAGATGGTCAGAAAAAAGGTAAAAAGCACGCCATTGTTGCTATTACCGAACATATTACTAATGTGAACGAATTAGCTGCTGGTATCGAGATGGCCACTGGCCGTGAAACTCGCGCAACTATTCTTGGTCACATTCAGCGAGGTGGTACACCAACTGGTCGTGACCGCGTAATGGCTAGCCGTATGGGCGCTTATGCCGTAGAGTTGTTGCTTGAAGGCGAAGGTGGCCGTTGTATCGGTATTCAAAACAACACCATGGTTCATCACGACATCATTGATTGTATTGAAAACATGAAACGTCCATTCAACGAAGAGCTATACGACTTATCTACAAGCTTGTTCTAAGCTTTTAGCGTGGAATAAAAAAGCCCGCTACAGCGGGCTTTTTTGTACCTGTGTTTTAGCTTAATCGCGCTAGCTAGCGGTAATCATTTAGCGACCAATCGTAATCTAAATAGCTGATTTTTGCCGCTTTCATTTGCTCTGGTGTCATCCTTAAATCAACGGCATAGTCACTAAGGTAGTTATTTAAACTCTTACCAAAGTCACCTTTGTACCACTTAAAAATAGACGACAGCTTTAAGCGATTACTCTCTTTGTCATAGTGGTTTTTGTTACTTTGTAAAAATTCTTTAAAAGCCTGTTTAATCTGTTGTTCAACAGCATCGCCGGTATAAGCAACACTTTGTAAAGGAGGGCAGCTAATCGCAGCACACACTACCGCGGCATGAATGTGTGGATTATTGTAACCGGGGCGAATTAAATCGTGTTCGATATGATCAAGGCTGACTTTTTCGCCAAACAACATAAAGCGTTTTTTCTTCCAGGGCGATTGAAACAGGTTACCCAAATCGCGAATAGAAGTAATGTTAGGGTAGGCACTAAGAATGTACTGCACGGTATAAGCGTTGTAAGCATTAATAAGAAATGCCAGCTGCTCGTTATCCGACCAAGCATCAAATTCACTTTGCGTGATGCTTGCCAATTTGTCTAAATAAGCCTGCAATTCTTGTCGATCAAAGTTGGCATAGTCTACGCGACTTTCTTGATTAGCCACCGGCCAATGAACATATTCTTTTAGCAAACCATCCCATTGCGAGTGATCAAAAGATTCTGCCAAGGCCAATGGAGATGCAATTAAACTAATAAGGATTAAAACTTGAGCAAACAAACGCTTTGCAGGGTTAAAAAGCGTTTTTAGCGTTTGCAAAACCGCAAGGCTTAAGCGAGAATAGCCTCGCTTCTTAGGAAGCTCATCTATGGTGGCCCTATTGGTCCTCCCGCATTGATACTCTGTGAACTCGGCCAGGCCCGGAAGGGAGCAACCGCAGCAGACGACTCGAGTGCCGGGATGTGGCTGATAGGGTTGCCACCCAATCTTATAAGCTACTAATTTAATAAGATTTCTCACGTTTCTTCCTCTCTAATACTCAGCATATATTTTATTGCAGAAACACATTTAGCATTGGTGTAATTGCCGTTGCTTATTGTTATTAATGAGACAGGACAAGTAAGCCATTTCTTTCAGCTATTTAGTGAGCTAATGTGAATACCCCCCTTAATACAGATTTTAGCTTAGTAAGCGCTTAGGCCTTAGTTAACCCACACTAACCTTACCACTCCTACAATATCTTTACTGGCAACAGCGCCAAAGTTTCGGCTATCAAAGCTGTAGGCGCGGTTGTCGCCCATGGCAAACCACTGTTGCTCATCTAAATTTATGGTTTGTTGGCCTTCGGCTAGTGGTGGTTGCCATCGCAACTGTGGGCAATCCCATGGTTGTTGCTGTTGAGTGAGTAAATGGCCTTGTAGGGTAAACTGGCTATTAGGCGGGGCAACTAAGCGTTTTACGTAGTTTATTTGCTGGTGTGTAAATACTGCCATGTCGCAACGCTGTGGTTTAGCGTAGCGATCTACCAAAATAATAGAACCTAAGGGCAGGGTAGGCAGCATAGAGCCAGAAGGCACTTGGTACAAAGACAAACCACCAGCAGCATAGGTTATGGCAAGGCTTAGTAGCGTGCTGGCGGGCAGCATTAATAGGTATTGTAGCCCTTTTATTAGTTTGTGCTTTGCTTGAGTCGTTAACCGCTGTTCCTGTTTGAACATCGGCTTAATAAGCGCCAGCAGCAATAGTAATATGCCAAGGTTTAGGCTCATAAAGCCAGTTAGCAAATATAACCATGAGAAGTTGATATTAGAGCTGGCACTGTTTGGCTCATAGCCTGAGTCAATACTGCTTACTCGCGCTAAAACCACTAAACAGAGTAAAAGGCTAGCTAGCCAAAAGAGATACTTAGTGGCATTTTTTTCTGCGCTCACCTTAGCATTTACTCGTACTCGGCATCATCACAGCTTTGGTTTATCGACAAGCTAGTTAGCGGGAAGGGCTTAAAAAAGCCCTCTAGGGCTTCGGCTAACTCTTCGGTGTCTGGGCCAGACAAAAACTCTACACTTAACTCACCTTGTTTATACTCTGCTTGCTCGGCCCAAATGTCTGGGAAGGCATCGAGTATTTCTTCAAAGGCATCGCCGCTATCGGGGCTAATTTCATCAAACAAATCTTGCAGTTGGTGGCCGATGGTATTGGCCATAAATAGCTTAGCAATGGCTTGCCACTGCGCTTGATGTTCTGCTTGGCCTTGTAGTTTAAGTAACACTATGTCTGTCATGTTAGCTCCTATTTTCAATAAACGTCGATTCGTGGTGTATCCAACTTTCGAGAGAAGTAATAGGCAGCTGTTCAAACAGTGCCACCAGAGCTTGCTCAGCTTGCTTGGTATTGCAAGTGTTAGATTTTCGAGTATTGCCTTTAATGAGAAGAGCGTAGTTTTTATAATAGGGCTTTTGGAGTAGGGATATTGCTACATAAATGTTTAATGCACGAATAGCGAGCCATTGCTCGCTTAAATGGGGGGCGATTTTTGCCAGTAAGCTAAATACTAAATCTGGATTGTCGGGGTCGTCGGGGGCAACTCGGAGGTCTACAAAGCCCCAATTCGCTCGGCTTTCACCTTCTCTTGGCTCAAGTTTGTTAAAGTGCTGCTGCCAAATTTTTAGGTTAGCTTCATCCAAACCAATTTGTATCTTACAGTCTTCGGCATACTCCAGTATTGGCTTGAAAAAGGCGGAAGGGGCCTGTAAATCGCTTAGTAATTGTTTTAACAGTGGGCGCTGCTCGGCGATTTTAGTTACCGCTGTTACTAGTTGCGATTGCTTATCTTTAAGCGCCTGTAAACGGGGCGATAAGCTTGCTGTGGCGCTGCTTATGCCCATGGCGAGCGCAATCCATAAATACGTTTTTTTGTCTTGTTTATCTTCGTCTTTCTCCCAGTTGGCTGTTAAACAACTATCTGGTAGGGCGGCAATCAGCGATGCTAGGTAATTAGGGCGTTGCCATAATACACTGGTATTCAGGTCGCAGTTGTTATCTAGTTCGGGCATTAGTCTTAACAATAACCTTAATAACAAATCGTCAATACTTATATCCAGCTGCCACCCGGGGTGCTCTGGGTTAAGTCTATGTTCTATTTGGTGTGCAGGGCTATAATTCTCGCCTAATATCCAATCAAATATACTGAGTTTTTCTGCTTGATGTAAATAACTGATAGCTCGCTCGGGGCAAGAGCTAAATTCTGATTCGATAAGCCATTGTACTAATTTAACTAGATAACTCTCAATTGGCAGATCATGTGATGTTTCCGGTTCGTTTTGCTCCAATATAGGGTAAAGAGTTTCAATTAAGTAACCGATACTGGCAGGTTCAACAATTGGAAAAAGGTCAATTAAAACATCGAAATGGCGGTGCGCAACTAGTTTAGAATCTATTTCACCGGTTAGAAAGCATCGCTTTAGGGCTTTTAGCTCGCTACGCTTTAAGAAATAGAACCATTTTGCGTGGTGTTTATCCCATATTTGCTCACGTTGCGTTTGCCAGTTTAAGTCACCGGTTCGTTCTTCTATTTGCTGCGCTAGTTGCGCAGGCATATTGCTCATATCAACTATAGGCATGTGGGTTCTCGTTATTTACTGGTATTCTTTAATTAATTGGTTTAGCTCATCGGTATCTAATACCTCGAGCAGTTCTGCTTCGGCCATTTTTAAAATTACTCGACTAATTGTTAAAGGTTTTACTCGGGCAGCCTGCGCTTTTACCCTATCCTCATCTATTAATTTGCTACCGGTTGGGCCGATACCAAAAAGAGCCTTCATTTCTGGTTCTTCGCCATTTTTAGGCGGTGTGGCAGCATGCCACCTTGGGCTGTCCTTTAACGTAGCACTACCTACTTGCATACTTAGGACTTTTTTTCGATTTGCTTTGGTAGCCCCTTCATACTTAAACTGTTGAAAATACCAACGGTTCTCTGCAACAACAACTTGTTCGCCTCCATCTTTGATAGGTTTCCAAGAAAGTTTTTTAAGAGTGGCGGTCCAGTCAAACACCATTTGTTTGTGCATTGGTGTGCCTTTATCACTGGCTATGTCCCAGTGCTTTACCTTGAGCAAGACGTGAGGTTTTTTTACTCGTTGCGCTTTATAACTTTTGGCTTCTACCCATATTTCGCCTTTATTACCTTCCAACAGTACATCAACGTAGCGTATTCGTGGCTTGCCTTGTGCCAAATCTTTATCTGTGATTATTTTGTTTATGCCTTTTAACTCATTTAGCTTAGTTGGAGTATCTGGAAGTACGACATAGCGGCCAACATCAGAGCCAACCACTGGTTCGTTGCCACTTATACGATAGGCTATTTGGTGAAGCGCTATTACCTCGAGGTGAAACATCGCTCCATGGCCTTTACCAGAAAATCGGGGGTCTCGATAGGGTGATTCTTCATACATTTTTCCATCCAAACTATCTGTAAAAATAGTCCCAACTTTTCTGGCAAAGTCTGCTGCTACTTGGGCATTTAAGCCTTGTCGATCGCCACAGCCCAATTGATTTGCTTGGTCACCATCTAGTGTTCCGCAGGCAATTTCCCAGCCTAGATATGAGAATATTGCAGCCATTTCTGTCACGCTGTACCGTGCGTTTGTTTTACCTTTTAGGAAGTTTTTAGTTTTTCTAGTTCCAGCATGAGCCATCAAATTTATGGGTGTCCTATCTTTTGTCATGAGCAAATGTTGTGCAAGAAATAACACCTGTAACTATGAGTGTATTACTAATCTTCATTCGAAATCATTCCACCCTTGTTGGCCTTTAGCGATTGCGGCACGAATGCGGTCTTCAACTTGCTGTTGACTAATGCCTGTGAGCTTTGTTTCGACAAACAAGGTCGCCTCGATACAAGCCAATTGCGGCAATAATTAAGAATATTACGGTGGTTACTCTTATGGGTTTGTTTTGGGGGGCTTGCCACCTAGTAAGTAGTTTAAGATTCATTTGAATGTGTTCCAGCCTCTGTGTCCATTTGTAATGGCTCGGTTGACTCGTTCTTCAACTTGCTGTTGAGTAACATCGTTAAGTGCAGTTTCTGTTAAAAAATCTGCGGCTAGACGAGGTAAATGTTTGTTTATTAATCGTTCTCTTTCTGTCTCGGGAATATCTAATATGTAACTGATAAAAGTTGAGGTTCGGACATAGCTTAAAGAGCATCTTTGTACTTTTTCTCTTTGTAATTGAGCTTCACTCCACCCCGTATTTTTATAATGCTCGATGGTTCTCTGTGGCATGCAACCTTCCATCCGGTACTTAATTGGCGCGATGACCACTTCACCTAGGTCTACCGGGCCTTCGGCGTTGGAGGGAACGCCAATCACTCTGCTACTCGCTGTGTGGTTTTTTACCCTAAATTGATAATCAAAGTGCCGAATACCTATTTGAAATCCTACCTGTTCTTGAACAATACCGCTGGGGCGCTTTGGCGAGTAGAAAAAACCTCGAGGAAATACAGTTGGTTCACCGGTATTCATCAGTTGCTCGTGGTGATAAGTGAAATCGTTGCCATCGAGCCAACCACCGGTAATGTGATACATACTAATCAGAGCATCTTCTACAGGCTCACCGTCTTCACTCACTAGGGTTAAAGTAAGCGGGCCATAACAACCGCTACGTAGACAAACAAGGTCGCCTCGATACAAGCCAATTGCGGCAATAATTAAGAATATTACGGTGGTTACTCTTATGGGTTTGTTTTGGGGGGCTTGCCACCTAGTAAGTAGTTTAAGATTCATTTGAATGTGTTCCAGCCTCTGTGCCCATTTGTAATAGCCTGGTTGACTCGTTCTTCAACCTGCTGTTGAGTAACATCGTCAAGAGCAGTTTCTGTTAAAAAATTAGCGGCTAGACGAGGTAAATGTTTGTTTATTAATCGTTCTCTTTCTGCCTCGGGAGCATCCAATATGTAACCTATAAACTTAGTTAGTTTAAACTTACTAATTGCGCACCTCTGCACTCTTTTTCGGTCAATTTGAACGTCACTCAACCCACTGTTTTTATAAAACTTTTCATTTTCTGAGGTAAAGCAACCTTCCATCCGGTACTTAATTGGCGCGATGACCACTTCACCTAGGTCTACCGGGCCTTCGGCGTTGGAGGGAACGCCAATCACTCTGCTACTCGCTGTGTGGTTTTTTACCCTAAATTGATAATCAAAGTGCCGAATACCTATTTGAAATCCTACCTGTTCTTGAACAATACCGCTGGGGCGCTTTGGCGAGTAGAAAAAACCTCGAGGAAATACAGTTGGTTCACCGGTATTCATCAGTTGCTCGTGGTGATAAGTGAAATCGTTGCCATCGAGCCAACCACCGGTAATGTGATACATACTAATCAGGGCATCTTCTACAGGCTCACCGTCTTCACTCACTAGGGTTAAAGTAAGCGGGCCATAACAACCGCTACGTAGACAAACAAGGTCGCCTCGATACAAGCCAATTGCGGCAATAATTAAGAATATTACGGTGGTTACTCTTATGGGTTTGTTTTGGGGGGCTTGCCACCTAGTAAGTAGTTTAAGATTCATTTGAATGTGTTCCAGCCTCTGTGTCCATTTGTAATGGCTCGGTTGACTCGTTCTTCAACTTGCTGTTGAGTAACATCGTCAAGAGCAGTTTCTGTTAAAAAATCTGCGGCTAGACGAGGTAAATGTTTGTTTATTAATCGTTCTCTTTCTGTCTCGGGAATATCTAATATGTAACTGATAAAAGTTGAGGTTCGGACATAGCTTAAAGAGCATCTTTGTACTTTTTCTCTTTGTAATTTAGCTTCACTCCACCCCGTATTTTTATAATGCTCGATGGTTCTCTGTGGCATGCAACCTTCCATCCGGTACTTAATTGGTGCAATAACCACATCACCAAGGTCTACCGGGCCTTCGGCGTCGGCGGGAACGCTTACATAAAAACTACTATCAGTGTACTTTTTCTTCTTGAACGCATAATCGAAATGTCTAATATTGAGTTGTATCCCAATTTGTTCGTGATTTTTGCCGCTGGGGCGCTCTGGCGAGTAAAAAAAACCTCGAGGGAATACAGTCGGTTCGCCGGTATTCATCAAGTGTTTGTGATAGTAAGTAAAGTCGTTACCGTGGAGCCAGCCGCTGGTAATGTGATTCATTATAATAAGAGCATCTTCTACAGGCTCACCATCTTCACTCACTAGGGTTAAAGTAAGCGGGCCATAACAACCGCTACGCAGACAAACAAGGTCGCCTCGGTACAGGCCAATCGCGGCAATAATTAAAAATATTACGGTGGTAATTCTTATGGGTTTGTTTTGGGGGGCTTGCCAGCGCCTTATTACATTTTTTATGTAGTTAAACACGAGCTAAGGCCTCTAGGCGATAATCGTTTTGACTGATAGTATCCCTCTTTGTTTATTCTCACTATTACCCCAAATAGACCAACGCGTAATGCTGTTGCCTCTCCCTTTTCATCAGTCGTTCCTTTAAATTTATTACTGCCTTTGCTGAGCATGAGGCTTTTAGTTAGGGTCATTTACCTGTTCCTTGGTGTTTCATTTTACTGCTGCTGGTTTGCAAGCTTAAGGCTCATAGACTTTTTCTTCGTGTTCTAGGTCGCGAAAAAGGTTTTGTCGCCAATCATACTCTAGGCTGCGTTCGTTGGGGGTAGGGTTGTAGTAGTAGGTGAATTCTACAAAACCTACATTTTTGCGTTTGGTGGTGCCGGTGTAAGATGAGCCGAGGAATTCACCTGCTATTTTTCCATAATTGGCATGTATAACCTCACCTTCACTGTTTAGTTTAGTATTAATGCGAAAAATGTAGCCTAAAGCAGAATTGTCGTAGGTGGTAAAGCTCTGGCTGCTGGAGGATGTGTGGTATTTTAATGTGAGGCTATTTGTGTAAGCTAATTGAGGTGCTAGATAGGGGAACTGATACTCGGAGTTAGTTGTAGCTCTATTTAATTTAACTAATCCATCACCTGCACTAGCAAAAGAGATTTGCAGTTCGTTGTTGTTGTTCTGTACATCAGTATACTCACCATCTAGATAAAAGAAAATATGGGCAATATTCCCTTTGCCATAAGGGCTAACCCAATCAGCTTGCTCGAAGTCGAAGCCGATTGCTTCTCGTTTCTTGGGTACCGGTAGAAGAAGCTTCTTGGCATACATTGCGGTGGTTTTTTTCTTTTTGCGCAGCTCGATAATGAGGTTTTGGAGGTTCTTATTAGTTCTTAGTTTAGTTTGGTAGTAGCCTTCTTTATTTACCCTGAAAACTACAGCAAGATTTTTTCGGCCGATAGTTTGGAAAACTCCCTCTTTATCTGTTAAATCTTTAATGTTTTCGCCATCAATACCTAACCGACCGCCAGCAAATACTTCAGCACCTTCAACTGCTAGCCCGTCTTGGTCGACTACTTTGACTTTTACCGTGGTAAAGTTTCCGGTGCAAGCGCTGAGGTTAATAATGAACAGGCTGAAGATTAGGCTTTTTGTTATTTTCATTAGCAGCGTCCTTGCTGTTAAGCACTGTAAATAGCGATTAGAAGTATTGAATAAACTAATGAGCCATCGCTTCATCAACGATATTTGGTTCGTTAACATGTTTCGTGCCCATCATCTGCGTAATTGTCTTTTATGTCAAAATGAATTTTTATTAAATGCTAATAATAACAATATGTTAAAGGGTGAACCGGTTTAAATAAGCTTGGCCTTAGAGACAATGTGAGTCCTTTTACTATTTAAGGACTCTTGTTCTGTGTTGAAACGCTAATTCACAGAATGATGCTTGGTGGTAATAATGCTTGAGCACAGTGTGTTACTTCTTGTCACCGGGTTACTCCAGTAACTTACTTCTTTCTGTTTGCCTAAAAATCCACAATGGCTCCGTCAAAACAAGCAGCGCCAAGTTATAGGCTTAGCGGCTGATTTAAACCGGAGACTAAAACAATGACTACAGCTACTTTTAAAAAACATCCGCCAATTCCTGCTGAGCGTTTGGCAAAGCCAGTCTGTAATGAATGAGACGACAGTAATGTCGCCTTTTTGTTTTTGTCGCTTAGGAGTTATTTATGAAAATACCACGTAAGTGGGGTTTAGAAGGCTGGTACACCGCGCATTTATTTCAGTTGGTGTTTATCCAGATCCTCGTCGCTACTTTTATTTATGAGCACCCTGGCAGCGCTACGCAAGTAGGCTTAGCTATGGGAATTTGGGGTTTATCGGGTTTATTGGCGTCGTTTTCTAAAGATATCGCCTTAAGTGAAATCAATTTCTGTGTTTGTCACGTATTAGCTATGTATAAGCAAACTTTTTGTCTGGTTTAAGAATTACTCTTTAACAAAGTATTAACTTCAATAGAGGTTGAATTATGTGGTCACATTTAGTTCGAATTTTTCACGAGCATCCCAGTAGTGTTAACGAGAGTTATTGTCAGCACTTAATGACTGCAGGGCGTTTTTCTTTACGGCTATTTTTTGCAGCAGTTGTGTGTTTAGTACACGCTATATTGCCCTTTGCTTTTGTTAAAACGGGCAGCCAACAGATTCAGGCTTTACACGACAGCATGCTAAAAAACCGCCAAGCGAACGCATCAAGTCACACACCTGACAGTGAAACTCAGGTAAACAGCTTCAATTTCGAAATCTAGCCCGTTGAGTAAACTTTACTTTTCGCTTTCCACCTGTTTAATGCAGGCTACCTCTGCTGAGCTTAGCTCTCGCCAACTGGCAGGCTCAACGTTAAGGCAAATATCAGCAATTTGTTGTCGGTGTAAGGCGGTCACGCGGTTGCCAACTGCTGCAAGCATTCGTTTCACCTGATGAAACTTGCCCTCTCTAATACTCAGTGAGATTTGTTTATCCGAAATCAGCTTAACCACCGCAGGGAGAGTGGGCTTTTGTTCACCTTGCAGTTGTAGGCCAGTTTCTAAGGCTTGAATGGCTTGTGGAGTTAGCGGTTTACTTAGGTTTACCCGATAAACCTTAAGACAGTGTTGCTCTGGCCGAGTGATAGAAAATGACCAACGGCCATCGTCAGTGGCTAATACCAAACCAGTAGTGTCGGCGTCTAATCTTCCTGCTATATGTAATTGCTCATCTAAGGGGAGGCCCACCGCGGTGAAAACTGAGGGGTAAGCTTCATCAACATTAGAGCATACACATCCGGCCGGTTTGTTAATCATTATATAGCGAGAAGGGCGAGCAAAGAGTTGCTTGCCAGCCAAACTAATATGGTTGTTTTCATGTACTTGTGTATTTACATGCAAAACACATTGCTGGTTTACGTGTACTTGGCCGTTTTCTATCGCTTCCCTCGCTTGTAGCAGGCTTAGCGAAGTGCTTTTACAAATAAACTTATCCAGGCGCATAAATAGATAGAGGGTGAGTTGAAGAAATAGCTCGCGAGTGTAACCAAATACACTGCTTATGAATACCATAAAGCCCAGCAAAGCTGGGCTTAACCGCGATTGAAACTGGTTTTACTTAAGCTTATAAGCGGTCTAATGAAGCAAGCATTTGTTGCTTAAGTTTAAGACAATCAATATAGGCGCTAAGATATTGTTCTCTGGCTTGTTTAAAGTCAGGGCAAAGTTCTAGCACCTTTAAGTAAGCCGATTTAGCTTGCGCATGTTCGCCCTTTTCTAAGTGCAGCATGGTTCGTAACAACGGTTGCCAGTAAAGTTGGCTTAAAGAGAATTGATCTAAGGCTTTTAAGGCCATTTGACACTCAGGGTTATTAGCCTCTAACTCAACCGCTTTACGCGCGCAGTCAAAGCCCTGTTCTACCGCATTGGGAATACAGGCCATTGCTAGTCGGTCGGCATCTATGTACAGCAACGCTAACATTGCCCGAGCAAGGGCAAATTAGGTTTCTTGTTGGGTGGCTTGTTGCCGCGCTGCTAAAGCGGGCTGATAGTGCTCTTTGTTCAGCGTCATTAAATAATGTCGGTAACACAAGGTGGCTTCGTAAGTGGATAATTGCTCAACTTTTTTATAGTTGTAGCTTTGGTAAATCTTGCGATGAATAATGCCAAAACTAGAGGCGAGTTCTGCCACTATCTCGGCTATAAATTGGTCCTGTGCGTCAAACAAATCTTGAGTAGACATATCACAGGTGTATTTTTCAGCCTAAATTTGTTGGCTAGTGTCTGCGCGATACAAACGAGCGTGGATGCGCATTTTATCGTTTAGCGCGCACATTGTGCCGGTGGTAATAAAAGATACGTTTAGCTCTTTCCCTAGTTGGCTAATGTTGGCAGCAGTTTTTATGGCGAAGTTGGTATCGTCCATAGCATACATAGACACCACGTTTAAGCTATTGAAACGAGACAGTTCAGTGGCAAGCTCCTCACCAAAGCCGTCGGTAAAAAACTGTTGCTGATCATCGGCTGCTAAAGACAAAATGGCAACACCGTTAGGCTAGGGCTGAAGCTCTCTGCCTTATTCGTAACAGGCGTTTGTGCAGCTGGTGTAGGGAAAGGTCTTCTTCACTGCGTAGTTTAAAGCTTGGAGCATAACGGCCTTTAGGGATATTGATGTACAGAGCATCGTTAACACCTTCGGTAAAATAGTAGGTATCTAAAGAGCGACGCACTCGACCCGCTTGAATACGTACAATGGGGTCTGATTGGTGATCAAAATCAACGCCTCGGTCAAAGATCTCAATGGCAATGGTGAACTGCTTGAGGCGGTCGCCATTACCCTGCAAGGTTTGCTCAACCAAAAAGCTGAGCAACTCTTTCATTTTTGGACTTTGCTCAAATACGCTGCTTTCAATAATTCGTTCTAGCTGCCCGCGTATTAGTATCTGATGCTGCTGATTCGCTAGATCTAAACTTTGCCGTTTGCCACTGTCTATCACCTGTTTCTTATTATGCTGAGTTCATTCTGCCATTAATATGCGCCTAGAAAGTAGCACCTTGCTTAGCAAAGCCTTTGCTAACAATAGCGTAGTTGCTGTTTAGGGAGTCGTTGTCTGCTGTTACTTATTGTTACCTAAAAAATACCTTTAAATGTTCACTTTTAAGTATTTGTTTATACGTACTTTTTAATCTATTTCGGCTTGGGGACATTGTGTAACTTCTAGATTTCTAGCCATTGAGTAAACTGGCTTCCGTCAAACAAATACACATTGTATTTAGCTAATAGAGAGACAGATTATGAACACACAAGTTCAAACCAAATCAGTTGATGCGGGTTTCATGGCGTTTTCTTTAAAGCGCGTATGGCAAGCAACGGGTGCCAGTGAGGAACACGCAAACGCTGTGACTAGAGTTATGTAACGGGGGTAGCGATGCCGGTTGGTGGCGGAATGTTACCGGGTTTGTAGTTAGCCATTTAAGGCCGTAAATAGAAGCGAAGTATCGATTAAGAGCTTCGCTTCTTTGGTTATTTAGTCCAAGCTCTTTTATTGCTTTGCTTGTAAATTTTGCACCAAGGGCTCGCAGGGTAGCGGTTTTACTTTTAACGGCTTTGGTTTTTTAGCGGGCTTAAGAGTAGGGGCCTTACTGAGTTGGGTTTTCCACCAATCTAATTCGTCACAGCCATGGCCTTTGGCAATCGGCTTTTGGTTTTTACACTGTTTATCGCCAGCTGGACACACTAATCGCACATGCATATGCGAGGTATGCCCCCACCAAGGACGAATTTTTTGCAGCCAATCGTCTTGCTCGGTACGCTGATTACAGAGCTGCTCTTTAATCACAGGGCTGACAAAAATACGCGCAACGCGCTCATCTTGAGCGGCAACTTTAAGCATGGTTCTATGCTCACCCTTCCAGTTGCTTTTATTAATGGTTAGCTGTTTTTTGTCTACTACACTTACCGCATATGGTTTAGCCAGTTGCTTAGCGCTGAGTGTATCGTTTTCAAGTTTGAGCCAAATATCTACGTCTAAGCCTATTTGATGGCTGCTATGGCCAAAATTAAACTGGCCGCCGCGTGGCATAGACATATCACCCACCAAAATATTGTTGATACCTTGTTGTTTCAGTTGTTTGGCGTAATCACTGATGAAGTTCACCAAATTGGGATGCCCATAGTAGCGCTGGCGTTGGCTACGAATAACTTGATAACCTTCGCCCTCAAGCGGTAACGCTTGTGCACCGGCTAAGCAACCATTTGCATAAGAACCAATCGCAGCAGCGGGCGCTTTATAGGTGCTGGTGGCCGCTTCCCATGGGTTGTTTTGCGCAAATGTTTGTTTGCAAGTTAGCAATATGAGTAGTGAAACAATCACCTTTAACAATTTCATTTAGCGCCTTTATTCCTTAACATTGATAGCAACTATTCGCTTAAACAAATCTATCACTTAGTGTAGCGGGCATGGCGTTGATCGGGTGAGAATATTCAATGAAGTGCTTGTACAAAACAGCAGTAAAGATTATTAGGAGTGTGTTGTGAGTAATGCGCCTATACCAAACTTGAGTATTTACAGTACCAAGCGACTCTATGTGGAAGCTGCTGATGCCGCTTACATTGCAACAAACAAACCTTTGCTTATGTTGCGCGCTGTGGAGTTACTCACTCCAGCAGTAACCAGTGAGTTGCCGCCTTATTTCCAGAACGTAACCGACTTAGGTAAGGCTGAGCAATGGTTAACACAGGTGAGCCAAGGCAGTCGCTTGTTTGTGGTAACGAAAATGAGTGACCAACAGGTGATTGGTTTTATGTTTGTTTACCCTGATGACCAAAACCGCGCGCATTTAGGGTACTTACTGGGTGAAAATTATTGGCGGCAAGGTTTTGCGCTAGAGCTGCTAAAGGGTTTTATTACTTGGGCAGAGCAGGAACGAGAATTTACTACTGTTATTGCAGGCGTAAGCCAAGATAATACTCCCTCTCAAAAGTTATTAAATAAGCTAGGATTTTCCACTCAAGGCGGCGCAGATAACACTGCTCAGTTTTATCACTATCGTTTAAAAAATAGCGAAAATAGAGAATAAAACGGTTCGGGTCACTACGATCTCCGCCAAAATGTACTGAACATGGCTTAAAAGCGCCTGTTTTCTATTCATTCGGTCGTTTTGCTGATAAAACTTTGATTAATAGGTTAGGCTAGCTCTACGCTAAATAGCAGCTAAGCTGCTGTTTTATACATTTATTTAAGTATTTACTAAACTTTAAAGCCGATGCCTATCTATTCTGTTCGATCTCTTATTCAATCAACCATCACTGTTCGTTGTTTATTGCTAAGCCTTAGTGCTTTAGTCACTATTGCTCCGGTTAGCGCAAAAACCTTGCTTAAGCCCAGTGCAGATAGTTACTTCTCTATTACTGGTGGCAGTGGTGTTACCCATCTAGATGACGGCGCAACAGAAGAACAAGAGAAGCAACAATTTCGCTCCTTTGATATTCGTTTTGGCCAGCATTTTCATCGCAATTGGCGGGTCGATTTAATTCACGCCAATGAAGGTCACCCATATAACCATCATCGAGATGGGTTTTCTGCTCACGCTACCTATGTGTATGTGCCTTCAGATGCTTTTCGCTTAGAAGTTGGTGCTGGCCCGTATATGTCTTTCGATACAACAGTGGATGAAACAGGCTTAGAGTTAAACGAAAAAAGGGTGGGGGCGATGAGTACATTGGCCTTTATCTATCCCTTAAAGCGCTTTAGCGAAAGCGCGCATTTGCGCTTGCAGTTAAACAGCTATCTTATGTCTGCACGACCAAACGGCAACTCCCTACTGATTGGTGTGGGTTGGGATATCGATAACTCAGATTACCAGCCAAGAGAAGCACGCTATCGCTGGGTTGATGACGTTTGGGCCTCAGTGATGAATGTAAAAATTAATCATGGCGGACCTGAAACCAAGGTGGGTTATAGCGTAGATATGGCCAAGCGCTTCCATAACAACCTTGCCTTATCACTGGGTTACATTGATGAGGGTGGCTACAACGGCGCAACAGACCGTAGCGGATTTACCACGCAGCTATGGAAAATTATTCCTCTGGGTAACAACTTTGAAGGCAGAATGGGCGGTGGTGGTTACTTTGTCGTAGACAAGGTTGAACACACCAGCGCTTATGATTTGAAAGGCATTGTGAGCTTTGGTGCTAATTACTACCCGCATTGGTCATTTTTCGATGATGGTTACTTTGGGGTAAGTATTAGTCGGGTGATTGACCGTAAAGGCCACCAAGATGATGCCGACTTATTCCGCTTTAGTGTGGGTAAACGTTTCTAGCGCTCATTATGGCTGAATAGAAAAAAGCGCATTGAACGTTTAACTTCAACGCGCTTTTTTATTGGTTGTATAGCTACAATGGCTTGTGTTTATTTAGCCGCGCCGTGAGTGACGTCTAAGCTGTAAAACGTTGCTTGAACGTAGTCTTCTGGGTCACCAGAGCGGTTTTGATTGTATACACCCGCTTTGAAATACATCCATTGGTCTTCTAAGCCGTAGCCAGAATTTTGCATATCTACTTTTTGCACCACATCGGCTTTGCCTTCACGGCTAATCGTTACTGTCATATCAGCGCCATTAATGTCAATTTCGTAAGAGAACTTCTCGCCTAAAGCGATACCGTCATCATATGACTTAGCGATGTCTTTATCTTTTTGTTTCCAGTAATTTGGTTTAGTTGGGCCAATCATTGGGAAGGTAATATCATCGCCACCATTTGGCTCGTGGCTTATCCATACCGAACCCGTTTCATGGTTAGGCAGTTTACGGTAGTAAATTTTAACTGGCTCATCATCGGGTGCATGAATTTGACCAATAATAACGCGGCCTTGTTGCCAAATTTCACCGGTAGAGGTTACGTGATCAACAGACAGAGTCGCTTTTAAGTTACCATCCACACCCGCTGCATTTTTCAATGAATCTGCTGACTCGTTATGACCAAATACCCAGTTGTTACCGTTAACGCCTTTAGTTTTGTGGCTGGTGTTGCCGCAACGCATCATTTCACGAAGCTCTGAGCGAACATACTTCGTTTTTTTAGAGGTTTTTATCCCTTGAACAGGAGAACGGAAAACAACGCCGTCTTTTGCTTCATTTACGTAAAAGTAATCAGCGTGCATCGCGCCTTTAGCGATCTCTTTTTCACTGAATTCAGTAGGGCGATCGCCATTGTCTAAAGACACTGGCAACGTTACTTTCCAACAAGATAGGTCTAGCACCTCTGCTGGCGTGGTATTGGCAGCGGATACACTAGTGCTTAAAGCTCCTAGCATCATAACAGCAAGAGTTTTTACTTTCATAAGCTCACCTTCAACTACTTAGATTGATATTTTGTACTACAATAACACCAAGATACCTCTGGTTAAAAACCAAGGTCAATTAGAGCTTGTGCTAAATGAGACATCAAACTGTCTTCACTCAAATTATCAGCGTTTAATTGAGCTGATGTATCAAACTCAAAGCAAGGTTCTAGGCTTGGAACAACGTTGTTAAGCCCATTATTAAAACACCATTAGCTGCATTTGTTAGTGCCATAGCGTCTTTCAACTAAGGTATTTTAAGTTTTTTGGGAGAAGCATATAGTCACTGCTGCCTCAGTAATACTCGCTACACTTAAGTTGTTCAGTAAGCAAGGAAACCAAGGGGGGGATGTATGCAAGAAGCCGATATAGAGGGGAGCTGTTTATGTGGAGAGGTGCACTACCAAATAAACGGCAATTTAGGCATTTTTCAATACTGTCATTGCTCTCGATGTCGTAAATTTACCGGTAGTGCCCATGCAGCTAATTTGTTTGTATTGCCCAGCCAGTTTAGGTGGTTGGCCGGTGAAGACAAGGTTCAGCAGTATCAACCTGAGCACACTAAGTACTTTGCTACTGCCTTTTGTCGCACTTGTGGTTCGTCTTTGCCTTGGCTAGCGAAAACGGGCAAAACTATGGTGATCCCAGCCGGTACCTTAGACCAGCACCCCAATATAGAACCGATTCAGAATATTTTTTGTGCCGATAAGGCACCTTGGTTTGTCGACAACCAGCAGCTTCCGCAATTCGCTGCATTACCACCGCGTAAACCCAAAGCATGAATGGATATTTGCTTATCTAACTTAAGTGATCGAAGTGATAGTTTGTAAAGTAATACTAAGTACTTTTAATTGAGCTAAAGTAATACATTAAACCAAAAGGTAGGAGCAAGTGATGGAAACACCAATGACAGGACCGCAACACAGCAAACCACAGTATGCCATTCCTCAAGAGGCCTTTGATTGGTACGACGAGTATGCTCATGGCCTTATTGACCGCCGTACTTTTTTAGCGCGCTTATCTAAATTAGCGGCTGTGGGGTTTTCCATGGCGGTGCTGTCGTCTGCCTTGTTACCTAATTATGCCTTGGCAGAACAAGTGTCGTTTAACGACCCAGAAATAAAAGCGCAGTTTGCGACTTTTGATTCCCCCAAAGGGTATGGAGAAGGGCGTGGCTATTTAGTGATGCCTACCAATTTGCAAGGAAGCGCTCCTGTGGTCTTGGTTATTCATGAAAACCGAGGGCTTAATCCTTATGTTAAAGATGTCGCGCGACGTTTAGCGAAAGATGGCTTTATCGCCTTTGCACCAGACGCGTTACATAGTTTAGGCGGCTACCCTGGCAATGATGATGAAGGCCGCAGTATGCAAAAATCTTTAGACCGCGCCAAAATTGAACAAGACTTTTTAGCTGCCGCTAGTTTTTTAAAAAGCCATTCTGCCAGCAACGGTAAGTTAGGTGCAGTTGGTTTTTGTTTTGGTGGTTATGTGGTGAACATGCTGGCTGCGCGCATGGGCACAGAGCTTAATGCAGGCGTACCGTTTTACGGCACCCCTGCTGCAAAAGAGTTAAGAGCCAACATTAAAGCGCCGTTGCAGATTCAGTTAGCTGAGTTAGATAAACGGGTAAACGCTACTTGGCCTGAGTACGAGCAAGACTTAAGGGCCAATAACGTCGACTTTGACATGCATATGTACGCGCAAGCCAATCATGGATTTCATAATGACTCCACAGGCCGTTATGACAAAGACAACGCTGAGCTAGCGTGGAACAGAACCATCGCTTTCTTTAAGCAGCATTTAGCTTAATTAATCCCATCTAGGGCTTTGCTTATTGGTGTTAGCAAAGCCCTTTTTATTTTAGATTTGTCTGCCACGGTAGCTGCCCACTTCATTTTCCCGTTTAATCAATAGATTACTGATGAATAAGTTATTTGTTAGTGGTTTAATTGATCTCTACTTTTAGCGTTAGCTACCACTCGCGAGTTTACCTAATATGACCAAACGCTTTGACATCATCGGTGCTCCCTTCAATCATTTAGGTTGCGTGACCACTAAGCAAAATACCGTAGATGGTCTTAGGCAAGCTAGCTAAAATACTTGGGTAGGGCTATCGAATTGGATTGATGTTAGAAATAGCTGCTGGAATGCGGACATTAAAGATTGCGGTGATGTGAGCCCTTCTTGTGAGGTATTACGCTTGCTTGAGGCAGAACAAAACGTAAGCGCCTTAGCGGATTACGGAGGCGCGCTTTGCGCTGCCGTACTCAATAGTTTTGACCAAGGGCGCACTCCCATCACTATTGGTGGGGACCATTCTATCGCGGTGGGCACACTGCAGGCGGTAATGACCTTTTATCAGAAACAACGGGACAAAAAGGTAGCGGTTATCTGGGTGGACGCACATGCAGATTGTAACGATAAGCTAGATGGCAATTTGCATGGTAAACCTTTAGCGATGCTTATGGACAAATACCCCGATAAAGCGTGGGAAATAGATCCAGAACGAGTGCTTAATCCTCAAGATATTTATTACATTGGGGTACGAGATGTAATGCCTAACGAGCAACGGTTGATTAGCGAACTTGGTATTCGCCATTACGGTATGCCAAGCATAGATAGCTTAGGTATAAACGGCGTTATTTCTAGTTTGATGACTGAGCTAAATGACAACTACGATCATATTTATTTGTCTTTCGATTACGATGCATTAGACGGCAGTATTTATAGAGCGTGCGCTACGCCTAATGTAGGTGGCTTAAGCGCCAGAGAGGCAATCCACTTGGTCTATTCGGTTGCATCTAGCCCTAAATTTGTCGGCGCTGACTTTGTAGAATATATGCCAGAACTGGATGACAATGGAGTATCCAAAGAACTGATGATTAAGCTGATAGATGCAGTGTGGGGATTTAGAACCTAATGGTTACGCTACGGGCAATTACCGCTAAGGAGTTTGCAGACTACTGCGAGTATTTTGTTGATGATTACAGCCGCGATATCGCAGCGAATCAAGGGCACTCTAAAGAAAGGGCGTTAGAGTTAGCCCAACAAACACTAGAACAAAGCTTTCCGCAAGGGGCAGAAAGCCAAGGCCACCAACTGTTGTGTATCGAGCAACAATCAGAGTTGATTGGTTATTTATGGCACTCTATTCAAGCCAGTGACCAGTCCACTTACATTTACGATTTTTATGTTTTCCCCAAGCAGCGCAACAAAGGGTTTGGGAAACTGGCGATGAAGGCGCTTGAACAGCAGTTGACGGGGTTTGGTATTAACCAAATCAAGCTTAGAGTCGCATTTAGTAATCAGCGCGCGTTAGCATTGTACCAAGAGATTGGTTTTGTGGTTACCGGCTACAACATGTCTAAAACCATTACCCAGTAGGTAAAATCTAGTTGGCTTTTGGCGCCGTTATTTAGCGGATTGCCTAACAACGGGCCGGAGAAAAAATACTTGTTCATTTTTCGGTAGCCGTTAAATCTACACTGAGTTATTTTGGTTTTATCAACTCTTATTAAGCAGTAAAGGTTTATGGAACCACTAAGCTTTCAGCAAAAGTATGACGCAATGAGCCGCAAGGATGCTCAGTACGAAGGGGTGTTTTACACCGCAGTAAAAACCACCGGTATTTTTTGTCGGCCAAGCTGTCGAGCGCGCAAACCTAAAATTGAAAACGTCACCTTTTACAACAGCGCGCAAGAAGCTCTGCAACACGGCTATAGAGCCTGTAAAGTATGCAAACCGATGCAAGCTTTAGACGAAGCCCCAGATTATATAAAAGCGCTGTTAGATGATATTCAGCAAGATAATTTCACGCGGATAAAAGACGGTGATTTGCGCGCCCGTAACCTAGACCCGGCTCAAGTGCGCCGCTGGTTTAAGAAGCATCATGGGATTACTTTTCATGCCTATCAACGCATGGTGCGAATTAACTCGGCCTTTAGCCAAATTCAACAAGGCGACAGCATTAGTAATTCAGCCTTTGATTCAGGTTATGAATCCTTGAGTGGGTTTAACGAAGGCTTTAAAAAAGTGTTTGGTGGCGCGCCAACTGGCAAAACCAGCAACGTGATTAATATTGTGCGTTTTACCACGCCAATTGGGCCCATGTATGCCTGCGCCACTCAGCAGGGGATCTGTTTGTTGGAGTTTACCGACCGCCGAATGTTGGAGACCGAATTTAACGATCTCACTAAACGTTTAAAAGCCGTTATTCTGCCAGGAGATAACCCTCATCTGGATCAAGTTCAGACAGAAATTGCTGAATACTTTGCTGGAACCCGCAAACAGTTTGACGTAGCGCTAGACACCCCCAGTACCGAATTTAGGCAATTGGTATGGCGTGGGCTAATGGATATTCCCTATGGCGAAACACGCAGTTACGGCCAACAAGCAGAGTACTTAGAGGTACCTAATGCCGTGCGCGCGGTAGCCTCGGCCAACGGCCAAAACCGTATTAGCATTATTATTCCCTGTCACAGAGTGATAGGTGCCAACGGCCAGCTAACAGGCTACGGCGGTGGTATTCATCGTAAAGACTGGTTGCTGAAACATGAAGCAGGTTTGCGCAATGGCTAAACAAGAAAACTCAGAGCAAATTGCCGCTTTACAGCAGCAGGTAAAGCATTCTTACTCGCGACTAAAACAGCAACTACATGCTTGGCTGTTAGCGCAAGCGGGTATTAGCGAGACGTTTTGGCCAAACGACAGCGGAGGCTTTTACGGCTTTGTTTATAAGGGCAAAGAGTTTGCTCACTTTCATCAAGGTGATGAGTTAGATTTAAAACTCGGGCGAACAAGCATTGCTGAACATGGCTTGCAGCATCCTGAATTCTCTGTATCCCATCCTAAACGCAGCCCTGGTTCGGCCTGGATAGAGCTTGGTTTTTCTGACCAAGGCTCTTTGCAACAGATACAAGCTTTGGTCCTATTGGCTATTGCGCCTCTATAGTTGTCACTGTTCTATTGTTGATAAGTGGTTAAATGGGCAGCAAATTCGAGTTGGCTCATAGTAATTACATATAATAACAATATAATAATACTATTACTGTAAATAGGTTATTACCATGCCGCAAACACTGTTGCCGAACATTATCGAATTTTTGTCGCAGATTTATCCATTTAATTTATTGCCGCCAGCCTTGCAGCGGCAAATTGGAGAGTCGGTAACCATTAGTTATTTGGCGCGAGGCGAGCAAATTCGCTTCGGTTCAGATAAATCAGAGTGTTTCCTATACATTATTCGCACCGGGGTAATGGAGCAGCGTAAACCTGATGGGGTGTTACGCTCAAAACTCGGCGAAGAAGACTTATTTGGTTTTACTTTTTTAGAGCCACTAAAAGACGCGCTAGATGGCTATAGTGCAACAGCGATAGAAAATACCTTGCTGTACATGGTGCCGCATACCGAGTTAACCCAACTGCTTGAGCAACACCCAGAATACGCCGACAGCTTTGCTTCTAAAGCGCGAGTACGCCTGCAGTCGGCGCTTAACGTGGTGTGGTCTGACAACGAGAAAGGCTTATTCTTTAAAAAGGTGTCGGAAGTTGCTAGCGGAACGGTTGCTGTGGTCACTGCTGATATGTCGATACAAGCGGTGGCGAACGAAATGCGAGTGCAGTGCCGCTCGTCTACCGCGGTGATTAAAAAAGACGGTGTTATATGCGGCTTAATCTCAGACCGTGATATGACCAAACGGGTGATTGCCGAAGGCTACGACATCACTCGCCCGATTAGTGACGTAATGACCTCGCCAGCTGTCACCACTAAACCGAACGATCTTATTCTTACCGCCGCCTCACTGATGATGGAACACAACATTCGCAGCTTACCAGTGGTGGAGAACAATCAGGTATTGGGCTTGCTCACTACTTCACATTTAGTGCAAAAGCACCGCGTGCAGGCGATCTTCCTGATTGAAAAAATTAAGTACACCGAAACTGTAGAAGGGCTAGCAAAACTTACTTCAGAGCGCCAAGCCATATTTGAAGCACTGGTCGAAGGCAAGGTGAGGGTAGAGGTAATAGGCCGAGTTATGGCCATGATAATGGATGCCTATAATCGCCGACTGATTCAAATGGCCGAAGCCAAACTAGGCGATCCACCTTGTGCATATACCTGGGTAGTAGCGGGCTCTCACGCTCGTAACGAAGTACACATGTTGTCTGATCAAGACAGTGCTATTATTTTGCCAGAGAACGTTAGTAAGTCTGACCGCATGTACTTTACCCATTTAGCCATGTACGTGTGTAATGCCATGGACACCTGTGGTTACCCCTTATGTACCGGCAAGTTTATGGCAGCGACACCAAAGTGGTGTCAGCCGATTAATGTATGGACAGAGTATTACCGTAAATGGGTGTCTAACCCTGAATACAGCATGTTGTTAAACGCCACGGTGTTTATGGAAGTTCGCAGTATATATGGCGACGCCAGTTTGTCGGAGCAGCTTCAGCAGCATTTGTACGCTCTGCTTAATAACAATAAAACCTTCTTAAACTCACTGGTCACAGACTCTGTATCGGTACAACCACCCCTAGGTATTTTTAACAACCTAGTGTTGGAGAAGGGCGGCGAACACAGTGAAATGCTTGATATTAAAAAGTACGCCTTATTGCTTATTGTCGACTTAGGCCGCATTTACGGTTTAGCGGTCAATAGTGACGATACCGGCACCGAGCAACGCTTCACCAGTGCTGCAAAGAAAAAAATACTCAGTGAAGACGCCCTAAAAGACGTACTAGGCGCTTATCGGTTCATTACACAACTTAGATTCCGCCATCAACTTAAAGCGTTAAAGCAAGGTTCTGCGCCAGATAACTATATTGCCCCTAAAAGTTTTGGTAACTTTGAACGAGAGCACTTAAAAGACGCGTTTCGCATCATTAATAACCTGCAAGATGCTGCTAAGCTGCGTTTTAGCGAAAAATAGGGTAAGCAATGTTCACACGTTTTAAACCACTGGCGAAGCTAGGCCGCGCCCGCGCAAAGGTGATAGCTAGTGGTGGTTTACCTAAAAAGTTTATTGGGCTGTTAGAAGCCACGCTTCCCAGTGAAAGCTCCAATATTAAAGACCTCGAGTTTCTCGCCTTCGATCTTGAAACCACCGGCTTGCACCCAGAAAACGATCATATTCTTAGTATTGGCTACACCGTGATGAAGAATTTGAGCATAGACCTAAACAGCGCCTCGCATTGTTACATCAACAGTGGCAACAAAGTTAAAGCAGAAACCGCGGTTATTAATCAGATTGTGCCAGAAATGCTCGCGCAAGGGATTAGCCTAGACCAAGCTATGGATCAGCTTTTTGAAGCGATGCAGGGCCGAGTATTACTGGTGCATGGCTGTTGTGTAGAGCAGCAATTTATTGATTATTACCTAAAGCAGCGATACCAGTTGAATACCTTGCCTTTGGTTTGGGTAGATACCCTAAGTTTAGAGAAATCTTTAATTGCCAATGCCAATCATCAAAAAACCGGGGATTTTCGATTGTCGGCCATTCGCCAACGTTATGGCTTACCCGAGTACCATGGGCACAATGCACTGATGGATGCGGTAGCCACTGGCGAGTTATTTCTCGCCCAAACTAAGCGCATTTTTGCAAAATCTCCGCAAGTGATTGGGTCACTGATTAAAAAATAAAGTTGTTACAAGGAAGGTAATAATGGATACACCTAAGAAGAAACGACCTTTTCTAACAAGGCTTGTTTGCGCGACTTGTTCAATGACGTTTCTCGGCGCAGCTTTCTATTTGCTTGTCTTTGGTTTCGAAGTAGCGGCAGCACTAATAGTGACGATTGCGTTTGGTGGCTTGGCAACTACCAGTGTTGTATACAGTGAAGGTTTGCTAGATTTTTTAGTTACTCTAACCGAAGTCTTTGTTGAAGGCCTTAGTGCTGTTTTCGAAGGAATCGCCAGCATTTTTAGTTTTTGATTTAGTTCGTGAGATATTAAAAGATGGTGTCAACCATCTAGTTTTCAGCTGTTAAGCTTTGAGAGGAAAATTTCAGCGGTGCGTGTTGTAAACTATAACAAAAATCGTTGGGGCGCTGCTGTTGCTGATTTGTTTGCCTCGATATACCCTGATTGGGACACTCAGCAATGTAACCGAATGGCATATGATGAAACCCATCCTTGGCATGTACTTACTTTGCTTGCTGTTGAAGGGTGTGACTTAGTCGGGCAAATCAATATTTTTAGGGTAGGCGAGTCAGCTGAAATGGCAAATGTCGGCTACCATGTTCATCCTCATTGGCACCGGAAAGGGGTTGCATCACTATTGCTAAGTGGTGCATTAGCTAAGATTACCAATATATTTAGTGATGGTTTGGTCATTCAGACTAATGAATCGAACATTGCGAGTATAGCGTTGGCAAGAAAACTCGGTTTCGTTGAGCTACCTAAGGAAATTTTCACTTACTATTGTCATTCACTTAAGTTTCATTCTGTTGATGACGGTGTTTGTTTCCATTTACCTTGTGCTAAAACAACCTTCTGACAAGTCCTCTTGTTGTTCAAAGAATCATGCTTGATTGTTTTTCACTCAACACCAATTGACAACGTCCTCTCCATCGTTAAGGATAAAGCTATGAATACTTATCTTACGCAAGCAGCGCTACGAATTATCATCATTCCTTAGGAATGGTGGGATTGTTAATGCGCTGTTGATGTGTAAAACCCACCCAAAGAGGTGGGTTTTTTGTATCTGCCTCATGAGGATTATTACTACAAGGAGTTCACATGAAGAAAATAGCGATTTTTGGTAAGCCGGGCAGTGGTAAATCCACCTTAAGCAAAGCGTTGGCCTCAGCGGTAGGCATTCCCTTATATCAACTCGATTCGCTGGTGTTTAAGGCAAATGGCGAAAGGGTAGCGCGTGAGATATATGACCAAACACATCAGGACATCTTGTCTCGCGAGCAGTGGATCATCGACGGCTTTGGTCCTTTAGCTTCCTTCAACCGGCGTTTAACAGCGGCAGACACTTTGATTTACATCGACCTGCCTTATCCAACCAGTTATTGGCTTGCGACTAAACGAATGCTTAAAGGCTTGTGGGTAAAGCCTGAGGGTTGGCCAGATGGTAGTTCGGTGCTAAAAGGCACGCTGCAGAGCTATAAAATGCTCAAGCTAAGTCCAACATTCTGGAATGATGATTTTGTAAAAGGCTTAACAGAGCGGTCTCAAGATAAAGAGTTGCATCATATTAAGAGTGTTGCTGAGCTAAATGGTTTTGTTAGGTGTGTGACTAAGTAGTGGCGTATACACTGGCAAATGGCGGCTTACTTTAAGCGAGAGCCTAGCAAACTCGTGTTGTTCGGCTCTTTAGAAAAAGCAAAAAGAAAAGCTAAGCAGGTTACGCTTAGCTTTTTATCTACTAGAAGAGACCCAGCTTTGGCGTTTTTACCAAGGCCTAGCACCAAAAAGGCAGTGTTTAGGCCAACACCCTAAACACTGCAAAAGAAGGAATGGTCAGTTCCTATATACTACAGGTCTTACTATGATTCTGATTCTACTGCTGGTTGGCTAGTAGGGGGTGTTTTGTTACTGGTGTTCGCTTTAATCAGTAGCACACCAACACAAAGGATAATGGCTCCACATAAGATAAACACTAAACGGTCACCCATGCTGTTTGGCAATACCACTAACAGCATAACAAAGGCACCTGCTGCGGCGATTAACTTACCTAACATGCTACGTTGTTTGTTATCTAGCACTTCTTGTTCTGCAGACTCGTTCACTAGTGGTGTATGCAAGTTGTTAAAGAACTTGTCTACATCTTTAGAACGCTCTTCGCTCAAGCCTTTGTAGAACAACTGAGACATTACAAAGAAACCACCGGTAAGAACAATGTGGCCAATTAGAGCAATGGCTACTTTAAGGTCTTTCCACTCACGGTTGGTTAAGTCTTGGTCTAGGTTGAAGATATCTTGGATATGCTCTGGACCAATCACAAAACCTACTACGTAAGATACACAAGCACCTACTAGTAGTGTTCCCCAGCCAGCCCAATCTGGTGTCTTCTTAATGAAGAAGCCAAGGAAGGCAGGAATGGTCATTGGGAAGCCAAGCATGGCACCGGCAAACATCATTGCGTCGAACAGGCTTAACCCTTTGAGCGAGTTAATGAATAGGGCGAATAAGATAATTAGTACACCAAACACTGTAGAGGTAATTTTTGAAACGGCGACTAACTCTTTTTCTGATGCGTCAGGGCGTAGTACTGGTTCGTAGAAGTTTTTAACAAAGATACCAGAGTTACGGTTAAGGCCTGAATCCATTGAGCTCATTGTTGCGGCAAACATTGCAGCGATAAGCAAACCTACCATACCTGCAGGCATGTAAAGCTCAACAAAGGCTAGGTATGCTGCGTCGGCAGCTTTGCTGCCCATTTCTGGGTGCATGGCGGCTAGATCTACGCCTTGGCCTGCTAAGAACCATGGTGGAATAAACCAAATCACCGGGCCTAAGGTCATTAAACAACAGGCTAACAAAGCCGCTTTTTTAGCATTTTTTGAATCTTTAGCCGCTAGGTAACGGTAAGAGTTAAGCATGTTATTGGTAATGCTGAACTGTTTAACAAAGATGAAGAATGCCCAAATAGTTAAGATGCTTACGTAGTTAAGGTTGTCACCAATAACGAAGTCACGCGGGAAGTCATCTAGAATGTTACCTACACCGCCAGAGTGGATAATGGCAACAATACAACAGGTTACTGTTACGGCCATAATCACCACCATCTGCATAAAGTCAGATGCGATTACCGCCCAAGAGCCACCCGTTACAGACATAATAAGTACGACTAAACCGGTTAGTACAATGGTCCAGGTCATGTCGAAGCCAAAAATACCAGAGGCAATAATGGCCAAACCATTTAGCCAAATACCGGCAGATACCACACTGTTTGGCATACCAGACCAAGTAAATACTTGCTCGTTATATTTACCAAAACGCATGCGGATTGCTTGAATTACCGTTACAACACGAAGTTGACGGAATTTAGGCGCGAAGTAGGCGTAGTTCATAAAGTAACCAAAGGCATTGGCTACGAAGATAATGGCAACGGCTAGGCCGTCGGTGTAGGCTTTACCGGCGGCACCGGTAAATGTCCAAGCACTAAACTGTGTCATGAAGGCGGTTGCACCTACCATCCACCACAACATCTTGCCGCCCCCGCGGAAATAGTCACTGGTATTATTGGTAAATGTACGGAACATCCAACCGATTGCGATTAGAAAACAAAAATAAATGAGTACGATAAGGACGTTTAAATCCATGCCTGTAATTCCTCTTCCATAGTAGATAACCTTACCTTAACAAGCACTATGGCATTATTGTATTACATAAGGAGCTAAGTGAGATTATGATCTCACTTTTATATCTTGTCAGATTGAAAACGTTATCTAGATCCCATCAAAATAGTCTCAAGCTTCTTATTTAATTTTTAGTTATCGGTGACTCTCTCGCACAAACAGTGTTTAGCTATTACGTTTAGGGGGAAGAGAAAATAACATTAATTGTAATACATATGTGGTGGTTTTTTAAGCGATACTGTCGGGAATAGGCAACACATTTAGTCATTTTTGGTAGTGACTGTATTGAAAAAAGTACAGTAATATCAAAATCCTATGTGCAGTTAGCTAGTGTAAATGTTGAAATCTGTTAACGTAGACACACTTTAGTTGAGCGGTATTGAATATGCTGCACTAAATTAATATGTATGGTTGATTTCATAGGATAGCAAAAGGACACCTATGGCTAACGAATTTGCAATGATTGAAGGCGCATCGCGCAGCTTACACTTACAGGTAGCAAGGGAAATAGCTAAAAGCATTTTGTCTGGCGCGCTTCCTCAAGACAGTATTATTCCTTCAGAGATGGAATTGTGTGAGCAGTTTGGCGTAAGCAGAACCGCGTTGCGTGAAGCAATTAAACACCTCAGCTCTAAAGGCTTGTTAGAATCGCGCCCCAAAATTGGCACCCGAGTGAAAACTAGGGACCATTGGAATATGCTGGATTCTCAGTTGTTAAGTTGGATGGCAGGGATAGGCGAAACCCAAGACCTGCTAACCGAGTTTTTAGCACTGCGACGTGCCATTGAGCCAGAGGCCGCAGCGCTAGCGGCAAAGAACGCTTCGGCTGAACAACGGGTATTGTTGTCTGAATGCTTTCAGCAGATGGTAGCCATTGCTAATGGCGATGAAGATGCCTCTGGTTGGGTACAGGCTGATTTACAGTTCCACCGTTTGGTTTACTTAGCAACCGCGAATAATTTCTATATTCCATTTGCTAACGTGCTGCAGGTAATGTTTGTGGGTTTCTTCAAACACTCTTCAAAAGAAGGGGGCACATGTATGGCCGAGCATACTGCTATTTATCAAGCCATTATGGCAGGTGACTCTGAAAAAGCCCGAGCAGCTAATTTAGAGCTCTTAAATAACAGTAAGCACCGCCTTCCAGAGGAAGATGTGGCTTAAAACGGTTAGTAATGAAAAAAAGCCTCGCGTCGCGAGGCTTTTTTATTTCATTTAGTTAGCTTACACCTTATATGCCATACAATTGGTAGCGTATTACCTCATTATATTTTGTCTTAAAAAATCACTAAATCCTCATTCATTACCGCTTTTGCACAAAAACATCCTGCCAACTTATTTCGTCCATTGGTTAAATTGACGGCTTACTCTGTAAATTCAGTGATATTTACATTAAATCACTATTCTTCGTTTAATTTACTGATTTTATTGCACTTATGTAATTGAAGTTAATTAACCAGGCTTAGTGAGCTGCCTCAAGTTTTTGGCAGAGAATTAGCTCGGTGGTCAGAAATGTGATCATCACAAAGGTGGTATTGTATTATTTATTGCTAAGGTTTATTTAACATTTCTAAGCAGTAGTGAATAGGAAATTACCGCAATGTGGTATAGCGGCTAGCCTGTTAGCGCATGGATGTGTAAGCGATGCCAACGACGAGAGCGAGGGCACGAAATGGACAGCCTTTATTGGGCGCATATACATAGGACATATAATAATGAAACTGACGCGAAATCGCATCACTGCTGGGCTAGGTGCCTTAGTATTGTTGCAATCTCCTGTATTGCTAGCAGAAACAATTTCTCTTACTAACCCCGGATTTGAAAGTAGCAGCCAATTTGATGGCTGGACAGATACCGATCCTTCTTCTTTGTCTGGTGTTGCTCAAACCGGGAGTAAATCAGTAAAAATTAACGGCAGTGGTGGAAGTGTAGAGCAAACGCTTAACATTGCGGCTAATACTTCCTATACGCTAACGGCCTTTGTTAAAGGCTCTGGCACTATTGGTTTGCGTTTTGGTTCGCAAGAATATACTAAGAAAATTAGCGCTAGCAGCGATTGGACGAAAGTGAGCGTAACCGCCAGTGCTGGCTCTGCTAACCAAGTGACGGTATTCGCAGAATACAACGGTGCTGAAGGCCGTTTTGATGATTTCTCTTTGAGCGGCAGTTCTGAACCTAGCTCTGTTACTCCGCCTGTCAGTGCTGGTTCATGTTCTTCGCCAGCTAACCTTACTATTGCGTCTGCCAGTGATAATGGCAGTAATGATGGTCATGGCCCAGAAAACGCTATAGACGGCAACCTAAGCACTGAGTCTCGTTGGTCATCTCAAGGTATTGGCAAGCAGATAGTGTTTGATTTACAAGCTAACGCCAATGTGACGAGTATGGATGTGGTGTTTTTAAAAGGCGACCAGCGTTCGAGTTACTTCGATGTGGCTACCTCTAGTGATAACAGTAATTGGACACCGGTATTAACGGGTGCGATGTCGAGTGGTATTGAAAGCGGTTATGAAAGTTTTGATATTAGCGACAGTGACGCTCGTTATGTAAGAGTTACCGGGCAAGGGAATTCTGCCAATAACTGGAATAGCATTATTGAAGCGAAAGTATTTGGCTGTATTGATGGAAGTGCTCCCGTTGACCCTGTCGATCCGGTTGACCCAGATCCCGTAGACCCAGTAGATCCTGCACCGGTTGATCCTAACCTTAATCCGTCTTTACCCCCATCGGGTAACTTTGATTTGTTAGATTGGACCTTAAGTGTTCCAGTAGATGATAACGGTGACGGTAAAGCCGATACGATTAAAGAACAAGCCTTATCAAGCGGTTATCAAAGCAGCGAGTTTTTCTATACAACGACAGACGGAGGCATGGTATTTAAAGCGCCGATTAGTGGTGCTAAAACATCCTCGAGCACCTCTTACACTCGCTCTGAATTACGTGAAATGTTGCGTCGTGGCGATACCAGCCATAGCACGAAAGGGGTTGGCAAAAACAATTGGGTATTCTCAAGCGCTCCTTCGTCGGCTCAAAATGCAGCGGGTGGGGTAAACGGGGTATTAGACGCAACCTTGGCAGTAAACCATGTAACAACCAGTGGTGATAGTGGTCATGTAGGCCGAGTGATTATTGGTCAGATCCATGCAAATGATGACGAACCAGTGCGTATTTACTTCCGTAAGTTAAAAGACAATGTACGTGGTTCAATCTACATTGCTCATGAGCCACGCAGTGGCAGTGAACAATACTACGAGATGATTGGTAGCCGAGACAATAGTGCCAATGATCCTGCAGACGGTATTAAATTGAATGAGCGTTTTTCATATCAGATTAAAGTAGTTGCAAATACCTTAACGGTAACTATTAGTCGCCCTGGTAAGAGTGATGTTGTTCAAGTGGTTGATATGAGTAATAGCGGTTACGATATCTCTAGCCAATATATGTATTTTAAAGCTGGGGTTTATAATCAAAATAAAAGTGGCAATGGCTCAGACTATGTTCAAGCAACTTTTTATTCTTTGAGTAATACCCACAATGGTTATTCTTACTAAGTTAACTGTTGAATAAATAAAAGCGGCAGCCTATGGCTGTCGCCTTCTATTTTAATGCGATGCATATATACGACGGCTGTATGATACGTTCTTAGGTCTAGTTAAATCGTTTACCTTGATGTAGCTATCTACTGTCGAATACTGTTTTATCGACGGCGCTGTGTACATGTTGCGCTGCATGTCCTCAGTTTTTTCCCACATGCTAATGGTAGAGTAATGCTTATTACAGCAAGGGCCGCTGGCCATACCTAGGCTAGAATAAAACATTCCCATAAATAAACTTAATGCGATTAGTATTTTATTCATTGTTCTTTCCTCTTATTGATTACACTTAAATAGAACGTTTGTTTTTGTGTTTATGTTCACGTTTATTTTAATTATTTTGTTTTTACTGCTTCTGAAATTTCGATGTTCTATTTAAATCATTTACTTAGCGCCTTTACCTGTTTAATTCGTTTTTAGTCTTTTAGATGCATTGAGCAAGTCACTGCTTGGCGATTTGCTAGGTAACTTACCTTGTGCCTCTGGTTTGTAACTCTGTTACTCGCGCCGTAAGCGTTAACTTAGCGTCATTCCAGAGCAGCAAGTGGCTGCACAAACAGAGTAGGGGTAAGCAATGAATCACTTTTTTAATTTAAATGAAAAGGTAGCGGTAATTACTGGCGGTACGTCTGGCATTGGTGCTGTAACTGCTGAGCGCTTAGGCGGAAGTTTTGTTAAAACCGACGTCTCTGATGAAACGTCGGTTAAAAACCTAATGGCTGTCGCCCATGATCTCTATGGAAAATCGATATTTTGGTTAACTGTGCTGGTGTAAATCGTGGTTACAACACGCTATTGGAGTCTGAGTACGGAGATTTCGACTTCAACTTTAAGGTTAATACCATGGGGGTGGTGTTTGGAATTAAACATGCGACTCCTCATATGCCAACAGGCGGTAGCATTGTGAATGTCGCCTCAGCCGCAGGTATGCAAGGGGGGCCATATTTAGCTCCCTATGTTAGCTCTAAGTGGGCAATGTTGGGTATAACTAGAACTGCCGCCTTAGAGCTTGGTGAGCAAAAAGCTGTGCCGCTTGGCCGAATCGCCGAACCAGAAGAAGTTGCGGCTATCATTCATTTTTTATCTGCGCCTGATTGCGTCTTTGTTAATGGCCAAACTATTGGTGTAGACGGTGGTTTTGCTGTAGGTATGAGCATGAATGCTTATAACTGCTTAGCCGAGAGTTAAGTTTACATAAACCGATAAGTATCTGGTGAGTGGTAATCACTGCCTGCTGCCACTTTGGTGCTTATTCATAGCTTTATTAGCCACCGGTAATACGCGGTATTACCGGTTTTTTTAGGTTCTAAAAACGCTTTGTTAGTCGCACTCTTTGGGGCTGGCGTCGATAAAAGTAGCTTTGGCCGCCAATATTCGAGTGACAGTGGTAATGCTGCACAATGCTGCAAAGGTAAACGCCAAAACGGCAAAGTACTGCGGAAACAAACAAAACAATACAAAGGTGGCAATGGTTTCGGTTCCCTCAGTTAACCCTCCCAGATAGTACAACGACTTATGCGGGTACACGGTATTATCTATGTCGCGTTTAGCGGCCATAATGGCAAAGGTTAAAAAGCTAGACCCGGTGCCCATAAATGTCCAAATAAGCACATTGGCTGCGATGGCATTTTGCTCTGGCGCGGCGAGGGCGAATCCCAATACAATGCCGGAGTAGAAAATAAAGTCACAGACAATATCTAAATATCCGCCAAAATCGCTACAGCCTTGTCGTCTTGCCAATGCGCCGTCTAAGCCATCAAAGATCCGATTGAGGATTATCAATAACAGAGCTATTTGATATTGTTGAAAGGCTAAAAATGGAATGGCACTTAAGCCAATAAAAAAGCCGATAATGGTGACTTGATTAGCACTAAGGCCTGCTTTGTCGAGGATTTGTGCGCTTAAATCTAATGGCGTCTTTATGATTTTTATGGCGTAGCGGTCTAACATTGTTGTCCTATTTACTTGCTGCTTAACTGTACATTGTCGTTGCTTAGTTCAGTGAAAATCGCGTGAACGCACTGAAAGATCGGCTAATAACCACGAACAGTCTTCTAGCTTCCCTGCAATAATGTGTATTACCTCATCGCAGCGCTCTAAACGACCATGAACCTTAAGTAAACGAGATGAGATAAGGGCTTGGCGCTGCGCTTTAGCGGTTGCTGACCAGACTATCACATTGCTGTTGCCTGTTTCATCTTCTAAGGTAACGAAGGTGACATCTGCCGAAGAACCAGGTCGTTGTCGACCCACGACTAAACCTGCCACCTTAACCAACTGACCGTGCTTACACTGATGTAATTGCGTTTGCGAGTAACAATTTTTTAGTGCTTGATGTTCGCGCAATAAATGCATGGGGTGGCGCCGTAAACTCAAGCGTGTAGCGAGGTAATCTTGTTTAATATCTTCAATTTCGCTAGGGGCTGTGAGGTTTACCTCGGCTTCATTGGGCATATCAAATAATGGCAGTGGCGCTTCTGTGCCACTCATTTGCCAGCGAGTTTGATGGCGATGACCCGCTAGGCAAGCAAAAGCATCGGCGGTAGCTAAAGACTCTAGGCTGGTTTTATCTAACTGTTGGGTGAGTTGATTTAAGTGGCTAAACCCTTGGCTAGGGCGGTTTGCTAATAGATGAGCAAATTTGCCTTTATTTAAGCCCTTAATTTGTTTTAAACCCAGCCTAATCGCCCCTTTAGCATGTTGACTGTAATCAAGGCTATGCTCCCAATCACTTTGGTTTATATCGATAGGTAGAATGGTTACGCCATGGCGCTGAATATCTTGAATTAGCTGGCTAGGGCTATAAAAACCCATGGGTTGGCTATTGAGTAAGGCACAGCAAAACGCGGCGGGCTCATGACATTTTAACCAAGACGATATATACACCAATAATGCAAAGCTGGCGGAATGCGATTCTGGAAAACCATATTCGCCAAAGCCTTGAATTTGTGAAAACACGCGCTCGGCAAAATCTGCAGGGTAGCCACGTGCTTGCATACCGTTAATCAGTTTGTCTTTAAAGTAAGCCAGTTTGCCGTTACGTTTCCAGCTGGCCATTGCGCGGCGTAACTGATCGGCTTCGCCGCCACTAAACCCTGCGGCCACCATCGCGAGTTTAATCACTTGTTCTTGAAAAATAGGCACGCCTAGGGTTCTGGCTAATACCGACTCTACTTCGGGGCTAGGGTAGTCTACAGTTTCTTCACCATTACGCCTGCGTAGATAGGGATGCACCATGTCTCCTTGAATGGGGCCTGGGCGAACAATGGCCACTTCAATGACTAGGTCATAATAGTTACGCGGTTTTAGCCGCGGTAGCATGCTCATTTGCGCCCGCGATTCCACCTGAAAAATTCCTACACTGTCACCTTGGCAGAGCATGTCGTAGGTGGCCTTATCATCTTGAGGAATATCGCTAAGGCTAATGGTGTGTTGTTCTCGCTGGCTTAAACTGGCTAAACAGCGGCGAATAGCACTTAACATGCCAAGGGCGAGCACATCTACTTTCATTAAATGCAGTGCTTCTAAGTCGTCTTTATCCCATTGAATTATGGTTCGGTCAGGCATGGCGGCATTTTCTATCGGCACTAAATCGCAGAGCTTATCCTGCGCAATCACAAAGCCGCCAACATGCTGTGATAAGTGCCGAGGAAAACCACGTAATTGCGATACTAACTCTGCAAAGCTGCGGGCATTATTTTCGGGTAACAAACCCGCCTGCACGATCTTATTCACCGTATTGCTGTTGCCATCGCGCCAATCAATATTGTGGTTTAGCCCATGTAAAATGTGCGCGGGGATCGCCAAGGCTTTACCTATTTCGTTAATTGCACTGCGAGTGCGATAGGTGACAATACTGGCTGCCAACGCTGCACGGTCACGGCCATATTTGTTGTAGATATATTGAATGACTTCTTCGCGGCGTTGGTGCTCAAAATCAACATCAATATCAGGTGGCTCATCGCGTTCTTTTGAAATAAAACGCTCAAACAATAAACCCACTTGCTGGGGGTTAACTTCGGTTATGTTTAAGCAGTAACAGACCACCGAGTTAGCGGCCGAACCGCGCCCTTGGCAGAGTATTTTTTGGCGCCTTGCATACGCCACAATGTCGTAGATAGTGAGAAAGTAGTGCTCGTAATGTAGCTCACTAATTAACGCCAGCTCATGTTCTATTTGTGTGCGTAACTCTGTCGATAGGTTATCTCCAAAACGTTGCTTAATGCCTGCTTCTACTAGTTGACGCAAATATTGCTCGGCGCTGTAGCCTTTAGGGACATTGTCTTTGGGGTATTGGTAGCGTATTTCGTTTAGGCTAAAGCTGCACTGTGCTGCCAGTGTTGCACTGCGTGTTAGCTCTTCGGCCAAATAGCGCTGTTGTAAATGCGACCACTGTAATAAACGCCGCTCGGCATTGCTGCTAAGTAAAAAACCTGCCTGCTGTACCGTGCTGTGTTGGCGAATGGCATCGAGTATATCGGTTAGTTTTTTTCTATTAGCAAGGTGCATGCGGGGGTTGATAGACGCTACGCAATCTATTTGTTGTTGTTTAGCAAGCTGGCGAAAGTTATCAAGCAGGCTAACAGGTTGCGATAAATCGTTATGCAGCAGCAAATAAATAGGCTGCTTCAGCTGCTGTTTAAGTTGACTAAGTTGAGTGGCTTGCAGATTTTTATTGGCTTTTACCAGCACCAAACACTGATCTAAGCCTTGATCAAACTGCGCCAAACTTAGTTGATAGCTGCCTTTTTTACTGTGTTTTCTGGCCTGAGTAACAAATCGGCAAAGTTGCTGATAAGCATTAAGGTTTTTAGCCAATACCACTAATTGGCATTGCTCATCGGTAGTGAATTGGCTGCCAATGATCAAGTTAATATTGAGTTGCTCGGCCGCTTGATGAGCTCGAACGACACCACTTAACGAGCAATCATCGGTAATTGCGATGGCTTGGTAGCCATAGCGTTCAGCTTGTTCCACCATTTCTTCTGGGTGAGACGCGCCATACAAAAAACTGAAGTTACTTTGTGCGTTAAGTTCGGCAAAAGGGAGAGTACTCATTAGGCAAACCAGCCATGTAAAAACCACTGTTTATTTTCTTGGAAAATCCACGCTATGCCTTGCTGCGGGCATTGCGCCATATAGTAATCTCGATTAATGCTTTGTTCGTCCCACCAACCACTGGCGATACGCTCTGGTGGCGAAAGCAAAGTGAAGTGCCGAATATTAATAGGTTTTAACTGAGGCAATAGCCAGCAGGGCCGAGGAAATAGGCTCGGGTAGCTAAGCGTGTCTTGCTGTTGCAGAGGTAAATACTGGCTGGCACGCTCGGGGCGATAATCGGCTTGGCAACTTAAGCGGCTGATGGTGTGCTCGCCTAAACGTACGCTGAGCTGATCAAACAATAAGTTGTCATCGCTGGATTGCTGCTGTTCAAATAGGCTACTCACCTCACTACCTAATGGATAAAGCGCCTGGCAATATAGGGAAAACTCAAGCACCGCCGCAGGCAGGCGTAGCGTGTCTAGTTTTAGCCTAAATAGGGCTAACCAATCTTGGCTGGTTTGTAATAAGCGAGCGCTTTTAAGGCTTACTTGCTCACTGGGTTTATCGCGAAAAGATAAAGTAAGCAGTAAGGTGTTACTGCTTAACTGGCGCTGCCTTAACCACTGCTGTAAATGCTGGCAGGCTTGCTTGAGGGGAAAGCTTAAACCTTGAATAGTGTGAGTTTCACTTAATAAGGGGAAACGTTGTTGATAGCAGGCCTTTGTTTGAATAAAAGTAAACGGCGTATTTTGCAACCCCAGCGCTTGGTCTAGAGCACCTAAGCTCTCTTCACCAAGGCGTTTACGCAATTCGGGACGGGGCAGGTTGCTAAGTTGTTTGATGGTATATAAACCCATTGCCTGCAAGCTAGTGACTTGGGCACTAGGAAGATCGCTATAACTTAAAGCGAGGTCGGGCAAATGCTTGGTACCTGTTTCAGGGTGCTTTATATCTTGCGAGCGCACTAACCAACGCGCGGCTATGGCTGTTTCTGCGTAAGCGATGCGAAAACTAACTTGCTGGCGCTGATAATGTTCTGCTAGTTGTTTTAGGTGCTTTTCTGGTTGCTGATAAATACTCAACATGCCAGCCCCGCTGATATATAAACCCTGCTCTTCATGTAAAGCCACTTGAGCACAATACTGTAAAGCTTGTTGAGCCAAGCTGTCGAAATAGGACTCGCATGATAAATCGGCTTGTTGGTACAAATGTAATTGTGGCGCTAGTTGGTAGGCTGTGTTTAGAGAGCTACCTAAATAGACACCTAGCTGATAAGCGACTTGGTTAAGTTGAATGATCTGTTTGTTGTGATGAATCGCCAAAGCGTGCTCAGCGGGGTGCTCGCGCTGTAGTAAGTCCAGCGCGAGCTGAGGAAAATCAAGGTAAATCCAGTACATGTGTTGCTTGCATCATTAGCACCGGCTTAATTAAGTCGTGGCATGCTTTGCTCGTAGAGCGGCGCGCCACCACGGCGTTTTAGCAGGTGGTAGTTAATTTGGTTAGGCGCCTTACTAGGGTGTAGGGCCATTCGTACACTGGCGCTAGAGCTTTGCTGTTGTTGCTGTAGCGGTCTAAATAAATAACTTAGGCAGTCGCCCTGTTCTGCAGCCAGTTGTAAACGGCGACTGGCTTTTAAATCTAAACCATCTACCCAACCTAATACCGCACTGCATGAGCCACTTTTTAAGGCTTGTTCAATGGTCCACGTTATATCGCTACATTGCTCTGGGCGAATAACAATGACTTTGCTTATGTCTACGCCATGTTGTTGTAGGGCAGGCGCATTAGGCATAAATGGCGGTGCTACCCAAATGATCCATTGAGATTGTTGACTCAATTTTGCCAGAGCAGGAAGCAGCAACTGTAATTCGCCAATTCCGTGTTGCTGATAAAGCACCTCGGTAATACCGCCTTGTGGCCAGCCATGGTTAGGTAGCTGTTGGTCAAGCTGTTCAAAGCCACTTGAATGAACGTCAAGATGACTGTGTTGCCATTGGCTGCCTTGCCATACCTTGTTGCTTTGTAGCAGTTGTTCAATTTGTTGTGCCATTGTTCGCTCCATGCTCTAAGTCAATGTCGAAGTTTAACTGTGTTTATATACAGTGTATGGATATACAGTATTACCTGTTCAAAGAATTTGCAAATATTTTTTTCAACTATATGTATGACAATTAGTCCTCGGCGCTAGTAATTTTTCGTAAATACTTGCAAAATAACATTGAGGACTGAAAAGGTTTTCATTAGGAAGCGTGCTAATAAATAGGGATAAAAATGATAACTCTTGGTGAATACATAATAGAAAAACAACACCAGTTTCCCGATGCAACAGGGGAGCTAACCCAGCTGTTGGGGGCTATTCGTTTAGCTTCTAAAGTCGTTAACCGTGAAATCAACAAAGCCGGCCTGGTTGATATTATTGGTGCCACGGGCATTGAAAACGTTCAAGGAGAGGTACAACAAAAGCTAGATTTGTATGCGAACGAGAAATTTAAAGCGGCCTTAGAAGCCCGTGGTGAGGTATGTGGTGTAGCCTCTGAAGAAGAAGATGAGTTTGTGAGTTTTGATAGCTCGCGCTCCATAGACAGTAAATACGTCGTATTGATGGATCCTTTAGATGGTTCGTCGAATATTGATGTAAATGTATCAGTAGGCACTATTTTTTCTATCTATAAGCGTATCAGTCCCTGTGGTACGCCTGCAGTATTAGAAGATTTTTTACAGCCGGGTAACCAGCAAGTGGCAGCAGGTTATGTGGTATACGGCTCCTCAACAATGTTGGTATATACCACGGGTCATGGGGTTCACGGTTTTACTTGCGACCCATCGCTAGGAGTGTTTTATTTATCTCACGAGAATATGTCCATTCCAGAAGATGGTGTGATTTATTCAATTAACGAAGGTAACTATCTTAAGTTTCCTACGGGCGTGAAAAAATACCTTAAGTACTGCCAAGAAATAGAACCGGACACTAAGCGCCCATATACCTCGCGTTACATTGGCTCGTTGGTCTCTGATTTTCACCGTAATTTATTAAAAGGCGGGATTTATATATATCCTTCCACGGCTTCGGCACCAGAGGGTAAGTTACGCTTATTATATGAATGTAACCCAATGGCCTTTTTGATTGAGCAGGCAGGTGGTAAAGCCAGCGATGGCTTTGATCGGATTATGGACATTGTTCCTAGCGAGCTTCATCAGCGTATTCCGTTTTTCTGCGGCAGTACTCAGATGGTAGAAACCGTAGAAGGCATGATGCGTGAATATTCCTCTGAAGAGCGAAAGCGCTAAATTTACCGGCTATGTAGCTTAGCATTTGCCCTAACGAGCCAATTGTTAGGGCAAATGAATATTCGTTTAGCAGATTGTTGGCCATTTTTAGGTAGATACAACTGTACTGGTCCTTTACTGAGGTCTAAGTCTTGTTCACATTCGCTGAGATGATAAGCCGCTGGATTTAACCATTGCTGCTTAGTTAAACGCTTCCACTGGCTTTGCTGCATGTATTGCCAGTGCTGAAGGTCATACCAATGAAGATCTTGTGGTTGAGTGTGATTAGGATCAGCAAGTTTAAATAAATAACCCGGTAATAAGATTCGTTGTTTAAATGTGTAATTAGGGTAGGGGCTGCGCAGTTTTTGAATCTGCGGATGGCGGCCAAGCGGCACCTGCTTTAGCAATAGTTTACTGAGCTTACTGTTGAGCCGATCCTGCTGGTTGGGCCCTAAATAATGTTCACTCTGCGGAGATGATTGAGTAGCTAGGTAAAACTTTACCGCCAGTTCCCAATGTTCTATCTGTTGCTGCGAATGATTAAGCAATAGAAAATCGATAGCTCCTTGAGTGCGACCATCTTGTTGCACCGCTACATTGTCGGCCAATAATTGCCAATCGGGGTGAAGCGCAATTAAACTGCGCCACAGTTGCTCAAAGTACAAACCTAAGCGAGGATTAACATCAACTTGCTCGGCTAATGCTAAATGCTGCTCTACTGCTTGTTGCCAGCTTTTCTGCCAACCCTTATCTACGGTAAAAGGAAGCGGGTTAATACCTAGCAGAGCAGGGGCGTGTAAACACCAACGTAAATCCTCAATGAAACTCTGCCTATCCAAAAATGTTACCCCTTTGTTATTTTTTTACATCTTTTTAAACCGATAGCTTTTTATTTCGACGTTTTCCACGGTTTTTGTAGTTTTATTACTAAATGTTGGCTACTATTTAGTGGTCAAACCAGTCGAGGTGTTCGAAATGAGTAAGCAATTTTCTACCAGCATTATCATCGTTCGTCGTATCGCGTTATTTCTAGTTGGCCTAGTGTCTTTCCCTTTTGTAGCAATGGCTGGTGTTAGAGCGCCATTTTACAGCGCATTACACCGCCAGTGGATCAAACGTAACGATCGTCCAAGCTGGATGCAACAAGCAGAGCAAAACAGCCAGTTTGTATTGTTTTAAGTAAAGCCTACCAGCTAAAGCTTGTTTCTGATCGGGTCTGCTACTTACAATGTGCCAAACCATTGTGAGTTAATGTAATGAAAAATACCCGATTAGAAAACATATTAAACCAGCATTTAGAAAGCGTTAAGTTTAAAGACTATTGCCCTAATGGTCTGCAAGTAGAAGGCCGTGAGCAGGTTAAGCGAGTGGTTACAGGTGTTACTGCCTGCCAAGCCTTAATTGACCAAGCTATTGAAGTAAACGCCGATGCTATATTGGTTCATCATGGTTTTTTCTGGAAAAACGAAGCTGCAGTCGTTACCGGTATGAAACGCCGTCGTCTACAAGCGTTGTTAAATCACGATATCAACCTTTATGCTTATCACCTCCCATTAGACGTTCATCCCGAACTAGGCAATAACGCACAGTTAGCCAAGCATTTGGGGATTACTTTAAAACGTGGTTTAGAGCCGTGGGATCCACGCAGTGTGGCAATGGTAGGCAAGCTCGCCGAACCTGTCTCAGGTGAAGCTTTTGCAGAGCGTATTGAACAAGTATTACAGCGTAAGCCTTTACACATCTCCAATCAGAAAAATATTCAGAAAGTCGGTATTTGTACAGGTGGTGGTCAATCATATTTAACATTGGCCGCAGAGCAGGGCTTAGATGCCTTTATTAGCGGTGAGATATCGGAAAATACCGTACATACAGCCAGAGAGATGGGTATTGACTACTTTGCGGCGGGTCACCATGCTACCGAGCGCTACGGCGCACAAGCATTAGGTGAGTGGTTGGCAGTAGAGCATGGTCTTGATGTCAGCTTTATTGATATAGATAATCCAGTATAAACTGAAAAAGATATTGCGAATGATAATGGTTCGCAATATAATTGCTGTATTGTTATTAGTGAGGTGCAGCAATGTTTGTATGTTTATGCCACGGAGTTACCGACAAGCAAATTAAAGAAGCGGTGCAGCAAGGCTGCGAAAGCTTAGCCGATGTACGAGAAAAGCACGGTGTTGCGTCGCAATGTGGTAAATGTGCCAGAATGGCTAAAACCATCATTGATAAAGAATTAGAAATAACCCCAAAATACTACGAAGTAGCCTAACATATTGGGCTACTTACTCCGCATCATCGCGGTGGATCAGCAAGTCAAAACCTTTATCCCGCCAATATTGAATCAATTCAGATTGTACTCCTAGGATCGCCAGCGACACTTGCTGATCTTGGCAGCGTTGTTTTACGCTTTGCCAAAAAGCGCGGTTATCATTATTCACGTTTAGCAAAATCCACATATCCAGTGAAATCACTAATACATCTACTAAATCTAATACCGTAGGGTGGTTTTTGAGTTGAGCTACTAAGTTAGGCTGCCAAGCTAATTTTACTTGTTGTTGCTTAATTCTTATCAGGCTCGACAAATTATCCATGGGAAATTCAGGGCTAAAGGCCAGCATGATGTTGCTATAGTGCTTGGCAATACACGTTAGCTCTATGTTGTTTTTTAACAGCTCATATTTGAAGTGATGCCAATACACCGCGTTAACCGGTTCACTAAATTCGAGTGTTTCGTCGCTTTGGCGCTGCGTTTCTGGCCAGTCCCAATATCCTATTAGTTCATTTTCATAGGTACAATGAATTAAGTAGTGGCTATGTTTAGTAGTATGGCTGAGCTGATTAAGTTTATGTCGATAAAGCCGGAAAAATTGACGGCTAAGGTAGGCAACTTGATGCGTAAACTGGTTATAAAGCAAAGACGTATAAAGGTTTAAACCATAGTGTTTAGTGAGCAAGGTAATGCTGTTTTTAAGGGTAGATTGTTCTTGAAACAATAAAAACAAGCCAGGACGGTGTAACACTGAGGCGAGACTTTCTATCACGTCGATGATTTCTGGGTCATCATCAAATACCGATACCACTACCAAATTTGCCTGCTGCAATAGCATTTGCACATTGTCTTGTTTAGCTTGCCAGGTATGGGTTTCGCCAAACCCTAGGTTTTTCATCTGCTGTTGTAAATCTTGGTCTGCCACTGGGCTATAAATGTAGACCGATTTGTTCGCTGCCCACTCACGATATTGCGCATTAATTGAATTACACCAATGGGTAAACTGCTCAATCAACTCTTGTTGGCTTTCGCAGTAAGTAAAGTCCGGTAAATTAAAGGCCATATTGGGCATTTGCCCTACCAAAAATACCGAAATCTGCGATTGTTCTTCTAATAAACCCGCTAATAACGTGAGTTGGTTGCTATCAAGCTGAGCGCAGTTAAATACAATGGCATCAAATTCATTAGACTGCTGCAGTTGTAACTGCAATTCGTCAATTTGCGTGACTTCTACATTTTCTAAGGGATAGTGAGATGGGATGGCAGTTTGCTGAAACCACAATATTCTGAGTAATTTTGAGGAGACAGGGGTGGTACTTGGCGCCAGTAATAGCGCCAATTCATCGTCATTTATGGAAAATGACCCCGAGGTCATGCTTAGTAAGTGACCTTAACCTTAGCGGCTACGTGCTTAGCGTTAGTTACCGCTTGCTCGATGCTGTCGCTAAGATTTAGCGCTACGCCTAAACGGCGCTGGCCATTAATATCTGGCTTGGAGAATAAACGCAATTGGCTGTCGGGGAAATCTAAAGCCTCGGCTAAACCACTATAGCGAATATTTTCTGAGTTACCGTCGCCCATAATGACAGCAGAGGCGCTGGCGCCAAACTGGCGAACTTGTTTAATCGGTAAACCCAATATGGCTTTTGCATGTAAGGCAAACTCAGATAAGTCCTGAGAAATTAGGGTAACCATACCGGTATCATGGGGCCGCGGTGATACTTCACTAAAGAACACTTCGTCACCTTTAATGAATAGCTCTACACCAAATAAACCATAACCACCAAGTTCGGTGACAATTTTACGCGCTACATCTTGAGATTTAGCTAATGCTTGCTCAGACATGGCTTGAGGCTGCCATGACTCACGGTAGTCGCCGTCTTCTTGGCGATGACCAATGGGTGCACAAAAATGAATACCGTCTACTGCACTAACGGTGAGCAGGGTAATTTCGTAATCAAAATCAACAAAGCCTTCTACGATAATTCGGCCCGCGCCAGTACGGCCGCCTTCCTGTGAGTAATCCCAAGCGGCGTTGATTTGGCTGTTATCACGTAGCGTCGATTGGCCTTTACCCGATGAACTCATTACCGGTTTAAGTACGCAGGGCAAACCTACATTGGCAACGGCCTGTTGGCATTCTTTTAAGCTATCGGCAAATTGATAAGCAGAGGTCGGCAAGCCTAGTGTTTCTGCTGCTAAACGGCGAATACCTTCGCGGTTCATGGTGAGTTGCGTAGCGCGAGCGCTAGGGGTAACAGCAAAGCCTTGCTGCTCCAACTCAACTAAAGTTTGGGTTGCTATGGCTTCAATTTCTGGAACAATGTGCTGCGGTTGTTCTTTTAATATCAGCGCCTTAAGCGCTTCGCCATCAAGCATATCAATCACATAACTGCGGTGAGCTACGTGCATTGCAGGAGCATTGGGGTAGCGATCTACCGCGATAATCTCAACGCCGTAACGTTGTAATTCAATGGCAACTTCCTTGCCGAGTTCGCCAGCTCCGAGCAATAACACTTTCGTTCCAGAAACGCTTAGCGCAGTTCCTAACATTTAAATACTCCTACGTTGAAGGGTAGCTATGGTGGACCATAGGTTTTTGAGAATGTTCCGCAAAATTCTGTAATTCTTGCTTAAAGCTGAATTGATTGTCCTTATGTTCCCATAATTCGAAACGTTCTACTTTGTCTAAGCTCAGATGATTTAGCGTTAGCTGTGATAATAAAGTGAGAAGCGGCGAGAGAGAAGGGTTAAACGCAACGTTTTCTAGGTAACAGCTCCAAGCGAGCACTTTGTCGCCAGCGTAAGCAAACATCGCACTTTGTACTTGGGTGTAGGGCGCGTAGCTGGCTTTTGCAAAATCGGGCGCTTTTGAGGCGGTGCTTAACGCTAAACGGGCTAGCGGAGTAGTAACACCTAAATCTTCAGGACCAAAGGATTGTGGTAACAACTCTGGAAAATTATAGCTCTGCTGATTAAAGCGAACACTTAGCTGATTGGCATTGGCTAATTCATTAATGAACTGGCGGCAATAACCACAGGGCGCAGCGTTAATCACTAAGTGAGTGAGCTCGCTGGCTTGGTGGCTTAAGGCATTAAAAATCGCGCTTTGTTCGGCGTGCAAGCTGCCAGTGAGCGGGCCATAGGCTAACTCGTAATTAGCGCCTAAAAACAGTTGTTGCTGTTTATCTACTGCCACTGCACCAACATTAAAATTAGACTTGGGTGCAAAAGAGAAGCTCGCGGCTAGTGGTAATAGTCGTTCGGCTAATTCAATTGTCGTGCAGTTTAACCTTTGGCAAAGCGCAGCGGTTTGTTCGCTATTTAAGCGACTTGGTAATAGTTCACTATTAACAACCGTTTTTAGCGCATTGAGCAGAGATAGATCTTGTGGGGTGGTTTCAGACATATTATCGTTCCCTTTATTTTGTCGAAGCTAGCAAGAAATCATGATTTAGTCATGATTAGTTTGCTAAGGCTTCGATTATAATCTGCCGCAATCGTGTTTACTGAAGATAGATCACTAATATCTAAGGTAGATGCTAGCGTGTAATTTATTGTAACTAAAGGTGTTGATAAGTGTTTTCTAACTTAGACTCTGTTCTTCAATTGGTTCGCCAGTGGCAACTGCCTTCGCCACAACATCAAATCTTATACACCCCTCAGTGGGACAAGCAACAATGTGTGGTACGAATCGACAACTTGTCTGCGAATAGTTTGCAATTGGGTCCAATTGATTTGTTTTCAGGGCAATTACCTGAGAACGCCCAATTTCATGGTGAAGGGTTTCAAATGCTGGCGCAAAATTATGGCAGCGCCGAGCACATTACAGCCATTGGTCGTTGCCCTGATGCTGGTGAGTATCGCTTAAGTGAAGACCGCGATCATTTCACCGCTTACAATCAGTTACTTATTGAGTGTGACGGGCAATATACCCTTTTAGGTTTTAGTTCCTGCGAGCGTTTTAATGGCTACTTTAAAGTGTACCCTGATGGTCGATTGATCATTGGTATTGATACCGATACCTTAGCTGTAGCCGCTCGTCACCATATAACGAGTGAAAGCTTGTTTGTGGGCCAGAATGCTAGCCGCGAAGCACTGCTTGAAGAATTTGCGGAGGCTATTGAACAGCAGCACCCACGCCTACAGTGGCCGAGTAAACCAAACGGTTGGTGTTCTTGGTATCACTATTACGCCGATATTAGCGCCGCTGATATTGAAGAGAATTTACAGCAATTAATTAGCCCTCATGATCAACTTGAGTACTTATTAATTGACGACGGTTACCAAGAGTTTATGGGGGATTGGTTATACCCTTCCGAGCGTTTCAGTGGCGGGGTAGAAAGCCTATGCAAGCGGATCCGTGAGCAAGGTAAAGAGCCTGCTATTTGGGTGGCACCGTTTATTGCCCAAGCTGAATCTCGTTTGTTCCAACAACACCCAGAGTGGTTTGTAAAAAATCAATTTGGCCAACCCTTAGCGGCTGAAGAAGTTACTTATGGCGGCTGGCGCTGTACACCTTGGTATGTGTTAGATACCACTCAGCCAGACGTGAACCGTTATCTACATGATGTATTTAGCCATATGTACCACCATTGGGGCGTGCGTTACTTTAAATTGGATGCCATTTACTGGGGTACCCTGGCTAAAGGTTATCGAGCCGATCCCAATAAAACACGTATTGAAGCCTATCGTATGGGCATGGAAACGATCAATAAAGCGTGCAATGGTGATGCATATATCTTGGGCTGTAATGCGCCGATGTGGCCGTCGTTAGGTTTAGTTCACGGTATGCGTATCGCCGATGATGTTGATCGAAACATTGGCCGCTTTAAGCAAATTGCTAAAGAAACGTTTTTCCGCAATTGGCAAGACCAACGTTTATGGCATAACGACCCAGATTGTGTGACTTTAAATAATATTCCACATCAGCAAACTAACGCCGCCGCTTACAATTGGCACCGTATAAGTGTGTTGGCCAGCAGCGGGTTAGTATTTTCTGGTGACCGCCTAAATCAGCTAAATGCTCAACAGCGCGACGTGCTAACAGTACTAGAGCAAAATAGTGCAGACGCCGCACGTTTTGACGATTTTTCTTTGCAACACGCAAAGCAATATCAACAACAGCAGTTAGTGCGCCAATACTGGTTTAACTGGAGCGAGCAACAAAGCTTACATATAGAGATTGAGCTTGATAGTGAGCAGTGGCAAGTTCTATGGGCAGATGCTGACTTCACGGTGCAAGGCAAGGGTAATAAACAAACTATTGTTTTAGTGCCAAACAGTGCAGTGGTATTTGAAAGAAAAGCGTAGTTGCAGCTGAAAGTGGGTTTAGTACTTAAATTCTAAGCCCACAGAGAAGTTACTGTCGCCGTAACCTGGTATGTCGTGACTTGAAACAATGGTTTTCATTGACACCTTGTCATTGAGTGGCGCAACAAAACCTAAACCTACGGCAATATCAGTTTTGTCTACCAAATAAGACATTTGACGTTGTCCTAGGCTGTGGTAAATCGAGTCTTCATGAAGTTGGTTATATACCGAATACTTAGGGTCGTAAATGTGACTAAATAACTCTACGCGAAAAGAATTAAAAGGGGTTTGAATTACCGGTACCGCCACCATGTCGTAAAGCTCTGATTTAGAGAAATAACTATTAGTGAGAGTGGGGGAGAAATCGGTATCTTCGTAAGTCTTTTCGAAAATATCGCCTAATAGAGCAAATTGCTCAGCACTTAAACGAAGTAAAGAAGACGGGCGTAAGGATAAATGTTCGTCGGAAGAGAAGCACGGGGAGGAAAAACATAAAGTCATAGCGACAGCAATACTTGCTGTTGATGCTACCGACAATTTTACCTTCTGAGCCATTTCCATTGAATTTTCTTGTTCATCCCTAATGCGCCGCCAATTATAACCTAGTCGGCGGAATAAAGTAGCATTTTGCTCACGTTTTAAAGGTTTTCTATATAGTTATGCAGACTTTTTAACACATTTATCTTATTAGTATCATTTTGATACTCGTTCATTAGCATTTCCAACTCTGGATAAACCACCGCAATTTGCTCGGCCAGTGTGGCTTGGCGATGGGCTTGCCATTGCTGTAATTCGTTTTCGCTTAAGTATTCGGGGTAATTACGCCCTTTAAAACGTAAAATCAAACGGTTCAAGCGAGGGTCACTAAACTGAAACTGCTGTTTAGTAATTAGCTGCGGATCACTCGATCTTAATACCTGCATCAGGTTTTTATCTGCATTGCCCACAAAGCCTTTATATAAAGAGGTATCTGGGTTGTCGTCTTCGGCAAACTCGCGCTCAATGGCGAATACTTGATTAAGTTTTGCTTCTATTTGCGGCTTGTTTCGTACCATTAAGTCTAAGCTTTGACGGCACTGGCTGCGATTAAGGCCAAGCTCTTCGGCGCGTTCAGGTGTTAGTGTACTGGCGGGGGCTAACACTGGGCACTTGTTGGTATGAATTAGCTTCACCGGAATGGGAAGCTCACCATCGGCCAAATTAGCGTGTGAAGTATAAAGGCGTTGGTGAATTTGCTCCGCGCTTAACTCAAGCAATACACTGGCATCTTTATTTAAATCGACCACTATCATGGCGTTTTTATTTACTGGATGCCAGGCAACTGGCAATACCCATGAAGCACAGCCTTGAGCGGCGCCAAACATACCTGATATATGCACCAGTGGTTTGTTATTAAGTAAATCAAACTGCTGAGCCACTGCTTTTTTGTTACGAAGGTTAAGCAAATAGCTAAAGAGTTTAGGTTGTTTGTCTTTAATCAGCTTAGCCATAGCGATGGTGGCGTACACGTCTGATACCGCATCGTGTGCATTGGCATGGCTTAGGCCATTTGCTGCTGTTAGCAACTCTAAGCGAAAGCTCACTAGACCATCATCGTTAGTTGGCCATTCAATGCCTTCTGGTCGAAGCGCGTAACATGCCCGCACCATGTCTATTAAATCCCAGCGCGAATTTCCATTTTTCCATTCACGCTCATAAGGATCTAAAAAGTTACGAAATAGAGTGTAACGCGTAACTTCATCATCAAAGCGAATACTGTTATAGCCAACACCACAGGTACCAGGAACACTGAACTCTTGATTTATACGCGCAATAAAATCACTTTCAACTAGGCCTTTTTTTTGCGCCAACTGTGGTGTGATACCTGTTACTAAACACGCTTGAGGGTGAGGAACATAGTCATTTGGCGGCTGACAAAACCATTCGATAGGTTTACCGATAGGATTAAGATCCCAATCTGTTCGAATTGCAGCAAACTGACAAGGGCGATCTTTGCCCGGATGAATACCAAAGGTTTCGTAATCGTGGAACAGAAAAGTGTTGTCGCTCATGACCTGTTTTTAATCTTGTCGCTGTAAGTAAAAGCTATATCGCTAACCATAACACAAATCTGTTTGAGGTCGCTTGAACGGTGCAATAAACGCTTAGTTTGCTTAGCTTTTCGCCAAAAGTTTTTGATTTATCCGCCACAGAAAACTTTTCTACTACACTGTGCGTATTGTTAGAGCAAACTACACAACATAGGGATATGCAATGAAAACGCTCACTCTACTCGGCGGCATCATGCTCGCTTCAAGTGCTAACGCAACCATGGTTAGCCAAACGGTAACCCATACCATTGGTGATAAAAGTTTCGAGTCTACCTTAGTATTTGATGATGCAAAGAAAGGGCTACCGGCTATTCTGATGGTTCCAAATTGGATGGGCCCTACCGAAGGCTCGTTAACTAAGGCTAAAAAAATAGCAGAAATGGGCTATGCGGTAATGATGGCCGATGTCTATGGTACTGACGTTAGACCCTCTAATGCAGATGAAGCAAAAGTGGCGGCAACAGCGCTTCGCAGCGATAGGCCCTTACTACGTGCTAGAACTAAGGCTGCGCTAGATGCGATGAAAGCCAATTTGCCCAGTGCAAATACAGACGCCGATAGAGTCGGTGCAATCGGTTTTTGCTTTGGCGGTGGCGCGGTGCTTGAATTAGCGCGTGCGGGCGAAGCCATCAATGGTGTGGTGTCTTTTCACGGTAACTTAGATACCCCGAATCCTACAGACGCTAACAACATCACCTCGCCAGTATTAGTGCTGCATGGCGCTATAGACCCTTTTGTTCCGGCAAAACAAGTGGCCGATTTTGAGCAAGAAATGAGCGCAGCAAAAGTTGATTGGCAGTTTGTGGCCTACGGCGGTGCAGTTCACTCTTTTACTAATCCAGCGGCTGCAATGACCGGGAAAGCGGAATATCACCCTAAAGCAGCAGCGCGCTCATTTATTGCCATGGATAACTTTTTTGCTGAATCTTTCAATTAGAGTTGAGAGAGTTTTAGTTAAACGCCCTTAATTAATAAGGGCGTTTTTATTTAGCTAAAGTAGTAAGCTTATCTTTTGAATTTAATTGATTTTTAGCTTTATGGCCTAAGCATTGTATTTAGTTTTGATTGGGGATTATAGTTAAGTGATTGACCCTAAAAGATGGGGTGACTAAATGCGAGCGACAAGGAAAGTATATGCAAGTTGAGCAATTGTTATGGGTACTGTTTGCCTTACTCATTTTAATCGTGATGCTTTTGAACAGGTTGCGTAAATCAACCATTGAAAATGTCAGCTTATTACTTAGCTCGCGTAAAAGTATTTTAGTGATTGTTGCCATATGTACGGCAGCTATTGCTTTTATCGCTGCGGTAACCAGTATTGGCCTGCAACAACTAAAACATCATCAGTTCTCCCAGTTAGAAGATGTTATTGAATCAGTGCTTGATACTTCTGATGCTGGCTTGGACGAATGGAAGCAAGGCTGGCAATCTAAAGTTGATGCGATTGCCTTAGATCCCACCTTTAAGCATTTTTCTACAGTGCTAATTGAAGCAGAACATTCAAAAGACAGTTTAATTGATGACCCCGCATTAGAAGGCTTGCGTCAGTCTGTTGAAAATTATCGTGCGATTTTTGATGATTTAGGTTTTTTCATCATTTCTAGAGACCGCATAAATATTGCCTCAATGCGAGATGAAAACCTTGGTGAAATCAACGTTATTACTCGTTACTACCCACATTTGCTGAATCGCGCGTTTAACGGTGAAACGGTGATTATTCCGCCCATTCGCCCCGAGATAAATTTAGACGGCATGTTGCAAGGTAAAGTGCAAAATGTGCATTCCACCATGTTTATTGCCGCACCGATAAAAAATCGAGATGGTAAGGTTGTGGCATTGTTGACTCTGCGCATGGATCCGCAGACCGAGTTCTCGCAACTATTAAAAGGTGCTCGTATTGGTAAAACCGGCGAAACCTATTTGGTTAGCCGTTCAGGTTATATGATTTCACCCAGTAAATTTGAAGATGAGTTGACCGCTTTAGGTTTACTTAATGACAAGCAATCTTCAGTACTTAACATTAAGCTTCAAGTCCCTAATCGTAAAGGCGGTGATCCAGTCTGGACGGAGAGCGGCTATTCAATTATTGCCAAGCAAGACGGCGGCAATTTTATTGGCTACAAAGATTATCGAGGAGTAGCCGTTGTTGGTGCATGGCGCTGGGATCCGGAGCTAGAAATAGGCTTAGTATCCGAGATTGATCATGAAGAAGTGATGCAGGGTTACTTACGTTTTCGTAATATTGTGTTGTTGGTACTGGGTTCGGCCCTCGCATTTTGCATTCTATTGTTTGTTTTGGTGTTTGCCTTAGTTCGCAAAATAAACCTGCGTTTAGAGCGCTCTAAAGCAGAATTAGAGCAAGAAGTAGAAGACCGCACAGCAGAGTTACAGGTACGCGAAAAAACCTTGTGGGATCTCTACGAAAACGCCCCTATTGCTTATGCTTCGCTAAATGAAGACGGTAAGTTTTTAAAACATAATCTTAGTCTTGCGGAGTTAATCGATCAGCAGAGAGATCAATTTAAACATCTGCATTGGCACCAATTAGGTGTAGATGATGCGAACCAGCAGTGGGCTAAACAGCTGCTGCAAAGTGCGCTACAAGGAAAAAGCTTTAACGATGAAACATTGAGCATTATTTGCGCTGATGGCCAGCAAAAAAATGTCAGTGTTAATATTGCGCCAGGTGTTGTGGAAAACGACAAAATCGTTGAAGTAAAAGTCTCACTTATTGATATGACCGAGCGCTACCAAGCGCGTTTGGCCTTGGCCGATAATGAAGAAAGGATCCGCACCATTGTGGATACCATTGCCGACGGTATTGTGCTGATAGAGCAATCTGGCATTGTGCGTAGTTTTAGCCCTGCTGCTCAGCAAATATTTGGCTACACCGAGCAAGAAGTTGTAGGTAATAACGTTAAAATGCTCATGCCAAAGTCTATTGCCGACCATCACGATCAAACCTTAGCTGATTATCAACCAAAACCAAACTCGGTCGTTATTGGTAACGAGCGCGCAGTATTTGGTTTACGTAAAAGCGGTGAAGAGTTTCCCATGGAACTGGCAGTTAAAGAGGTGTTCCTAAAAGGAAAACGCCACTTCACCGGTATCATTCGCGATATTACTGAACGTAAAAAAGCCCAGCAAAAATTGGCCGACAGCGAACGTCAATTTAGAACCCTGACCAACAACTTACAATGCGTAATTTATCGGGTAAAACTGGTAGAAGGTGAAGCACCAGAGTGGTTGTATGTTAGCGAGCAAGTGCTTGAGCAAACGGGTTACCCAGTCGAAGACTTTGTAGGGCCTAATGCGCCCCGGCGTTATAAAGATCTTGTTCACCCTGATGATTATCAAGAAAGCATTGACCGTTCGAAAGATCTCAATCAAAAAGGCGGCGCTATTTCTCAAGAGTTTAGAATTATTGATGCTCACGGCCGCGAAAAACACGTGCTGCAAAAAGCTTTTGTTTCCCTAGGTGAAGAGGGGCAAGCTACTTTTTCTGATGGCGCTATCTTCGATATTTCTGAAATTAAACAAGTAGAGGCGCAATTACGCGAAAGTGAAGAGCGATTAGATTCTGCGGCGTCTGGCGCAGGCTTAGGGATGTGGGATTACTATCCGCAAGAAGACCGGATAGAAGTGAATGCTATTTACGAGAGTATGCTTGGCTACGCTGCTGGCGAATTACGTGCGGGTGATGGATTGTGGGCACGTTTAAAAGGGGATACCGAAGCGTGGCTTAAGTTAATTCATCCTACAGATGCAATTCGTAACAATGACAAGCTAGAAGAGCACTTAGCCGGGGAAACGGATTTATTACGTAACGAAATACGTTTGCGCTGTAAAAACGGCCAATACCGCTGGATATTAAGCATTGGCCGCGTGTCCGAGCTCGATGATGAGGGACGACCAATACGAATTAACGGTATTCATGTTGATATTAACGAGATTAAACAACTGGAAGACCAGTTAAATGACGCTCGCGCTCAAGCAGACAGTGCTAACCAAGCTAAGAGTGACTTTTTAGCCAATATGTCGCATGAAATAAGAACACCAATGAACGCGATTATTGGTATGTCTTACTTAGCGTTAGAAACTGAACTAGACAATAAACAGCGAAATTACATTGATAAGGTACACCGCTCGGCAGAGGCTTTGTTAGGCATCATTAACGATATTCTCGACTTCTCCAAAATAGAAGCTGGCAAGCTAGACATCGAAGCGATTGAGTTTCGTTTAGAAGATATTCTGGACAATTTAGCTAATTTAGTAGGCTTACGTGCCGAACAAAAAAACCTAGAGTTACTATTTGATATAGACCCTAACATGCCAACAGCACTGTTAGGAGATCCACTTAGATTGACACAAATACTCGTGAACTTGTGTAACAACGCGGTGAAGTTTACCGAGCAAGGCGTTGTAGTGGTAAAAATAGAGGCTAAAGAAACCACCGACGCTCAAGTACAAATGTATTTCTCGGTAAGTGATACCGGTATAGGTATGACACCTGAGCAGCAAGCCAAGTTATTTAAACCTTTTTCACAAGCCGATAGTTCGACCACACGTAAACATGGCGGTACAGGATTAGGGTTAGCGATTTGTTTAAAACTAACTGAAATAATGGGCGGGAAAATTGCGTTAAGCAGTGAGCTAGGTAAGGGCAGTTGTTTCTATTTCGACTTACCGATGGCGATTCAGAAAAACGCCAAGGCCTTACGCGATACAAACAATTCGCAGCTATCTAACTTAAAAGCGCTGGTGGTTGACGACAATCCAAGTGCCAAAGAAATCAATGTTCAGGTACTACAGGGCTTTGGAATTTCGGTAGAGTCTGCCGCTAGTGGTAAAGAGGCTTTAGTCGTGCTGCAAGAGTCTGATGTACAGCCTTTTGATATGGTGTTTATGGATTGGAAAATGCCAGAAATGGATGGCATTGAAACAGTACGTAAGATTGAAGCGCTAGGTATCGATTTAGATGTAGTGATGATCACTGCATTTGGTCGCGATGAATTAAGTAAAGAAGCCAAAGATATTAAAATAGACGCCATTCTTACCAAGCCAGTGACCCCTTCTCATTTATTCGATACAGTTATTGACGTAAGGCGCATAGAAGTGTTTGAGCAAACTAGACGAGAAGCTCAACAGCATGGAGCAAACCAAGATATAGCTCATTTAGGTGGCGCAAATATACTGGTGGCCGAAGACAATGAAATTAACCAAGAGTTGATTACTGAGCTGCTTAAAACCAATGGTATTTCCTGCGTTGTTTGTGGGGATGGAATGCAAGCGGCCGAGTATCTAAAAACGCATCAAGTAGACGGTGTATTAATGGATTGCCAAATGCCAGTAATGGATGGGTACACCGCCACCAAAGTGATACGTCATCAGTTGGCCTTAAAAGACCTGCCGATCATTGCGCTTACGGCAAATGCATTAGCGGGCGACAGAGAAAAAGCTATAGAAGCGGGCATGAATGATCACATACCCAAACCCATTAATGTAAATAGCTTGTTTAGCGTGATGGCTAAATGGATTACGCCTAGTGCGCCAGCACTTGAGTCTGCAGCTGACCCGGCGATTACCGCTAGTGACAACGGATACCAAGCACTGCCAGTTGTTAAAGGCTTGGATACTGCGGTTGGTCTAGCCAATGCAGCTGAAAACAAAACCCTATATTTGAAATTGATAGCCAAATTTGCCAGTGTTAATAATACGTCTTTGGTTGATTTACAGCAGGCATTTCAGCAACACCAAACAGCCGATGTCCAACGTATTGCACATACCATAAAAGGCGTGGCAGCAACTTTAGGTGCGCAAGTTGTTTCAGATTTAGCCGCAGTGATAGAACTGGCAGCAGAGCAGGGCGAAGTATTAAGTGAACAACTAGACGAACTGGCGAGTCACTTGCAACCACTACAAGCAGCCTTACAACAATTTGAGCTTAGTAGTGAGCGGCAAGCTCAACCTGAATCGGCTGTTCAATCGAATGTTAGCGATGAAGAAATACTCTCTGATTTACAAACTTTGTCACAATTGCTGGATGACTTTGATAGCGAAAGTAATGATTTTCTTGATCAACATGAGGCTATTTTGCAGCGGTTCCCGTCTCAGGCAAAACGCTTGCAGCAGTTGATAGAAGAATATGATTACGAAGCTGCCGAGACCATTGTTAATGAAATGCAGCAATTAGTTGCAAATAATTCATAGGCATAGCCAAGGCTCACAAGACTTGTTTAGTCACTTGGGGTAGACTTCCCGCGAATTGTTAATATCGACTCAGGGGATTGTTGTGACTCAAACACTTACTATTACTAGACCAGACGATTGGCACTTACATTTACGTGACGGAGCAATGCTTAATGTTGCAGCAAATGCGACCGCTAAGCATTTTTCGCGCGCGATTATTATGCCAAATCTTACTCCGCCGGTTACCCAAGTCAGTGACGCTAAAGCTTATTATCAGCGTATTAAACAAACCCTGCCTGAGCAATGTCAGTTTGAACCGTTAATGACTTTATATTTAACCGACGCCACGAGTCCTGAAATGATCGCCGAGGCAGCAGCCAGCGGCATTGTTAAAGCTTGTAAGCTGTACCCAGCAAACGCAACAACAAATTCTGCCCACGGCGTAACCAATGTAAGTGCTTTACGTCCAGTTTTCCAAGCAATGGCTGAGCAAGGTTTATTGCTGTTAGTGCATGGCGAAGTAACGCATTCAGATATCGACATTTTTGATAGAGAAGCTGCGTTTATTGACGCACACATGCGCGACTTAGTCGCTTCTTTGCCAGACCTTAAAATAGTGTTTGAGCACATTACTACTGCAGAGGCCGCCGAGTTTGTGATGAGTGCGCCAGATAATGTCGCAGCAACTATTACTCCGCAGCATTTAATGTACAACCGAAATCATTTGTTAGCGGGAGGTTTACGCCCTCACAACTATTGTTTACCCGTATTAAAGCGTCAAACTCACCAACAGGCGTTGCAAAAAGCAGTGGCTACTGGCACTAAGAAGATATTTTTGGGAACTGATTCTGCACCTCACGTGCAAGGAGCCAAAGAAAGTGCATGTGGTTGTGCGGGTTGTTACAGTGCGCCGGCTGCCATTGAACTATATGCAGAAATTTTTGACCAGCTAGGCATACTGGATAAGTTAGAAGGGTTTGCAAGTTTTAATGGCCCTGACTTTTACGGTTTACCACGTAACAGCGAAACGATTACGTTAAGCAAGCAAGCATGGCAAGTGCCAGAAAGTGTAATGGTTGAAGATGAGACCTTAGTACCGTTTTTTGCTGGTGAAACCCTACAGTGGCAAGTTAAGTAGGCAAAAAAAAGCCCTTTGCTATAGCAGCAAAGGGCTTGCGTAATTGTGTAAAGGTGTACACAGCAATAGGTAACTAAACGCGTGACTGAGTTAGCTACTCAGTCGCGATAAATATTATCCTCAGCGGCTTTAGTTCACCATTCCCCAAATGGGTGAAATTGCTCCTTTAGCTATTTATTTATTGATATTCAATAGCTTGCATAAACTTTTTGCTTGTTAAACAAGCAAAAAAAAGCCCTTTGTTTATAAAAACAAAGGGCCTGCATAATTTGTGTAAAAGGTGTACACAGCAATAGGTAACTAAACGCGATGACTGAGTTAGCGACTCAGTCGATATAAATACTACTCCGCTAAGCTGTCCTCTACTATTACCCAAATGGGTGAAATTGCCTAACATCCCTAAAATAGTGGTTTCCAGCAGAGTTGATTGGCTTGCTGGTGTAATTGTCTCTGGACAACTAAGCTCAAAGTAACAGCACTTATTAGGAGTATTGGTTATGCCAGAGAATCTTAAAGTTCGCGATTACATGCTGACTCGTCCGGTGTGCTTTACCTCTAAGCAGCCGATTGCCGAAGTGGTGCATAGTTTATTGGAACACAAGCAGCTAGGCGCGCCAGTGATTGATGAACAAAAACATGTCATTGGTTGGATATCAGAACAAGACTGTTTAAAGAGTTTGTTAGAGGCCACCTACCATTGCGAAACCGTATCTTTAGTGGAAGACGTGATGCGTAGCGATGTACTTATTGTAGGCCCAGACACTAGCATACTAGAACTTGCTCAAAGCATGCTTCAGCAAAAGCCCAAAATGTACCCAGTTATCGAGCGGGGCAAACTTTTGGGCATTATCACGCGCGAAGAAGTGCTTGGTGGTATCGATAAACATTTGCATAGTTGCTACAAACAAGTGAGTTAGACTTGTTTTCTCAGTGATTATTGTTAGCATTTGCGCCTCGTATGCAACCCTACGAGGCGTTAATTCTTGCAGTCGGCTTTTTCAGATCTAAAACAACAAATTTCTCTCGCGCTAGCCAAAGACCGTTATCGTCTGCAGCGGCAGCTTGCTCAGCTAAAATCAGAAGATCAGGCCAAGCAAAGTGCCGCTTTTGAAAAATTCAGTTCAAGCTTAGCTAAATCTCTAGATTTAGCTAAGCGTCGTCGTAGCGCTATTCCACGTATTGAATACCCACCACAGCTGCCGGTTGCTGAACAAAAGCAAACTATTTATGAGGCGATTCGCGACAATCAAGTGGTGATCATTGCCGGTGAAACAGGCTCCGGTAAAACCACTCAAATTCCTAAGATTTGTTTAGAGCTTGGCTTGGGTAGTCGAGGTTACATTGGCCATACTCAACCTCGTCGATTAGCCGCCAGAACAGTCGCTGCGCGAATAGCCGAAGAAATAGATACACCGATTGGTGAATTAGTGGGTTATAAAATCCGCTTCAACGACAAAATTAAAAACGATAGCTTAATCAAATTAATGACCGACGGTATGCTCCTGGCAGAAATGCAGCAAGATCGGTTTTTATCGCAGTACGAAGTACTGATTATTGATGAAGCACACGAGCGAAGCCTAAACATTGATTTCATTTTGGGCGTATTAAGGCAATTGCTACCTAGACGCCCTGATTTAAAAGTAATTATTACTTCGGCGACTATCGACCCGCAGCGTTTCTCCAAGCATTTTAACAATGCTCCAGTGATTGAAGTCTCCGGGCGAACTTACCCCGTAGAAACTCGTTATCGCCCGTTGCATGAAGGCGAACAGACTAAAGATGTATTAGAAGGATTAGCGGAAGCGGTTGAAGAACTATATCGCGAGAAGCCGGGTGATATTCTTATCTTTATGAATGGTGAACGAGAAATTCGCGATGCAACTGATTATCTGCAAAAACGAAATTTCCGTGATACCGAAGTACTGCCGCTTTATTCTCGTTTGTCTAATGCAGAGCAAAACAAAATTTTCTCTTCGCATCGGGGAAGGCGCATTGTATTAGCGACCAACGTTGCTGAAACCAGTTTAACGGTTCCGGGTATTCGTTATGTGATTGACCCTGGTACTGCTCGTATTAGCCGCTATAGTTATCGTTCTAAAGTACAGCGATTACCTATCGAAGCCATCTCTCAAGCCAGTGCCAATCAGCGTAAAGGCCGTTGTGGGCGGGTTGCCGAAGGTATTTGTATTCGTTTATATAGCGAAGAAGACTTTGAAGGCCGCGCAGAATTTACTGATCCAGAGATTCTGCGGACCAATTTAGCCTCGGTTATTTTGCAAATGCTTGGTCTAAAATTGGGTAAATTGGAAGATTTCCCATTTATTGATATGCCCGATCAGCGCAATATTAAAGATGGTTTAAATTTACTTGAAGAAATTGGCGCGTTAAAAGATGGCTTAAGTAAACCGAGCTTGAGCCCGCTTGGGCGCGAAGTGATTAAGTTTCCCATTGATCCTCGTTTAGCGCGAATGATGGTGGCAGCTAAGCAGTTTGGCTGTGTTCAGGAAATGATGGTGATTTGTGCTGCGCTATCCATTCAAGACCCAAGAGAACGGCCCAATGATCGCAAACAAGCGGCGGACCAAAAACATTCTCGTTTTGTAGATAAAGATTCAGACTTTTCTAGTTACCTATTGTTGTGGCGCTATCTACAAGAACAGCAAAAAGCCTTGTCGGGTAATCAATTTCGCAAACAATGTAAGCAAGAGTTTCTAGCCTATATGCGAATTCGCGAATGGCAAGACTTAGTCTTTCAACTGTCCACGGTAGTTAAAGAGCTCGATTATTCAGTTAATCAAGAAGAAGCTAATTACGACGCGATTCACCAAGCCATCACCGCGGGTTTGTTAAGCCATTTAGGCTTTAAAGATAAAGACCGTGAATTTTTAGGTGCACGTAATGCTCGTTTTGTGGTGTTCCCTGGTTCTAGCCAAGCTAAAAAGCCACCTAAATGGGTAGTGGCGGCTGAACTAGTGGAAACCTCTCGCTTGTTTGCTCGGGGGGTCGCTAAGATTCAACCCGCTTGGTTAGAAGAACAAGCTAAGCACCTGATAAAAAAATCATACAGCGAGCCACATTGGTCAACTAAACAACAGGCTGTAATGGCTTACGAAAGTGTTCGTTTATACGGCGTAAGCTTGGTGAACAAACGTTTGGTTAACTACGGGCGTATCGACCCGGTGGTTGCGCGTGAAGTGTTTATTCGTTCAGCATTGGTAGAAGCCCAATGGCCTGCTAAGCATGATTTCTTTAAACAGAACCAGCAATTGCTTGATGACGCTGAAGCGCTAGAGCAAAAGCAGCGTCGTCGTGATGTGCGAGTTGATGATCAAGTGCTATTCGATTTCTATGCTGAGCGAATTCCCGAAGACGTAGTATCGGCTAGCCATTTTAATCGCTGGTGGAAAAAAGCCAGCGTGCAGCAAGCTGACTTACTGAGTTTTTCTAAGCAAATGCTCTATCAGCATGATGCTAGCCATATAACAGAACAACAATATCCAGAGCAATGGCAGTTTGAACAAGTATCGGTGGCCTTGAGTTATGTATTTGAGCCGGCCGAGATCGATGATGGTGTTAGTGCGCATATTCCTTTGGCACTATTAAACCAATTAGACTTCTCGCGTTTTGATTGGCAAATCCCTGCGTTTAGGGAAGAGCTGATTAGCGGTTTAATTAAATCTCTGCCAAAGCCGATTCGACGCAATTTTGTGCCGGTGCCTAACTACGTAAAAGCGTTTTTGCAAGCAGTGCCAAATGCAGAAGGGCAGCTGTTTGAAGTATTAACTAAGCAACTGCTTAGAATGACAGGAATGAAGATCCCCGAAGATGCTTGGAATATGGATTCGGTGGCCGATCACCTAAAAGTTAACTTTAAGGTGATTGATGATAAAGGCAAAGTAGTGGCGCAAGGACGAAGCTATCAAGCTCTGCAAAATAAGTTACAAGATCAAGTTGAACAAAGTATTGCTGAAATTGCCCCTAGTTCTTTTGCTGAGCAAGCTAAGGTAACAGAATGGAGTTTTGGTGAGCTGCCTTCAATGATTGAAGAGCAGCGTCAGGGTTATCAAATCACTGCGTTTCCCGCGCTAGTGGATCAAGGTAAAACCGTTGCGTTGAAGTTATTTGATAAACAAGAGGAAGCCAGCTGGAGCCAAACACGCGGTTTAAGTAAGTTATTGCAGCTTAATATTCCTTCGCCATTGAGTTATTTACAACAGCATTTGCCAAATAAAGCCAAATTGGGTTTGTATTTTAATCCTTTCGGCCGAGTGGATGTATTGCTTGATGATTGTTGTTTGGCAGTAATAGATAAATACTCCCAGCTGCATCAAGTCGATAACCCTGATGACTTCGCATCTTTATGTGACACAGTGCGAGCAGAATTAGCCACCGAAACCCTAGAAGCAGTGGTACAGGTAGAGCAAATATTAAGTTTGCACTACCAAATTAACAAGCAGCTAAAAGGCAAAGTAGGTTTTGACCGTGTATTGGCACATGCCGATATAAAAGCGCAACTGGCGGCATTGGTGCACAAAGGTTTTGTTCGAGAGGTTGGCTTACAGCGTTTAGCCGATGTGCAACGTTATCTTAAAGCCATAGAGCGCCGCTTAGAAAAGCTAGCGATAGATTCTCATAAAGATCGCTTAGCGATGCAGCAAATTGATACCGCTATCGAAAGAGAGAAAGAGCTGGCGTTGCCAGTATACAGTAAAGAGGGTGAAGAACTGCGCTGGATGATAGAAGAGTTACGCGTATCTTTATTTGCTCAGCAGTTAGGGACTAAATATCCTGTTTCTTTAAAGCGGGTGCTTAACCACATTACTGATTTACAGAAAAGGAAATAAGCATGTCGGTAGAGCAAGATGTCGCCTTACCTAAAGTAGCAATATATTACTGCAGTTTATGCGGCTGGTTATTAAGAGCTTCGTGGTTAAGCCAAGAGTTGCTGACTACTTTTTCTCAAGAGCTCGGCGAAGTTGCGCTGCGTCCGGCCAGCAAAGGGCGCTTTCAAATATATGTTAACGACCAATTGATTTGGTGTCGCGTTGCAGATGAAGGCTTCCCTGAAGCGAAGATCCTTAAGCAGCGAGTAAGAGATGTGATTGCTCCAGATATGAGCTTGGGTCATAGCGATCGCAAATAAGCGGCAGGTAAAAGTTAGATAACAAAAAGGGCGCTACTAATAGCGCCCTTTTTTATTGCCTTGCTAGGTATTTAGCTTATGCGAAGTTTGCAGCAGCAAATTCCCAGTTAGCTAAAGCCCAAAAAGCGTTCAAGTAATCAGGGCGAACGTTACGGTAATCAATGTAGTATGCGTGTTCCCACAAATCACAAGTGAATAGTGGTGTAACGCCTTCATCAGTTAAAGGTGTAGCAGCGTTGCTAGTATTAACGATGGCTAAACTACCGTCAGCGTTTTTAACTAACCAAGTCCAGCTAGAACCAAAGTTGTTAATTGCACTATCAGTGAATTTTGCTTTGAACTCATCGAAAGAACCGAAGCTTGCGTCAATTGCTGCTGCCAAAGCACCAGTAGGTTGACCGCCAGCGTTTGGCGCTAAACAGTTCCAGTAGAAGGTGTGGTTCCATATTTGAGCAGCGTTATTGAATACACCACCAGTAGAAGTTTTAATAATCTCTTCTAGGCTTTTTTCTGCTAAATCGGTGCCTTCAACTAAGCCGTTTAACTTTACTACGTAAGTGTTGTGGTGCTTGCCGTAGTGGAAAGACAAAGTCTCTGCTGAGATGTGTGGCTCAAGCGCGTCTTGTGCGTACGGTAAAGCAGGTAATGTAAATGCCATTGTTTTTTCTCTCCTTGTTATAATTGGCTGAATCAGCGCAATCTTTTATATAGTAAAAACTTTACAAACGAGTTTAGCACTAGTGCTTTATGTGGCAAAGCAAAAACACTAAAAAAAATTGATCTAGCGCAAAGTGGTGAAATCGGCGACTATTTTTGCTAGGGTACGCCCAACACCTAGAATAGACTTAGTGTAAAAATTAGAGAAGTTTAAAATGGAAACGATTGACAAAATCAAACAGCAAATTGCTGAAAACCCAATTCTACTTTACATGAAAGGTTCGCCTAAGTTCCCAAGCTGTGGCTTTTCTGCGCAAACAGTAGAAGCCGTTATGCAATGTGGTGAACGTTTCGCGTATGTAGATATTCTACAAAATCCAGACATTCGTGCAGAGCTACCAAATTACGCTGATTGGCCAACCTTCCCACAACTTTGGGTTGAAGGTGAGCTAGTGGGCGGTTGTGACATCATCATGGAAATGTTCCGCACTGGTGAGTTACAACCTCTTATAAAAGAAACTGCTGAAAAGTACCCAGCAGCGGAAGAAGAATAGAAAGATAGCCTATACTAAAAGCTACTAACCGCTCACTAGAGCGGTTTTTTATTGTCGCCTATCAAGACGGCTAATGTTTTTCCATAAAAATGTAAAATCAATGAGACTTTTTGTGATCAAAAGCGTATAGTGCGCATCCTTTAAATAATTGTGGGCCAAATATGACCGAATCCAGCAGTTCAAGTTTTGAGCAATTCGCTCTACCTGAAACCATTTTAAAAGCTATTTCCGAGATTGGATTCGAGACGCCGTCTCCTATTCAGGAAAAAACCATTCCATTGCTGCTGGAAGGACATGATGTACTTGGCTTAGCACAAACAGGTACCGGTAAAACCGCTGCTTTCTCTTTGCCGTTAATTGCAAAGTTAGACCCTAAGCTAAACGCGCCACAAATGTTGGTTCTTGCTCCTACGCGTGAACTAGCTAACCAAGTAGCCGATGCCATTAAAGACTTTAGTCGTCATATTCCTGGTTTACGCGTGCTGCCTATTTATGGTGGTGCAGATTACGGACAACAAATTAAGGAGCTACGTCGTGGCCCACAAATTGTTGTTGGTACGCCTGGACGTACTATCGATCACCTAGATCGTGGCAAGCTTAAGCTTGACCAACTAAAAGCCCTAGTATTAGACGAAGCAGATGAAATGCTACGTATGGGCTTTATTGATGATGTTGAACGCATTATGCGCGATATGCCTAAAGAGCGCCAAACAGCGTTGTTCTCAGCAACGATGCCGCCGGCAATCAAAAACATCACTAAAAATTACATGTCTGAGCCAAAAGAAGTAAAAATTGCGGCTAAGACTCAAACTGTATCAAATATTGAGCAGTTCTATTGGCACGTTGCTGGTTTAAACAAAATAGAAGCGTTGGCCCGTATTCTAGAAGTTAACAGCGACAGCGCTTCAATTATTTTTGCCCGCACAAAAACCTCAACCACTGATATTGCTGAGCGATTGGAAGCTAAAGGTTTCAGTGTTGCTGCACTGAACGGCGACATGAACCAAAGCATGCGTGAGCGCACGATTACTCGTTTGAAATCTGGCAAGCTAGACATCGTAGTAGCAACTGATGTTGCAGCACGTGGTTTAGATGTAGAACGCATTGGCTTAGTGGTTAACTTTGACATTCCATACGATGCAGAAGCTTACGTTCACCGTATTGGCCGTACTGGTCGTGCTGGACGTAGCGGTAAAGCGGTAATGTTTGTTGGTTACCGTGAACAGCGTTTGTTGCGCAACATTGAACGCGTAACACGTCAAAAAATTGAGCAAATGCAGCTACCTACTCGTGAAGAGATTGAGAAGAAACGTGTTTCTAGCTTCCAAGAAAAGCTTGCTGCAGCAGTAGAAAATGCACAATTAGAAGATTACCAAACGATTGCTTCTGAACTTGCGACCAACCTTGGCATGAGCGAACTTGAACTCGCTACAGCTTTGTTGTTCCAAGCTCAAACAGCACGTCCGTTTAAATTGCCTACCGACCCAGAACCTCGTTCTTCACGCTTCAGCAATGAACGCGGACAACGTGGCGAACGCTCGCAACGCGGCGAACGTGGTGAGCGTAATCATCGCGGTCAACGTGGTGGAGAGCGCGGTGAACGCCCAAGTCGTAACGAAGCTGGTGCCGCTAAACGTAAACGCCGCACTGCAGATGTTGAAATGAACACTTACCGCGTAGACGCAGGTAAAGAACATGGTGTTCAAACTAAACACATTGTAGGCGCCATTGCCAACGAAGCGAATATCAGCAGCGATTACATTGGTAGCGTAAAATTGTTTGATAGCTACTCAACGGTAGAGCTACCAAGCGGTATGCCTGAGAAAACTTTCAATCATCTAAAACGTAGTTTTGTTCGCCAACGTGCGATGCGTTTAGAGTTGATAGCTCAATAGGCAGTTAAAATAACAAGCAAAAGGTGAACTTCGGTTCACCTTTTTTATATACTCTCGGTACTGATTTTATGAATGCCGATTAACATGCCCCTGTTTATTAAAATTTCCCTTCTCTGGTTTTGTTTTTTCTCACTGGCTAGTCAAGCTGAACTAGTTTCGCCTCCTGGAACCATTGTTAGCTTTGTTGGGCCTAATGGTTCTCAAAACAGCCAATTGTTGCTTACCCCGGCTAGTACTTTAAAGGTGATTACCGCCACTGCAGCCATTAAACAACTTGGCGCAGATTATCGCTTTAATACCCAAGTGAGTGTGAAGGCTAGTCCCGAAGGGCTGCATCTTCGCTTACATATGCGTGGAGACCCCAGTTTTACCTCCCATGATCTTAAATCTCTATTAGCTCAAGTCACTAAAGGTTTTGGAAAAAAAGTGGCCTCAATAACCATAGATGAGGGGGTTTTTAGTGGTCATAGCCGTAGCCAAGGCCAAGTTTGGAATGATATAGGCATTTGTTTTGCCTCACCTGTGAGTGCGCTGAACATCGATAGCAATTGTGTCAATGGCAACTTAAAGCCAGGAGAATTAGGCCAGTTAAGCAAACTTCATGTGAGTGATACTCAGTTATTGAGTATTGATAACCAGATAACCACGGTGAGTAGAGAGCATCAAGATTGCGAACAAAGCTTGATAGTGGGGGATAACAACCAGTATCAACTCAAAGGTTGTATTAACCAAAACGCTAGGATGATGCCGTTACGTTTTTCGATTAATGATGAACAGCAATATTTCACGCTTAAGTTACGCAGGGTATTACGTCAACTTGGGGTGACTTACCAAGGTAAAATAAGTTATCGCACCCAGTTATCTGCATATGAATCAACATTCAGTCACCGCTCGGTTCCGCTCATCGATTTAGTAGAATTCATGCTGGTGGAATCGGACAACCTCACTGCCGATAGTTTGTTTAAGACGATTGCCGTGGAGCAACAACGGGCGGGTAGTTATCAAGCCGCTAGCGAGTTGGTTAAGCAACAATTAACCGAGCTAGGTCTAGATCTTAGCTATACGGCTTTAAGAGATGGCTCTGGTTTATCTCGAGAAAACTTGGTCAGCGCCGAGTTGCTCTACAATCTGCTTGAGCTTTGGTTAATAGATCCTGATTTAACCCCGCTTATTGATAAGTTGCCAGTAGCTGGGGTGAGTGGCACTTTAAAGTATCGACGCAGTGTAACGCGCCCACCGTTGAAAGCACATATTCATGCTAAAAGTGGCTATGTAAACGGCGTAATAAACCTAGTGGGTTTTATTGAAAAACAGGGAGAAATGACGCCCTTTGTATTTATGACAAATGGGGTATCGTTAAATGAGCAACAAACTAAGGCCCTAAGGCAACGACAAATAATTCATCCAGTACTAGGCTATGAAAGGGACTGGCTTAAACAACAGTTAGCTGCAATAAAATAGCAATTTATGCATTGTTGAAGAATTATTATTCGGCATATTAAACTGACTATTGAGTGTTATATAGATTGCTTGTAATGACGGATCGCATAAATTCAGCATAAAGATTCATTTTATCTGTAATTCTCATTCTGTTTATGCTTAGATCGGCGGCCTAAAACACGGACGCAATTAGCAAACACAATATAAAAAGAGAAAATCATGAGTAATAACACTTCAGTGAGCAATCGCTGGTCGAGTAACTTTGCTTACATTTTAGCGGCTACCGGTGCTGCTGTAGGTTTAGGTAATATTTGGAAATTCCCTTACATTATGGGCGAAAATGGCGGTGGTGCCTTCGTTCTAGTGTATCTACTATGTATTCTTTTCATTGGTATTCCGGTGATGATGGCCGAGGTTTATTTAGGTAAACAAGGCCGTTCGACACCGGCGAACGCTGTCGCAAAAGTGGCCTTAGAAAATGGTCGCTCTAAAAACTGGGCTTTCATTGGTGGCATGGGCGTACTTGCAGGCTTTTTAGTATTGAGCTTTTACATCGTTATTGCCGGTTGGGCGGTTGCGTATGTATTCAAATCTGCTGGTGGCGACATTTCTGCTGCAGCAGGCGATGCGAAACAAATTGGTGCGCTATTTGGCGATTTAACCTCTGATCCAAAGCAACTTATTCTTTGGGCTACGTTGGTAATAGTTGGCACTGTAGTCGTTTTGGCTAAGGGCGTTACTAAAGGCCTAGAGCGCATCGTTACCTTGTTAATGCCTGCGCTATTTGTATTGCTTACCATTATCATGATCTATGCAGCTATAACCGGTGATTTTGCCGCCGCAGTTAGCTTCATGTTTAGTCCTGATTTTTCTAAACTGACCATAAATGGCGTGCTTATGGCTCTTGGCCATGCCTTCTTCACGCTAAGTTTGTCTTCGGGCATTATGATGGTTTATGGCGCTTACCTGCCTGAAGGTGCGTCTATTGCTAAAACCTCTATCTACATTGCTATCGCCGATACCGTTGTTGCACTAATGGCTGGTTTAGCCATTTACCCAATTGTATTTGCCAATGGCATTGAGCCAAGTGCGGGCCCAGGTTTACTTTTTGTATCGTTACCTATTGCCTTTGGTACTATGCCGCTAGGTGGAGTGGTATCAACAATATTTTTTGTAATGGTTACGGTAGCGGCATTTACGTCGGCATTAGCATTGCTTGAGTCTACTTCAGCATACCTTGTTGAGCGTAAAGGTTTCCGCCGTAATATTGCTGCTATTGTATCTGGTGGCGCGGTTTGGTTATTAAGCCTAGGTACGATTGGTTCATTTGCAGGTTGGGAGATATTCCAATTTGAAGAAAGCCCAATGGGTAAAAACTTCTTTGAAGTTTTAGATTACATTACCGCGAACATACTTCTACCACTTGGTGGCTTATTCATTGCCGTATTTGTCGGTTGGATTGTTCAAGCTGACAATGTTAAGAAAGGAATGGGTTTAGAAAGCCAAGCTTTTCAAATGTTCTCTAAAAGCGTGCGCTTCATATCGCCTATCGCTATTGCAGTAGTATTTTTGAATGCGGTGGGTTTACTGTCGTTCTAAGTTTATTGCTATTAAAAAGTCGGCTTAGGCCGACTTTTTTGTTTTTAGCCTTAAGCTGAAAAGGTTAGCTGCTCTAACTAATATCTTTTACAATAACTTCATCTTAATTCGTGTATTTTCGACATTCTATAAAAGGACGTTTCATGGCCGACTCTTCAGCTCAACCTACAGCCAAATTCCGCTCAGACTACCAAGCACCTGCTTACACAATTGATAGTGTGGCCTTAGAGTTTGATTTAGAACCTCAATCTACTCGAGTTACTGCGGTGTCATCCGTCGTGCGTAAAGCTGAACACGCTTGTGACTTGATATTAGATGGCGAAAAGCTTGAGTTAGTTAGTTTGCGAGTTAACGGCGAGACACACCAAGATTATCAAATGAGTGATTCTCAACTGGTCATTCGAAACCTTCCAGAACAGTTTGAACTAGCCATTGTTACTCAAATTAATCCGGCAGAAAATAAAGCCTTTGAAGGCTTATATCAATCGGGTGATGCGTTTTGTACCCAATGTGAAGCAGAAGGTTTTCGCCGCATTACTTTTTTCTTAGATCGTCCCGATGTACTGGCGACGTATTCTACCAAGATTATTGCTGACCAAGCTCAATATCCATTTTTGCTATCCAATGGTAATAAGGTTGACCAAGGCGAATTAGAAAACGGCAAACACTGGGTCAGTTGGCAAGACCCATTTCCAAAACCTAGTTATTTGTTTGCTTTAGTCGCAGGTGACTTTGATTTACTCGAAGACAGCTTTGTGACTCAGTCTGGTCGAACGATTGCATTAGAATTATTTGTTGATAAGGGCAACCTAAATCGCACCGAGCATGCAATGGCGTCTTTAAAAGCCTCTATGAAATGGGATGAAGAGCGCTTTAATCTTGAATACGACTTAGACATTTACATGATTGTGGCGGTTGATTTTTTCAACATGGGTGCGATGGAGAATAAGGGCTTAAACGTATTTAACTCAAAGTATGTATTGGCCAACAAAGAAAGTGCTACAGATAACGACTTTTTAGGCATTGAAGCCGTGATCGGTCATGAGTACTTTCACAACTGGACGGGTAACCGCATTACTTGTCGTGATTGGTTTCAACTGTCGTTAAAAGAAGGGTTAACCGTATTTCGTGATCAAGAGTTTAGCTCTGATTTAGGCTCGCGCGCGGTAAACCGTATTAAGAATGTTCGAGTACTGCGTAGCCACCAGTTTGCTGAAGACGCAGGCCCAATGGCGCATCCAATCCGCCCCGATAAAGTGATTGAGATGAACAACTTTTACACCCTTACGGTGTATGAGAAAGGCGCAGAAGTGATTCGTATGTTACATACCTTATTGGGCGAAGAGGGCTTTCAGGCTGGTATGCAAACATATGTAGAACGCCATGATGGCCAAGCAGCCACCTGCGATGACTTTGTTAGCGCAATGCAAGATGCCAGTGGAAAAGATTTAACGGTGTTTAAACGCTGGTATAGCCAATCGGGTACACCGATACTTAATGTTGAAAGTACTTACGATGAAGTAAACAAGCAATTCAGTTTAAGTATTCGCCAACATACTCCTGCAACGGCCGAGCAAACCAACAAACAAGCGCTGCATATTCCGGTATCTATTGAGCTATTGGCTAACAGTGGACAGGCTTTTGCGCTAGAAATTAATGGTTTAGCTGTGTCAGAGGTGCTGGAGTTAACTGAAGATAAGCAAACGTGGTTGTTTGATAACATTAGCGAACAACCTACTTTGGTCATGCTGCAAGAATTCTCTGCGCCGGTTAAGTTAGATCTGTCTTATTCTACCGAGCAGCTATTGCTGATTATTAATCATGCTTCAAATACCTTCGCCCGTTGGGACGGTATGCAAAAATTAGTGACTGGGTGGATGGTTCAAGCGGTGAGCGCTATTCAGCAAGATAAAGCCCTAGAAATTGATCAAGCAATTGTGGCTACGTTCCGCCAGTTACTGGAAGATCAAAATATCGATAAAGGTTTATTGGCAGAGTTGCTAACGATTAGTGGTGAAAATGAAATCGCCGATAGTTTTGAGCGAGTAGATATTGATGCTATCGCTAAGGCGCGTGATTTCTTTATCGATAAATTGGCAGAGCACTTAGCCGAGCAGTTCTTGTTGCTAGAACAACGCTGCGCTGAACAAGACCAACAAAGCTTAGCCCATTCAGATATTGCCTTGCGCTCATTACGCGCGGCTTGTTTACAGTACTTGGCCTATAGCAAACCTAGTCTAGTGGCAGACGCTTATTTTGAAAGCCCATTAATGACCAATAAACTTGCTGCCATGTCTGCTGCAAATAATGCTGCTATCGAACAGCGTGCAGCCATGTTTAACGATTATGAAAAAAACTGGCAGCACGATGGTTTGGTGATGGATAAGTGGTTAGCATTACAAGCGAGCTTTTCAGAGGATGGCGCATTAGAACGGGTTAAGGGTCTAAGCCAACACCCAAGCTTTACCATGGAAAACCCAAATCGAGTTCGTTCCTTAATGGGTAGCTTTGCTAATAACAATGCTCGTCATTTCCATGCTAAAGATGGTTCTGGTTACCGCTACTTAACAGATATTCTGTGTATTCTTAATACTCAAAACCCACAGGTAGCGTCTCGTTTAATCACACCATTAATTCAAACGGTGAAACTTGACGATGAACGCAAAGGACTGATAATTAAGCAATTAGAACGATTAGCTAGCTTGGACGATCTTAGTAAAGATTTATTTGAAAAAGTCACTAATGGTTTACAGCAACTAAAGGCTTAATTAACCAAGTATCCGATGAAGCAGTACATTTTTAATTTACACATTTCTTACTTGGAATTTGAACGGGTCTACAAAGGTAGCGCCCGTTCAGTTATCGCTACCGACCAAACCGGTAAGCGGATCCAAATTCCTGCACTTCGCTTTTTACCTTTTTTAAATTCTGGTGGAGTGAGCGGTCGTTTTGTCTTATCTACCAATAACGAAAATAAATTCCTATCGCTTCAAAAAATCTAGTCAACAATGTTGTAAAAATGTAAAAGCATGGTCTAATTGTTTGTAAGGTTTAGCGTATATCTTATCGATTATTCTCTAAACCGAACTACACTAAAATAAACAATAAGCCGTTGTTTTAAACAATAATAATTTTACTCTACTAGGATAAGGAATGCGTTATGACAAGAGCGCAGCAACACGCCTCCGTACTGCTTAAAAAAGTCTACCAAATTGTTAATCAGAAACTTGATTCAAAGGCTGCGCCATTAGCCGAGGAGTTTCTCTCTCGGCTGTTTTCTGGCATGGGCAGCGACGATCTCGCCAATCGCAGCGACAGCGATTTATATGGGGTAGGGGTGGGCTTATGGAATGCCCTCAATCTTACTCAAACCTGCGACCGTCATATCAATGTTTATAACCCTGAACTAAGCCGCCATGGCTGGCAATCTACTCATACTATTATCGAGATTGTGGTTCCAGATTCCCCTTTTTTGGTGGACTCTATGCGGATGGCGTTAGGGCGTAGTGGCATAAATACCCATCTGCTAATGCATCAGCCAATGCGTTTAGATAGAGATGCGAACAATCAAATCACCGCAGTGCATGATGTGCAGCATGCTGAGTTGGGCAATCAAACCGTATTCATGATTGAGATTGATCGCCAAAGTGACGAAAAAGCGCTGCGTCGTTTAAGCAAAGAATTAAATACCGTATTAGACGAAGTCAATGTAGTGGTAAATGACTGGGCTTTGATGTTAGAAAAGCTGAAAACGGTTAGTAATGAATTGGCTAAGAGTAAAGGTTTAGCGGGTGAAGAATCGTTGAGCCAAAGTACCGCCTTTTTGGCCTGGATGGCAGATAATAATTTCACTTTGATGGGCTACCGCCACTACAGTTTGAAAAAGATAAAAGGTGATTTACAACTGATTCCGGACGAAAGCGGCAGCTTAGGTTTGTACCGAGAATATGTCACCAGTCAAGTGGTGACCCTATCGAGTTACACAAGTGCCGGACGAGATCTCGCCACTAATCAAACGCCCTTGGTGCTTAATAAAAGCAATCACAAGTCACGAGTACATCGTCCCGCCTATATCGACCACGTTGGCGTGAAGATTTTCGATAGTAAAGGCACAGTAATTGGTGAACATCGCTTTATCGGTTTATATGCTTCATCCATTTATAACCGCAGTGCCTTAGAGATCCCGTTAATCAATCAAAAGCTTGCCAGAATTATGGTGAACTCCGATTTGCCGGCCGGCTCCCACGCTTACAAGTCTTTGCTGAATATTATGGAGACTTATCCGCGCGATGAGTTAATTCAAGCCACCGAAGATGAGTTGCTCGATATTGGCTTGGGTGTCGAACAGATTCAAGAACGCGATTTAGTGAAGCTGTTTGTACGCAAAGACATCTATGGTCGTTTCTATTCTTGTTTGGTATACACCACCAAAGAGCGCTACAACACGGCTTTACGTATTCATAGCCAGCAGATTCTAAAGCAACATTTTAAATCTAAAGAAGATGTGGAGTTTTCTACCTATTTCACCGAAGGGTCAATGGCACGAACTCATTACCTTGTGAGAGTAGATAATAATCAGGAGTTCGACTTGAGCGAGTTACAAACCAACCTCATTGAAGCGGCTAGAACTTGGGAAGATAGGCTAGTTGACTCACTGATTTCTAATTTTGGCGAAGAACGCGCGATTCAGTTAAGCAACAAGTACCAAACAGCCTTTCCACGTTCTTATAAAGAAAACGTGCTACCAGGCTCTGCAGTGGCAGACATTATTCAGTTTGAAGACTTAAGTGATGAAAACCAACTCGGTATGTTGTTTTATCGCCCACAGGAAGAAAAGCTCAATACCAACCATGTACGCTTAAAGCTATTTCACTTAAATGAGCCTTTGCACTTATCCGACATTCTCCCGATGTTAGAAAATATGGGGCTTCGCGTTATTGGTGAAACACCTTATCGGCTAACTACTAGCGACGACAAAGTGTATTGGGTACTAGATTTCGCGATGTTGTTTGTTGGCGCACAAGACTTAGATATTGAACAAAATCGAGATAACTTCCAGCATGCCTTAGCCGAGATTTGGTCTGGCCAACTTGAAGATGATGGCTTTAACCGTTTGGTATTAGCTGCACAAGCCTCAGGGAGAGATGTGGCGTTATTGCGCGCTTACGCTAAATATATGCGCCAAATAGGTAGCAATTTTAGTCAAAGTTATATTGAAGAAACCTTTGCTAATTACCCTGATATCTCAATGCTACTCATGGAGTTGTTCCGTCGCCGTTTTAATCCGGGTTTAAAACGTTCAGATAAAACGGAAGAGAAAATAGAAGCCAAGCTAATTAGCTTGTTAGATGGCGTAGAGAACCTTGATGACGATCGAATCATTCGTCGTTATTTGGAAATGATTAAAGCAACGTTACGTACCAATTTTTATCAGCTTAACCAAGAAAAAGGCATTAAAGATTATATCTCATTTAAGATGAATCCAAGCCTGATCTCCGACATGCCACAACCTGTTCCGATGTTTGAAATCTTTGTCTATTCTCCTCGAGTAGAAGGGGTGCACTTACGCGGCGGTAAAGTAGCTCGTGGCGGATTACGTTGGTCTGATCGCCGAGAAGACTTCAGAACTGAAGTGTTGGGTTTAGTTAAAGCACAACAAGTAAAAAATACGGTGATTGTTCCGGTTGGCGCAAAAGGTGGTTTTGTTTGTAAACGCCTACCAAGCGCCAGTGATAGAGACGCGTGGCTAACGGAAGGTAAAGAGTGCTATCGCATCTTTATTCGTGGTTTGCTAGACATTACCGACAACAATGTAAAAGGTGAAATAGTCCCGCCTAAGCAGGTGGTACGCCGAGATGAAGACGACCCTTATTTGGTAGTAGCCGCCGATAAAGGCACGGCAACCTTTTCAGATATTGCTAACCAATTAAGCCACGAGTATCAATTTTGGATGGGAGACGCATTTGCTTCTGGTGGCAGCAATGGCTACGACCACAAAGGCATGGGCATCACCGCTCGTGGTGCTTGGGAATCGGTAAAACGTCACTTTCGAGAAATTGGTGTTGATTGCCAAACCACAGACTTTAGCTGTGTTGCAGTAGGCGATATGGCTGGAGATGTATTTGGTAATGGTATGTTGTTATCTGAACATACTTGTTTAGTGGCTGCATTTAACCATATGCACATTATTATTGATCCAACGCCTGATGCTGCGAGTTCATTTGTAGAGCGTAAACGCTTATTTGAGTTACCTCGCTCATCTTGGCAAGACTACAACACCAGCCTAATTAGCGAAGGCGGTGGCATTTTCTTGCGTAGTGCTAAATCAATTAAGTTGAGCCCACAAATTCAACAACTGCTAGCAACCAAAGAAACTAATGTAACGCCTAACGCGTTAATCAAACTTATTTTGTGTTCACCCGTCGATCTGTTCTGGAATGGCGGTATTGGAACTTATATTAAATCTACCAGCGAATCAGACTCCGATGTGGGAGATCGCGCCAACGACAGCCTACGGATTAATGGTAATCAGTTAGGCGCTAAAATTGTTGGCGAAGGCGGAAACCTTGGAATTACACAGCTGGGTAGAATTGAGATTGCAGCCAATGGCGGACGTATAAACACCGATTTTACTGACAACGTAGGTGGCGTAGATTGCTCTGATAACGAAGTAAATATCAAAATTCTGCTAAATGGTTTAGTCACGAACGGGGATCTTACCGAGAAACAACGTAACAAGTTGTTGGTGGATATGACCGAAAACGTTTCAGAAATAGTGCTCGAAAATGCCTATCGCCAAGGGCAGTCGATTAGTATTACTGAGCAATTAGGGGCCAGCACGGTTAAAGAAATCATTCGCTTTATGCACGCGCTAGAGCGGGATGGTTTACTCAACAGAAGCCTGGAGTTTTTACCTACAGACGAAGAATTAATAGAGCGCCAATCTAATGGTTTAGGGTTAACCCGCCCAGAATTATCTGTGTTGGTGGCTTACGGGAAAATGGTACTCAAAGAGTGGTTCAATGTTGAAGAAGTCACTGAAGATCCATATTTGAGTCAAACCCTAGTTAAATCTTTTCCAGTATTGCTACAAGAGCGCTATGTAGAGCAAATGCATAGCCATCCTTTACGTCACGAAATTGTGGCGACTCGATTGGCAAACAAAGTGGTAGACGACGTTGGTTTTAACTTTGTAACGCGCTTAGTCGAAGAAACTGGTGCTCATCCAGCAGAAATTTGTACTTGTTATGTGATTGCCTGCCAAGTATTTGGTGTGTGGGAGTTGTTTGACAAGATTGAGAGCCTCGATAATAAAGTTAACGCACAGTTGCAGCTTAAGATGATGGATAACATGCGTCGAATTATTCGTCGCGCTACACGTCGTTTCTTAACGCTACGCGATCGTTCGTTAAGTATTGCCCAACAAATAGATCGTTACCGACCTAGTTACTTACAGTTACAGCGAAGCTTAATGGAAGTTCTTGCTCCAGAAGAAGTAAAACTAGTAAACGCCGAATCGAAAGAATTGCAAGACCAACATGTACCTGCGGATATCGCTTGTGCAATGGCTAAAATGAATTCGATTTATTCGGTACTAGATCTTACTGAAGTCGCTGAGCAGGCTGAGCAAGATATTGTAGCGGTAGCTAAGCTTTACTTTAACTTGGGCGCAAACATTGGTTTGCACTGGTTCTTAGTGCAAATAAATCTGCAAAGCGTTGATAATCATTGGCAGGCATTAGCAAGATCCTCGTTTAGAGAAGATCTGGATTGGCAACAACGTCAACTTACCGTGAGTGCACTTAAGTGGGCCGCTAAAATGGAAAGTAGCGACGCGCTAGATGATTGGTTAGCTGCCCATGAAGGCCTGTTAGACCGTTGGAATCACATGTTAGCGGACTTTAAGACTGGTAATACTCATGAGTTTGCTAAATTTTCAGTTTTATTGAGGGAATTGAACCTTTTAAATTTAAACTGCTCCGTAAATTAGTATAAAATACTGCCCCCGAAGCCCTGCATCTTCGGGGGTCTTATACTAGGAGTTTAAATGTATTACCCACTTGCTCGAAAACTAATTTTCCAACTTGATCCAGAACGCGCTCACGATCTTACTATCGAGATGTTTAAACGCACTGGTGGAACACTGTTAGATCGTGTTTATCGCCAACATGTACCTTCTAACCCGGTAGATCTAATGGGGCTTACATTCCCTAATCCGGTGGGCTTAGCCGCTGGTTTAGATAAAAACGGTGAGTGTATTCAAGCATTTGACGCAATGGGCTTTGGTTTTGTTGAAGTAGGTACGGTTACACCACGTGCACAGTCGGGTAATGACAAACCACGTATCTTTAGGGTATTAGAAGCCGACGGTTTAATTAATCGTATGGGCTTTAATAACTTAGGGATCGATAATTTAATAAATAATGTAGAACAAAGTCAGTTTAAAGGGATCCTTGGGATCAATATTGGGAAAAACTTTGATACTCCTGTTGAGAAAGGAAAAGATGATTATTTAATAGGCATGAATAAAGCGTTTCCACATGCTTCATACATTGCTGTTAATATATCTAGTCCAAATACCCCTGGTTTACGATCTTTACAATATGGTGAAGCATTAGAAGATCTATTAAAGGATCTGACTGAACGTAAAGATCAATTAACTCAGCAATATAATAAACACGTTCCTTTATTGATCAAAATTGCACCAGATTTATCTGAAGATGAAATTGAACAGATAAGTGACTCTTTACTCAAATATAAACTTGATGGCGTTATCGCCACCAATACCACCCTTGAGCGTTCTATGATTGAGGGTATGCCGCACGCCGCTGAAGCCGGTGGCTTGAGTGGTCGTCCTTTGCAATTAAAGTCTACCGAAGTGATTCGAAAATTAGATCATTATTTGAAATCTGAGATCCCAATTATCGGGGTAGGTGGAATAGATTCAGCCATGGCTGCAAAAGAAAAAATGGATGCAGGCGCTAAATTAGTTCAGGTTTATAGTGGATTTATTTACAAAGGCCCGGAATTGATTAAACAAATATCGAATGCGGTATAAAAAATAGTAAATATATTTGTTTTTGTTGGGCTCACGTAGTACATTTGTTTATTAAGTGAGCTCAACACGGATAGTTCTGTTTTTAAATAATGTTAATTCAACCTAATAAACAATGGCACTGGGTATTTGATTCTAATAAGGGAGTAATGACTCTTGAGTTAGGGCCGAATATGTTGTTTGTGTCTAAGTTGTGTAAAAAGCGTTGTGTTCAACATGCCCAAGAAGACAGCCCATTTACTGCCGAGCACACTCAGCTTTATTATCAATTTCTAGAGCAATTAGAATCCTTTAATTGGTCAGATCCCATCAAAGTTCAAATTTGCCTTAATGCTGTTGCCTCAGCGCAATTTCTAAAACCTTTAATGCCGCAAAGTTGGTTTTTCAAAAGTATCGCGACTTCTTCGCAAAATCTGCTGGAACTGGGTAGCTTGGCTGTTTTACAAACCGAGCATTCGCAAACGCGTTGTGTAGTGGTTGAGGTTAGCGAGCAAACGTATACGTTAATGACGATAGAAGCGGGCATGGTGTTAGATGAACGTAAAACACTGAATCAGTTTGAGGCCATTAAGGTGATGCAAGATCGCGTAGCGTCTTTGTCACAACTACTACAAGACCAAAATGGCTTTGCTCAAACGGGCTAACTAGTTGTAAAGCAAATCGAGTAATTGCTGCTGCATTTGCTCGCTAATCATTGGCTGTGCCTGTTGATTAGGGTGAATCCCATCGTTTTGCATCAAATGTGTTTGAGTCGCTATATCTTCAATAAAAAAGGGCAGGTAGCTAACTTGCTTCTGTTCAGCAATTTTTGGGTAAAGTCCTTCAAAGGCTTGGCGGTATCGCTTTCCATAGTTAGGGGGAATACGGATCTGCATTAATGCCACCTGCACATCGTGTTGCTTTGCCAAGTCGATTATTGCGTTTAAGTTGTTTTCAATATTACTGGTTGGGTGACCTTGTAAACCGTCGTTCCCACCTAATTCAATCAGTAACCAATCAATGTTATGTTGTTCCAGTAAGCTAGGAAGGCGTCGTAACCCGCCAGCTGTAGTTTCGCCACTAATACTGGCGTTGATAAGATCTACTGGCTGATTATTCACGTTGTAGTATTGTTGACTGAGCGCAACCCAACCTTGGTCGATTGTCATGCCATAACCTGCGCTTAAACTGTCGCCTAATATCAAAATAGATTTTGAATTAGAGAAAGCTTTTGTATTCAATGTAAAAAAGAGTAAAACAAATAGTGCGAACAGCGAAAAACTTTTACTTTTGTGTCTAACCATCATTCTTGAGCACCTACTTTTATGCCAACAACCGAATCAACTTTAGCGCCTAACATAATCATAAACGCCAGCGGACTCAATCATCATGTTGCAACTCATGCCGGAAACCTGAGTTTATTGAACGATATAAACCTGCAAATAAAGCAAGGTGAGTCTTTGGCCATAGTAGGCGCATCTGGTTCGGGGAAAACCACCTTGTTAAGTATTCTGGCAGGCTTAGATAGCGCTAGCCAAGGCAATGTTAACTTGTGTGGGCAAAACTTGGAATCTTTGGACGAAGAGCAAAGAGCCAGTTTAAGACGTGAAAACGTAGGCTTTATTTTCCAACAGTTTTTATTGGTCCCTGCTTTATCGGCGCTTGAGAACGTTATGTTACCTGCTGAGCTTAAGGGGGTAGCTAACGCTAGGCAATTGGCAGAACAGTGGTTAGAAAAAGTAGGTTTGGCAGAAAGACACGACCATTATCCAAACCAACTCTCTGGTGGTGAGCAGCAAAGGGTAGCAATTGCTCGCGCATTTATCAGCCAACCAAAAGTGTTGTTTGCCGATGAACCCTCGGCAAATCTCGATAACAGTAATGGTCAAATTATTGAAGATTTATTGTTTGAACTAAATCAGCAGTCAGGCACAACGCTTGTACTAGTGACTCACGAGCTTAAGTTAGCAGAACGTTGTGCAAGGCAAATTACTTTGCAAGCTGGCAGAATTATCAAGCAATAAGGAACAAACCATGAAAAGTTTGATATGGCGTTTGTTTCGAGCTGAATTACGCCGAGGCGAGTTAACCATTGTTGCCGCAGCCATTGTATTGGCTGTGAGTTCTGTATGGCTGTTTACCAGTATTACCGACCGCATGGAACAGGCTATTTTTAATAAAAGTGGTGACTTTATTGCCGCAGATAGGGTGGTGCGTAGTGCTCATCCGGTAGATTTACCCTTAGCTGAACAAGCGGATGACCTCGAGCTCGATTACGCTGAGCAACTGCTTTTTCCATCAATGGTTTATGGTAACGAAAACCTAGTGCTTGCCAGCGTCAAAGCGGTGTCAGAGCAATATCCCTTAAAAGGTAGCTTACGGATTAGCTCAGATGTGGCTGGCAGTGATGCCGCGCAAAAACAGGGCATTGCGGTTGGAGAGGCTTGGTTGGCTGAACGATTATTTTATCAACTTAAGGTTGATGTAGGTGATGCCATAGAAATAGGTGAAGCTGAGTTTATTATTAGCGGGCGAATTGTTAATGAACCTGATGCGCCGTTTAGTGTGTTTATGACGGCCCCCCGAGTCATTATTAATATTAATGATGTAGCCAAAACGGAAGTAGTACAACCTGGTAGCCGTTTGGCGTATCGCTACATGTTTGCTGGAGAAAAGACTAATTTAGCTGAATTTGAAAACTGGGTGAAACCGCTGTTAGCCGACAATCAACGTTTAGTTAATGTAAGCAGTGGTGATTCGCCCTTGGCTGGCGCTTTGCAGAAGGCGCAGCAATTTTTATTATTGGCTGGCCTTATTGGCATTTTATTGGCCAGTGCAGCTATTGCTGTTGCTAGCCGTTTATATTGCCAGCGACATTACGACACGGTCGCAATGTTTAAAGTATTAGGCGCTAGCAAGCCGCAAATTAGGGCCATTTATTTAGGGCATTTTTTTGCGGTTATCGTGGCCTCTATTGTGATTGGCGTTGGGGTGGCGTTTATCGTTCAATGGCCTGTGGCAAATTACGTAGAAAGCTTGCTGAATATAACACTTCCTAGTGCCGGCGCCTCGCCTTACTTAATGGCGATAGGCAGCGGACTTATCTGCGGGATTACCTTTACTCTTCCTACACTTATTCAACTCTTCGACATCGCACCTATGCGAGTGATTCGTCGCGACAGCGATGATGGAGTGGTAAACCCACTGTGGGTTGGAATTTGGATGCTGTTAAGTGTATTTGTATTGCTGCTGCTTTACAGCGGTTCGCTAATGTTGAGCTTAATACTGCTAGGTGTTGGTATTGCAGCAGTGGCTTTGTTGCTGGTTATTAGCCAGTTACTGTTGTGGTTTGGTAAAAAACGCGCCGCTAGCCTGCGTAATTTGAGCCTTAAAATTGCAGTTTCATCATTGTACAAACGTGCCAAACAAAATCGAGTGCAACTGATTGGTTTTACGGTGGCGATTAAATTGGCCTTGGTGGTTTGGGTTATTCAACAAGATTTGATTAGTGAATGGCAACAACAGTTGCCTGAGGGTGCGCCCAATCACTTTATGTACAATATTAGCGAGCCTCAGAAACCGTTAATCAACGCGCGCTTTGAAAACGAGAATGTAGAACTTACTGAAATGTTCCCTATGCTACGTGGCCGATTAGTCTCTATTAACGACGAAGTGGTAAGCCAACAGCGCGAGGGTGAATACTCGGAAAAAAATTCATCACGTAGGCGTGGTGCTGGGCGAGAGCTTAATTTGAGTAGCGTGGCTAACTTGCCTTACCGGAATGCGCTATTAGAAGGAGAATGGCTAAACGCGAGCAGTGTAAATGAAGCCTCGGTAGAACAAGATTTTGCTCAGCGCCTCAATATTACTGTTGGCGATAAACTTGGCTTTATGGTGGGTGCGAGCGAGATAGTGGTAAATGTGACCAGTGTCCGCAGCGTTGATTGGAATACAATGCAACCCAACTTTTATGTGCTGCTTAGCCAAGACATTTTAAAAGATTTTCCCACTGGCTATTTAACCTCCTTTAATTTACCTGAAAACAAAAGTGCCTGGATGGCTGAAACCATGGCCAGTTTTCCTACCTTGGTTCTTATTAATGTAAAAGCGCTGATTACACAGTTGTCGCAAGTTGTCGATCAAGTGGCATTGGCACTGCGTTTGGTATTAGTGGTGGTGTTGCTAGCTAGTAGTTTAGTGCTGTATGCGCAGGTGCAAAGTTCATTAGAAGAGCGCAGGCAACAGACTGTGATATTGCGTACCTTGGGGGCCAGCGCTAAGTTACTGCGCAATGCTGTTATTTATGAATTTGTTATTCTAGGGTTCTTAGCGGGTTTTATTGCCGCGAGCGCAGCACAGACTATCTTACTACTATTGCAAGTGATGGTATTTGATATTGGTGCGTCGATTAACTGGGGATTATGGTTATTAGGCCCAGTGATTGGCACCTTGTTAGTCTCGGTGATGGGAGCAGGGGCCACCTTACGTTTACTAAAACAGAATTCGGCACAATTAGTGAGAAATTTGAACTAATTAACGACTGACAAATATGTAGTGGAAAGACATTTCATTCTCTGGTTGTTTGATTATATACTTATAAAAAAATGTAATAAGAAACCCACTAACGGGCAGTTAGTTGGAGTTTCGCGCCAGAGAATTTAACTACATGAAATTGCAGCAGTTACGTTACATCGTAGAAGTCGTTAACAATAACCTTAATGTGTCGGCGACTGCGGAAAGCTTGTATACCTCCCAGCCGGGCATCAGTAAGCAGATACGCTTATTAGAAGATGAGCTTGGTGTTCAAATTTTTAAACGTAGCGGCAAACACCTCAGCCAAGTGACTCCTGCGGGTAAGGAAATTATCCGCATTAGTAACGAGATCATGGCTAAGGTGGAGAGCATTAAGGCAGTGGCTAACCAGCATACTCACCCTGATCAAGGCTCCTTGAATATATCAACCACTCATACTCAAGCACGTTATGCATTGCCTGAAGTGATTCAAGGCTTTATTCATCGTTACCCTAATGTGTCCTTGAATATGCATCAAGGAACGCCGAATCAAATTAACGAAGCGGTTGCCAAGGGAAGTGCCGACTTTGCTATTGCAACTGAAGCACTGCACATTTTCTCTGATTTAGTGATGTTGCCCTGTTATCACTGGAATCGCAGTATTCTGGTGCCTAAAGAGCACGAGTTAGCTAAAAAACACCTTAACGGAGAAGTTGTTACCGTTAACGATTTGGCTAAACACTCGATTGTTACTTACATCTTCGGCTTTACAGGTCGCTCTGATCTCGATGATGCCTTTGGCCGAGCAGGTAAAGTACCTAAAATTGTATTTACTGCTACCGATGCAGATGTAATAAAAACTTATGTGCGTATGGGGATTGGTGTGGGCGTACTAGCCAGTATGGCCATTGATAAGCAACATGACCAAGATTTAGTGGCGATTGACGCGAGCCATTTATTTAGAGCCAGCACAACAAAGATTTGTTTTAGAAAAGGCACGTTCTTGCGTACTTATATGTACGACTTTATTGAACGATTTGCTCCACACTTAACTAGAGATATTGTAGATAAAGCTGTGCAAGCTAAGTCGCTGGATGAAGTAGAGGCGTTGTTTACCAATATTGATTTACCTGTGATGTAAATCTACCGCTTAAAATAAAAAAGCAGCCTAATGGCTGCTTTTTTATTGGCTTGTCTATACTACGGGAGCAGTCAATAAAATGTAGTTTAGGCATCGTTGCCGAGGCCTTAATTTTCGTGATGACAAATCGCTAATTAGAGCCCGCCCCGTAGACTTCTTTAACGTTTGTCTTTAAGCTTCTTGGATAGTGGTTAATGTTTTGTTACAGGGCTGTACGAACATTAGAAATAGAGCTACTTCACTCAACGCAGGGAAAGCGTATTTACGCAACATCATCATGACAATTAACTCTTTACGCAGCTTAAGTCAGCAGGTGCTGACCGTTTTCGTTCTACTATTTTGCGGGTTAGTTGCAACTAAAACATATGCTGAGTCTTTAACGGCCTTACATGTAAATGGCTTAGAAGATGGCAGCCGTTTAGGGCAGTACTTTCATGTGTGGCATGATGAAAGTGGTAGCGCTGATTTAGCCGATGCCATTGCCGCTTTTCGTTTACATAAATTCTCCCCGCTAAAAAGCAAAGGTTCTACGGGTTTACAGGCCGGCGCGTTTTGGAGCGTTTTCTACCTACATAATGATAGTGATAAACCTATTACTCTCAATCTAGAGTATGTAGACCATCAGCTGATTTATTTAAGTGCTTATCAGCGTAATACAAGCGCACCAAGCTTTCTTGAGATAGCAGATCTCGCCCTTAGCAATCCCTTTTCAGAGCGCTTAGTCAGTCACCAACGTTTTGTTGTGCCGGTAGAGCTAGGAGCAGGAGAGACTTATCAATTCTATTTTCGATTTGGCTCAGACGAGAAGGGCTTTGTATTCCCAGACCTAAGGCTCTGGCAGCCAGACAAAATGCACTATGTGCAAAGCATTGAACTGGGAAGTATCGCCTTTTTAGTCGGTGGATTAGCACTGATGGCAATTATTTCTTTAGTTACTGGTGTAGCCACAAACGACAAAACTTATTATGCCTATTTCGTTTATGCTGGGACTAAGTTAGCCACCTGGCCAACCATTCTTGGCTTTAGTCATATGTTCTTTGTACGAGAAGATTTTCACTGGAGTTACATGTCTCTCACGGGAGCTATGTCTATTATGACAGGGGTTATCTTTGCTCGAATTTTTCTCCAGACTAAAGTTAATACGCCGCGTTTAGACTACGTTCTCAAGTTTATGATTCTAAATGCAGGTTTATTGGCATTAGCCGCGTTAACCAGAGAAACCGTGTTCTCGGTAGTGCTTATTACTATCGCCTTACTGCTTTACCCTGTGTTAGCCATTGCCAGTCTTATTCGTTGGTATCAAGGGTCTAAAGAGTCCGCTGTATACACCTTAGGCTGGACAGTGTTGATTATTGGTCTATTTAGCCAAGCCTTGCGTGACCTAGGCTTAGTTGAACATACTTTTGTTACTTATTATTGGCCCGTAGTGGCGTCTTACAGTGAAATGATGGTGATCATGGTTGCCATGGGGATCCACTTGTTCAGATTACGACGCTTAAAAGAACAAGCGGAGTTACGTTACCGCAGCCAATTAGAGCGCGCTAAGCAAGAGTTAGAAATATTGGTGTCTGAGCGCACTCACGCTTTAGAAGTGGCTAAATCAGAAGCCGAGAAAGAAGCGCGTACCGATCCGCTTACTGGAATCAATAACCGACGCAGCTTTATGGCTAAATCAGAAGCTATGTTCGACAGTTGCCGAAATCGCTCGCACCCCATGTCTATGCTGATGTTCGATATCGATCATTTTAAAAAGATTAATGATAATCATGGGCATGCTGTTGGTGATCAAGCGCTCAAGCTGTTTGCGACCACTATTGAAAGTGAAATTCGAGACGGTGACGTGTTGGGTCGCTTGGGTGGGGAAGAGTTTGGACTTGCCTTGTACTCTGATAAAGATACGGCTATTCACACCGCCGAACGTTTACGTAGCGCGGTAGAAAGGATTTACCTAAACACTGGCGTCGTACAGGTACGATTTACTACCAGTATTGGTGTTGCCTTGATGGAAGCCGAAGAAAGCATAGAGCAATTGATGAGTCATGCTGACCAAGCTCTGTATAAAGCAAAAGAAAGTGGCCGAAACAAAGCTGTAGTATCGGCCGCCTAAAGCGGTTTATTCAGGAAATCCAGAATACTGTTTAATGCCCCTTATGTTTTTGTACCAGGTCGCTTTTTCTTTTACAAAAATATGGTCTTGAGGCGCTAAGCTTGGGCTGCTATCTAATGATCCAGCCGGAACAATTACCCAGCGTTTACTCGACGACAGATAGGGAACAGGGCTGCCGCAGTGTTTACAAAAAGCATTGGAAATATTCCTACCAGGAACATCATATTGGTTTATTTGCTGCTTTCCACTTAACCACGTAAAGCGGCTCGGTGTTAAAAACAAGTTGGATACGTGGGCACCACCGGAGATCTTTTTGCATTGGTCACAATGGCAAAGATGAAACTGCTCGAAGTTATCCTCTGCTTCAAATCTTACCGCTTCACACAAACAAGTGCCTCTTAATACCTTCATTTGGTTTATCTCCGTAAGTATTTCGTGATGAATTGTACTAAATGCCGTTCAATCTCTTATGCCTTGATGGTATATCAAAAATATTAATAAATGATAAAAATATCTTACAGAGGTCTTTTTACATTAAATTCGTCCATATCTTGATACACGCATTTAACATTTAAATTGCGTTAAAGCAGAAATTTACTCGTCTTTATGGTAATTCTATTAGTAATAGCGATTGCAATTAAGTAACTCGCCTTTCGTTACATATTAATAACAAATACAAAATTCCATTTATGGTAACAATTAGCTAGTGCATTTTGGTTATATGCACGCAGTGGCAATGGAACTGCCAAGATAGATTTAGGGACAAATCGTGAAACCATTAACAACCTCCGCAATGAGCTTGCTATTAAGCCTCTGTGCGTTAGTTGGCTGTAGCCAACATTTAACGAACCTAGACAGCAACTACCAAGACGCAGTTGTTCAAGCTGCATTTCCAAGTAACCAAGATGTGAGTCACAACTTGTTCGCTCTCAACCAACAAAATGAGTCGCTGCAATGGAACGAACAAGGCGACAAAGTGTTGGTAGTGACTTGGAAAAACCAACAAGCGATTGACCAGTTCATCTTACCTAACACCCACAGTTCAGAAAACCCAGACTATCCAATTTGGGTAAGCTTGGCGCCGCAGTTACGTCAGTTTTGCCAATACTACGTTAAACAACATCCTGGTTTAGAGCAGGAACAATTAGCCTTGCGCTTAAAGCAATATCTAGGCCTTGACCCCAATTGGCATTACGACGCTATAGTGAGCCTGTATGTTAAGCCTGACGATCTATTTCGCCCTTGTGTTGACCCAGAAACTAACGATAGCAGTTGCCAATTAGAGGCAAGCAACATTACTGGCTCGGTAAAGGGGATAGATAACTACGCCAATTATTACCAGCAGTTATATTTCAAAAGTTTTCGAGCTACGGCAGGCGTTCCTTGGACTGGCTTAGGTTACACCTTTGATTGGGGGAACCCTGCGTCTAGACAAGGCGCAAGTGAATACATTTTGGTTCCCGGTGCAGAGTATCAAGTACATGCCGTCACCTCTACGAAGCAATATTGCCATGAGTGATTCAGCGCAGTTACAAGCATTGGGGGATTTTCTTAAGGCAACGCCGGCCTTTGCTGGGTGTGATAAAGAAGATCTAGCACGGTTATTAGCAAATATAAGTATCGAGAAACTAGCTGCTGGCGAGCGTCTTTGTCATACCGGTGATACTGCAGATAAGCTTTATTATTTACTAGAGGGGGAGCTAGAAACTACTAATAAAGACCAAGTTAAAGGGCCCATTAGTGGTTTTTTCGGTGAGGAGTCAGCACTCGGTATGCGCAGCTACATTTACGATATTGAAGTTGTAGATTGCGCCGAGGTAGTTGTGCTCCCACTAGAAACAATAAAAACTCTGGTTAGGTATTCAAGCTTCAAGCAAAGTTTGCTGGATAGTTTTCACGCACGTTTAGCTGGGCAAACCCATGTAGAAGTAGATTTATCTAAACAGCCAGAAGTAGAGATTGGATACCGATTACTGATTGGTTGGCTGTTTGCTTTAATTACCCCAGTTATGATTTACATGGGCCTGCAATATAGCGACGAAGGCCTGCATCAAGATGCCATCTATTTTGCTTCCATTCTGGGCATATGTTCGATCATGTGGATTTTTCGTTTACTCCCCGATTATGTGCCGGGTTTATTTGCGGTGTTAAGCGCAGTGTTGTTGGGGATTACCAGTAGCGAATCGGCATTTTCAGGATTCTCTAGCAATAGCTTTTTTATGGCTTTAAGTATTTTGGGATTAAGTGCGGTGATACGTTCTTCAGGCTTAAGTTATCGCATGTTATTGCATTTACTGTTAATTGGGCCAGCCTCAAAGATTTGGTATAACCTTAGCTTTTTTAGTGTCGGAGCGTTACTTACCCCAGTTGTACCAACGGTTAATGGCCGAGTGACTATTGTTGCGCCTTTCTTAAAAGACTTGCTCAGTGGCGCTTCAAAAGAAGCTCGCGAACAAGAAGGGCCGCGTTTAAAAGCCAGCTTGCTGTTTGGCGCGAGCTTACTGTCGCCTATTTTCGTGAGCAGCAAATCGGTTAACTTTATTGTGCTAGGTATGCTGCCTCAGCAAGTTCAGCAATACTTTCAATGGTTAGACTGGTTAATTGCCGCTGTGGTTTGTGGTTTAGTTTTGTTGTTACTTTATGTCATCGCGCTGTGTTGGATTTATCGCAATAATCAAAACTTAACAATCCCTAAATCGATAAGTGATCAGCAGCTAAAAACTCTAGGCCCGTTAAATCCCGCTGAATGGTCATCTATTCTTGGCCTAATTGTGCTTATTGCCAGTTTATTGTTTGCCAATACTCACCGTATAGAGGTGGCATGGGTTGCGTTGGCGATCTTGTTTTACTTGATGATGTTTGGCTTTCTAAATCCTAATCAATTTAGGCAAAAGATTGATTGGAGCTTTCTAGTTTTTCTCGGTTCTTTAATCGGTATGGTCGATATTATTCACCAAGTTGAACTAGACGTATGGCTGACCGGAAAAATTTATTGGTTAGCAGCTTATATGCAAGAAAGCTTGGCCTTATTTGTGGTCATGTTAGCGCTAATCGTGAGCTTAGTGAGGCTGGTATTACCGATTAACGCCACCGTGGTCATCTTAGCGACCTTGCTTATCCCTGCATCGATTGAAGTTGGCGTAAATCCCTGGGTGATAGGGTTCTTAGTGCTGTTTCTTTCAGAAAGCTTTTTTTGGCCGTTTCAAGCGTCTTATTACATGCAGTTCCTCAGTTTAACCACTGGGGTGGTTAGCAACGACGAAGCCAAACTCATGAAGATGAATATTGCGATCTACTTATTTAAGTTAATTGCGGTGTACGCCAGTATTCCTTATTGGCAAAGCATGGGCCTTATTTAATGAAAAAAATCTTATTAAGTATAGTGATGTTAAGCTTTTTGGTGGCCACCATTACCATCACATTAGTTGAGGGGGCATCTCGCCCTCGGATTTTAATTTTACATAGCTACGATACCGACTACTCGTGGACTCGCACGGTTAATCAAGGCATTAAACGGGTGAAAACCGCGCATCTAAATGTGGATATTCGTTACCACTACATGAACACTAAAAATCAATCTAGTGAAGCGGCTAAACGCCGAGCTGCAGTGGTAGCCCATAGAGTTGTAGATTCTTATCTTCCCGATGTATTGATTGTTATTGACGATGACGCCCAGCGTTTAGTGGCGGTCGATTATTTAGACCGCCCTGAGTTACAGATTGTATTTGCCGGTGTAAATGCCGAACTAGAAACTTACGGTTACCAAAATGCCAATAATGTAACGGGGATTTTGGAACGAAAATCAGTGTTGGCGATTAAAGAAGTATTGCGCTTGTTGGTGGAAGCTCAGCCTACACCCGGAAAGTTAGATGGAAAGGTCATCTATTTATCTGATAAGTCTTCTTCTGCGAAACATGACGCGGATTACCTTGCCAAACAACAATGGGATCCCATTCTTTACCAAGGCCATTTAGCGGTGAGTAGCTTTGAGGAATGGAAGCAAACCGTGCTGTCTTTGGCTGGGCGTTACCAGTTTTTACTGGTTGGTGGCTACCGTAAATTGGTAGGCGGCGAGGGTGGAGAGTTTGTATCTGCCAAAGATGTCGCACAATGGACCGAACAACATTCGCCTTTACCAATAATTGGCATTAATGCCTTTAATTCAGAAGACGGCATGATGCTGTCTATTGGCGCTTCTCCTTTTGAGCAAGGAGAAGTCGCGTTTACTCGCGCGATGCAGTTGGTGGATAAACCCTCTAATTTGGCGCAAATGCCAGTAACAGTGTCTAAGCAATACATTGTCGCGCTGCGCCGCGAGGCATTGCTTAAACGTGAAATCCAAGTGCCTAAAGTATTAGAGGCATTTGCTCGTGCTACCGATAATTATTTTGAATAAAAATAGCAAAGGAAGACTATTTTGACGATGAGATGGACCTTACGCAGACGCATGTTAGTACTGGGCTGCATAGCGGTGTTAATCAGTGCTGTTGTGACCAGTTACGAAAACTTACAGCATTGGCTGAGCAACAGCAATACCAACACTCTGGTATTAGCTGTTGTTGGGCCAATGACTGGGCCTGAAGCAGACAAAGGCCTGGCTATGGTGAGAGGCGCTGAACTATTTGTTAAACAATACAATCAACAACGTTTAGACAGCCAAATAGCACTGTCTGTTCAGCAGTACGATGATGCTAATAACATCGCCAAAGCAGAGCAAATAGCCAATCAATTTGTTAATAGCTCAAATGTTATAGCGGTTCTTGGTCACCGCGATTCTGATACCTCAGTTGAAGCAGCCAAAATCTATCAACGTATCGGTATGCCAATGATTGGCGCTTCCGCCACTGCACCTGAAATTACTCAGAACAATGATTGGGCGTTTCGTGTTATACCAGATAACAAGTTACAGGGGCGTTTCGTAGCCGATTACATTGCCAGTCTGGCCAAAGATAAAGTTGTAATGATCTTTAGCAACGATAAATTTGGCGTATCCCTGGCCGATGCATTTATAGCTCGCACCGATCTGTTTGGTATAGAAACTAAACCCTTTATGGTTGAACCAAGCAGTAACATTGAGAAACAGGCCCACAAAATAAGTCGAGAAATTAGTCAATTTGGCCATACCGGCGCGGTGTTTTTAGCGGTAGGCGATGTTCAAGGTGAAGTATTAGTTAGCCAACTAAAACATCAGCATCCTAACTGGACGTTTATTGGTAGCTCATCAATCGGTAAACAGAGTTTTCCAGAGCGGTTTAAACAGCGTAGCCAAGAGCAAGAAGTGTCTGGTTACTTCACTAATGGCATGTTAGCGGTTAGCCCCATGTTGTTTGATGTGGCCAGTGAGTCTACTCAGTTGTTTTATCGTAATTTTAATCAAGATTTTGGTTATGAACCCAGCGGTGTGTCTGCAGCGTATTTTGACGCGACTACTATCGCCTCGGAGGCCTTAAGCGCTGCCATTGTTGATGTTGGCGGAACAGAGCTATTTAGCCAAAAAAGCATATCAAGCCAACGAGCAGCGGTAAAAAATAAACTGGCAAGTTTTAACTCTCAAAGCGCGTCGGTGAGGGGGCTTACTCATTCCTTGTATTTTGACCATCAAGGAAATGTTCAGCGCCCCATGCAAGTAGGACTATTTAGTGGTGGGGCGTTTGTATCAGCGCCACTGCAGTTGCAAATTTCTCCCGAAAGTCAGCTCAGCACTCGCCGAACTGATGTGGTGTATACCGGGGTAGAGATGCAGAGCATTAATCAGTTCTCTACGCTAGACATGACTTTTCAGGCCAAATTTAAGATCTGGTTTAGAAATACTCCTGGTGTTAACGCTGAAGATATCGTATTTCTAAATTCTGTCGGTGAACTGGTGCTGTCTACACCTATAGAATCTTCGTACACTAGTTTAAGTACTTACCAACTCTATCAAGTTGAAGGAACGTTTATTGCTGATGCAAAACCCGGCAGAGCAGCTTTTGGTGAGTATCAATTGGGAGTGAGTTTTCGCCACAAAACGCTGCCTAGAAGCGAACTCATTTATGTGTCAGATATTGTTGGCTTAGGCCAAACAAGCCTTCACAAAAACGTGAAAAACCAGCATAAGGTTCAATTCGATAATAGCCAATGGCGTCAAAAAGCATCACTGTCATTTCAAGATACTCTGCGTAAGCGAAGCTTGGGAGATCCAAAGTATCTTCACTCAGACAGACAAGCAGTGGAGTTTTCTCGATTTAACTCGGTAACGCCAGTTTTTGAAAACGCCCTTAGCCTGCGCGGGCGTATTCCTGCCCAATGGCAACAAATCATCTTTTATACCAGTGTACTAGCATGGTTGTTATACGCTCTAGTACTTGATTTTAAGATACTTGGTCAGTTGTCGAGAGCTTACGGCTTAGGCAATAAGCTGCTTTACGCCTTATTTATCGCCTCGGCAGAACCGCTATTTTTAGATTGGTTGGCACAGGCTTATCCAAATACTAATCAATCATTTGCTAGCAACTGTTTTGATGTGCTGTGGTGGCTATTGTTCGCCTCAACTTTAGCGTTGTTGGTGGATGTATTGTTGTGGGATCCCATCGAGCGACGCAGTGGCCGCCAAGTGCCAAAAATTATGCGCCACTTTACGCGAGGCATTACCTATATAGGTGCTGTATTTGCGATTTTGTCCTTTGTATATCAACGAGAGCTCACCAGCTTGTTGGCGACCTCTGGTTTGGTGGCAATGATTCTCGGTTTGGCATTGCAGTCAAACCTGGTGAATATATTTTCAGGGATTGCGATTAGTTTAGAGAAGCCGTTTAAGTTAGGAGATTGGATTAGTCTTGGTAGCTCTGGCGGGCCAATAGTGGGCGAAGTAATTGACATGAATTGGCGAACCACCAAAGTGAAAACAGCCGACAATACTTTGTATTCTATTCCAAATAATACCTTGGCAAATGCAAATTTAAACAATGTGAGTAGTAGTGGTCAGATTGTTACTGGCGGTTTTTCTATGTCGGTGAGTAAAGAGATTGAACCTCTTAACGTCATCCCTAAGATCGAAGCCGCTTTAATCGCCATTGATGCGGTAAAGCGCGTCTATACTGATGTATCTAATATTGGCTTTGACACGGTTGATTACCAAATGAAATTGGTACATTGGGTAGACGACACCGCCCAAACGACCGACTTAGTGTGGCAAGCAATTTGGCGTTTAGACAGTGAGCTAAAGAAAGAGTTAAGTGGCAACTCACCGCTTATCGATAATCAAACAGTTGAACAAGGCTAAGCTGATTGTACTTAAACAGGCGAGCTTGCTAAGGTAACTGGCCTGTTTAATTAGGAATTTCGTCGTGCAATTACATATTACCAATGGCGACTCTGTTGGCGACATGCTTGCTGAGTCAATACTTCTCGATGGCCAAGTGCTTTGCTGGCGAGATGTGCTTCACGATGGCCCTATCATCGCTGCTGAAGGTGAAACTCACCTTCAGGCTCGAGCTGATTTCATTTATCAAACTATGTTGTTAGACAGTCCATTTCCTCAAACAGAGATGACTAAAAATCAGATCTTGGAAAGCTTCCAACAGCGCCAGCAAGTATTAGATAAACTCGATAGCTTTAGCGAGATAGTGCTGTGGTTTGAGCATGATCTCTACGATCAGTTGCAGTTGGCTGAATGCCTGTATCACCTGGCTAAGTTACCGTCACTTATAGATAAAACGCAGTTGATCTGTATTGGGAAACACCCAGATACAAGCTACTTCCATGGTTTGGGTAATCTCAATATTGCCCAGTTGGAAGCGCTATATCCTCAGCGCAGCGCATTAACCAACGCGCAATTAAATTTAGGTAAACGGGTTTGGCTAACAATCGCCGAGCAATCCCCTCATGGTATTACAAATCTATTGAATGAAGATCTAAAATGTTTGCCGTTTATGGAAGAAGCATTGCTGCGTTTTGGCCAAGAGTATCCTTCTAGCTCAACCGGGTTAACTTTGACTCAACACTATATTTTACAGTCTTTGGCCTCGCCATTCGCTGAGTTACCAATATTACTAGCTAGCTTTGAAAGTAGTGAAAGCAGTGAAAGCGAAAAACTAAAAGCTAGGCAGGTAGAAACCACCACGCCGAGTGCTGCTGAGCGATACCAACAAGTTATGGCTAACCCTGATATTGGCTTAGGACGTTTGTTTGTTAATGTTCAAACCTTAGAAAAGGCTACGTTCTTAGGGGATACTTGGTTGTGCAAAGACATTTTGTATCTCGCTAACTTGCAACCTGCATACCTTACTATCGTTAACGCTAATTCGTCTCGATGGGATAATCATTCAAGTTATAAAATTACCGATGCAGGTAAACAAGCTTTAGCGGGTAAGCGAACTGTGCCTGCGGAGCAAATAGGCGAGATTTGGCGGGGAGGGGTTGCGATAAACCCGGCTAATAATTGGCGCTGGAATGACCATAAAAATTGTTTTGAGAAGATTCAAATACTCTGAATGAAAAAGCCTGATTAACATCAGGCGTTTTCATGGGTCTAGTAAGCTTGTTGTTTGCAATCGCTAGCGAGAGTTTCGCCATCGATAGATTTAGCGTTTTGGTCAAAACAGCGCGGTAATGGCCAGGTAGGTTTACTAACAATTAAGCCTTGGTTCTCGTCACACGCTTCACCATTTTCGTTTATACACCAAGAGCTAGGTTCTGGTGTAGGCACTTTATTTTGGGAATGACGATACTTAGACACCGCTTGATAAACCACGCGTCGAGCCTTGTTTAAACTGCTTAAAGGTTCCCAGCCTTCTACTGCACGCCAAGGGTTCATCGAAATGTTTTCACAAAACTGTTGCTGCTGATCCGAGTATAAATACTGCGGCGGAATATTGATGGTGGCTACAGTGATAAACGGTGAGGCCTTTTCAGACCAAATCGCGGTGGCATCATCTACTGGCATGTAATGGCCGGGTACTTTCTCTTGAAGCATAAATTCAAAACAAGCTCCGCCGTTAGCCAGTTGAGTTTCTAACTGTTTGCTTAAATAATCGGGATTTGATTTATCTACTTTGTTAGGGAAACTCATGCCAGAGCAGGGTTTAGTCGAGAATTTAATAGTGCTCTTACCAAGTCGGTAGGGCAGCATCGAGAAATATTGTGCATTCAGAGGGGTATCAATCACTGATGAAACCGTCTGAATGGCGCGATAGAACTGCTTAGGGTGTAAGCGTGGCGGAAAGAAACTAATAAACCACTTGGTTCTTTCAAACTTAGCCAAATACAACATGTCATCAGCATAATCAAAGATGTTTCGATTAAAGAACGCAGGGGTATTGGTCATGATGAAATCTTGGTTGTGAGTTTCGCCTAGCTCTGGAGCAATGGCTTTGCCGGGTACACCCATCACCTTAACTGCCATGCCTCGCGCATCGCCTTTACTATCGGCTTGCACTAACATGTCTCCGTTAGAAAATCGGATCCATGCTAGGTACTGCTTATCAGCGTCGGCAAACATACCGGCTTTAAAGCGCTCCGGTATATCTGGGTTGATTGAGAAAGTGGCACGAGCACACCCAGTTGCTTTTGCATGAGCATCACGACGGTAGGGCAAGCCGTTATATTGCTCTGCACGTTTAGAGATTTCTCTCGCCGAGTTAATCGCCGACATTATTGCTTCTTGCTCGGGCTTGGTAATGCCCATTTCCTGGTACAAATCAGTCGCCGTTGCGCTGTTTAATCCAATAGCCAGCAAGCTCGCTGTAATTGTGCACTGAATGATAGGAGTCTTTTTCATCTTAATGCACCTTCACGGGGTTGTTTTTAGCAGCACTGAAACTGTCTAAACAGGCTTGCTGCTCTGACGCAAAAGTAGGCGCCTGTGTATAAGCTGACCAATCTAAAGGATCGCCGCCTAAGCGTTGAGTAAAGTCTGGATTTCCCATCACTTTTAAGTATTCAAGAATGGCTGCTCGTTCTTCTACGCTGAGTAAGCGACCGATGCGACCGGGCATATCTACGTCGGTAAATAGGTGACCGCGATTACTGTTGCCCTTAATGTTGGTGTCGTGTTTAAAACTGCCAGGGCGTTTGTCTGTGACAAAACCTAAACGCTGAGGGTTATATTCTCTATCCCCTACATAAAACTGTTTAGGGCGCTCTCTAAGTGGCGAGAGTAGGTCATACAAAGTCGGCACAGAACCGTTATGTAAGAATGGCGGAGTTGCCCATACGCCATGTAATGGGCGCGGTTTGTAGGCGCGCATATTAGCAATACGGAAAGGTACGTTTAAGCCGTCGTAATCAGCCACTAGTTCTTTGCTTATACCATTATTTTGATACAGTTTAGGCACGAGACGATTGAGCAAAATCTGCAAACCATCGCCCGCATTAACGGGCTCTGAACCAGGAATGATTTTACTGCCATCGTAACGGTGATCCATGTAATTGTCGGCCGCAGTAGGATCGGTGCCTATAACAGTGGTTTTCACCCAAGGCATTGCCCAAATTACTTTACGCCAGTCTTCTCGTACAGCCTGTTGACCAACGAAAGTAACATCGCCATCCATATCCCATTGCCAGTTAACGTCTATTTGATTATCTGGGTTCTGTCCCGCCTTACTGGCGACCTTCCACTGGTAAGGTTCAACTTTATGCGGGCCATGGCAGAACTGACATTGATCTAAGAAAAGCTCTTTGCCGTGAGTCGCTTTATCGAGGTCAATATTGCCGAGAATTTCTTCTGGCCAGCGAGGGGGTTCTAATGAACGCAGCGTACCTTCAATACAATGCATACCTGCTAAATCGATGACCGATTCACCAAATTCTTCTGTTGTGAGCAGCTTACCTTCATCATTCACTAGCTTAATTGGCGCTAACACACCGAGGCTCTCGCCTACGTTGCGCGCCATCGCTTGATTAGTAAAGCCGGTGTATTGCACCCAATCAAAGCGCCAAATGTCCCAAAGGAAGGGGTAACTTACCGGGGCGTTTGCTACACGGTAGTTACTCGGCTCATCTAAGTCGTAACCAAACACAACGTTTGCAATACGTCCAACTGCATCAGTTCGGCCTCGGCCTTCTTCAGTTGGGTAATATTTAGAGGCGCCAGCACCAGTAACAAATTGCTTAATGTTGCCTAAGAAGCCCCAAATCTGTTTGCGTAGTTGTTTTCGTAGTTCTGGGTCTTGGCCAACAACTCTGTCGGCAAAGCGATTCCATTTAACCGGATTAATATAAGTGGCTACTACCGAGGCTGCTAAGGTTGTAATGAATTCGCCGCGTTTGGCATTTGAGATACTTTGAACTGCCTGTCCGCCATCAACTCGCAAGGCATTACCTTTATAATGAAGCTCGCCGGTATGGCACATCGCACAGCTAAGGTCTAAGCGCTCTTTACCCGATTTAGGGTCAATATGTCGACCTAAACCAACCGGCAAATTACCTGGGTTTAGCGTAGTGGCCTGTTGTCCTGGTGATACAATAAAGCCCCAGCCACGCATGTTGTCTGGGCTTGTCAGTAAATCTTTAGATAAAGGCAACTCTAAGTTAACGAACCAGTCGTATTCTAAACCTAATAGTTCGGTGCCTTGGGGGGTGTAGTAGTAACGTTCGCGCTGTTCGTCGCTCCAGCCCTTATTGAGGTAATGAACCTGATTTACCGTTTCTAAGGTTAAGTTAGGTTTGAGAAAGGCTTTTAATGAGAAATAGCCAGCGAGCACAATAGCAATGCTCAGAAAAGAATAACGTAACCATCGCGGGCCAAGTGCTAACCAAACTTGCCATAGGGCTTTTAGTAAACCCGATACCCAATGTATTACCGCCATGATCCCTTTAATGATGAGCTTAAAAGGAAAGGCCACAATTTTTAACACGAGCAAAAATAGCCCAGAGAGGAGCTGTAGTAGCATAGTTTCAAATCCATTTGTAATAATGCAAGCGGCCTGCAAAGATGCAGGCCGATATGTTGTATAAATGTTATAGTCTTTTAGTGTCAATTGCACTTAACTATTACTAAAACAAAGAGATAGCTCGAGTAACTAGATATTTACAGCAAAAATTCCATTAACATTCGATAATGTTTACTGCTAAGCCGCCGCGCGCGGTTTCTTTATATTTACTCTTCATATCACATCCTGTTTCCCACATAGTTTTGATGGCTTTATCAAGTGAGACCTTGTGTTCGCCACTACCGCGTAGAGCAAGACGAGCAGCATTGATAGCTTTTAGCGCCCCCATGGCATTACGTTCAATACAGGGAACCTGTACTAAACCGCCGATTGGATCGCAGGTTAGACCTAAGTTATGTTCTATGCCAATTTCAGCTGCGTTTTCTATTTGTTCAGGGTTACCGCCAAACATGGCAACTAAGCCTGCGGCAGCCATTGAACAAGCAACTCCCACTTCACCTTGGCAGCCTACTTCGGCTCCAGAGATCGATGCATTGGTTTTATAAAGAGATCCAATGGCGGTAGCAGTTAAGAAAAACTGATTAATCGCGTCTTGGTCGAGTTCTTGTACAAAGTTGTGATAGTAGTGCAACACTGCGGGAATGATCCCTGCTGCGCCATTAGTGGGGGCGGTAACTACTCGGCCACCAGCGGCGTTTTCTTCACTCACCGCTAGGGCATACAAGTTTACCCAGTCCATTACGTTTAAAGGGTCTGAACTTAGATTCTGTTGAGAGGCCAGTTGGCGTTTCAAGCTTGGAGCCCGACGGGCTAGTTTTAAACCGCCAGGTAAAATACCTTCTTCACTTATGCCTCGTGCTACACACGCTTGCATAGTGTTCCAAATTTGCAGGGTATATTGGCTAATGGTACGAGTAGAGCAGTGAACTTGCTCGTTAGCTGACACTACTGCTGCAATGCTTTTGCCGCTTTCTTTGCAGCGAACTAGCAGTGACTCGGCGCTATCAAAGGGGTAGGGATAATTGTGCTGCTCAGTGCTAGTCGATTCGCCTTCTTCAATAATGTAGCCGCCACCAATAGAATAGTAAGTTGCAGTTACGGCTTTTCCGTTATCTAAATGCGCATGAAAACTTAGTGCGTTACTGTGTGCTGGCAAGTGTTTACGGCGGTGAAAAACAATGGCGCCGCTGTTACCAAAATTAACCAGTTTCTTACCAAGCAAATTAAGCTCTTCAGATTGTTCAACTTGCTGAAGCAAGGCATCTACTTTATCAACGTCTATGGCTTCTGGGGATTCACCCATTAAGCCCAAAATTACTGCTTTGCCTGTACCGTGACCTTTGCCAGTTGCACCTAAGGATCCAAACAGTTCTACTTTAAGATAATCTACGCGGGCAAGCTCTTGTTGAGTTTCTAAACGCTCAGCAAACAGCTTTGCGGCTTTCATTGGGCCAACGGTGTGTGAACTAGAAGGACCAATCCCAATGGAAAAAAGGTCAAATAAACTTACCATTTCTAATCCTACTGCTAAGGCATGAATGTGATTAAGATGTTAATTCTGAGATTATAAGTATATTCAGTTATCTGCAACATTGAATGGCAAAATCACGCAATATTTTAGCGGTAGCTCCCCAAATTACATGTTTATCTACTTTTATAAAATAAACCTGCTCTTTATGGCCATTTCGCGTAAAACGGTAGCTGTGGTAGTTAGTTAACTGCAGAAATGGGCGTAGCGGTAGTACCATTACTTGGGCTACTTCATCTTGGTTCAGCTTAAACAATAACTGTTCGGATGTGGTGGCTATAAACGGGCGTACTGCAAAATTGCTCACGGTGGTTTGCCGTGGCAATTGACCATGCAAGGTGAATACGTGTGCTGGAATACCTATTTCTTCTTCGGTTTCCCTTAATGCTGTGTGAGCGAGGTTTATGTCTTCGGGATCTTGTTTGCCGCCAGGTAAACTTATTTGAGAGGGGTGGTGGCGTAAATGTGCGCTGCGCTCAGTAAGCACAATCCTATCTTCTTTTCCTTGTTGGGAGATAATTGGTAACAACACGGCGGCAGCATGTTTTGCGCTTCGTTGACTATCGGTATTGGCAAGTTGAAGTAGAAACCGCTGTAAATAATGTTGCATAACAGGCATTGGTGATAACTTCTCCTATTGGCTTAGAACAGTGTTACTCCAATACCGGCAAGATACGACTGAGTTTGTCAAAAATCTCTTGGTATTCACTGTCTACATTTGAGTCTACCACCACTCCGCCACCGGCCCAGCAGTATATCTTTTGATTTTCGCAAACGAGGGTGCGAATAGTGATGTTGGTATCCATATCGCCGTTGGCTGATATATAACCAATTGCCCCACAATAGGCATTTCGTCTATTGGCTTCCAGCTCTTCAATGATTTGCATTGCTCGTATTTTTGGCGCGCCAGTGATGGAGCCACCCGGGAAGCAAGCTGCTAACAGCTGCTCTGCCGAATATTGCTCCGCTAACTCTGCGCGAATAGTACTAACCAAGTGATGAACCGCAGGAAAAGACTCTATGTCGAATAGCTTGGGAACAGATACGCTACCGGGTTTTGCTACGCGACCTATGTCGTTGCGCAACAAATCCACAATCATTAGGTTTTCTGCTTGGTCTTTCTCTGCGGCCTTTAACTCATCGGCAAGTTGCTTATCTAGAATGAGATCGCTACTTCGAGGCCGTGTTCCTTTAATTGGCTTGGTTTCTATTTGACCTTGCTTAAGGCTAATAAAACGCTCCGGGGAAACACTTAATACACAACTTTGTGGAAGTCGCATAAAAGCTGAGAAAGGGGCTTGATTAGCCGCAATGAGACGTTGATAAGCATCTAATTCGCTACCTTGATAACTAGCTTCAAAACGTTGAGTTAAATTGATTTGATAACAATCGCCACTGAGTAAATAGTGCTGCACTTGCGCAAACTTAGTTTGGTATTCAGCTTGGCTTGTATTACAGCGCCATGAACTGCTTAAGTTAAAAGGTGGTGTTTCTTGGCAGGTTTGAATGTTTAACCACAAAGCACGTTCTTCCAACCGTGTTTCTGCTTGTATTTGATCGCCAAGATCATGCCATTGAATGAGTGTAGTCTGTTGTTTTTCATGGTCAAAGATAAGAGCCCAGTCATAAAAACCAACGGCCATATCTGGGGTATTAAGATCTTGAGCGATTTGTTCAGGAAGCGTTTCCAAACTGCGGCCTAAATCGTAAGACCACAAGCCCATCGCGCCACCAACAAAAGGAAAGTCTGTGTCGTTTGTTTGAGCATTGGGAAACAGTTGTTCTCGCAGCTCTTCTAATAATTCAAAGGGGGCTTTTGTACTTTGATAGTGTTGCTCGCCGAGGCTTACCTGTGAAACGCCTGCTTGATAAGCAATAGTGGCGATAGGATCGGCCACTAGAATATCGAAATGGTTATTCTCATGAGAATCGGCAGCCGATTGTAAAAAGCAGCACCAGTGTTGTTGGGTGAGTTGCTCAAACACGATTTTTGGCTGAATAGGAAAAGTTTTACTAACAATCATATAGGCAGTTTAAGTTGACCGTTCACTAAAGGGTTTGTTGATGTAGAGAAAATGTAAAAACTTAGCTTAAGGTTATAGCAGGCTTAATGGCGCAAGGGTATCATAGGCAATGAAGGATAACGACTATAACCCTAACAGCCTTATAAACAGATTAAATAAAAGCTGTTGAAAATAAAGGCAATAATAAGGAAACGTGGAGACTTTATGACCATCATCCGTAAACAGGACTTCATTGACAGTGTTGCTGAATCACTGCAGTTCATTTCGTACTACCATCCCATCGATTTTGTTACAGCCATGGCCGAAGCTTATGAAAAAGAGCAAAGCGTTGCTGCTAAAGACGCCATTGCTCAAATTCTTATTAACTCTCGTATGTGTGCTCAAGGCTTACGACCGATCTGCCAAGATACCGGTATTATTACCGCGTTTGTAAAGGTAGGTATGAATGTACAGTGGAAAAGCGATTTAACGGTTCAAGAAATGGTGGATGAAGGCGTTCGTCGAGCGTATACCAACCCAGACAATCCTTTACGAGCGTCGATTGTTGCCGACCCTAATGGCGCGCGTAAAAACACCAAAGATAATACTCCCGCAGTGGTTCACATTGATTTGGTAGCTGGCGATAAAGTCGAGATTATGGTGGCTGCGAAGGGCGGTGGTAGCGAAAACAAATCGAAGATGGTGATGTTAAATCCTTCAGATTCGGTGGCTGAATGGGTGCTTAAAACACTACCTACTATGGGCGCAGGCTGGTGTCCGCCTGGCATGGTTGGTATCGGTATTGGCGGTACGGCTGAGAAAGCCGCTGTGATGGCGAAAGAATCGCTAATGGCTCCGGTAGACATTCAAGATTTAATCGCAAAAGGCGCAGAGAATGCAGACGAAGAACTGCGTTTAGAATTAATGGACGGCATTAATAAACTGGGCATTGGTGCTCAAGGTTTAGGCGGCCTAACCACAGTATTAGACGTTAAAGTTAAATCTTGTCCAACACATGCTGCATCTAAGCCTGTGGTGATGATCCCAAATTGTGCGGCAACTCGCCATGCACATTTCCACTTAGATGGCAGTGGCCCAGCAGTGCTTACACCTCCTAGGTTAGAAGACTGGCCAGAAATTACTTGGGATGTTGGCGACAACGTACGTCGGGTAGACGTAAACAAAGTTACTAAAGAAGATATCGCTAGTTGGAAGATGGGTGAAACGGTATTGCTAAACGGCAAAATCTTAACTGGCCGCGATGCCGCCCATAAACGCATTAAAGAATATTTGGAGCAGGGTAAACCATTCCCTAACGGCGTTGATTTCAACGGTCGCTTTATTTACTACGTTGGTCCAGTCGACGCGGTGGGCGACGAAGCGGTAGGTCCAGCCGGCCCTACAACTTCCACTCGTATGGATAAGTTTACCGACATGATGCTAGAAGAAGCGGGCTTGTTAGGCATGATTGGTAAAGCCGAACGTGGCCCTGCTACTGTAGACGCGATTGCTAAACATCAATCGGTGTATTTAATGGCGGTAGGTGGCGCAGCTTACTTAGTGTCTAAGGCCATTAAAAAAGCGAAAGTAGTCGCCTTTGAAGACCTAGGTATGGAAGCTATTTACGAGTTTGAAGTTGAAGATATGCCAGTGACTGTGGCAGTTGATTCAGATGGAAACTCTGCTCACCAACAAGGTCCGGCCATTTGGAAAGCTAAGATAGAAGAGTTAGATGCAAAACTAAGCCAATAAACCCGCTTAGTTTTGCAAGGTAAAGCAGCTTAGGCTGCTTTTTTTTGTGCCATTTTTTTGTTTAATAGGTAATCGGCAGAGAAAGGTCCCGCTCCCCAGATTACGTTGATAAGAATCATTAAACCCCAAAGTTGGTGGTCGTAAAAACCGCCTGGCCACAATACTGGGTAAGAGACCACCGCAATGATGTTAAAGAAGAATAATTTTAGGGCGAAAATACGAGTAAATAAGCCCAGCACCAAAAATATGGGCAGTATTAGTTCTGCCGCAGTGCCCAAATAAGCCGCTAGCTCCCAAGGCAAAATAGGCACTTGGTATTCTTCTTCAAACAAATAGAGGGTGGAATCCCAGCTGCTAAATTTTAAGTAGCCTGAGCGAAAGAATACGATAGCAACCCATATTCGAGTAAAAGTGAGTAACAAGGGAATAAGTACCGCTTGCATTAATGCTACGGCTTTTAAATAAAGGTTATAAATTGGCATCATGGGACTCTCCTATCGGCGATGCAAAACTAAAATGGGATATACGCTGATGTTGAATTGCGTCGCCAAGCAAAGGTTCTAACTCTGCTAGGCAATCAGCCGGTAGCTGTCCAAGAGGCAGGCCTTGTTGGCTATGTTTGAGAAACGCAAAAGCAGTTGCTGAAACCTGTTCTATTTGCACTTCAAAATTGGCTTGTTTCGTGAGTAAAATATGATCGTGTTGTTCTAGCTCTACCTGTTCAACTTGGTCATGTTGCACCATTTGGTAGATGGTAAAGAGGGGGATTTCGCTAGCGAGTAAAGATTGATGAGGCGCTAGGTGTAATACTGTGTTGCCCAATTGCTCAGCCGTAATGCTTTGCAAATCGGCTATTGAGAATGTTGATGTGGGTATTGCTTGCCCAGCGGTTTGTTCGATATGCCAATCTAACAAGGCAATATCAGGTAAGTAGGGCAATGCGTTTAGTGCTTCTTGAGCTTGCAAAAACGTGTTAAAACCTTCTCCAAACAAGTTTAGATCACCTTGGTTATGACCGTATTGCAAAACAAAGGCTTTAGCGCAGTGTTTAAAGTAATCCTCACCTACCAGTTTTTCAACGGTTGGGTAGGTGGCGCTTAAAGCCTCGCTCAAACTTAATACATAGTTGTTTTGATAAATTTGAATAGATTCTTCGGCACTTAAGGCATTGGCCGCCAGATCGTTACCTATCAGATTGTTTTCGCGGTTTAATGACTCGGCGAAGCGTAATTGTAATTGTTTAAGCACAGCTCACCTCGCTAAGGCTTTGGTCGATACCTTTAGCGGAATTTACTTCATTTATTAGTACGCTAAGCTCGGGAAAATCGCTGTCCCATTCAATGAGAGTAGGGATTGTGTTAGTAAAGTGCAGCTGAAAATAACGATAAAGTTGCCATACCTCTTGATGTACTTTTTGATTATGACTATCAATGAGTACGGTTCTATCGCCAATAACTTTTGGCGTAAATCCGGCTAAATGAATTTCTTTTACCGCGTTAATATTTAACTGCTCAAAGTAAGCCTTAGTGTCCCACGCTAGGTTGTGCCCGCTAACATAAACGTTGTTGATGTCTAACAACAAACCGCAACCAGTAGCTTGTACTAATTGGTTCAAAAACTCAGGTTCATGAATATGACTTTCATGGTAAGCCAAATATGCTGACGGATTCTCAATTAATAGCTGCCTACCCAAAAAGTCTTGAGCTTGATTAACTCGGCTAATAAACAACGCTAAGCATTCTTCTGTGTAGGGGAGTGGTAACAGGTCGTTATAATAACGCCCATTAACACTGCTCCAGCTTAAATGTTCAGAAACGATAAAGGGATTAACATCATCGATTAATGCTTTTAGCTTTTCTAAATGGTGTTGGTTCAATGGATCGGTAGAGCCTAACGATAGACCCACGCCATGCACACTAATCGGGCTATGCTCAGCAATACGTTTGAGCAGATGATAATCGTAAGAGTGCGGGTTGAAGTAGTTTTCAGCATGGACTTCTAACCAATCAATATCTTGATTTTTGCTTAAAAGCTGCTCTGCATACGCCGAGCGTAAACCTAGGCCATATTGTTTTTTCATCATAGGGTATCGTTTAAAACAGAAAGAGGAGGGAGGTGCTGCCAAACTAACCTAAGTTAGTTTGGCAGGGGAACAAATTAGCTAGACTCTTTGCTGCTTCCAGCTAATTTGTCACATAAACCTTTTGGTAACACTACAAATGCATCTGATTGGTTGTCAGAAGTTGCAGTACCGGCACATGAACTGGTTTTAGTGGCACAGTCATTTTTACCTGCTTTGGCTACTCCGTAGCATTTCTCTTTACCGGCCGCAACGGCAGGTGTAGCGGTAAGGGTACCCAATGCGATTAAACCAGTTACTGCTGTTGCGATTGCGATATTTGAAGTTTTCATAAGATTTCCTTTATCAGTAGTTGTTGCGCTTGTTACAACTTGTTTACTTAGTTGTAGCTAATGAAACCGTATTACTAAAGGAAAAATTTCACACCATTTATAAAAAACTGACAATTAATATTTATTTAGTTGCTGTATTTATTCGTAAAAAATCGCTTAAGCCCAGTAACAGTATGGGCTTTCACTATATTAATAAGAAGCCAATATTTTTTATAATTTGTCACCCAGCTTTTTGTTGGGTGTGCAGTTTCTACCGAAAATTACTCAATTTTCAAGCCGCGCAACGTTACATATTTGTAATTAGTGATGAGACCATAAGAACGCTCACCCGGGGTAAAGAGGTGGTTCTAAATAAAGATGAATCTTTATAGGTATAACCGGTCTTAACTTAGTGAAAAAAGGCTGAACTACTCATTGATGCTAAGCCGCTGAAAGGAAATGATTAACCACCCGAAAATGTAACAATAATCGTGCTTTTTAGTTTCATTTAGTTAATCATGTCAACATACAAGCTTTATAGGTTTAATTCATGAAAAAAGTTCTTTTATTTAGTGCGGTAGCAGTGTTGATCAATGGTTGTGTTCCTGTTCCTGATGATAGCCAAGCGCAGCGCGGTGGGCAGCAATATCGAGATACCATTATAGTTAACTCTGAGCCTGGATTTTCCCTAAGCAAAAAACAAACTGTTTGCAGCCACCCTTTATTAGAAGAAGCCTTACGTAACCCTCAGCGATCAGATGTTCAAGCCTATGACAAAATACACGTGGCGCTAGAACAAAAATTTACCAGCCTAGGTATAAACTACCAAACCACTGCCAATCAAGACTGTGATTATTGGATGGCTTTTGCGTTGCCGACTAGTCAAAAACTAAGTGATGAACAGTTAATGACCTTGTTTGGTGTATCGCCAGGTTTAGCTGATGACGGTAATGACCAGTTTCAGCGTGCGACGTTAATGATGAGTTTGTATACCGCTCAATCTAATTACCAAATGTGGCAAGTGAGTTTGCAGGCGTTTGCTGAAGTTGAAGAGGATGAGATGGGGCGTCGACAAATTGCGCTAAAGCCTGAAGGCGTGGACTACGCAATCAATCGCGTATTTACCTATTTAGAGATAAAAGACAGCGAGTAAACCGCAGACAAAAAAAAGCCCAGCTACAGGGGGCGCTGGGCGTTCAATTTAAGTATTTAATTGCAGTGGCATAGATTAAGACCCGGCGTTTTAAATATAGTTTCAAATTATTTGATTTTTTTCTTAAAAAAATACAAGTCCAGTTCTCGTTTTTAGTTTCACTCTTAAATTATCCACTGTGAATGATTGACATCTGCAGACCTTAAACGTAGATTTTAAACAGGTGTTTTATTTTTAAGGTGTCATAGTGAGACAAGGAACTAAAAGTAAGATCCTCGATGCGGCTGAACGCTTGTTCGCTGAGCGGGGTTTTGCCGATACCTCATTGAGGTTAATTACTTCCCATGCTGAAGTGAATCTAGCTTCGGTAAATTATCATTTCGGTTCGAAAAAAGAACTTATTCAAGCAGTGTTGATGCGTTATCTCGAGCAGTTTATGCCTTTAGTAGATAAAGCAATGCAAGAACATATAGAAAGCGCTACGCCCCCTAATCTCGATCAAGTTTTTTCTTCATTCATCGATCCGTTACTAGAAATGAACCAAGTAAAGAAACACGGTACCGCCATGTTCCTACTATTATTAGGACGAGGCTATACAGACAGCCAAGGGCACTTGCGTAAGTTTATTACTCATCATTTCGGCGAAGTATTAAGCCGTTTTCAAGATGCAGTTAGGCTAGCTTACCCAGAGCTATCTGATAGCGACATATTTTGGCGTTTGCACTTTACCCTAGGCACGGTGGTATTCACCATGGCGTCGAGTACAGCATTAAAAGAGATTGCTAGCGCAGATTTTAACGAAGAATTGAACACAGAAGGTTTGATTCGAAAAGTAATCCCCTATCTGGCTGCCGGTGTCGGTGCGCCAACCTAAACAATAAAAACTATAAAAGTACGTGAAATAAGGAAGAGCCATGACTATTTTGTTGATGTTAGTAACTGCCCTGGTAGTGCTTTTGTGCATACCAGATACGCGCAAAAAACTGGTGACTAGACCGGCATTTAAAGTATTTAAGAAAATCTTACCGCCACTTTCTCAAACCGAGAAAGAAGCGATGGAGGCCGGCTCGGTATGGTGGGACGGCGAATTGTTTGGCGGTAAGCCTGACTGGAACAAACTACACAGTTACCCAAAGGCAACGCTTAGCAAAGATGAACAGGCCTTTATGGATGTTCAGGTTGCTACTTTACTAGACATGCTGGATGATTTTGATATCGTGCAAAATCAACGCGACTTACCTAAGCAAGTATGGGATTACCTTAAAACTGAAGGGTTCTTCGCGTTAATTATTCCTAAAAGCTACGGCGGTAGAGAATTCTCTGCTATTGCAAACTCAACCATCGTAAGCACCATTGCTACACGTAGCCTTTCAGCTGCAGTAACCGTTATGGTGCCTAACTCTTTAGGCCCCGGTGAGTTATTGCTTCACTATGGCACTCAAGAACAAAAAGATCACTGGCTACCAGGTTTAGCCGATGGTACGCATGTACCGTGTTTTGCTCTTACAGGTCCGGAAGCGGGATCTGACGCTGGTGCCATTCCAGATAAAGGCATTATTTGTAAAGGTGAACATAACGGCGAAGAAGTTGTAGGTATTCGCTTAAACTGGAACAAGCGCTACATTACTCTAGCGCCCGTTGCTAGTGTGCTTGGTTTAGCCTTTAAGCTATATGATCCAGAAGGATTAATTGGCGATAAAGAAGAACTTGGCATTACTTGTGCTCTAATTCCAACGGATCACCCTGGTGTTCGCACGGGTGATCGTCACTTTCCGTTAGGCCTAGCATTTATGAATGGTCCTACTTTTGGGGAAGAAGTATTTATTCCCCTAGATTGGATTATTGGTGGTGCAGATTACGCAGGTAAAGGCTGGCGTATGCTGGTTGAGTGTTTGTCTGCTGGTCGCGGGATTTCACTTCCTGCACTTGGCACCGCGGTTGGGCACATGAGCTCACGTACCACCAGTGCTTATGCTTATGTGCGTAAACAATTTGGTTTATCCATTGGTCGCTTTGAAGGGGTAGAAGAAGCTCTCGCTCGTATCGGCGGAATGACCTACCAACTTGAGGCCGCTCGCCGCTTAACTGCTGGCGCGCTTGATTTAGATCAAAGCCCAGCAATTGTTACGGCAATTGCTAAATACCACATGACCGAAATGGCGCGTACTGTCTTAGACGACGCTATGGACATTCATTCTGGCAGAGCCATTCAACTTGGCGCAATGAACTATCTTGGCCATGCGTACAACGGCGTGCCGGTGGCGATTACCGTTGAAGGGGCGAATATTCTTACACGCAACTTGATGATCTTTGGACAAGGTGCCACTCGCTGTCACCCCTATGTGCTTAAAGAGCTACAGGCAGCCGCTAACCCAGATGAAGAAGCAGGTTTAGCTGAATTTGATAGTTTGTTATTGAAGCATATCGCTTTTGGCGCGGGTAACTTCGCGGGTAGCCTATTCCAAGGCTTAACCGGTGCTGCATTTAACTCAAGCCCTGTTTCTGGTGATACCGCTGTTTATTACCGCCAGTTAACTCGCATGAGCCGGGGATTAGCTTTGTGTGCTGACATGTCTATGCTGATTTTAGGTGGAGATCTTAAACGTAAAGAGCGCATTTCTGCGCGCTTAGGCGATGTGTTAAGTAATTTGTATTTAGCATCAGCTACGTTGAAGCACTATGAAGATCAAGGGCGACCAGCAGAAGACCTGCCATTTGTAAAATGGGCGGTAGAGCGTAACTTGCACGAAATTGGTATTGCCTTTGAAGGCTTCTTCCAAAACTTCTCAAACCGCGTAGTCGCTCGAGTGCTTAAAACAGTCGTGTTCCCATTTGGTAACCGTTTTAAACTTGCTGATGACCAAGTGGGTCACCAAATATGCGAAACGATGATGACGCCTGGAGCGGCTCGTGAGCGTCTAAGTCATTTGTGTGTTACCAATGGTGGAGAAGGGGACGCGGTAGCGATTATCGAACAAGCCTTTTTGTCCATGTACAAAGTTCGCCCACTAGAACGTAAGATTGCTAAGGCGCAAAAAGCTGGTCAATTACCGCGTAAAGTGGCCTTAGATGAAATCGTAGAAAAAGCATTAGCACAAGATGTGCTGACTCAAGAAGAAGCTACAAACCTACTCGAAGCAGATAAGCTACGTTATGCTGCTATTCAAGTGGATCACTTTGAACCTGGCGTATTAGAAGCTAAAAACGCACCGATTGAGTCGTCGGCTAATGTTGCCTAAGGCTAACCCTTAGATTCCGAAAAAGGATGCTCAATGAGCATCCTTTTTTTATTGGGTACATTGCTGGCTAGGTCAATCAATTGAAGCTGTGTGGTCTATTTCATTGAGACAGCATTAAGCAGCACTACAAAAATTTATCTTTGCAGTTAACAGAGCTTTTAAAAAAGATGAGCGTAGTAGAGCATATAACAGGTGTTATTTGAGCTACAAAAAAGCCAGCGCAAGCTGGCTTCTAGAATAGCGTTTAAGCTTATAACGACTTATCCGTTCGAGAATCTTTTAAGCTTTGTTTCACTTTACGTAGGTTTTCGCGAAACTTTTCACCGCGGCGTAAAGTAAAGCCTGTTGCAAGTACATCAATTAAGGCCATTTGTGCAATACGAGATGCCATAGGCATATATACATCTGTATCTTCTGGCACATCCATCGACAGCACTAAGTTACATTCTTTGGCTAATGGAGAGTCTTTACTGGTAATACCAATAACGGTTGAATCATTTTGCTGGGCAAGCACTGCAATATCAATCATCGCTTTAGTACGACCAGTGTGAGAAATCAAAATGATTACATCTTCTTCAGTAGCCACAATGCAACTCATCCGCATCATTACTACATCATCAAAGTAACTAACGGGTACGTTAAAGCGGAAGAACTTATTTAACGCGTCTTGTGCAACCGAAGCGGAAGCACCTAAGCCAAAGAATGAAATCTTCTTAGCTTGAGTAAGCAAATCTACAGCTCGATTAACCGCATTTGGGTCTAAACTGTTTTTTGCTGCTTCAAGGCTAGCCATTGACGATTCAAAGATTTTAGAGGTGTAAGCCTCTGGACCATCTTCTTCATCAACATGACGGTTCACGTAGGGAGTACCGTTTGCCAAGCTTTGAGCTAGGTGCAGTTTAAAGTCTGGGAAGCCTTTAGTATCTAAACGACGACAAAAGCGATTAACGGTAGGTTCGCTTACATCTGCCAACTTGGCCAGTGCTGCAATACTTGAATGGATCGCCGTTTGAGGGGAAGCGATAATAACTTCAGCAACCTTCCGTTCTGATTTACTGAAGTTCTCTAAATTTTTAGTTATTTTTTCAAGAGTATTCATAATATCCGTTATTTTTAGCGCATTTGTTATGTCGGCGTTGTCAAATGTAATAATTTTTCAACAGAATATATGTCATACAATTACATAGACAATTAGCTAAAACAAGCCGAATTATGAGCAATCATAGACCAGAGGGGGATTTTATAGTTTGAGCTATGTCTAAAATCTTTTAAAAGGCTTACACAATTGGTAATTTACTAACGAAATTCTAGTACAAAAGCGGTAAAATTCCACAACACAAATATACTAGAGCCATCTTAATGACTGTTTGTTAGGATGAGTAATGTTATTTTTCTTTTTTTTGAACTTGGTATGAAGGAAAACAAAATGGCCAGTTTTGGTTTAATTGCCGATGTAGGTGGTACAAATATTCGTTTAGCGCTAGTTGAATTAAAAACGGGCGAAATTGGACGACTACAAAAATATTTGTGTGCAGACTACCCAAGCATTGCAGATGTGATTTCTCTCTACCTAAAAGAGCAGCAAGAATCGGTTACTCAAGCCTGTGTGGCAATTGCTTGTCCAACGGATAAAGACTGGATTGCCATGACCAACCATAGTTGGGCGTTCTCCAAGAGAGAAGTTCAAGAGCAACTTGGGTTTGAAAACTTTCATGTAATCAATGATTACACCGGTATCGCCATGTCTATTCCTACATTGACTGACGAGCAAAAAATTCAAATAGGCGGCGAGACAGCTAAAAGTGGTAACCCAATTGCCGTTTATGGCCCTGGTACTGGCTTAGGTGTCGCTCACCTTATTCATCACGACAGCGAGTACGTATGTATTCCTGGCGAAGGCGGACACGTAGAATTTGCCGCAAATGATGACAAAGAAGCCCACGTATTGAGTTTCTTACAAAAACGCTATGGCCACGTATCTGCAGAGCGTTTGTTATCTGGCCCTGGCTTGGTAAACATTTACGAAGGCTTAATGGACATGCGCGGTAAAACAGCCGAAAGCTTTCAACCGTCAGATATTACCTCACGCGGTATAGACGGAAGCTGTCCAGTGTGTGTTGAAGCAATGGAAGTATTCTGTCGTGCCTTGGGCTCGTTTGGCGGTAATTTAGCGCTTAACATGTCAACCTTCGGCGGCGTTTACATTGCCGGTGGCATCATCACTCGTTTTATGGATTTCTTTAATAACAGCGAATTCCGCAAGCGTTTTGAAGATAAGGGCCGTTTTGTAGATTTTGTGGCAAAAGTGCCTGTTTACATCATTACGGAAGAACAGCCCGGCTTGCAGGGGGCAGCTGCTTACTTACGTCAAAGCAACGGCTACCGTATTTAGGCTTAAAAGCTGTTTAACGAAAAAGAAGCTTCGGCTTCTTTTTTTGTTTGAGTCAGCAAAAATTGTTTAAGAACTCGGCAGTTGCCAGTATTTGGCCAAAAAGTTATTGACCCAAACATAAGTGATCCGTAATCTAGCGCCTCATTATTGCTAAGCGCAGTAATTCAAATAAGGTGACGTGTCCGAGTGGCTGAAGGAGCACGCCTGGAAAGTGTGTAAGGGGCAACCCTTCGAGAGTTCGAATCTCTCCGTCACCGCCATCTTCTCTTTTAAACTCTACCATTCAAAAATAATTTACTTGGCTTGTTGCTGCAGCTCGTCTAACCATTGCTGGTGGTATAGATGGATATGCTTAGGGGCAAAGTACTTGCTTAGCCATGTCATACCGTTCCGTTGGGTGGTTTCAGTGTAAATTTCGCAGCCATTATCGTTCTCTTGCAGCAGCCAAGCATGGTACATGTCCATGCTTCCTGACTTACCTTTCCAAGCGAGTTTTTTATGTGTTTGGTATTCTACAACGGTGCATTCAAAGGACAGTTTTTTGGTTTGCCATTTAAATATAGAGCCTTTGTGAAGCTCTATGCCGTCGCCATTCAAAATTTGTAAAGACGTTGTTGTGTGCTTCCAGTTAGGCCAACAAGGTGCTCGCACTAAACAGGCCCAAATGTTTTCAGCAGTAACAGCCGTCTGAATTTGGTTTTTTACATGAATGTGTGAGTTTCGAGGGTGATAATAATCTGGCCATGTTATTTTGCTCGGACTATCCATTTACCTTCCTTCAGAATTATTTATTGGGCATGGCTTAATGCCTTTATTGATTATAGTCGCCCAGTGATTTTATTCATGTCTTGGCTGTCTGGTGGCAGGTCGTTACTTTAAATAGTGGTGCAAAAAATAACTAACGAAGCTCCTTTTTTTAGCTAGATACTAACCAAATGCCCACTCCAATCATTAATGTGCCAGATATTCGATTAAGTAATCGCACGTTGCCGCTTTTGTTTAAGAATAACCGTAAGGTTTTTCCACCGGTTGCATAAAGAGTCATACAAACAAACTCAGAAATTAGAATTATCCCCACTAATACACTAAGTTGCAGGGGAAGGGCTTTGTCCGCTTGGATAAAAGGCGGTAACAGTGAAATCATAAAGGCCCAACCTTTAGGATTCGCTATTGCTGTTACCAGCCCCTGTGTGGCTAATTGCCAAGGGCTAACTTGTGCTTGCTGTTCAATTTTTTCGGGTATGGCCATCTTTCCGCGAGAGCGCCACATTTGGATCCCTAAGTAACCAAGGTAGCTGCCGCCAACCCATTTTAGCAAGGTAAACACATCTGGGTAACGCAGCATAATTGCAGCAACACCAAGTACAGCTAGCACCGCAACTATGCCTACTCCTATCATTTCACCTAGCATCATCCAAAAGGTGCGGCGCAGCCCAATGGTCATGCCTAGGGTCATCGCAAGCGTCATACACATTCCGGGGGTAATAGAGACAAAGAAAAATGTGGGAATGAAAATGAGAAGAATGGAGAAGTCCATAAAGATAAATAACCGTCTTAGAAAAAATGCGATTTTACACCCTAAATAGGCTTACCGCATGATTTAAATCAGTGAGGTTTATTTCGTTAGAACATCTTTAAGTAAAAGATAATTCGAGAAACATTTACCTGTAGCCACACCCTTTTACCTATCTCATTAGTGAGTAGTTTTATCGAGTAAGTATCAAGGTTGCGGGACAATTTTTTGAAGCGTTGGCAATTTCCATAACGAAGCTTTAGAATTAGCCGTTTCGCGGCATAGCTGCAAATATTAACTAAAGGAATCTTTAATGATTATCGCAAAAGACGATGTTGCCATTTTCGAATACACAGTAACCGCGAACGGTGAACAACTAGATACGTCTGAAGGTAAAGAACCTTTAGCAATTATTGTTGGTCACGGCCAATTGGTACCTGGCTTAGAGCAAGCATTAATTGGTAAACAAACTGGCGATAAGTTTGACGCTGATATTGCCGCTGCAGATGGCTATGGCGAGCGCAATGACAACCTTGTTCAGGCTGTTCCACAATCAATGTTTGGCGATGTTGAAGTAGAAGTGGGTATGCAGTTTCGTGCAACTACTGATGAAGGTGAGCAATCAGTTATCATCATTGGTATGGAAGAAGACGAAGTGATTGTTGATGGTAATCACCCTCTAGCGGGTATTGATTTAGCCTTTAGCATTGAAGTAACAGAAGTGCGTAAAGCCACTGAAGAAGAATTAGCTCACGGTCACGTTCATGCGGCTGGCGGCTGTGGTCACCAGCACTAATAGCGCCTACTTATAGTTGGTCTTCTAAGGGTAGTAGGCCAACTATCCAAGCTTGAAACTTTCTCCAGGCACTTGCCTTAGGTTCCTTGTTGTAGCGTAGCTCTTCTTGTTCTCTTCTTTTTTCTATCCATTCTAAGTCTTGCTGTTGATCTAAAGCTAACAAATAACTCTTGTAGGGCAGTTCTTCATGTACCGAATGATGAATCAACTCGGCTAAGTTAGGACAGGTGAGTAGTAAGCCCATTTCTGTATTTAAGTTTATAGAGCGTGGATCCCAATTGAACGAACCAATAAACAGTTTCTCTTCATCAATAATAAACATTTTGCTATGCAGGCTTGCTCGAGAAGCGCCTTTTCCAAAGAACGCGAGGCGTTCTTTTTGTTTAGCGTCGGGTTTTACTTCATAAAGAAACACGTTTCCTTCGACCAGACGTTTACGGTACTTTTTATAACCCGAATGAACCGCTGCAACATCGGTAGCGGCTAAAGAGTTGGTGATTACACTCACATCTATGCCTTTGTTGGCGAGGGCTAATAAACCTTCGGTACCTTCTTCTCCTGGCACAAAGTACGGAGAGCTGAGCATAATGCTTTGTTCTGCCTTGCTTAAGGCTACTCCCAAGTTGCTCGAAACGTCTGAAGGGTAGGCCGGGTCTTTATCCGGATGGTCAACCAGTAAGCGTCCATCACACCAATAAAGGTGATCTCTAAAATCTTGGTTAACCAGCAATTGTTGGTAACGCTGATGGGCAACGATGAAAGACTTCACGCTATTTTTAAATATCTGTTGTTCTAGGCGTCGATATTGCTTTTGCTGATCTATATCGTGTGGATTTAGTGCCTCAATCGGGTAAGCTCTGAAACCGTTCCAGTAAAAATCAAATGCTTGGCTTACTTCTTTTACCACTGGGCCCAGTGCAATGGCATCTAAATCTGCAAACTCTAATTCCGCTTTAGCACTAAAATATTCATCACCGATGTTTCTGCCACCAACCACCGTAATTACTCCGTCTATGGTGAGTGACTTATTGTGCATTCGGCTGTTTAAGCGATTAAAGTCGCCGACCATATTGGTGCCTCGAAAGGTACGGTCGTAAAATGGATTAAATATCCGGACTTCTATATTGTGATGCAGTGATAAAGCTTTAAGTACGTCATCGTAGTTAGAGGTATTAATGTCGTCGATAAGTAGCCTTACACGCACCCCGCGATCAGCTGCCTTCAGTAAATTTCCTAAGAAAATAGCACCGGTCATGTCTTCTTTAATCATGTAGTACTGAGCATCAATACTTTGCTCTGCTTGCTCGATTAGAGCGATACGAGCAGCAAAGGCGCTAATACCGTCTGCGAGTATCGCTATCCCAGTTTTACCAGGCTGATACTGCGTAATATGATCAATTTTTAACTGGTTAATAGAATCCTGTGGGAGCGTTAAGGTGTAACTCGCTTGCTTATGTTGCTCAATCAATTCGTTGCTAGGGCGCTGCGCGCAGGCCAATAAGACTTGAGAGGCAAATAGAATAACAACAATACGTTTAACCTGAATGAGCAAATCCATTTGACTAACTGTCTACCTAAGCAACTAAATATTATGAGAAATTTTAGACTAAATCCAATCACCTAGCTAGCTGTAACGTAGCTAAGACAGGCCAATTTGTTAACTCTGTGTTAATCCGTTTCCTACTCACTCGTATTACGTATATAATGCCGCGCTTACTTTTTTGAGACTTTGTATATGCACACAGCTGAAACCCTGTTTAAACCTGAAACTTGTGTAAACCGTCAGCGAGCCGCTGCGCCGTTTTTGCCGATGTCTCGTAAAGAGATGAAAGCCTTAGGTTGGGACAGTTGTGACATTATCTTAGTGACTGGCGATGCCTATGTGGATCACCCTAGTTTTGGTATGGCGGTTATTGGCCGAATGCTTGAAGCTAAGGGGTTTAGAGTGGGTATCATTGCTCAGCCCGAGTGGACCAGTAAAGACGCGTTTATGACGCTTGGTAAGCCTAATTTATTTTTTGGCGTAACAGCTGGCAACATGGACTCGATGATCAACCGCTATACGGCTGATCGCAAATTGCGCCATGATGATGCATATACACCAAATGATGAAGGTGGAAAGCGGCCAGATCGCGCAGTGATTGTGTATTCTCAGCGCTGTAAAGAAGCGTATAAAGATGTACCCGTTGTTTTGGGTGGTATTGAAGCTAGCTTGCGCCGGATTGCCCACTATGATTACTGGTCAGACAAAGTTCGCCGTTCAGTATTGTTTGATGCAAAAGCAGAATTACTTATCTATGGAAACGCTGAACGTCCGCTAGTGGAAGTGGCTTATCGTTTAAGCCAAGGTGAGGACATTGCTGATCTTTATGATGTGCGTGGTACGGCCATTATTCGTAAAGAAGCGCTACCTGGATGGAGCGGATTAGATTCAAGTCACCTCGATAAACCAGGAAAAATCGATCCTATTCCTAGCCCTTATGCCGAAATTGAGGAAACTTGCTCAAGCAAGGAGGACGCTCCGGTAGAATCAGATCCACAGCAAGCCAAACCAATTGTTGTGCAAATGGAGAAAAAGCGTCCTTGGGAAAATGTATATATTAATTTGCCTGCTTACGAACAGGTAAAAGTTAACCAAGTGCTTTACGCGCATGCTTCTCGTATTTTCCACCTTGAGACAAACCCTGGGTGTGCGCGAGCATTAGCTCAGCGCCACGGTGATCGTTATATATGGCTTAACCCTCCTGCGTTACCATTAAGTACCGAAGATATGGATGGCGTGTTTGGTTTACCTTATCAACGTATTCCGCATCCTAGTTACGGTAAAGCGAAAATCCCGGCTTATGACATGATTAAGTTCTCAATCAATATCATGCGTGGTTGTTACGGGGGCTGTACATTCTGTTCTATCACTGAGCACGAAGGGCGAATTATTCAAAGTCGTTCAGAAGATTCTATTATCAATGAGATCGAGCAGATCAGAGATCAAGTGCCTGGATTCACGGGTATTATTTCTGATTTAGGTGGTCCTACCGCGAATATGTATCGCTTAAATTGTAAAAGCCCGAAAGCCGAAGAAACCTGCCGCCGTTTATCCTGTGTTTACCCAACTATTTGTCATCATATGGATACTGACCATACGCCGACTATTGATTTGTATCGCAGAGCGCGAAAGGTGGAAGGCATCAAAAAGATCTTGATTGCTTCTGGTGTTCGCTACGATTTAGCCATTGAAGACCCGCGTTATATTAAAGAGCTAGCGCTACACCATGTCGGCGGGTATTTAAAGATTGCCCCAGAACATACCGAAGAGGGTCCATTGTCTAAGATGATGAAGCCGGGCATGGGGACTTACCACAAGTTTAAAGAACTATTCGACAAATACTCTAAAGAAGCGGGTAAGAAACAGTATCTGATTCCTTATTTCATCTCTGCGCATCCAGGGACCAAAGATGAAGATATGGTGACCTTGGCGCTGTGGCTTAAAAAGAATAAATTCCGCTTAGACCAAGTGCAAAACTTCTATCCATCGCCATTGGCTAACGCAACAACTATGTATCACACCGAGCGTAATCCGTTACATAAGGTGAGCCATACTAGTGAAAAAGTGTCGGTAGCGAAGAAGGGGCGTCAGCGTCGCTTGCATAAAGCTTTGCTACGTTATCATGATGAGAAGAACTGGCCGTTAATTCGTGAAGGCTTAACGAATATGGGCTTAACGAAATTAATTGGTAATGGCTTGCATCATTTGGTGCCAGCCGACAACCGAAGAGGTGGTCGCGGTGCGGCGAACCGTGGTTATAAAGGTGCCAAAAACAGTAATTTTGCTGCGACACGGTTTACCAACAAACAGTTTAAGCAAAAACGATAACGTAAAAAAAGCGGCTTGTTAGCCGCTTTTTTATTGCTTGTTTATAACCAATGCCTTAGCAAATCTAACAACACGGTTAATACTAGTAAATAAACTGACCTACGTATTAGCAGGTACTCATTAGGGCTTAAATCGTTTACTGGTTTAAAGAAAATCCGCAAAGGATTAAACCAATCGTTATGTTGTCTAGCATGCCCCCACATCGCTTTGCTAACAAAGCTAAGCGCTAAAAGTATACATAGCGCTTCTGCAACCAAGACCAGATTATTCATGGTTAAAGCTTAGGCCATATGCTCTAAGTACATGACCGTAAGTTCTACTCGAGACTTGGCGTTTAACTTACGCAATAGGCTTTTAACATGAACCTTCACAGTGCCTTCTGTGATTTTTAAACTAGAGGCTACTTCGCGATTACTAGCACCTTTAGCGATTTCATTCAGCGTTTGTAACTCACGTTTGGTTACCGTGGCTAACTTCTCAGCAAACTCATCATTTTCGTGTAGGCAGTTTAGGTAAGGCAATAGCTCTTCGCTTAATACTTGTTTACCTGCAGCGGCTTGTTTGAGTTGTTCGTGTAATTGCTCAGGCTCCATATCTTTTAACAAGTAACCATCTGCGCCAGCGTTAATGAGCTTGATTACGTCTTGTTTAGAGTCAGAAACTGTAAGAATAATGATGGTTGAAGAGACCTGTTTTTCTCGTAACAGTTTTAAGGTATCTAAACCCGACAAACCCTTCATATTAAGATCTAGTAATACAACATCGGGTTCTAATTCGGTGCAGAGTTCTACTGCTTGTGCGCCACTGCCTGCTTCTGCAACTACGTTAAAATCTGGCTCTATGCTTAAAAACTGCACGATACCTTTTCGCATTAACGGGTGGTCGTCTACAACAATAATGTTGATTGGGTCGCTCATAGCTTAAAGAATCCTTAATTACTCTTTGTAGGGAAGGTTAGTTTTACCGATACGCCACCAGTTAAAGACTGCTCGAAACGTATTTCGCCATCTAAACGTTGCGCACGTTCTTGCATAATCTGTAAGCCGTAATGATCGTTAACCTGTTTTAATTTATTGCCTTGCAATCCATTGTCTGCAATCTCAACCGATATTTGCTCTGGTTCGCCAATACATGTTACCGAAATTTTATCACAGTCAGCATGTTTTAAAGCGTTTATGATCGCTTCTCTCACAATTTGAATAATGTGAATTTGCTTGTCGGCTTCCACCATATCGTTGGAAATGTCTGTATTTAACTCAATAGTTTGTTGGTGCTGAGTATTAAGCTCTTCTATTAATACTTGTAAAGAATCTACCAGCAAAGCGTTTTTAATGGTTAACCTAAAGGTAGATAGCAGCTCACGCAGTTGTATATAGGCTGAGCTTAAAACACTTTGTATCTCGTTACTTATCTCTAAGCTTTTAGCAACGTCTGTGGGTGACTGCTTTAGTTGCCGTTGTAACAAGCTGTTTTGAATTTTCAGGTAAGAGAGGCTTTGAGCTAAAGAGTCATGTAGCTCGCGTGCAATGGTGGCGCGTTCTTCCATGAGTAACAGTTTTTGCTTTTGCAATAAGCTTTGTTCAAAGCGCAGTACTTTGGTTACGGTGCGGCAATAGCTGGTCACAATCGCCGCTCTATCTTCAGGAATAGCAGGGAGCAGCAAAGAGCCGTATTGTTCTTGGTTAAGCTCTAGCGGAATGGGGGTTGCAAATTCACTTATTTCGGGCTCAATGTCTATCGCAATATCCAGCTTCTCGATATAAAGTTTTGCGCCTTTTATGCCGAGAGTATCGCACAGTAATTCTAAGGATTGGGTGAGGTGTTGTTGATTCAAATTGTTATTAAATAGAGTTTGTTCAAGATTGTATAAAAAATTGAGGTCGCGGTTGGCGCGACGTAATTCCTTGGTCTTATCTTTTACTTGGTTCTCTAGGTTTTGATATGAGCGCTCTAAGTCTTGCGACATAGATACAATAGCTTTGGCCAAAGTTTCCATTTCAATGCTGGCGTAAATGGTGGAAATTGATATTTTGAAATCGCCGTTTTGAACTTGTTTTGCGGCCTCAACCAAACGGTAAATTGGCCGAGAGATATTACGTTGCATATACCACAAAGTATAAACTGCAATCATGGTGATGATGGCAAAAGCGATAAGTTGAAGCAGGGTTAATTGGAATACTTTTGCTTCAGAACCATATTGAGTATGTGCAACAAAATCGTCGATTAGGTCGACAAAACCCACAATTTGTTTGTCAAAACTAGCGATATCTTTATTTTTAACAAATGGTTTTAACTGCTCCCAACGGTGTTTTACTTTCTGATAACGCTGATTAATAGTGTCGTCTTGCTGGGCTACTTTCATCAAGGCAGGGCTAGACAGGGATTTCTCAAATTGGTCGATTTTCCTAGGAAGTGCAGTGTCATAAACATTTAGCGCGTGCGCCATTCGGTAGCTTTGCATGCGTAAAGAACCAGCAACATTTATAGCTTCTGCATCATTTAAGCTATTCACCAAAGTAGTCAAGGAGCTAATAGCGACCAAGGCGAATAAAAACATCATTAAACTTAAAAGGCGAATAACAGCGGTGCCAATGGAGCGTTTGCCAAAAAAACGTTTCAAGCGGAAATCCTTGTATTTACGAAAGTTTTAATACAATCAAATTGCCATCAAATTGTAACTCTTTAAGAAAGCACTTAACAAATGTTGTTTTGTTGCATAACATTAAAAGCATCACCGAAGTCTAAAACGACCTACGTCACAATGATATGGCGTTTAGACCCTTAGCATTAGACTAAGCAGGGTAGAGTTCAGAAATGGCTTTGCCTCCCGCATTTGGAAAGGTTGATTTATGTTATCGGATTCATTTTCCCGAAAATTTTTCTATTTGCGTCTGTCACTGACCGACGTCTGTAATTTTAAGTGTAACTATTGCTTGCCCGATGGTTACCACTGCGACACTCCTCATACCAACCTTAGTTTGTCTGAAATAGAGCAGTTAGCCACGTGTTTCTCTCGGTTAGGTACTAACAAAATCCGCCTTACTGGTGGCGAACCCAGTCTGCGCAAAGATCTTGTAGACGTAATGAACATTTGCTCGAACACCACGGGCATAAAGCAGCTAGCCATGACCACCAACGGCTTTAAGTTAGCAACACATGCAAAACGTTGGAAAGAGGCAGGTTTAACTCACGTTAATGTGAGTGTAGATAGCCTAGACCCACGCCAGTTTGAGTTAATAACCGGCACCAAAACATTTGAAAAAGTGATGGCCGGAGTTGATGAAGCTTTGGCGCAAGACTTTACTGCAGTGAAGTTAAATGCGGTTCTGATCAAGCATATGGCTAAGCAAAATTTTCGTAAGTATCTTGATTGGATTAAAGACCGCCCAGTTGAAGTTCGTTTTATCGAGTTGATGCAAATGGGTGATCACCCTGAGTACTTCGATAAACATCATATTGCAGGCGATGGTTTTAAACAGCTCCTGTTAAATGAAGGCTGGGAGCAACAAATAAGTGCACACAATGCAGGCCCCGCTCAGGTTTTTCATCACTCTGATTATGCCGGCAAAATAGGTTTAATCATGCCTTATTCAAAAGACTTTTGTGCAAGCTGCAATCGTTTACGTGTTTCTTCACAAGGTAAATTACATTTGTGCCTATTTGGAGAAGAGGGCGTAGACTTGCGAGATTTGTTGCAAGACCCTATTCAGCAAGCTCAACTTAGCCAACGAATTGAAACCGCTCTTCAGACTAAAAAAGTCAGCCATTTCCTTCACGACGGTAATACCGGCGCTACTCCTCACCTCGCTTCTATAGGCGGATAAGTTTTAGTGCGTGATGCAAATCACGCACTATACTTGATCTAAATCAATCATCTGGACAAACACCTCTTTCGAGGTATGTTTTTGAATGTTAATAGAAATTACGCTTAACCCTAAGAAACCTAGGGTGGTTTTACCAGTTTGGCTAAAGCCTGATTTCGTAAGGAAAATTGATGTCTGTAGACCTGTCTAAACGTCGTATGTTTAGTCCCAGCGATACGATTCGCAGTAAGCAACATCACTCATTACCTTGGCTAAAACAATCAATCGAAGATGGTTGTAGCCAGTGTGGTGAATGCATCAAAGCGTGCCCCGAGCAGATTATTGTTAAAGGCAGTGGTGGTTTTCCGGTGGTTGATTTCACTAAAGGTGAATGCACATTTTGTTACCAATGTGCTGCAGCTTGCCCAGAATCTTTGTTTCACCCTCAGCAGCAATCTGCTTGGTCTAATTCAGTTAACGTTAACGATTCTAAGTGTTTGGCTCAAAACGGCGTTTATTGCCGTAGTTGCAGTGATACTTGTGAACAACGAGCGATAACAATTAAACCTTTATTGGCAGGTAAAGCAGAGGTCAACGTAGACTCGGAGCATTGTAATAGTTGCGGTGCTTGTATCTCAGTATGTCCAAGCCAAGCTATTGAAATAAAGGAAGTTGGATGAACGAAGAGTACCATATTAGTAGCGCAGTGGTGATGTGTAATCCTGACCGTATCACTGAAGTTATTGACCAAATCAGCGGACTTTCTGGTTTAGAAGTTCACGGTTTTAACCCAGAAGGGAAAATTGTGATCTCTATTGAAAGTGAAATGCGAAACAACATCGTAAATACCCTAGAAGATATAGGAAAGTTGGAAGCAGTGCTAAGCAGCAATTTAGTATTCCACCAATTTGAACCAGCTAATGCTAATGAGGAAGTATCATGAAATGGACTCGCCGACAGTTTGTTAAAGCGAATGCAGTAAGTGCCGCAGCCACCGTTGCCGGTATTAGTTTACCTGCAAGTGCCACCAACCTAATTACTTCTTCAGAAGATACAAAGGTTACCTGGGATAAAGCCCCTTGTCGTTTTTGTGGTACGGGTTGTAGCGTATTAGTAGGCTCTCAAAATGGTAAAGTAGTGGCAACCCAAGGTGACCCGGAGTCACCGGTAAATAAGGGTTTAAACTGTATTAAGGGCTACTTCCTTTCTAAGATCATGTACGGTAAAGACCGGTTAACCACGCCATTGCTGCGTATGACCGACGGAAAATTTGATAAAAATGGCGAGTTTGCTCCTATCACTTGGGATCAAGCCTTCGACATTATGGCCGAAAAGTGGAAAAAAGCCTTGGCCGACAAAGGCCCTACTTCAGTAGGTATGTTTGGTTCAGGCCAATGGACCGTTTGGGAAGGTTACGCGGCTGCTAAGTTACATAAAGCTGGCTTTTTAACCAATAACCTCGATCCAAATGCGCGCCACTGCATGGCTTCTGCGGTAGGTGGCTTTATGCGTACCTTTGGCATAGATGAGCCAATGGGCTGTTATGACGATTTAGAAGCCGCTGATTCGTTTGTGCTTTGGGGCTCAAACATGGCGGAGATGCACCCAATTTTGTGGTCGCGCTTAACCGACCGTCGTTTGTCTGCACCACACGTTAAAGTGCATGTGTTATCTACCTTTGAACACCGTAGCTTTGAATTAGCCGACAACGGCATGGTATTCACACCACAAACCGATTTAGCCATTCTTAACTACATTGCTCACTATATTATTGAAAATGATAAAGTGAACTGGGACTTTGTGAATAAGCATACCCACTTTAAACGTGGTGAAACCGATATTGGTTATGGCTTACGTCCAGAGCATCCTCTTCAAAAAGCTGCTGCACATCCAGACTCTGGCAAAATGACCGATATGAGCTTCGATGAATATCGCGAGTTCCTAAAAGATTATAACCTAGAAGCCGTGGCGAAATTGTCTGGCGTTCCTGCAGAAAAACTTGAAGCTTTAGCCAAAGATTACGCTGATCCTAATGTTAAAGTAACTTCGTTCTGGACCATGGGCTTTAACCAACATACTCGCGGAGTATGGGCGAATAACTCTTGTTACAATATTCATTTATTAACCGGTAAAATCTCAGAGCCAGGCAACAGCCCGTTCTCGTTAACTGGTCAACCGTCGGCGTGTGGTACTGCGCGTGAAGTGGGGACGTTCTCACATCGCTTACCAGCAGATATGGTGGTTGCTAATCCGAAACACCGTAAAATTTCTGAAGATATTTGGCAGCTACCTGAAGGCGCAATTCCGCCAAAACCGGGTTACCACGCAGTACTTCAAAACCGTATGTTGAAAGACGGTAAGCTAAATGCCTACTGGGTGATGTGTAACAACAACATGCAGGCCGCGCCTAACATTAATGAAGAAGGCTTACCGGGATACCGTAATCCAGAAAACTTTATTGTGGTGTCAGACCCATATCCAACCGTTACCGCGCAAGCCGCTGATCTTATTTTACCTACTGCAATGTGGGTAGAAAAAGAAGGCGCCTATGGTAACGCCGAGCGTCGTACCCAGTTTTGGCACCAACAGGTTTCACCACCGGGTGAAGCAAAGTCAGATTTATGGCAAATGGTTGAGTTTTCTAAGCGCTTCGCTGTTGAAGAAGTTTGGCCAGCTGAGTTGATTGCTAAGAAACCAGAATATAAAGGTAAAACTTTATACGACATTCTTTATGCAAACGGTGAGGTTGACAAATTTCCGGTTGAGCAGGTTGATGCGAAACTAAATGATGAAGCTAAAGATTTTGGATTTTATCTGCAAAAAGGCTTATTTGAAGAATACGCCAAGTTTGGCCGCGACCATGGCCACGATTTAGCCCCATTTGATACTTACCACGAAGTGCGAGGTTTACGTTGGCCGGTTGTTAATGGTGAAGAAACCCGCTGGCGTTTTCGTGAAGGGTCAGATCCTTATGTTAAAGCAGGTGAGGGCGTTAACTTCTATGGTAAACCAGATGGCAAGGCTTTCATTATTGCTACGCCTTTTGAGCCAGCGGCAGAGTCTCCAGACGAAGAATACGACATGTGGTTAAGCACCGGTCGAGTACTAGAGCACTGGCACTCAGGCTCTATGACGCGTCGTGTACCAGAATTGTATCGCGCATTCCCCGATGCCGTATTATTTATTCACCCAGAAGATGCCAAACAGCGCGGCTTCAAACGTGGTGATGAAGTGCTGATTCAGTCTCGGCGTGGTGAAGTTAAATCGCGAATTGAAACTCGTGGCCGTAACCGTCCACCAAAAGGCTTAGTATTTATGCCTTGGTTCGACGCCAAGCAGCTAACCAACAAGCTCACCCTTGATGCAACGGATCCTTTATCAAAAGAGACCGACTTTAAGAAGTGTGCGGTTAAGTTAGTTAAGGTTTAAGTTAATGAAAAAGCACTGAAAGCCCCTCGCTTTCAGTGCTTCGCTAACAATATTTGCCAAGGTGGCGGAGAGAGTATTATGAAAATGCGAGTTTTATTATCAGGCTTTATAACCAGCCTTTTACTATGCGGAGCGGTTGTCGCTAACGATTACATTAGTAATGGTGGTGTAGATTCATTGCGCGGCGATACTGAGCTAAACACTCAAACTCAGGCTGCAGGTTTAAAATCTGTAGTAGAGCAAGATAAACCCTATGATAGCGATTATGTGTTTCAACCACCGTTGATACCACACCAAATTCGCCATTATGAGATGAGTTTAAATGCGAATAAATGTTTGTCATGTCATAGCTGGAAAAACGCTCGCGAAAGTGGCGCAACTAAAATCAGCGTGACACACTATGAAGCGCGAGATGGCCAAGTACTGGCGGATGTGTCTCCACGTCGTTACTTCTGTTTACAATGCCACGTGCCTCAAAACGAAGCGGCTCCGTTGATTGAAAATGATTATGAACGTGTTGAATCGTTACGCTAAACACTAGGTTTAACCAGAGGCTAAATTATGAAGTTACTAAAAGCATTTTGGCGGAAACTAAGCACTCCCAGCAAGGCCGCTGTGGGTGTAGTGTTAGCGCTAGGCTTTACTGGTGGTATCTTATTCTGGGGTGCGTTTAACACCGGAATGGAAGCCACCAATACCGAGGCATTTTGTTCCGGATGTCATGCGCCAATTGTGGCTGAAATCCAGGAGACGATTCACTATTCAAACCGTTCCGGGGTGCGAGCAATTTGTTCAGATTGTCACGTACCGCATAATTGGACTGACAAAATAGTACGTAAAGTTCAAGCCAGTAAAGAGCTTATTGCTTTTGCGATGGGTACCATTAGTACTCAAGAAAAATTTGAAGCGCGTCGTAAGCACTTAGCTGAGCGAGAATGGCATCGTATGAGCCAAAATGACTCTCAAGAGTGTAGAAACTGTCATGAATTTGATTTCATGGATTTCTCAGAGCAGCGTCCACGCAGTGTCGCTCAACACTCAGATGCATTGGCAAGTGGCGAAAAAACTTGTGTTGATTGTCACAAGGGTATCGCTCACCGCTTACCGGATATGAGCGGCGTTGAAGGCTGGTAATAATTAAGGAAGACACATGAGTACTTTAGAATCAGTTTTTTGGCATGTGTTAGGTTATGCTGCCATGCCTACCATTTTTGTTATGGGCTTTGTTGGAGTTGCGGTTGTTTCGCTAGCGATTCTATCCAAATGGGATAAAGACCAATAACTTAGTCTGTATTAAGACTTTTCATCACAACACTTAGTAGGCATTATTAGGCCTACTAAGTCGTTTCTATACGAAGATAATGCATAGTAAATCACCAGAAGCTATCCAAGGCGTAATATTGGCCGGCGGCCAGTCTCGCAGAATGGGTACTGATAAGGCGCTACTTGATTGGCAAGGTAAAACATTGCTAGCGGCTAAAGTTGCTCAGTTAAGTACAGTATTACAAAGTAGTGTATTTGTGAGTGGCAGTTATAGCGGATTTGAATGCATTGCAGATGAATCGAAATCGCTCGGGCCGTTAGCGGGCATAAAAAGCACCGTAAAAACGTTGGAGTGTGAGGCATGTGTGTTCATTCCTGTGGATATGCCTTTGTTAAGTGATGGCGTTATTGAACATTTGCTCTCTTTGTATGAGACAAATAAACAAAGCTACTATTGCCGCTCAAGCGTATTCCCGTTAGTTCTTGAAGTAAATCAAGCTACGATTCAATGCATTGATGAGGTACTTGCTAGGCCTGAGGCAAAGCAACGCTCGATTAAAGCCCTTTTAACACTTATTAATGCCCAAGCCGTTCAATTTTCTGAGGCGTTTACTAACACTTTGGTTAACACTAACACGCCTGAGCAATGGCAAATGATTAAACATATTAGCGGAGAACAACCATGAGCCATTTGGCTAATGATACTCAAACCTTTTTAAATATTGCAGTGCTAACGGTATCCGATACTCGCAATGAAGAAACCGATACCTCGGGCCGTTATTTAGCTGAAGCATTAACAGATGCTGGACATAAGCTAGCGGATAAAAAAATAGTCATCGATGATATTTACCAAATACGTGCAGTGTTAAGTAACTGGATTGCTGATCCAAACATTGACTGCGTTATTTCTACTGGCGGCACTGGTTTTACTGCTCGTGACAATACACCTGAAGCCGTTCATGTACTATTTGATAAAGACATTGAAGGTTTTGGTGAGTTGTTTCGCCATATCTCTTATACAGAAATTGGAACCTCAACGGTGCAGAGTCGCGCATTAGGTGGTTTCGCAAATAAAACCGTTATTTTCTGCGTACCTGGCTCTACCAATGCTTGTAAAACTGCTTGGCAAAAAATACTGCTAGAGCAACTAAATAGTACTCATAAGCCGTGTAACTTTGTTCCTCACATAGGTCAAAAGTAATGAGCAAATTTACCCATATTAATGCTTCTGGTGAAGCCATTATGGTAGATGTTTCCGATAAAACTGAAACTAGCCGAATTGCTAAAGCTCAGGCACGAGTTAATATTAATCAGCAAACAGTCGCTAGCTTGGTTAATGGTGAGCAACACAAAGGTGACGTATTTGCTTGTGCACGTATTGCCGGGATACAAGCTGCTAAAAAAACCTCAGAGCTGATACCTTTATGCCACCCTTTAATGCTAAGCAAAGTGACTATAGAGTTGGATCTGGATGAAAGCGCAGGTGTGATTACGGTGATAAGTACCGCCAAGGTGAAAGGGCAAACAGGTGTTGAGATGGAAGCGTTAACAGCGGCCAGCGTTGCAGCCTTAACGATTTACGACATGTGTAAAGCGATTCAAAAAGACATTGTTATTACCGATCTCAAGCTACTAGAAAAACACGGTGGTAAGTCTGGCTCTTTTAGTGCTGAGGCATAAGGTGAATATATGCAGGTAAACGTGTTATTTTTTGCTCGATTAAAAGAGCAATTAGGCTGCTCTAGCCTTAGTCTTGAGCTAGCAGAGGGCAGTAATACGACTCAATTGAAAGCCGAGCTAGTAAGCAAAGGGGAGCAGTGGACGATTTTAGAGGAATCCTCGGTATTGATGGCAGTTAATCAACAGCACATTAGCGATGTTAAAAGCTTAGCCAATGGTGATGAAGTGGCATTTTTCCCACCGGTTACGGGCGGTTAAATGATACGGGTTCAAACTGACGACTTTAATGTGGGTGATGAGTACCAAGCACTACGTAATCGCGCTAGTGCTGGGGCAATTGTATTTTTTGTTGGCTTAGTTCGAGACATGAATTTAGGCGAACAAGTTAAAGGTTTACATTTAGAGCATTATCCGGGAATGACGGAGTCTCAGTTAGAAGCCATTGTTGAGCAAGCCAAGCAACGTTGGCCTATTCAAGATGCTAGTGTGGTTCATCGCGTTGGTGATTTAGATGTGAGTGACCAAATTGTGTTTGTTGGGGTTAACAGTGCTCACCGAGAAGCATCATTTGAAGCTTGCCATTTCATTATGGATTACCTTAAAACTCAAGCCACCTTTTGGAAAAAAGAGCGCACGAATAATAACGACACTTGGTTAGATGCTCGAGAATCTGATTTAGAAGCAAAAAGTAAATGGTAAAACTGCTAGTTTCTTTTTTTCTATTATTGAGCTGCACTGTGAAAGCTGAACCGGTAACGATAGCGGTTGCTGCTAATTTTAAAACCACTGTAGAAGCGTTAGCGAAAGATTATCAGCTCACTAATACTCAGTTTACGTATCGTATTTCTAGTGCATCAACAGGTATTTTATACAATCAAATTAAACACGGTGCTCCTTTTGATTTATTCTTTTCTGCCGACGATCTTCGACCACAACAGTTGGTTAATGAGCAGCACGCAATAAAACAGAAACCCTATGCTGTGGGACAGTTGGTTTTTTGGGCGCCACAGTTCACAGACCAAAATGGTGAGTTCGTTAAAGGTGAAGCCCTTTGGAACAAATGGTCGGAACCGTTTGCTTACGCCAACCCTGAATTAGCACCTTACGGTGCCGCAGCTCAGCAATTGGTTAGTGAGATAAACGCTTCACAAAAAATTATACTGGCGAACAATGTATCTCAAGTGTATCAATTTATTGTTACTGGTAATGTTAAAGCCGGTTTTGTTGCTCGTTCAATTAAGACCGATTTAGACGGATCTTTCTGGATAGTGCCTAAAAATAGGCATCCAGCGGTAACCCAAAATATAGCCTTACTAACAAACACATCGCAAGCTGTTGATTTTTACCATTACTTGTCTAGTTCAGCCGCACACTCTATCATCAAAGAAAATGGATATTTGTTACCTTAATCAATGACCGATGCTGAAATACAAGCCATTGTTTTATCGATAAAGCTCGCTTCTCTGAGCTGCTTTATCTTGTTGCTAGTTGGCACTCCGCTAGCATGGTGGTTGGCTCGAAGCGAACGCAAAATTAAACATGTAATAGAAGCCATTGTGGCGTTACCTATTGTTCTACCACCTACCGTATTGGGTTTTTATTTGCTGATTAGCTTTGCGCCGAACAGTATTATGGGCCAGTGGTGGCTAACGCTTACTGGTAGTCAGTTAGCTTTTAGTTTCTCTGGGTTGGTATTTGCCTCTTGCTTATATTCTTTGCCTTTTGTCGTTCAACCCATTCAAAGTGCTTTTAAACAAATTGAACCAGGTGTGCTCGACGCGGCCAAGGTTTTACGAATGCCTAGGTGGAAACAACTATTAGCCGTTGAGCTACCTTTAGCCAAAAATGGCTTTATCGTTGCGATGGTCTTGGGTTTTGCACATACCTTGGGTGAGTTTGGTGTGGTACTTATGATTGGAGGCAATATTCCTGGTGAAACACAAGTAATAGCGATTGCTTTGTTTGACCATGTAGAAAGCCTTAATTTTGCCGCTGCCCATCGCTTAGCTTTAGTATTGTTAGGCTTTTCATTTGTCGCGTTGTTATTAACTTATACTTTCTCTGCTTCAAAGAAGCGAGTAGGGAGCATAGGTGTTAAGTTTTAATCTTGAGTACCTACGTGATAACTTTTCATTAACAATAGAGCCAACTCAGCTACCTTTATTATGTGGAGTGTTTGGTCCATCAGGGGTGGGGAAAACAACCTTGCTTAGAGTTTTGGCCGGTCTTGAGCCTCCTCGAAACGGAGACATTTTTTTCGCGTCACAAACTTGGTTTAATCGAAACACTAATCTTAGTTCACATCAACGTCCCTTAGCGTTTGTCACTCAGGGCAGTTATCTTTTCCCCCACCTCAGTGTTAAACAAAACATCCAGTTATCAAGTCGCATCAACGCTGCTGATTTAGATTATTTGCTTAAGTTATTTGATTTGGAGCCTTTATTAGATAAAAAGGCTGATCAACTTTCTGGTGGGCAAGCTCAAAGAGTGGCTCTAGTTAGAGCTCTGGCAACAAAACCTAAACTATTACTGCTAGACGAACCACTTTCGGCGATAGATAGAGGCAGCGCTACGAAACTACTAAAAGGCTTAAAAGCTTGGCTGATAAAACACAATATCGCTAGCTTGATGGTGTCTCATAATCCTGAGGATTTAATCTTTTTTAGTGATAAAGTCTTGCTTGTCGAACTCAATAAAACCTGTGAATTGGGAGACAGCTTACAACTTATCAACCGCTTCAATGACCAACATAAGCAAACCTTGGTGCTAAAAGTTGCTCTTGCTGAACGAAAGGCCGATCTTGGCTGGCGTTGGTTCAAATTTGGCGAACAACATCTATTAGCAGAAAGCGCTAATGATTTATCAGAAGATACTCACTTGGTGGGGTTTAAGCCGAGCAATATTGTTATCGCTAAGTCTTTTGTAGAAAACTGTAGTGCGCAAAACCAATGGTTAGCAAAGGTATTGGCAATAACAGTTACTGAACTGAGTTGCTTAATTGAAGTTGAATTGGAAGGCTTAACCTTCTCAGTACCCATATCGCCAAGCGCTCAACAAGCCTTATCTTTACAAGTGAATCAATCCGTTTACTTGTTACATAAGGCTGTTAAGTTACATAACCAATTCTAGTTGCGACGAGGCTATAGAATAGGCTCTGCAAACATTTCTATATTGACTATCTCGCCTGCGTTTACTTTACCTCTATCTTGCTCTAGCACCACAAAACAGTTGGCTTGGGTTAAGCTGGTAAAGATGGCACTGCCTTGGGCGCCAGTTGACGTTACTTGCAGCTCGCCTTTATCATTGATGCTGGCAAAGCCTCTCTGGTAATCAGTGCGCCCTGGTGACTTTCTAAAGTCTTGTAATGAAATAGCCTGTAGGCTTAAAGGCCCTCGGTACTGCCAATCAGTCGCTTTGGCAATAACTAACATTGCCAGCTTGTAAAACGTTACATAAGCCGACACCGGGTTGCCGGGTAAGCCAATAAAGTAAGAATCTGACAAGTTACCAAAAGCAAATGGTTTACCGGGCTTTATCGCTAGCTTCCAAAAGCCAATGTCGCCGATCTCATCCAGCACTAACTTGGTGTAATCTGCTTCACCAACCGACACTCCGCCACTACAGATAACGATGTCTGCTTGCTGGTCCGCACTAATAAACGCTTCGGCGACTAATTGTTTATCATCTGCAATTACCCCAAAATCGATGATATCAACGGGTAACTTTTCGAGAAGGGCACGAATAGCGAATCGATTGCTATCGTATATTTGACCATGCTGAAGCGGGTTACCTGGTTGAACTAGCTCGTCACCACTCGATAGCAAAGCTACTTTCAGTTTGCTTTGTACTTTAACTTTATCAATGCCGAGTGTGGCTAACAGCCCAATATGGCTGCTGTTTAGGCGAGTTTGGGCGGTGATAACCACTTGGCCATGTTTTACATCTTCACCCATCAGTCGAACATTTTTGCCTTTGTTAATGGCTTGTTCGAATATGATTGAATTGCCTTCTACCCGTGTATTTTCTTGCATTTCAACTGCATCACAACCCGGTGGGAGAGGAGCGCCAGTCATAATCCGCACGCAATGATCAGCTTCTAAAGCGAGATTTCGGGTATCACCTGCAAACACTTTATGACTTAAAGGAAGCGTTTTATTGCTCGGTAGTTGATCTGCTGCGATGGCGTAACCATCCATAGCACTATTGTCGAATGGAGGGATGTTTAAAGGCGATTTGATATCAACAGCTAACACTCTTCCTAAAGCATTTTCTAGTGTTACATCCTCGACTTTCGTTTTTAGTGAAACAGCGTCTACAAGCTTTCTTTTAGCTTGCTCTATCGGCATAAGCCCCGGTTGACTGCAGCAATCCATCGAGTTTCCTAATTGGTTTTGGCTCGCCAAATAATCGAGCGAAGCACTGTGTAAATTTTCTCAAATTATCGCATTTCTAAGGTGTTTATTCAGTGATTAACGTAAATAATTATCACAGAGCCATTAACCATAGATTGGAGCATTCACCGATGAGTTTTGTCAGCACAATCTCAGTTTCTAGGACTTGATTTGGAAAACTATCGTTCTTGCTGGCTTTTATACTGGCAAGAGGCCGAATGGCTTAGCGAATAAGAGACTTATTTTAGCTAAAGGCGCTTTTAACTTTGGCTTATCATGTGTAACATGTTGTTCACAACTGGTCACCTGTCACAGTTTAGACGTTTATCAAGGGAGTTGATATGTCATCGGAAACGGCAACCAATATGGTCGTGCGTGCAATTTCTAGTATAGAGTTATATCAGTTCTGTGAGCTGCTTATGGAAGCAGCAAGCTGGTTTGAATCTCGTGGCGAACCTCTTTGGAAGTTCCATCAAATTACCCCCCATTCTTTGCTAGCTAATCACCGCTTAGACGAAATGTATATGGGCTACATAGCCGGCAAACCGGTTGCAGCGATGATTCTAAACAATCGCAGTGGCGCTATAGATGTAGCACCCGAGGTGAGACGAGAAAGTTTGTTCATGCATAAACTTACCGTGAATAGGGACTATGCTGGGAAAGGTTTAGCAAAATTGATGGTGGACTGGGCGCGCTGCTACGCGCTTAAGCAAGGTTTTACCTTACTCAGTTTAATTTGTAATTGTCGCGATGAGCGTCTGCGGTGGACCTTAAGCCAGTTTGGCTTTGAAGAAGTCGAGCTGCTGAATGCCCAATACCAGTTACAACGTTATTTTTGTTTAGATTTAGATCACTGTAATGTACCGCTAGAGAGTGTTCCTGTTGACGCGCTAGGGTTTGATTTTGCCATTATGAGTGAAGCAAAACCATTGATGGGTTGATATGGAGCTTAAACGTGTAACAGCACTGGCCAAGGGTAAAGTGCAAGGTGTCGGATATCGATACCATGTAATGCTTAAGGCGAATGAATTAAAAGTATGTGGTTATGCAAAAAATTTGTCTAATGGTGATGTTGAAGTGGTCGCGGAAGGCAGTGAGTTAGCCTTATTACAGTTATTGGAGCATTTGCTAATCGCGTCGCCTTATTCAAAGGTTGAACGTGTTATTAGCCAAGAGATAACAGTAATAGACAAGCCCAGTTATAACGATTTTTCTAGCTATTAAAAAAGGCGCCAATTGGCGCCTTTAAATTTACATAACTCGCATACCTGGCTGGGCGCCATCATCGGGGCTTAACACCCAAATATCTTTTCCACCAGGTCCAGCGGCTAACACCATACCTTGAGATTCACCAAAACGCATTTTTCTTGGCGCTAGGTTTGCCACCATAACGGTTAACTTGCCTTCCAACTCTTCTGGCGCATAAGCAGACTTAATACCTGCAAATACTTGGCGAGTTTCAGTGCCAATATCTAGCTCTAAACGCAGTAGCTTTTCAGCTTTTTCTACGTGCTCGGCTTTAACGATACGAGCTATTCGCAAATCGATTTTTGCAAACTCATCGAAGCTGATTGTGTCGGCAATAGGTTCAATCGCTGATTCACTCGTCGCTTCTTCAGCTTTTTTCTGTTCCTGGTCCTTGGCTGGTACAGCAGCAACCAAATTGTCTTTAGAGGCATCAACCATGGCTTCTACTTTAGCCATATCGATGCGTTGCATTAAGGCTTTAAAGCTTTGAATTTCGTGGCCTACAAGGGTATTACCGATATCAGCCCATTTAAGTTCTACATTTAAGAACTGTTCAACCTTTGCGGTTAATTCTGGTAGTACTGGTTTTAAGTAAGTGATCAGTACCCGGAACAAATGAATCCCCATTGAACATACCTGGTGAGCACGCTCTAGAGTGTCTTCATTTTTTGCAAGCTGCCAAGGTGCTTCTTCTGCAATATATTGGTTGGCTTTGTCGGCTAATGCCATAATCTCGCGCATAGCTTTACCAAATTCACGTCCTTCATATAAGGCTGCGATGTTTTGTTCTGCTGCTACAAACTCATCAAGTAAATCTTGGTTGCTTACATGAGTAGATAAGGTGGCGTTAAAGCGCTTGCTAATAAAGCCGGCAGTGCGGCTGGCAATGTTAATAACCTTGCCTACCAAATCAGAGTTAACTCGTTGTGCGAAGTCTTCTAGATTTAAATCTAAGTCATCAATACGATTATTGAGCTTAGCGGCGTAATAATAACGCAGGTATTCTGGGTTTAAATGATCTAAATAGGTTCGCGCTTTAATAAAGGTACCGCGAGATTTAGACATTTTTGCGCCATTAACCGTGACATAACCGTGGGCATAAACGCTAGTAGGTTTTCGGTAACCTGCACCCTCTAACATGGCGGGCCAAAATAAGCTGTGGAAGTAAATAATATCTTTGCCGATGAAGTGGTAAACCTCGGCGTCTGAATCTTTGTTCCAATAGCTATCAAAATCCAAATCGTCACGTTTATCACATAGATTTTTAAAGCTGCCCATGTAACCGATAGGTGCATCTAACCAAACGTAAAAGTATTTGTCTTCAGTACCCGGAATTTTGAACCCAAAGTAGGGCGCATCACGGCTAATATCCCACTGCTGTAGACCTTGTTCAAACCACTCATTAAGTTTGTTAGACATCTCTTCTTGGAGTGAGCCAGAGACGGTCCAATCTTTTAGCATGTTTTGAAATTCTGGTAAGTCAAAGAAGTAATGCTCTGAATCTTTAAGAACAGGTTCTGCGCCAGAAATAACTGATTTAGGCGATACTAAGTCTGTTGGGCTATAAGTAGCACCACAATTATCACAGTTGTCGCCGTTTTGATCTTCGCTACCACATTTAGGGCAAGAGCCTTTTACAAAACGGTCAGGCAAAAACATGTTTTTCTCAGGATCGAATAACTGAGAAATAGTACGTGTTTTAATATGGCCAGCTTGGTTTAACTTGTTGTAAATATCTTCCGATAGCGTTTGGTTTTCTGGGCTATGGGTTGAGTGGTAGTTATCAAATTCTATATGGAATTCTTTAAAGTCAGCGGTGTGCTCAAGCTGAACTTGATTGATCATCTCTTCCGGCGTGATCCCCATTTGCTGAGCTTTTAGCATGATAGGCGTACCGTGTGCATCGTCGGCACAAACATAGGTACAAGTATTGCCGCGAAGTTTTTGGAAACGAACCCAAATATCGGTTTGAATATATTCCAGTAAGTGGCCTAAGTGAATAGGACCATTGGCATAAGGTAAGGCACTGGTTACCAGGATTTTGCGTTGTTCGTTTGTCATGTGATCTACTGTAAGCTCAGTCAATTAACAGGTGATTCAAGGGTGCCAATATTACCCTAAGCGGCAGTTGATGCCTAGTAGCGTAGCGCTTATGGAACAACTATTACGAATTTGCGATTAATTATCTTGCTTCAAGCTATTCCCGTAATGACTAATACTTTGTTAGCACCTATAATTGCGGCAAAAGTACCAGGTTAATTCTATGAAAAATCAAGATCATAATATTGTCGTTATTGGCATTTCTGGGGCATCGGCCTCTGGCAAAAGCCTTTTCTCTCAAACTATCGTAAACGACATTCGTAATGAGTTGGGTGATGATTGTATTGCTGTGATTAACGAAGACAGCTATTACAACGATCAGAGCCACATTACGCCTGAAGAGCGTAAGCTAACCAACTATGATCATCCCAAATCTATGGACCACGCATTACTGGTTAATCACTTAAAACAGCTCAAACAAGGGCAGGCGATTCAGCAGCCACAATACAGTTATAAAGTGAATAACCGAATGGACGAAACCAAAACGGTTGAACCTACAAAAATCGTGGTTTTAGAAGGGATTCTATTGTTTACAGATCCTGCTATTAGAGAGCAGCTAGACATTAGTATTTTTGTAGATACACCTTTAGATATTTGTTTAGCTCGACGTATTCAGCGCGATGTTAAAGAGCGCGGTCGAACTCTAGATTCAGTGTTGTCTCAATACAACACCACTGTTCGTCCAATGTTTTTGCAGTTTGTCGAGCCGTCTAAGCAGTACGCCGATGTGATTGTGCCAAGAGGTGGAAAAAATCGGATTGCTATTGATATTATTAACGCAAAAATTCGCCATTTATTGGCGTCTTAGCTAACACCAACTCACTAGAATTAAACCAATTAAAATGAAAGCTGGCTAAAAGCGAAGCAAAGCTAGCAGATCTCGATTATCATTTATAGATAAATTGCATATTATTCAACAGCTTTGTTAATAGGGAAAATTATGAAAAAGTTGCTATATGGTGTGGTCATTGTAGTTGCAGCACTGGTTGTAGCCGTAGTTATTGCAGTTTCATTGGTAAATACCGACGATATAAAACAACTATTGGTTGATAAAACGAAACAGGCGACTGGCCGAGAGTTAGTGATCGAGGGTGATTTGGGCTGGCGCTTTTTCCCCAGTATTGGTTTTGAACTGGGTAAAGTGCGTTTATTGGACCACCCAGACTTTGGTGAAGGTGATACATTCAGTATCGAAGGTGCAGAGATGTCTGTTGCCTTAATGCCGTTATTCAGTAAAAGCGTTGAGGTAGGTGACATTTCTCTGCAGGGATTACGTTTACGTCATCAAACTAATGCCGACGGCAGTACCAATTTAGATGATTTAACCCAGTCTGACACTAGCGCTGACAAATCTGATCCAGAGCCAAGTAATGAGTCTGATTCGGGGGCTTCTGCGCCTAGCGATTGGAACATAAGCTTGTCTGGTATAAACGTGGTTGATGCCAACGTTGAGCTTATAGATTTAAAACAAAACAAAACGCTGAAACTTGGACCGGTTAACTTTTCTTTAGAAGGTCTAGAGTTAGGTGCAGACAACAAATTCGCACTTTCTTTAATGTTTACTGATGGAGAGATGAGTGTTGAGCAACAAGCAGAAGGCTTACTGTTTATTGCCAATGACTTTAGTGAAGTTGCGCTAAAGGGGGTAAATAACGGCTTATCTTTGCAAGGTGCCGCTATACCCAATGGTGCGATGAATATACAAACCGGCTTTGATTTAGCTTATGTAGTTAACGCAAAAACAGCTGCATTAAGCAATTTGGTGGTGGATATAGATGGTAAAACAAAAATTAATGGTAGCAGTAGCGTTGTATTAAACGAGATACCCTTAGTTAAGTTTGATTTCACTATCCCGCTTTTAGATACCGCCCACTTTATTGGCTCAAGCAGCATTGATACAGCCAAAGAAGAGAGCGAATCACCTACACCAAGTAACAGTGAGCCTGAGCAAGAGCCAGATCTCAGCGCGCTTAAAACGGTTAATCTAGATGGTGTATTAAGAATCACTAAGTTACAGCACGAAAAATTACACATTGAGAATATCAAACAGCATGTGAGCATTAATAAAGGTATTTTGCGCCTTAAAGAGTTAAGTGCTGATTTGTACGGTGGTAAATTGTTGAGTAACGCGGTTGTAAATGCTCAAAAATCGATAGCAAGTTATTCAATGACAGCTACGCTAAGTGGCGTACAAGCAAGACCCTTATTAACCGATGCCGCAGGTTTTGAATACATCGCTGGCGGACTAAATGTCGATTTGGATCTTAAAGGTGTCGGTTTAACTCCTGCAGCGGTTAAACAAAAAATATCTGGTCCAGTCAATGCTACATTCACCGATGGCGCTGTTTATGGTGTGAATATTCCGCAAATGATCCGCAGTGCTAAAGCTTCAATAAAGGGCGGAGATAAACAACAAGCTAAGGAAGAGCAGAAAACAGATTTTAGTGAACTGTTAATAAATGCCCAATTAGGTAAATCAGTAGCTACGGTTAAGAAAATGCAAATGTCTTCGCCGCTGTTGAGAATAGATGGCAAAGGTAATACTCACTTAATCAAAGAAAGTCTAGATTTTAGCTTCGTTACTAAAGTTGTCGCGAGCTTAGAAGGGCAAGGTTCTAAAAATGATTTGGCTGGTCTAGATATACCGATTAATGTTAAAGGTTCTTGGTCAGAGCCTAAAATTAACCTTGATATGAAAAAGTTGTTTGAAGGGCAGGCAAAAGAAGCCGTGAACAAAGAACTTAAAAAAGCACTGGGCGATAATGAAGACAGCAAGCAATTGCTCGACAGTCTAGGTGGCTTTTTCAACTAAGCAACAAAGGGCACTTAACGTGCCCTTTTTTATAGGATTGATTGTGGAAAAAATTGCGGGTGTAAAATCTATATTGGTTGTTTGCATGGGAAACATCTGTCGTTCAACAACTGCAGAAGCGGTATTACGGGAAAAACTAAAGCAAAGTAAGTTAAAGATTAAAGTTGACTCAGCAGGTACTACTGGATATCACAAGGGGGATAAACCAGACCCCAGAGCGATTAGAATAGCCGAAGAGAAAGGCTATAAGTTCAAAGGTATTCGTTCACGTAAGGTTGCTGATAAAGATTTTGTTAAGTGTGATTTAATATTGGCGTCAGATAAAAAAAACCTAGCCTACTTAGAAAAGCATTGCCCTGCAGAGCATGCTCATAAACTGGCGCTTTTTCTCCCTGTTGGTGGTGTAGAAAGAGAAGAAATACCCGATCCTTACTATGGCAGTGTACAAGGATTCAAACAGGTTCTTGAAATGATAGAGCAGGCCAGTGACACTATAATTGAGCGATTAAAAGTTTAGCAATACAAAAAAATGAATATAAAAAAGGCCAGCATTAAGCTGGCCTTTTTAGTGTCTTATGTCCCGTCCGGAAATAGGTTGACATAAAGAGGACTTCTTTATGACAACACCCATTAACTCAAGCCGTAAGCGCACACAACGCGATTACACCTTAGCCTTTAAATTAGGTGTTGTAGCGCGCATCGAAAAAGGCGAAATGACGTACAAACAAGCACAAGCCCGATTTGGCATTCAGGGGCGTTCAACCGTACTGGTTTGGCTCAGAAAAC
>NZ_BJEQ01000004.1 GCF_005405585.1 Agarivorans sp. Toyoura001 | reverse complement strand
AGTGCTCACACAGATTGCTTGATAAATTGTTAAAGAGCGTTGCTTCGTTGCCGAAGCGAGGTGCGCATTCTACGCTTTCCTCTGTGGCTGTCAACCGCTTTTTAATATTAATTAAGAAGAAGTTTTTAAGCCGCTAATAAAGCCTCAGGCCTTACCAACCCTGACCTCGTTTCAACCTTGCTTTGCAGCGCCGCTTGCCGTGTCAGTGGAGTCGCATTATAGGGATCCGCGATTTTGGTGCAAGCGTTTTTTTACCAAAAATGCGCTTTACCGCACCGTTTGCTCACATTCTAAACAAAACAGTCATTTTTGACTAAAAATACAACAAAAGTAAGTTAAAAAAGAGAGTTTGCGCAGACCAAAAGAGATATACGGAATGGAAAACTCATCATTTAGCTAATGAGCTAACCCTGCTGTTGAATATATACTGCAGCATCTTGTAGAGAAGCAACTTTGGCTATGGCTAGCTTTGCTTCTTGTTCTGATATTGGATACTGGCCTTCAACCAATAATCGATTAGGTACACCGGCATTTTTAGCTGCAAGAAGATCAGATGCTTTGTCACCGACTAACCAAGATTTAGATAAGTCGATATTTAGTTCAGCGGCCGCTTCTAGCAACATACCTGGTTGTGGTTTTCTACAATCGCAATCTTGACGGTAAGTTTCGTCACCATATTTACTATGATGTGGGCAGAAATAGATACCATCTAGATCTACGCCACGATCTGCTAATGACCAATCCATCCATTCAGTCAAACTAACAAATTGCTCTTCGCTAAAATAGCCTCGAGCAATACCCGCTTGATTGGTGACTACCACTAAAAGCCATCCAGCTTTCTTTAGTTGTTGCATTGCTTCTATAGCGCCGTCGATAAATTCAAAGTCGTCGACCTTAGAAACATAGCCACGGTCGTGGTTAATTACACCATCACGGTCGAGAAAAATAGCGGGCTGCTTCATTACATAGTTCTACTGTTAATTATCTAAGCGCCAATTCTACAATACAAAACGTTGGATTTGTTGTTTCAATTGAATCGACTTTTCTTCTAACGCTTTAGCATCATTCACACTTGACTGAGCTTCACTAACCGAATCTTGAGCAATCAACGCAATAGTTTCTAACGTAGAGGCAACATCTGTAGCCACTGCAGATTGCTCTTCAGTAGCTGCGGCAATTGCAGTTACCATTTCAGTTACCCCCTGAGTAGTGCCAATGACTTGTTGTAAAGCATCTCCAGCTTTGTTCACCACTTCTCTACCACTAGATACCAATTCGGTACTTTGGCTCATACTTTGGTTTGCGGCTTCTGTGAGGCTGCGAATTTGATTAATGATACGTGCAATTTCTTCTGTAGATTCACTGGTTCTGCTAGCGAGGCTTCTCACTTCGTCAGCCACCACTGCAAAACCCCGTCCTTGCTCACCAGCACGAGCGGCTTCAATTGCAGCGTTTAAAGCAAGAAGATTAGTTTGCTCGGCGATGCCTGCAATAACATCGGTGATTTTCTCAACCTCTGCCCCTGCTAGATTTAGTTTGGCAATATGCTGATTGCTGTCCCCTACTGAACCTTCAATTTTTTTCATAATTGAAATGGTGTCAGTCACTACGCCACCGCCTTGCTCGGCTACCTCTCCACACTCTCTAGCGTGGTCAGCAGCTTGCGAAGTATTTTGTGCAATTTCTCGAGCGGCAACCGACATTTCTTCAATCGCGGTGGCTGCAGAGTCTACTTTTGAGCGTTGCTCATCTAGCGCTGCACCAATACCACTGCTTTTATCAAATACTTGAACACTGCTTTGGCTAACGTCTGCCGCCGTTTGATTAACCTCGGCGATGAGCCCCTTTAACTGCTCAGCCATAGCATTAACTGAGGTGGTCAATAATCCTACTTCGTCTTTATTTGTTACCTTTAAGGGTGGGTTAGACAGATTACCATTAGCAATTTCTACGGCTCTCTGATTAACCAAGCCCAAGCTCGTTTTAATTTGCTGCGTTAACCATAAAACCACTATACCACCGAGCAAAGCCGCGATAGCGGCGCCAGCAAACACCACAAATACGATTTGTTTACCCAGAGTTTCCAATTGCGATTGGTGGTCCTCTAACTGTTGTTGCTGCTGTTGATTCCAACTATCTAACTGAACCTGAATATCTTCCACCAGCGGTATAACATCATTAGCCATTCTATAGTTAGCGATATTCCAATCCTCGGCTGCGCGAATCACAAACAATTCATCTACCAAGGGTACGAATATATCAACCAACTCTACAAATTGCTGCCAAAGCCTGGCTTGCTCTTCTGTAAACAGGCTGCTGGCGGCCTCTACATCTGCCACCCTTTGCTTATGTCTGGCAAAGTATTCTTGGTATTTTTTCTGCTCGTAGCTATCTCCTGTAATAATAAAACTTCTTAAACTGGTTAAAGCATTAGCCAGTTCATTACGTGCTTCGCTCATATCAGCTAACAAACGTACTCGTTTTTTAGGGCTGTAAAGACCTGACTGTGATACCTCTTCGGTAACAGCGCTAGACACTTGGTTCATCGCTTCTTCTGCTAAGGGCGCTATATCAAATAACAACAGAGCATGAGCAGGTAAGTTGTCTTCACTGTTTGAAATCTTAATAATTTGTTGCTGTAACGCTTTGAGCTGCTCAAAACTCGCGGTTGTTTGTTCAGGCACACCTGCAGTTGTTAAAGCTTGAAGGTGTTCTAGGCTAGCCGCTATATTTTGCCATGATTGCTCAAACTGCTGTTGAAACTGCTCGGCACGTTGTTTGTCGGCTCCATGAATAAGATAACCACGCAGCGAACTAACGGTTAACTGCAACTGGCTTTCAATTTCTTTGCTTTGGGCAACAACAGGAACACTAACTTCAACTATTTGCCGTTCCTTTTGAGTAATGCTGCCTAGTTGAACAAATACGATGAAAGCAGAAATAACCATTAATACAGCCATAAAGCCAAACGCTGATAATAGTTTATTGGAAATAGACACTGACGAAGCTCCCTTTATTGAAGTGAAGATGCTGAAGATAAGCCAAGACCTTGGAGGCGTTATCCAGCGATTGGGTTTACATCCGGTAAACCCAAATAGATATCACTTAGAATATAAGCGCATATGCTGTTCTATTTCCAGCATAGTTTCTTGAAGGTTAGCCTCTAAAGCAGCAGCAAGTCCTAATATTTCGTGTGTTATCGGTTTAATTTTCAATCCTTCTTCAAGTTGAAAACACAAGTGCTGCAAACGGCTGGCACCAAAATAGCTGCTACTTGATTTTAAGCCATGGGCTAGGCGAATGGCTTCTTGATAGCGCTCTGCACTTAACGCTTGAGTCAATTCAACAATCATGGCTTCAGCACCTTTTTTGTACTCATGTAGCAATGACTCAAACTCTTCTCCCATGCTTGAGCTTAAGTTATCTAGATCAGCCGCAGTGATGTATTGGTAGTCTTTTGGGGCAGGCATTTGATGGCTAGATAAATTGCGCCCTCGCTCGTTACGCGCGCTCAACCATTTACGCAGGCAAACATATAACCCAACGCGGTCAAAAGGTTTAGTGACAAAATCATCCATGCCTGCGTCAAAGCAAGCTTGCTTGGCTTCAACACTAACACTGGCCGTTAATGCAACAATAGGAATACGCTGTGCGTGGTTTTCTAACTCGCGGATCACTGTGGTGGCTTCATAACCATCCATATCTGGCATCAAACAATCCATGAGAATCAGCGACAACTTAGAGCCCCAACGCTTGAACAAGTCTATCGCTTCATGGCCGTCTCTGGCGATCATCACCTTCAAACCAAAACTATTCAGCATATGACTTGCTACGCGTTGATTTACTAGAGTGTCTTCCACCAGAAGAACATGACCACTTAAGCGACTAAGTTCGATGTGTTCTCGCTCCTCCTTAGTCCCAACACTCAATACATCATCTTCTACACTTTGCATGGGCAAACTAACGCGAAACTCAGATCCCACACCTAAGCCAGATTGCACACTAATGTCACCGTTCATTAATGATACAATACGATGACAAATAGCCAAGCCTAATCCAGTACCACCATAACGACGAGTGGTTGAATTATCAGCTTGAGCAAAAGGAGTAAACAAATCGGCAATGGCTTCTTCCGCTATGCCAATACCACTGTCGGTAACTCTTAGAACAACAGTCTCTTCAATGCTGACATCAGGACAATATTCTACGCTTAGGTTTACGGTTCCAACCTCAGTAAATTTAATGGCGTTGCTAACAAGGTTTATGAAGACCTGCTGCACTCGCCCCTGATCTCCAATAAACACAGCAGGCAAGTGTTCAGGGTAATCTAACTGCAGTTTTATATGCTTAGATTTCGCTTGAGGTGAAAATAGCTTAACCACCTCTAACAACGTGAGTTTTAAGTTGAAGGCGTCTAAGCGCAGCTCCATTTTGCCAGCTTCAACTTTAGAAAAGTCCAGTACATCATTCACTATCACCAATAAGGCTTTACCTGATAAACGAATAGTATTGAGATGTTCGGTTTGTTCAGCACTCAATGAAGAAGCACTCAGTAACTGCGCCATACCTATAATGCCATTTAAGGGAGTACGGATTTCGTGGCTCATCATGGCTAAAAAATCACTTTTTGCCAACGAGGCAGCTTCTGCTTCTTTTTGCGCTAAAGATAGTTGCTTTTGACTTTTCTGATGCTGAGCAATTTCATTGTTTAGCTGATCGGTGCGAGCGTCTACCTTTTCTGTCATTTGACCAATTGCTTTAGCTAACACGCCCACTTCATCGTGAGATTTTTCTGGCAAGGTGACTCTAATATTACGCTCACCAAACAATAAAGTAGCATTAGTAATGTAACGCAGCGGCGATACAATGGTGTGCGCAAAAAACCACCCGACCAATACCATTAAACCCGTCACTACTGTTGCCGCGAGCAACGCTTGTTTAGCCGCCATTTGTGATGCAGCAATGGTATCTTGATAATTAGCTATTTGGACTAGATCCAAATGTTCCTTTTTATTATTAGCGAAATAAGAGAGCCGCTGAATACTGAGTATATAGGAACCAAAGGTTATCACTTGATTGGCAACATCTTTAACGGGTGAGTCGATCAACTCTTTCAAACGTTGGTATTCTGACGCCTGAAATCTGCCACTGTCGTTTTTATTCAGCTTACTTCGCCACAGCCGTTCACCATTTACATCAAACACCAATAACGGACCACCACTATGTTGGTTGGCTTCACCAAGCAGTCCATAAGTAGAGTTACGTTGAGAGGATTTGAACAGTTCGTCTAGTTGATACTGAAATAACCAAATCGCAGCCACTTCGCCAGAATGGTGCTGCACACCATGCGCTAAGTACCAAAATCCTTGGTTAGCTTGGCGAATGGTTTGAGCGTGGGCCGCATTAGGTGCTAGCTCTGCCTTTTTTAATAAGGTTTTAGGTAAGGTTTGACCATATTGTTTACCCACTGACAAATAATCAATTTGTTGTCCCTGAGCAACTATCACTAAATGTACTGCAACGAGAGCTTTTTCACGCTTTAGTTCGTGGCGAATATCATTTTCTATTCGCGATTTCCAAAAAGCCGGTTCGATATTTAAAAACTGCCCATCAACATACTGCTGTTGAATAAAGCCACTAAGCAACGCTGGCTCAGCAAAATGTTGAATTTCTTCATAGGCGTGGTCTATTTCACGGTCTAAACGTTCCACTTGAATAGCATTGTGCAAACTCAGCTGCTGTTTACGCTCAAGCTCTAAACTAGACACAAAAGAAAAATAGAAAATCAAATAAGTAACCAGCACTCCAGCAGCCACCAAACAGCCACTGAGCAAAGTAACGTAAGTGCTAATCGAGCTTTTGGTACGTGTAAACCAAGAGTGATTCTTCGCTCTTGCCCTCTCCATTAAACGAATTAAACGATCTTCTCGTCGATGCTCTCGCTCAACATCACTCATCGGGGCTGGCGCTTTAAGCTCAATATAAATGGCAATACTTACCACTAAGTAACTTATGAGTTTAATTAGCGCCAAACAAAATACCGCTAAGCTGTTGGCACCAAGTTCTGGCGAAACAGGCCAAAAATACAAAATAAATTGAATGCAAACACAGGCAAAAACACCACACTCTAAAGTGCAATGTAACCACCGACCTCGCCAACCAAAATAAGCGATTGCTACGGCAAAAATAACCGTAACAAGCAGTTCAAGTACCGAACGTAAATGATCTAGGGTGACTTGCATGAAAGGTAGCGAAACAACATACAGAAAAGCCACACTAAGCACAGCAAAAATAATGCTACCAATAGCCAATACCGAAATGCTCATTTTTCCGCCATTAGCTAAACGTTCATAACGACTCAGCAATATTCCGCATATCAAGAGTACCGCGGCTAAAAAGCCGCGTGTGATTAACCCGGCCCATACTGCAACTATGTTAGAAGAGTGAGGTAACGGTGATAAAAAGGATTGGTGATGAAGTACGAAATAACACAGTTCTAAGCCCGTGACGGAGAAGAAGGCAGCACCAAATACCAACATGGTATAGCTGTATTTTTTTCGATAAAATCTGCGACACATAAAGCCAACAGATAAAGGCAAAATAATACTGAATACGGCCACAAGCAACGAAGCCAACGGCGGCACAGTAGCGTCAACGCTTTGCCCCCAAAAGGCTAACGCCACCACCACCACAAGTGAAAAAAGCAAGCCTACGCTATGACGCCAAGCCAGATCGAGAGATTGAAACATGCTGAAACAAGGTTTAAACATTACCCTATCCTTGGTAAACCATCCTTACAGGATTATTTTCGCTATTCAGCATGAAACTAGAAACAGCAAGCGAAAGTAAGTGATGTTATAATAAACCCTGTATTATCAATAAGTATATGTCAATTGTACCAGCCAATGACCAGCTTCAAGTATTTTATCAATAGGATAGTTATGCGCTTCATTTTAACAGCAGCATTAAGCCTTAGCATTTTAGGGTGCAGTGGCAATTACTCATTCAATACCAACGTAGATAAAGAGAACTTCGAGAACTACGTACCCGCGGCTGACGTTACAGTGTATCAAGCAGAGGATATTGACCCACTGAATGCTGAATATATAGGTATTGTAGAGGGGGTAAGCTGCCAAGAAAAAACCAACCAAGCGCCACCTCAAGAAGTGGATGCCCGTAATGACTTACGTGCTCAAGCGGCTAGTATTGGTGCAAACGCGGTAACGGTACAGCAATGCTACCCCATTAAAGACCCCGCTGCGTGTATCGCTATGATGAGCTGTTTTGGTAAGGCCTACAAAATTTAAGCTTATGACCTTAACCATAGAACCTTTGGGACATATTCATTCCCCTTACCAAGAAAAATTCTCGGTGCCTAGACAAGCCAATTTAGTCACCGCAACAAGCAGTAAATTAGTCTTGTGTGAACCATTTAACGATCTAGACATGTTGGCTGAAATAGAACAGTTCAGCCACTTATGGTTAATGTTCGCTTTTCATCAAAATATAGCGGCAGGCTGGAAAGCGAAAGTGCGCCCTCCCCGCTTAGGCGGTAACAAAAAAGTGGGTGTACTCGCCTCTCGCTCTAGTTTTAGACCTAACCATTTAGGCTTGTCCTTAATGGAACTGAGCCACGTAGAGCGCGATACGAAAAGCCCTACTCTGCACTTTAGAGGTGGAGACTTAGTTAACGGCACACCTATTTACGATGTTAAACCCTACTTACCTTACTCAGACAGTAAACCCGATGCATTGGCAGGTTATGCTCAGCAAGCACCGTCAGTTTTATTGCCAGTGAGCTTTTCTCCTCAGGCCAAACAACAATCTCAAACCTTGGCACTTAGCGAGCAGCAACACCTGGTGATTGAGCAGGTCTTAGCACAAGATCCTCGGCCTGCTTACAAGCAACATAAAGCAGATGATAAAGAATATGGCGTGGCTTTGTTTGATTTAAACATTCGCTGGAAAGTAAACATTAACCCGCAGGGGCAACAATACATCACAGTGATGTCGGTGAGTTATGCCACTTAGCCCTGAAGATTACCAGCAGCAGCACAAACAACGCTTGGCTTGGATGCCGTGGTTGTACTACCGCTTAAAAGACAAGCATCTTGAATGGGCTAAGCCCTGGCAGCAAGCAATTCAACAACACATACAAGCTGTTGAAACGGTCACCTTGGCCGAGCACTGCTTTATCGCACCCGATGCGCAGTTATTTGCTGAGCCAGGTCGCTTAATCGATATTGCAGCAAACTCATTTGTGGCCGCTCAGTGCTTTTTGCATGGGCCTCTATCTATTGGCGAACATGTAGCAATTAACCACGGATGCTCCATTGATGGCGGTCAAAAGGGTGTCAGCATTGGCAAAAACTCTAGAATAGCGAATGGGGTGAAAATTTATGCCTTTAATCATGGCATGCACCCCGACCAACCTATATGGCAACAAAACAGTCAGTCACAAGGTATAAACATTGGTGAAGATGTGTGGATTGGCGCCAATGTTTGTATCACAGACGGCGTGAATATAAGCAACCACGCAGTGGTAGGAATGGGGTCAGTGGTGACTAAAAATGTACCAGAATGGGCCATCGTTGCAGGTAACCCTGCAAAAATCATTGGCGACCGTCGTGACAAGGCCTGACAGAGCGAAATTTGCCTGTTACAATCGCCGGAATTTAATAGCAAAAATGATAGGATAGATATGCGTTCTAGCAAATATCTTCTGGCAACTCAGAAAGAAACGCCAAGCGATGCCGAGGTTGTCTCTCACCAGCTAATGCTGCGTGCCGGCATGATCAGAAAATTAGCCTCTGGATTATATACTTGGCTACCCAATGGGGTGAGAGTTCTGCATAAAGTAGAACAAGTTGTAAGAGAAGAAATGAACGCCTGTGGCTCTATCGAAATCCACATGCCTACTGTTCAACCTTCAGATTTATGGCAAGAAACAGGTCGCTGGGACAAATTTGGCCCAGAGCTGTTGCGCTTTCAAGATCGTCATTCGCGCGACTTTGTACTAGGCCCTACCCACGAAGAAGTTGTTACAGAATTAGTGCGTAAAGAAGTTAACAGCTACAAACAGCTACCACTTAACCTTTACCAAATTCAAACCAAGTTCCGTGATGAAGTTCGCCCACGTTTTGGTGTAATGCGCTCACGTGAATTTTTGATGAAAGACGCTTACTCTTTCCACTTATCTCCTGAGTGTTTACAGAAAACCTACGATGAAATGTATGCGGGTTATTGCCGTATCTTTGAACGTTTAGGTTTAGAGTACCGCCCTGTACTGGCTGATACCGGCAGCATCGGTGGCAGTGTATCGCATGAGTTCCACGTATTAGCAGAATCAGGTGAAGACGCCATTGTATTCTCTGATGGTAGCGATTATGCGGCAAACATCGAAAAAGCAGAGACCATAGCACCAGCAGGCGAACGCCCTGCGCCAAGCCAGGAGATGCAAGAAGTTGCAACACCAAATGCTAAAACCATTGCTGAACTGATTGAGCAATTTGAACTAAAAATTGAACAAACAGTTAAAACGCTGATTGTTAAAGCCACCGAAGAATCTGAGCATCAGCTTATTGCCTTGATCATTCGTGGTGACCACGAACTAAACGACATTAAAGCAGAGAAGTTAGCCGATGTAGCCTCTCCATTGGAGTTCGCTAGCGAAGAAGAAATACGAGCAGCAGTGGGTGCCGGACCAGGATCTTTAGGCCCAGTTAATCTGCCAATGCCTGTTGTTGTAGACTACGCAGCTGCGCATTGTAGTGATTTTGGCGCTGGTGCAAACGTTGATGATAAACACTTCTTTGGCATTAACTGGGAGCGTGATGTAGCGCTAGGCCAAGTTGCAGACTTACGTAATGTAGTTGAAGGCGACCCAAGCCCTTGCGGTTCAGGTACCTTGGCGATAAAACGCGGCATTGAAGTCGGCCACATCTTCCAATTAGGCGAAGCTTATGCGGAATCAATGAATGCAGCGGTACTGAATGAGCAGGGTAAAAATCAAACCCTAACCATGGGCTGTTATGGTGTTGGTGTATCTCGAATTGTGGCTGCTGCTATAGAGCAGAACAATGACAAATACGGAATCACTTGGCCTGATAGTATTGCACCGTTCAAGCTGGCGATTGTGCCAATGAATATGCATAAGTCTCATCGCGTGCAGGAAGTTGCCAACAAACTCTATGAAGAAGCCAAAGAGCGAGGCATCGATGTATTGTTTGATGACCGTAAAGAACGTCCTGGAGTAATGTTTGCAGACATCGAGCTAATTGGTATTCCTCACGTTATCGTGATTGGTGACCGCAGCTTAGACAAAGGCGTGATCGAATACAAAAACCGCCGTAGCGGCGAGAAAATAGAAGTAGCAATTGAAGACATCTTCAATCAATTCTAAGTTAATACTTGCTTCAACTAAAAGCTGGCTATAGCCAGCTTTTTTGTTTCTGGTGTGTGATGATTCTGACAAGCAGCCAAATGACGCTGTGCTAACATATAATTATGAATCAAAAGCCTAGAGCAAAATCCAAACAAAAAGTCGCGCTTGTTCTCACAGGTGGTGGCGCACGGGCTGCTTATCAAGTTGGCGTGTTAAAAGCCATTGCTGAACAATACCCTCGCAATCACGCTAGCCCTTTCTCAGTTATATGTGGTACTTCTGCTGGGGCAATCAATGCAACCGCACTCGCGGTATATGCTTCTTGCTTTCGCCTTGGGGTTAAAAAACTCGAATATATTTGGCGTAACTTCCAATGTAAGCAAGTTTTTAGAACCGACGGGCTAGCCATTGCCAAACAACTATCTTCAATGCTGTGTAAAAGCCTACATGCTGACTACAGTAAACGAAACGGTTTCTCATTACTCAACAATGAGCCATTGCAAGAGCTGTTAAATAACTACCTAAACTATAAGCGCATTGACCAAAACATTGCCCGTAATTACTTAGATGCTTTATCGGTCACGGCTTCTAACTACCAAGATGGCCAGTCTTTATCTTTCTTTCAAGCTACTCAGCAACAGCAAGACTGGCAACGAGCCCGGCGTCACGGCAAAAAAACGCAGATCCATACCACCCATTTAATGGCATCCACAGCTATTCCTCTCATTTTCCCTGCTGCCAAAGTAGGTCAAGATTATTATGGTGATGGGTCAATTCACCAGCTTTGCCCACTTAGCCCAGCTATTCATTTAGGCGCAGACAAAATACTGGCGATTCACTTGGAGCAGCCAAGAAAGCCAGCGTGTGCAATAGACTGCCCCCCACCAAATAGTGCGGCTATTGCTGGTCATCTATTGGATTCTATTTTTTCTGATACGCTTAATTCAGACTTGGAACGCTTACAACGAATAAACCGCACCATTGAGCTTCTCAACGTAGATCAACAACAGCAGTTAGATCTCAGACCTATCACTTCTTTGAGTATTAAACCTAAGATAGATTTTGAGCAAATCGCCCACGATCACTACTCACATCTTCCGCTTAGCGTGCGCTTAATGCTAGCCACACTTGGTATTAAAAAAGACAAACCTTCGGCAATTACTAGCTTTTTAATGTTCGAGCAGGCCTACACTAACTATCTGATAAGAGAGGGCTATCAGGATACGCTTAAGCAAATTGACAAAATTTTGGCTTTTTTAGAAAACTAGCTGGCCTAGTATTTGCTTTACCCTCATGCAGTGGTGTTTTTTGACACCTCGTTGGATGTTTAAACAAAGAGTAAAGTAAGTATGGATTCATTACAATTGGCTCAAAGTAACGTGGTAAGCCCTAGAAAAATATCACATTTTTCTAGTACAGTTCAGCTTAACCCGGCACAAAAACTCAATATCATTGAGTCTTTGCAGGACAGCTTGCAGCTCGACGAGCTACTGCAAAACTTTGCCGCAGTGGCAACCAACTATGTAGAGTTTTCCGCTATCCGCTTAGTCAGCGATGCTATTCAAACAGAAGTGAATTTGTTTGAAGGACAACGCTACTACCGCAGCTTTAGTTTAAATCACAACAATCAACCCTTAGCGATTGCGACATTTACTCGTGATACCCCCTTTCAACGCAGTGAAATTGAACAACTGCGTCAGTTAAGCCAGATCTTACAAGCCCCCCTTAAACATGCGCTACAAATTGCACGCTTACAGGAACGAGTGCGTAACGACTACTTAACAGGAATTGGTAACCGCGCACATTTTGATGAATCCTTACATACCTCTATTGAACAGCAAACTCGCCAAAACAGAGAACAAGGTGGCTTGGTATTAATGCTGTTGGATTTGAATAAGTTTAAGCAAGTAAACGACACCCTAGGCCACCCTGTTGGTGACCAAGTACTGATCAATTTTGCCGAAGTGCTAAAAACCGTTATTCGTAGCGGCGACCAAGCATTTAGGATTGGCGGTGATGAATTTGCCATGTTGTTACGACCAGCCACAGAGCAATCAGCCAAGAAAGTGATTAATCGCTTACACGCCAAACTAGAAGAGTCGCCACAACTAGCGCAATACGATGTATCTGCCAGCGTAGGAGTGAGTGAATGGGCACCGGGTTGTAACAGCGAGCGGCTTATTCAACTCGCCGATGAACAACTCTACGCTAACAAGCCGACAGCCAGTTAAGTGTAATGCCCTGATTATTAGTGCAGCTAAACTGGCGCTGGGTGTACAAATGGCCAATCGCCACTAAATCATCATTATAGAAAACAAAGGGGATTCTATTACGCAGCCAAGGTGCTAACCCGGCTTCTTGCAGCAGCTTTTTAATACTGCGATTCCCATTACGCTCTAAGGCATCAAAGCTACCCTGCTCTACCTGTTGTCTAAAACGAATAGTTACCTGCTGATTTTTGCTAGGTGGCAATAAACTGCCGCCTGCTTGCCAACTAATTTGACTATTATTCTGAAGATTGATGGCTCTTTGCGTATCCCATAACCAAGCTACGGTGGACTCCGTTTCAACGAGTGTTTTAGAGTTCACCAAATACAGTTTATTTTTAAACCTACGCAGCTGTCCTTCAGAAAATGTAATCGCGACTTTAGCGTCGTCCTTAGCCTGGATTTGCTGCATAATTTGCGCTAACTGGCTTTGACTTGGATAGTCCCAATCTAGCAGCTTAAACCAAAAGCGAATTAAGTTCTTTTGTCTCGCTTGTGAAAGCATTGTTAGTGACGCAATCACCAAAGCATGGTCGCTAACACAGTTCTGGTAATCCAACTCGGCCAGCTCATCAAGCAGGCTCACGGCTTCTTGTAAGTGCTGAACACTTCTTTGCGCTGTATGTAACCATTGGGGCCAGCGTTTACTAAATGTTGGTAACACTTGATGTCGAACAAAATTACGATCAAACTCTAAGCTCTGGTTACTGGGGTCTTCCACCCAAGTTAAGCCCTGTTGTTTAGCGTAGGTTTCTAGCTCTACCCTGCTGCACGTTAATAGTGGTCTCAGCAGTACACCTTTGGCAAAACTGCGGCATAGCGGCATAGCCGCTAAGCCTTGTAATCCACTGCCTCTTTTTAATGCCAAGGTAAAAGTTTCAAACTGATCATCAGCATGGTGACCCGTAAGCAAGCAACTTTTAGCATCGATATGTTTTGCTAACGCAGCGTAGCGTTTTTCACGCGCCACTGCTTCTAAGCTCTCTCTTGGTTTCACTTCAACCGATACTTGTTCAGCAACAAATTCAACCGACAGAGCGTTCGCTTGCAGTCGGCAATGCTCTTGCCATTGCGCTGCAGAATGCTGTAAACCGTGATTAACATGCACAGCTAGAAGTTCAACATCAGCTTTCAAACGCACATATTCGGCCGCTAAATGGAGCAATACTCGAGAATCTAAGCCGCCGCTGTAAGCAACCACAATACGAGTAATAGATGTGGGAAGTTGTTTGAAGGAGTGATTAAAAAGAGATTGGATAGACAAAAAGAAACCTCATTAATAGGCATTGAGTTAAACAACTCAATGCCTTGAGACTGTGTTTAGCAGTAACCGTAAGACATTAAACGTTGGTAACGTTGCTCAAGCAAGGTATCAACATCTAATGCACATAGTGCATCTAAGTCACTGGTTAATTTTGCTTTAAGGTTATGTGCCATAGTTGGAATATCTCGATGCGCGCCACCCAATGGTTCGGCAACGATATCGTTAATTAAATCCAACTCTTTCAAGCGTTCTGAAGTAATACCCATGGCATCAGCAGCTACTGGCGCTTTATCAGCACTCTTCCACAAGATAGACGCACAACCTTCAGGAGAAATTACCGAGTAAGTACTGTATTGCAACATATTTACACGATCGCCCACACCAATGGCTAACGCGCCACCCGAGCCACCTTCGCCAATAACGGTACAAATGGTTGGCACCTTTAAACCGGCCATGACTAATAGGTTTTTGGCAATAGCTTCACTTTGGCCCCGTTCTTCAGCGCCTACTCCAGGATATGCTCCAGGTGTATCGATAAACGTGATGATAGGCATTTTGAATCGCTCAGCCATTTCCATCAAACGTAGCGCTTTTCGGTAACCCTCAGGTTTTGGCATACCGAAATTACGGCGAATTTTTTCTTTGGTTTCACGGCCTTTTTGTTGGCCAATAACCATTACAGGTTTACCGTCTAAACGGGCCATACCGCCAATAATCGCTTCATCGTTTGCGTAAGCTCGGTCGCCTGCTAGTTCATCAAAATCAGTAAAGATGTGTTCGATATAATCTAACATGTAAGGACGATTTGGATGACGCGCTAGTTGCGCCACTTGCCAAGCACCTAAGTCTGAGAATATTTTTTGTGTTAAATCGTTTTGCTTTTGTTGCAAACGAGAGATTTCTTCCTGTAAATCTACATCTACGCCAGATTCTTCATTCACAATGCACAATTCTTCGATTTGCGCTTGCAGCTCAGCAATCGGCTGCTCAAACTCTAGAAAATTCGGATTCATATAATCTTTTTCTTAATTAAATTCTAGGGTGACTTGCTGTTGCCCCAATAGTTGGGTCAACGCCTCTATTAAATCTTCACTTGGCGTAATTCGCCAATCGGTGCCTAAGCTTAACATGCCGCTGGCATGATCGCCCTCATAACTTATTGTTACCGGACAGGTTCCCGCTCGGTAAGGCTCTAATACTTGGTAAAATCGCTGCCAGAACACCTCATCAAGTTGATCTCGGCACATGCTCAAACGCAGCTTTTTCATCCAACGCTCGCGGGCCATCGACAAATCCATGACTTCACGAGCTGTCATTTTAATGCCTCCGGAGAAATCATCAACGCTGACCTCTCCTTGAATCACCAACATGCGATCTTTTTCTAATAAATCTTGGTAAGTGTCGTAGGCATCACTAAAGAACATAACATCTAATCGGGCACTTCTGTCATCTAACTGCAGAATGCCCATTTTAGCACCACGTTTGGTCATCATCACTCGAGTAGAGAGCACCAAGCCGGCTACTGTGGAGGTTTTCCCCCTGGCTGTTGGGCGAATATCCACCAAACGACCAGTAGTATAGTGACGAAACTCTTTCACATAGCGATTAACGGGATGGCCGGTTAAATACAGGCCTAGGGTTTCTTTCTCCCCTTCTAGCCATACTTTCTCGGTCCATTTTTCTGCGGGAAGAAATTCAGGGCGAACATCATCTTCTTCAGCAATAACGCCAAATAAATCCTCTTGACCCCGTGCGGAGGCATGAGCGTGCTGCGAAGCCGCCTTCATTGCAGTGGGCAAGTTAGCTATCATTGCTGCTCGGTGAGGGCCTAGTTTATCTAAAGCGCCCGCCATAATAAGCTTTTCAATCACTCGTCGGTTTATTTTCTTTAAATCGAGTCGACAACAAAAATCAAACAAATCAATGAAGGGTTTACCTTCACGCGCAGCCAAAATCGCATCTATCGGGCCTTCACCCACACCTTTAATAGCACCAATGCCGTAAACAATCTCTTCGTCGGCATTGACCGAAAACTTGAATAAGCCCGTATTCACATCGGGCGGAACCAGTTTCAGTTTCATATTGCTACACTCGTCAACCAAGGTAACAATTTTGTCGGTGTTGTCCATATCGGCCGACATTACCGCCGCCATAAAATAGGCAGGGTAATGTGTTTTCATCCATAGTGTTTGGTAAGACACCAATGCATAGGCAGCCGAGTGAGACTTGTTGAAGCCATAGCCTGCGAACTTTTCCACCAAGTCGAAAATCTTCATGGCCAACTCGCCATCGACTCCGTTCTTAATAGAACCTTCTTCAAACACTGCCCGCTGCTTGGCCATTTCCTCGGGTTTTTTCTTACCCATGGCCCGTCGTAACATATCGGCGCCACCAAGGGTATAACCAGCAAGGACCTGAGCAATTTGCATCACTTGTTCTTGATACAAGATAATGCCGTAAGTAGGCTCTAGGATCGGCTGCAAACTGTCGTGTTGCCAAGTTTCGTCGGGGTAAGACACTTCTTCTCGACCGTGCTTACGTTCGATAAAGTTATCTACCATGCCTGACTGTAAGGGTCCCGGACGGAACAATGCCACTAATGCGATCATGTCTTCGAAACAGTCGGGCTTGAGACGTTTGATTAAGTCTTTCATACCACGAGATTCGAGCTGGAATACCGCCGTTGTTTTACAGTCTTGCAATAATTTAAAGGACTTTTGATCGGTAGTAGAAATTGCCGCAATATCTACTGGCTGCTCACCTTTAGCTTCAAGCACTGGGTTAAGCATATCCAAAGCCCATTGAATAATGGTTAAGGTACGCAAGCCCAAGAAATCAAACTTTACCAGCCCTGCATACTCAACATCGTTTTTATCGAACTGAGTAACTGGGTTCTTACCCTCGGCGTCACAATACAAGGGGGCGAAATCGGTGATCGTAGTAGGGGAGATAACCACCCCACCCGCGTGTTTACCCGCATTACGCGTAACCCCTTCAAGGATCCTCGCCATATCGATAAGTTCACGAACTTCGTGGTCACCGTCATATAACTCCGGTAAACGAGGTTCTGCTTCAAAGGCTTTTTCAAGAGTCATTCCAGGGTCGGGTGGAATCAGCTTGGAAATTCTATCAACAAAGCCGTAGGGATGACCCATTACTCGGCCTACATCCCGAATCACCGCTTTGGCAGCCATGGTACCGAATGTAATAATTTGCGATACCGCATCGCGGCCATAGAGATCAGCAACGTGGTCGATTACTTCGTCGCGTCGGTCCATACAGAAGTCGACGTCAAAATCGGGCATTGATACCCGTTCTGGGTTCAAGAAACGTTCGAACAGTAAATCGTATTCTAATGGATCTAAATCGGTAATTTTTTGTGCATAGGCAACTAAAGATCCCGCACCAGAGCCTCGCCCTGGGCCGACCGGAATATTGTTATCCTTACTCCACTGAATAAACTCCATTACGATTAGGAAGTAACCGGGGAATCCCATTTGGTTGATTACGTCTAACTCAATCTGCAGACGCTCATCGTACTCTGGTCGTTTTGCTGCACGTACTTCAGGATCGGGAAATAGGAACTCTAAGCGTTCTTCTAAGCCGTCCCAAGACACCTTACAAAAGAACTCTTCAATGGGCAGCCCTTCTGTGGGGAAGTCTGGTAAAAAGTACTCTCCCAAACGAACAGTTACATTACAGCGCTTAGCAATTTCTACAGAGTTTTGTAATGCTTCAGGTATATCAGCAAATAGCTCCAGCATTTCCTGTTCATTACGCAAGTATTGCTGAGGGCTATATTTTTTAGGGCGACGATTATCATCGATTGCAAATCCGTCATAAATCGCCACTCGCACTTCATGAGGTTGAAACTGGTCTTCTTCTAGAAACACCACTTCATTGGTAGCCACCACCGGCAAGCCTTTATCTGCCGCTAAAGCTACCGCCATATGCAAGTAGTTTTCTTCGTCAGGTCGCCCGGTACGGATTAACTCTAGGAAATAGTGGTCAGGAAAATATTGCTGATAGAAGCTAAGGCTTGCCTCTACGATATCTTGGTTGCCTTTTAACAAGGCTTTGCCTACATCGCCCTCGCGCGCTCCAGACAGAACAATAACGCCTTCGGCGTGCTCACTTAACCATTGTTTTTGGATAACCGGCTTACCAAGATGCTGCCCACCTAAATAAGCGCGAGAAATAAGCATCGTAAGGTTTTGATAACCTTGATTGTCTTTTGCTAGCAAAGTCAGGCGGAAATAATCGTCGCCAAACTCTTCCGATTGCACATAAAAATCACAACCGACAATCGGTTTAATTCCTTGGTTATGAGCTTCGCCATAAAACTTCACTAAACCACAAAAGTTAGTTTGGTCAGTTAAGGCAATTGCTGGCATATTAAGCTCTGCCGCCTTAGCGACAATCGGCTTAACTTTTTTAAGCCCATCCACCATGGAAAAATCGGAGTGAACCCGAAGGTGGATAAAAGCAGGCGCTTGAGCAATCTCAGACAAGACTACAACTCTCCTAAAACACGTTTAACAGGTTTAAAACTGCGGCGGTGTTCATCAATAGGCCCGTGCTTCGCTAACATCTCTAAATGCACAGCGGTAGGGTAACCTTTGTGTTTTGCAAATTGGTATTCCGGATAGCGAGCGTCAAGCACGTCCATCTCATGATCTCGAGCAACTTTTGCAATAATAGAAGCAGCACTTATCTCAGCCACTAGGCCATCGCCCTTAATAATAGCTTGGCAGGGAATACTTAAAGTAGGTTCTCGATTCCCGTCAATCAGAGCAAACTCTGGGGTAACGCTTAAGGCTTCTACTGCTCGAGTCATTGCTAGCATGGTGGCATGCAAAATATTAAGTTGGTCTATCTCTAGCGGATTAGCGCGGCCTAATGCCCAACAAAGAGCCTTGGCTTTAATTTCTTCAGCTAGCACTTGTCGTTTTTTTTCTGATAGTTTTTTGGAATCATTAAGGCCGGTAATAGGTTTATTGGGATCAAGAATGACAGCTGCTGTGACTACGTCGCCTACCAAAGGGCCCCGCCCCACTTCGTCGACACCTGCAAACAAAGAAAAACCAGAAGGATAGATAAATGGTGTCATTACTACTCCGTTGAAGGGCAAAACTTACTAGGGGAAACTAGCTATTTATAACGTCGACAACTGCTTGAGCAGCCTTATTATCAGCGTCGCAACGAATCTTTTGGTGTAACTCAGAAAACTTATCTAACAACGCGCTATTGTCAGTGCGTAACAAGCGACTTAGCTCAGCGACAATATTATCACTGGTACAGTCTTCTTGTACGTATTCTTGAACAATCATCTCGTCAGCTAACAAGTTTGGCAATGCTGCAAATTTGGCATTAACAATAAGTTTTGCGATTCGGTAAGTCAGTGGCTTAAAGCGATAGGCTACAACCATAGGTCGTTTGACTAACATAGCTTCAAGCGTTGCGGTTCCTGATGCTAGCAGTATCGCATCAGCTGCGGTCATCACTGTTCGAGCTTGACCATCAACAACCTTAACATCTAAGTCAGGAGCATGCTCTTCTACTAAAGCTTCAAACTGCTCACGGCGCCGTTGATTGACCAAGGGAGCAACCAACTGTAAGCCAGGAAACTGCTTTACTAAGCGCCTAGCAGACTCTAAAAACACCGGACTTAGTAATCCCACCTCGGCATTACGACTGCCCGGTAGAATCGCTAATACCTTATGCTCATGGTTCAAACCCAATTGTTGAATAGCTGGGGTTTGAGGATTATCCATTGGAACTTGATCAGCCAAGGTATGGCCTACAAATTCACAGGGTACATCGAAGCGATCATAAAATTCTTTTTCAAAGGGCAAAAAGACTAAAATCTTGTTACAGCCTTCTTTAATTTTAAAAACACGCTTCTGTTTCCAAGCCCAAACCGAAGGACTCACATAATGAACCGTTTTAATGCCTTGAGCATGTAGCTTATGCTCAACACCCAAATTAAAGTCAGGTGCATCGATACCAATAAAAACATCAGGCGGAGAATTCTGGTAATGCTGAAGTAACTGTTTACGGATCTTTAAGATTCTAGGCAAACGACCCAAGACCTCAACCAAGCCCATTACCGATAACTCTTCCATTTCAAACAAGGCCTTACATCCTTGCTCTTGCATCAGCGGACCAGCAATTCCGGAAAAAGTCGCATCGGGATATTGTTTTTTAAGCGCTGATATAAGACCAGCACCTAAAATATCGCCGGAGACTTCCCCGGCGACGATGGCAATATGCAAAGGAGATTGCGCCATTAGCGAACGATACCTCGACCGTTTTCTTTTAAGAAATCGGCGAATAGTTTCACTTCGGGAAATTGCTCTGCAGAGAGCTCTATTTGGCTAAGCGCTTCGTCTAAAGTATTACCGCTACGGTATAAGGTTTTATAGGCTTGGCGAATGGCTTTGATTGAGTCTTTACTAAAACCACGACGTAACAGACCTTCAGTATTCACAGCGACAGGTCGGGCGTAGTTTCCAACAGCCATAACATACGGTGGGACATCTTTATTTACGGCTGCGCAACCGCCAACAAAGGCATAAGAACCTACTTTACCGAACTGGTGAATTGCTGCTTGCCCACCAAAAATAACGTTGTCACCAATAGTGACGTGACCCGCAAGGGTGGCATTATTGGCAAAAATACAACCATTGCCAACGACACAATCATGAGCAACGTGGGCGTTAATCATAAATAAGCAATTACTGCCAATTTTTGTTAGGCCCTTATCTTGAGTTGTACCCCGGTGAATAGTGACGCTCTCACGTATCGTATTGTTATCACCAATCTCCAGATAGGTATCTTCACCAGCATATTTTAAATCTTGGCAATCTTCCCCTACTGAAGCGAACTGAAAAATTCGGTTATTATTGCCAATTTTAGAATGCCCTTTAATCACGACGTGAGAGGCAATTTGGCAGTTATCGCCAATGGTAACTTCACCACGAATAATGGTGAACGCCCCTACGGTAGTGTTGGCGCCAATGCTTACATTACCTTCAATAATCGCCGTAGAGTGGATACTAGCCGTGCTATCAATCATAAGGTTCACCTATTTGTAGGCTCTGCGAGCACACATAATCTCTGCGCTACATACTACTTCATCTTCTACTTTGGCTACACAGTCAAACTTACCAACACCACGACGATCGCGCAGTAGTTCAACTTCTAAATGCAAAACGTCACCTGGGCCAACTGGCTTTTTAAATCGCGCTTTATCGATTCCTGCAAAGTAGTAAAGCTCATTTTCAGTAGGTTTTGACGTTGATTTAAACGCTAAAATACCAGTACATTGCGCCAACGCTTCTAAGATGAGTACGCCAGGGAATACTGGTTGCTGCGGGAAGTGACCAGTAAAAAATGGTTCATTAAAAGTAACATTCTTAACGGCATGTAGCGTTTTACCCACTTCAAAATCAAGCACACGATCAACCAACAAAAATGGGTAGCGATGTGGTAACAATTCCATTATGTCTTGAATTTCTAAGCGGTTAAGTTGTTTAGTCAAAATCTTTTCCTAGGTTAATCTTGCTTAGCGCTTTGTTTGCGCTCTAAGCTAACAATTCTTTTATGCATGTCGTCAATCTGAGAGAGTCGAGTCATTGACCTACGCCACTGGCGATTGGGTTGCGCAGGCATCCCAGATGAGAACACGCCAGGTTCTGTAATTGACTTAGTCACCATGGAATAACCGGTAATGGTAACTTGATCACAAATGTCTATATGCCCATTTATGCCAACACTGCCACCAATAATGCAATAACGTCCTATGCTAGTGCTTCCAGCAATGCCTGTAGCACCCGCTATAGCCGTCCCAGAACCAATCGTTACATTGTGTGCAATATGCACTTGATTATCGATAATCACATTAGAGTGAATAACAGTGTTATCCAATGCTCCTCGGTCGATAGAAACCGACGCACCAACTTCAACGTTGTCACCAATAATTACGGTGCCAAGTTGTGGTATTTTTATCCACTGACCTTGCTTGTTAGCATACCCAAATCCATCACAACCAATCACAGTGTTACCTTGGATAAGGCAATTGTTACCAATGTCCACTTCATGATAAATAGTACAATTTGCCCACAGCTTTGTATTACAGCCGATGGTGACATTTTGCCCCACAAAACAACCCGCACCAATTTGAGCGCCATCGTTAAGCGTCACGCCCGCTTCAATAACTGCATTGGCACCAACGTTAACGTCGCTACCTAATTTCACGCTGCTATCTATAACAGCGCTAGAGTGAATACCCTTAGCACAAGCTGGCGTTGAGTCCAGCAATTGCGCTAATTGTGCGTAGCTCACGTATGGGTCATCACTAATCAACGAATTGCCCGCAAACTCTTCAGCATGCTCTTTAGACAAGATAAGGGCAGCAGCCTTGCTACTCGCCAATAATGGTTTGTATTTAGCATTAGTTAAAAAACTTATCTCTTCATCACCCGCTTTTTCAAAGGAGGCAATACGAGATATAATTCGCTCGGCGTCACCAACAAGGGTTAATCCGAGCTGCTCAGCTATTTGGCCAAGACTCAAAGGCATATTTACTTACTCTTACTAACTTGTTGAATAACTAGCTTGGTAATATCAAGAGAATCCGAAGCGTAGGCTGTTGCATCTAAAGGCAATACTAAATCGTAGCCTTGAGACTTAGATACTTCAACAATGGCCTCCTGAACTTTAACCATCAACTTCTGTTGTTCTTCCGCACCGCGACGACGCTGATCTTCTTCTAGGTTTTTGCGCTTAAGTTTGTACTCAGCTTGCATCGTTTCTAATTGGCGAGTTATTTTTGTCACTTCTTGCTGGCCTAATAGCTCTCCGTCTTTCTCACGCTTATCATAAAGACGCTGCATTTCAGCTTCTAAACCGCGCACTTCTTGCACACGAACTTCAAACTCATCTTTCAGTGTTTTTTGTAAAGTATCGCGTTGTGGCAATTGTTGAAAAACATCAGCAATGTTAATTACAGCAATTTTTGCTTCTGCTAGAGCAGAGAAGCTTGGGGTCATCATAGTTACAGCAAGTGCAACTGCAGCGATTAATTTTTTCAAAAGAATACTCCTAAAATAAACAATTAAAAGGTTTGGCCAATGTTAAACGAAAAGTTCTCAGAACGATCACCCTCGTAACTCTTTATTGGCTTAGCAAATGAGAATACCAATGGCCCCATAGGCGAGAACCACTGAATAGATACACCTACCGAGGCTCGAATTCGGTCGGGTGAAGAATAGTCGCCCAGTCGGTCACAGTAGCTAATACATTGCATTTGACTAAAGCGTTCATAATCGAACTCAGTGTCCCAAACAGTACCAAAATCAATGAACGCAGTAGTACGAACTTGTCGAATATAGGCTTCATCTAAAAAAGGTGTTGGAAAAATGATCTCTGCAGAACCAACGGCTAGTGCGTTACCACCAACTGAATCATCAGAAGCGGTCACATAAGAACTACCATTGTTATCAACTAAATACAGTGCTCTCGGTCCTACTGTATTCGAACTGAAGCCACGTAGGGTGGAATAACCACCTGCGTAAAAGTTCTCAAAGAAAGGTAAGATTTGGTCGTTACCTTCAAGTTGCCCATAACCATTGCCATAACCAACGTTACCACGCACCGCGAAAGCCCAGTCATGATTGGTAGTGATCGGGAAGAAATGTCGAGTATCAAAACTCATTTTGAAGTACTGAACATCTGAACCTGGAATAGTAATCTTGGTATCAAACTTTTGCGAAGAACCCGCGGTTGGCATTGAGCCATTGTTCAAAGTATTTCTAGACCAACCTAAGGTAGTATCTAAAGAACCGAAGGTTAATGAGCCATCGTCATTTCGGTGTGGCGCATAAATATCCCAAAATTGTTGAATCTGAGCATAAGCGTTTAACTGAGAAATTTTGTTTTGCTCAAGACCTAAACTCGCGCTTAAGCGGTTATATTCATTTACAGGAAAACCTAGCGTACCGCGTAAGCCAATCGTTTCATTGTTATAGTCAACAATGTCGGCTTTAGACGCTTCAAAGTCAGTGTAATAAAAGCGGCCGCCGAAACTCACGCCATCTTTAGTAAAGTAAGGGTCAGTAAAGTTTACATCAAAGTTTTTAGAGTATTTGTTGGTACTAACATTAATACCCGCTCTATTACCAGTCCCTAAAAAGTTGTCTTGCTGAACACCGGCAGAGAGACTTACACCTGATTCAGTACCGAAGCCAACGCCCGCATTAAATGAGCCTGAAGGTTGTTCTTTAACGACAAAGCTAACGTCAACTTGGTCATCAGAGCCCGGAATTTTAGTAGTTTCAACCTCAACAGTTTCAAAGAAACCTAAGCGACTTAAGCGCGCTCTAGACTGCTCAACCAATCGGCTTGATAACCAAGTACCTTCCATTTGACGCATTTCACGGCGAATCACTTCATCTTTTGTGATTGTATTGCCGCTTACGTTAATTCGGCGAACATAAACCCTACTACCAGGGTCAATGTTAATATTTAACACTACAGATTTATCTTCGTCATTAATCACCGGAAAAACATTCACCTGAGGGTAAGCATAACCATAGCGACCTAAAAACTTAGATAACATATCTTCGGTTTTTGTCACTTCAGCGCCGCTGTATATGTCTCCAGGTTTAATACTGACTAATCCATTGAGTTCGGTACTTTTATCTAACAAGTTACCAGCCAGTTCCACTTTCTCTACATTGTAGATATCTCCCTCTTCGACATTAAGGGTAATGTAGATACCCTTTTTATCGGGAGTCAGAGCTACTTGAGTGGAATCAACTTTAAAGCGAATGTAACCACGGTCGTAATAAAAACTGTTGATAGTTTCTAAATCACCAGCTAACTTCTGCTTTTGATATTTTTTATCACCGAGAACGTTCCACCAAGGTACTTTGTCGGTCAAGCTCATGCGTTTTAACAACTCGCCCGATGAAAACTTTTCATTACCAATGATGTTTATTTGTTCAATTTCAGCTGATAGGCCTTCTTGGAAGTTAAACTTCAAATCAACTCGATTGCGCGGAAGTGGTGTAACAATCGCTTTAACACGCGCACTGTACTTGCCCACACTGTAATAGAAGTCTTCTAAGCTTTTTTCGATATTTCGAAGATTAGTTTTATCAAGAGGCTCGCCTATTTTGATGCCTGAAGAGCGTAAAGACTCCTCCAACTGTTCAGTTTTAATATCTTTGTTACCTGAGTACTCAATGTTACTCACGGTAGGGCGTTCAAAAACTTTGAATACCAACGCCTCGCCATCGCGATAAACTTGAATATCTTCAAAGTTACCGCTCTTATATAGACGTTTAATACTTTCACTCACTTCGGAACTGGAGACATCGTCACCAACCCGCAAAGGAATTTGTAACAAGGCGGCACCTAATGAAACTCGCTGTAAACCTTCGATGCGAATATCAGCTACAGTGAAAGAAGAATTCCCTTCCGCTAAAGTGGTACCGCTAATGCAGGCCAGAAAAAGTCCAACAACCAACTGCTTTTTGAACATAAGAAAAAAGAACGTCCTATTTAATTGTTATAAGCGCATAAAATCATTAAAAATAGCAAGACTCATAAGAGCCATCACTAATACTGCACCGATTCGAAATCCTATTTCCTGTACGCGTTCTGAAACAGGCTTACCAGTGATCCCTTCGATGGCAAAAAACACCAAATGACCGCCATCTAATACTGGCAATGGAAACAAGTTTATAATGCCTAAATTAATACTAACTAAAGCGACAAAACCCAAGAAATATACCAAGCCATAATCTGCAGTTGCTCCAGCGCCTTTGGCTATAGATATTGGACCGCTAAGATTATCTAATGAAACCACCCCTGTCACCAATTTACCGATCATAGATACGGTCAATTTGCTTAAATGCCAAGTTCGTTCCAAGGATTTGCCTATTGATTCAACAAATCCGTAATGTAAGTCGATACGGTACTCTTCTGGAAACTCGCCAATTTCTGGCGCGAGTCCGACATAACCCGATATCTGCCCTTGATATTCGCGTGCCTCGGGCACTAAACCCATTTGTAAGGCATTTCCATCGCGTGAAATATCTAGACGAATATTTTCTTCAGGGCGAGCTTGGACATAATCCACAAAATCTTGCCACGAAGACAAGCTAACACTATCTAAAGCAACTAAAACATCACCTTCTTTAATCCCAGCATTTGCAGCGGGTTTTCCTTCAACGACTTTAGCTACTGCTAAAGATATTGTCGGATTAAACGGCTTTAGGCCTAAACTCAATATAGGGCTTTGCTGCTCGCTATCTAGCTGCCACTGCCGAATGTCCAAATACGCAGTGGAGCTTTGCGACGTTTCCGTGTCAACAACTTGGATAGGCAACGTTTCACCACCCAACTCACCCACTAATGCCAAGTTAACACTTTCCCAATCAAGTGTTTCTTGGCCCGCAATTTGAACAATCTCTTGCCCTGAACGAAGGCCTGCTTGTTCTGCAATGCTATGAGGAGCAACCCCACCTAGTACCGGCTTGACCGAAGGAACGCCGATAACAAACATAATCCAGAAGGCTAAAATTGCTAGCAAGAAGTTGGCAATAGGTCCAGCCGCAACAACTGCACTACGCTGGCTTAAGCTTTTGTTGTTAAATGCTTGGGAACGAAGTGATTCTGGCACCTCAGCAACTCGCTCATCGAGCATTTTTACGTAGCCACCTAAAGGAATCATCGCCACAACATATTCAGTGCCATCTTTCGCGGTTCTACGCCATAGCGCCTTGCCAAAACCAATAGAAAAGCGCTCTACTTTAACGCCGCAACGACGTGCTACCCAAAAATGGCCGAATTCATGAACCGTGACCAAAATGCCTAAGGCAATAATAAAAAATGAGGTATTCCAAATTACTTCGTTCATGCACAGATCCTTTTAACCGCTGCACCAGCATGCAATCGCGCCTTTTGGTCGACCTCGAGTAAAACTGAAAGTTCAGTCTCTTGGCCAATATAACTGAGTTTATCTAAACAACTGGCTACAACGTCAGCAATTTGGATGAATTTTATTCTCCCTGCTAAAAAAGCGTCAACGGCAATTTCGTTTGCAGCATTTAAGCAAGTAGTAGCAGCTTGGCTATCATAACAAGCATCAATCGCAAGCTTGAGGCAAGGGTAGCGAGAGTAATCGGGGGGGATAAAGCTAAGTTCACCAATAGAGAAGAAATCCAACGCTTCCACTCCCGACGTTTGCCGTTTTGGGTAGGCCATCACGTGTGCAATAGGAGTCGCCATATCAGGCTGCCCCATCTGGGCTAATACTGAACCATCGCAATATTGCACCATCGAGTGAATGATCGATTGTGGATGGATAATCACATCAATTTGTTTAGGCTGAGTATTAAACAAACGTTTGGCTTCAATATACTCTAAACCTTTGTTCATCATAGTCGCTGAGTCGACCGATATCTTTTTACCCATCGACCAATTGGGGTGAGCACATGCTTGTTCAGGAGTAACACTAGCTAAACTATCAAGTGAGTTGTATCGAAAAGGGCCACCAGAGCCAGTAAGCAAGATCTTACTAATGCCTGCGGCCTTTAAATCACAATATCCCAATGTGTTTTGTACCGCTTCAGGCATACATTGAAATATCGCGTTGTGCTCACTATCGACAGGCAATACTTGGGCGCCACTACGTTTTGCGGCATCCATAAAAATGGCACCACTCATCACCAGTGCTTCTTTGTTGGCCAACAAGACCGTTTTACCAGCCTCTACCGCAGACAAAGTGGGTAACAGACCCGCAGCCCCCACAATCGCGGCCATAACAAGATCTACATCGGGTTCAGCGGCCAGTTGTGTGATCGCGTTTTCGCCTGCCAGCACTTCGCAAGCTAAAGAAGTGTCTAAAATCGCTTTGCGTAGCTCTTGGTTACTAGTTGGATCAGCCATTACAGCGTATTTAGGGGCAAACTCTCGACAAATTTCGAGCATCGCAGATACGTTTCGCCCCCCCGTTACCCCGAATAAAGAAAAACTATCTGGGTTCTCGCGAAGAACTTTTAGCGTACTGCTACCGATAGATCCTGTCGCGCCTAGGATAAGCAGTTGTTTGCTCATGCTAGCCTACATCCAGTGAAGGAAAAAGAAAGCAAATACAGGCATTGCAGCAGTTAAACTGTCGATTCTATCCAGCAAGCCGCCATGCCCAGGCAATAAGCTACCACTGTCTTTAATGCCCGCTTGTCGCTTAAACATACTCTCGACCAAATCACCGACCACTGACGCAAGCACAGTGAACCCACTGGCAAGCACCAATATCCAAGCTTTACCTTCTGGGATATCAAGAGAGTACAAAGCAGTAATAGTGACTAAAGCTGCAACACCAAAACCGCCCAACAGACCCTCTATGGTTTTCTTAGGACTAACGTTTTCTGCTAGTTTGCGCTTACCAAATTGTTTACCCGCAAAATAAGCACCGGTGTCTGCCGCCCAAACCAACATCAATACATACAGCACCCAAGCACCACCTACGAGGGGGTTGGTAGCGTCGATTGAGCGAAGATATATTAAAGACCAAAAGAACGGAAGTAATACAATGAGGCCAACAATTACCTTAAATAAGGAACTGTTGTGCCAAAAAGTAGCGGCTTTTGGATAAGTCGCTAACAAGTACAAACTACTTAACCAAGCGATCACCGAAACGCTTAGCATAGCGCTGAACCAACTTGATTGAGCTAAAGAATCTAAGGGAAGTTGCCATAAGCTCAGTCCAAAAACCAAAGCAAATACAACAATAAAAATAGCGCGTTTAGTGTTGTCTTTAGAAACAACGCGCGCCCACTCTCTGGCAGCAAGTACCAGTACCAAAGCAAATACTACCGCGAGGGCAAATAAAGGTAATTTGAAGATGGCAGCTAACGCAAGCGGCGCTAGTACCAATGCAGTAATGATTCGTTGCTTAAGCAAAATGGTCCTCATTTTCTTGTTTATTTTTTATTAGGGCTTGTACCTGTTCCCCGGTACACCCGAAGCGGCGCTCTCGGCTAACAAACGCAGCCACGGCTTTACCAAAGGCTTCGTCATCAAAATCAGGCCACAATACGTCACTAAAATACAACTCTGCATAAGCCGTTTGCCACAGTAAAAAGTTGCTTATGCGGTGGTCCCCACCGGTTCTAATCAACAAATCTACGTCGCCAACTGTATCAGAAGCCATAACTGCAGAAATGTGCTCTTCGCTAATGTCTTCAGCATTAAGTCGACCTTTACTCACTTGATGAGCCAATTGCTGAGTAGCATTAACAATGTCCCAGCGACCACCATAGTTCGCGGCAATATTTAACACCAAACCATCATTGCTGGCGGTTTCATTTTGAGCTAATGCAATGCGTTTTTGCAACTTGTCACTAAAGCGGGAAGTATCCCCAATTATTCTTAGTTGTACATTATTGTTTTTCAGTTTTTTAACTTCACGTTGCAAAACTGTCAAAAACAAGTTCATCAAGCTTGACACTTCTTCTTCAGGACGGCGCCAATTTTCGCTACTAAAGGCAAACAAGGTCAATGATTTTACGCCAAGTTGATTGGCAAAACTAACTGCGCGTCTTACCGACTTCACCCCTGCTTGATGGCCAAACATACGCAATTTCCCGCGCTGCTGAGCCCACCGTCCATTGCCATCCATAATAATAGCAACGTGTTTAGGCATAGCATCTTTTACGGCTAACTGCTGCGCTTCAGGTAAGGTCATATTCACTACTCGTTCTTACAAAAAAAAACCGTGTAACAAGACACGGCTATTTTTAACTCATTAATCGCTTAAACTTCAAGCAATTCCGCTTCTTTGGCGGCTAAAGCTTCGTCCACTAGCTTCACTGCAGCATCAGTGATTTTTTGAATGTCATCTTGCGCTTTACGGTCGTCGTCTTCGCCAATCTCTTTTTCTTTCAGTAACTCTTTCACATCGCCATTGGCATCACGGCGAATATTACGAATAGCTACACGAGCTTGTTCAGCTTCGGCGCGAACAATCTTGATTAGGTCACGACGGCGTTCTTCAGTTAACATCGGTAAAGGAATGCGAATTAACGTGCCTGCAGAAGAAGGATTCAAACCCAAATCTGAGCTCATAATTGCTTTCTCAACAGCACTAATTAGGCTGGCATCAAATACAGTAACAGTCAGTGTGCGTGAATCTTCAGTTGATACGTTACCCACTTGATTTAACGGAGTATCTACCCCGTAATATGGCACCACAATGCCATCAAGAAGACTAGTGTGCGCGCGGCCGGTACGTACTTTAGACATTTGAGTTTTTAAAGACTCAATGCTTTTACCCATACGTGTTTGAGCATCTTGTTTGATTTCGTTAATCACGATAACTATCCCTACTCTGTTTCTGTTTTATTTGATACGTGACAAATCGTAGTGCCTTCGTCATAGCCCATTACAACATTTTTCAAACTACCAGGCTTATTCATGTTAAATACACGAATCGGTAAGTTGTGGTCACGGGCCAAAGTGAATGCAGCTAAATCCATCACTTTTAATTCTTTGTCTAATACTTCGTTATAATCCAGCTCGCTATATAAAGTAGCAGCAGGATCTTTAACTGGGTCGGCGGTGTATACGCCATCAACTTTGGTGCCCTTAAGCACGGCTTCAGCTTCAATCTCAATACCACGTAAACAAGCAGCAGAGTCTGTTGTGAAGAAAGGATTACCGGTACCCGCTGAGAAAATAACTACTTTACCTGCTTTTAGGTTACTAATAGCGTCTGCCCAATTGTAAGAATCACACACGCCGTTCAGCTCAATGGCCGACATTAGGCGGGCGTTTACAAAATTTCTATGTAGCGCATCACGCATCGCCAAACCGTTCATTACGGTGGCCAACATGCCCATATGATCGCCTACAACACGGTTCATACCTGCTTTAGCAAGGCCTTCGCCTCGAAACAAGTTACCGCCACCAATAACTAAGCCAACTTGGATACCTAACTCTACTAACTCTTTAATTTCTAGAGCCATGCGATCCAATACTTTAGGGTCAATACCAAAACCTTCGTCACCCATTAGGGCTTCACCTGAAAGTTTTAAAAGAATACGGCGATATGCAGGTTTAGGGTTGGTGCTCATAGCGATGATGTTCTCTCATTAATAAAGAATATAAGAAGGTTGCGGCATGATACCGCAACCTGAAGTACAACTAAAATTACTTTTTAGCTGCAGCGATTTGTGCAGCAACTTCTGCAGCAAAATCTTCTTCTTTTTTCTCAATACCTTCGCCAACTTCTAGACGAATGAAACCGGCTACTGAAGCACCTTTCTCTTTCAAGATTGCGCCAACAGTTTTCTTAGGTTCCATGATGAACGCTTGACCAGTAAGAGAGATTTCACCGGTGAATTTCTTCATGCGGCCAGTAACCATCTTCTTAGCGATTTCTTCTGGTTTGCCTTCATTCATCGCGATTTCGATTTGAAGTTTTTCTTCTTTCGCAACTACGTCAGCTGGAACATCTTCAGGAGATAAGAACTCAGGCTTAGAAGCAGCAACGTGCATAGCAACGTGCTTAAGCGTTTCTGCGTCGGCTTCACCAGCAACAGCTACACCAATGCGCTCGCCGTGACGGTAAGAAGCAATTGAAGCACCATCTAAGTACTCAACACGACGGATAGAGATGTTTTCGCCAATTTTAGCTACTAACTGAACACGTTCTTCTTCAAAATTAGCTTTCAAAGAATCGATATCAGTTTTAGCCGCTGCAGCTGCTTCAGCAACTTTTTCAGCGAACGCTAAGAAGCTTGCATCTTTACCAACGAAGTCAGTTTGACAGTTAACTTCTAACAAGGCAGCAAAACCTGCGCCTTCTTTAATAATAATTGCGCCTTCAGCAGCGATATTACCCGCTTTTTTAGCAGCTTTAGCCGCACCGCTTTTACGCATATTTTCAATCGCTAACTCGATGTCGCCATCAGTTTCAGTCAACGCTTTTTTACAATCCATCATGCCTGCGCCGGTACGTTCGCGCAGTTCTTTTACTAGGGCAGCAGTAATTGCCATTTGTTCGATCCTCGATTATTTATCGGATAAAACTCAGGGGACAAGTTTGTCCCCTGCTATTCATCAAGCTCACTTAGAATAAATGCAGTTTATTGCATTTATTACTCAGCAGCTTCCTCTACGAAACCATCTTCTTCAGCTTGTACTACGATGTCGTCTTGACGACCTTGTAGCACGGTATCAGCAGCTGCGCCAAGGTACAATTTAATTGCACGGATAGCATCGTCATTACCAGGAATGATGTAATCAACACCGTCTGGTGCAGAGTTGGTATCAACAACAGAGATTACAGGGATACCTAGGTTGTTTGCTTCGCGAATAGCGATGTGCTCGTGTTCAGCATCAATTACAAACAATACGTCAGGTAGACCGCCCATGTTTTTGATACCGCCAAGGCTCTTCTCAAGCTTTTCCATTTCGCGAGTACGCATAAGCGCCTCTTTCTTGGTTAGCTTTTCGAAAGTACCGTCTTGGCTTTGAGCTTCTAGATCTTTTAGACGCTTGATAGATTGACGAACTGTTTTCCAGTTAGTCAACATACCACCTAACCAACGGTGGTTAACGTAGAATTGATCTGAACGAAGTGCTTCAGTCTTGATGGTGTCACCAGCGGCGCGCTTAGTACCAACAAAAAGAACTTTACCTTTCTTAGATGCAACTTTCTTAAGAACAGACATTGCATCATTAAACATAGGTACAGTTTTTTCTAAGTTAATGATATGAACTTTGTTACGTGCACCGAAAATGAAAGGCTTCATTTTTGGGTTCCAGTAACGAGTTTGGTGACCGAAGTGTACGCCTGCTTGAAGCATATCGCGCATTGAAACATTTGCCATTATAAATTTCCTCAAATGGGGTTAGGCCTCCACACATCCCATTTTACCGACCAAGCTATAACGCTCAGCACCCCGGAAAACGTGCCGATGTGTGTGTGTGATTAAAAAATAAATATTTAATTAATGTAAGCATCGGCTCTAATTCGAAAATCCAGAGTAATTACTTACGGCGCGCTTTATACCACATCTAGCGAAATTGATAAAGGAAAGGACTAACATTTTGTTAATTCTTCTAGCTACTACAACTCCCCTCCCCCTTACGGTAAACTAGCCACAAGACCAAGCTAAACACTCAACTATACAGACTCATGAGCATAGTAATAAAAACCCCAGAACAAATTGAAAAAATGCGCGTTGCCGGCCAATTAGCTGCCGATGTTCTCACCATGATTGGCCCCTTTGTAAAAGTGGGCGTAAGCACAGAAGAACTTAATCAACGCTGCCATGACTATATAGTGAACGAGCAAGATGCCATACCTGCTCCGCTTGATTACCATGGCTTCCCTAAATCTATCTGCACATCAGTAAACGATGTAGTTTGTCATGGTATTCCCTCAAGCACCCATATTTTGCAAGATGGCGATGTTATTAATATTGACATCACCGTCATCAAAGATGGTTACCATGGTGATACCTCAAAAATGTTTTTGGTTGGTAACTCAACACCTGCCGACAAATTATTATGCCGTGTGACTCAACAGGCGCTCTATCAAGCGATTAAAGTTGTTAAGCCCGGTAACAAGGTCAGTGATATAGGTAATGCCATTCAAAAGTATTTGAAAAAGGGTAACTACCGCTACGGCATTGTAGATAACTTTTGTGGTCACGGGATTGGCGAAGGCTTCCACGAAGACCCGCAAATTATGCATTACCGCAACAACGACCGAACCGTATTAAAAGCCGGCATGTGCTTTACCATTGAACCGATGATCAACCAAGGCAAGAAAGGCAACTGGGTTGATGAAGAAGATGGTTGGACGGCCCGCACTAACGATGGCAAAAACTCAGCGCAATGGGAACATACCTTATTGGTGACCAACGATGGCGTAGAAGTACTGACTCTTCGTGATGAAGAAGAACTACCGCGCATTATTAAGCACTAGTCAACAACGGTCACAGAGGTTTAGTCATGGAAACGACGCTAGCAGCACCGCCTTTGCCCTGCCTTGAAGAAATTTCACTAAAAAGCAGTAAGCAATACTTAGATAAACTCCAAGAGTACTTGGCTGATCAATTTAACCAAGGTGTGCATGTTGTTGAGTTAGTTCAATCGCGCTCTCAGCAAATGGATCTATTACTACACTGTCTGTGGCAACATTTTGGACTGGCTGAATACCCAGAACTATCCTTACTCGCAGTGGGTGGTTATGGTCGAGGTGAGTTGCACCCTCGCTCCGATATCGACATTCTTATTCTTAGCCGCCAACAAGTAAAACCCGAGATTGCCGAGAAGATTGGTGAGTTCATTACCCTGTTGTGGGATATCCGCCTCGACGTGGGCCAAAGTGTGCGTACCTTAGAGGAATGTCTAGAACTCGGTTTAGAAGACATTACCATTGCCACCAACTTGCAAGAATCACGCTTACTATTTGGCGATAAAAATCTCTATCAAGAGCTGTGTATGGCTGTTTGCGCCGATAGTTTTTGGCCTAGTGAAGCTTTTTTCCGCGCCAAAAAAGATGAACAATTATCCCGTCACCGCCAGTACAAGGGCAACTCGTACTCACTAGAACCAGATATTAAAGCCAACCCCGGTGGGCTGCGCGACATACAAACTATTTGTTGGGTAGCCGGACGCCACTTTGGCAGTAGTGATTTAGAAGAACTGACCAAACAAAACTTCCTCACCCTAGCTGAGTGTAGAGAGCTGCAAGATTGTCGCGACTTTTTGTGGCGAGTACGTTTTGCTCTGCATATCCACTTAACCAAAAGTGACGATCGATTGCTGTTTGATCGCCAGTTGGCGGTCGCACAATCTTTAGGTTATAGCGGTGACCATAACGCGCCGGTTGAACGTTTAATGAAGCATTTCTTTCAAACCGTTCGTCGAATCTCTGAACTGAATGAAATGCTGCTGCAGTTATTTGATGAAGCTATTCTCGGCAATACCGCCATGGATGTGCAGCCAGTAGATGAAAATTTCATGCTGCGTGGCAATTTAATCGATAGCGCTGACTCGCAACTCTTCCTGGAGCAGCCAGAACAAATTTTGGTGATGTTTTTACACATTGCAGACAACCCCAAAATTACCGGTATTTATTCGGCCACCTTACGTCAGTTGCGTGAAGCAAGGCGTCGTTTGACTCATTGGCTACAAGATTTACCTGAGTGTCGCCGATACTTTAGGCGTTTAATCAAACACCCCAATGTAACGGGTTTACCGCTAACCTTAATGCATCGCTACGGAGTGTTGTCCACCTACTTCCCGGCATGGAGCCGCATTGTTGGTCAGATGCAGTTTGACTTGTTCCACGCCTTTACTGTTGATGAACATACCCATCGCTTGGTCAGAAAGATTCATTCTTTTAAAGACCCTGCGACAAAAGAAGTCCACCCGCTATGTTGTCAGGTTTATCCGCGTTTAGAACGACCAGATATTTTGGTATTGGCTGCCATTTTTCATGACATAGCCAAAGGCCGCAAAGGCGACCACTCCACTCTAGGTGCGGTAGACGCCGAGGAATTTTGTTTAGCCCATGGATTTAGCAAACCTTCGGCCAGAACAGTAGCGTGGTTAGTTAAACACCATCTATTAATGTCGGTTACCGCTCAAAAACGCGATATTTACGATCCTGAAGTGATTACCGAGTTTGCTAAAGTGGTGCGCGATCAGCGCCATTTAGACATGCTGTTATGTTTAACGGTAGCGGATATTTGTGCTACCAACGATGACACCTGGAACAGTTGGAAACGCACACTACTCAGTGAACTTTATAATTCTACTCAAAAAGCGCTAAGACGCGGCTTAGAAAACCCTGTTGATATTCGCGGTGTTATTCGTGACAAGCAGAAGAAAGCCATTCAGCGCTTAGCCCTTAAAGGATATTCTGAAGAGCAAATTCGTGGCCTATGGCAACGTTTTAGAGTTGATTATTTCTTGCGTCATACCCCGCAGCAAATTGCCTGGCACAGTGACCACTTATGGGGACACAGTGAAGACGAACCTCTCGTACTGGTAAGCCGCAGAGCTACTCGAGGCGGCACCGAAATATTTATTCACTGCCAAGACATTCCGCATTTATTCGCTTCTGTTGCCGCAGAGTTGGACCAAAAGAATCTTAACATTCATGATGCGCAAATCATGTCTAGCAGAGATGGTTTTGTACTCGATACTTTTGTGGTACTTGACCAAGATGGCGAACCACTATCGGTAGAACGCGGGATATTGTTGCAACAAAGACTTGCTGAAAAGCTGCATGTTGCTGTGCCCATCGATCTAAAGCAACGCCGATTACCTCGGCAGTTTAAACAGTTCTCTATTGCCCCTCGCGTGGAGTTTTTACCCACCAAAGGCAATCGAACCTTGATTGAAGTTGTAGCCTTGGATAAGCCAGGATTATTGGCTAAGATAAGCGCCGTATTTCAATCCTTTAATTACACGATTCACGCCGCCAAAGTCACCACTATTGGTGAAAAGGCTGAAGATTTTTTCAGCATTAGCAATTGTGAACGTGAAAAGCTAAGTCCAGAGCAAAAGCAACAGCTAAAAAGCATTCTGGAACAAGCACTCAAACAATAATATTTAGCAAGCTCAACCACTATTTGGAGACAATCATGTCTAAAGACTTTTTTAGTTACGCCGTTGGTGTGGGAAGTAAAAACGCAAAGGGCCACTGGCTAGAAGTTTTTTACCCTGCTCCTGTATTAAACCCAAGTGAAGCAGAAGTAAGCGCCCTAACCAAAGATTTAGCTTACAACAATGGCAAACAAGACATTGAACTAGACGACGCAGCCTTAAACAGCCTAATCGCCAACGCAGAAGCACTAGGCCTTAAAGAACAAGCCATTGCTTACCAAGCTTTATTAGGTAGTACTCAGCCACGTGTTCTTTGTTTATTAAGTGAAGATAACGCTGCAGAGTCGACTCCTGAAGCATATTTGAAGCTTCATTTGCTGTCTCACCGCTTAGTTAAACCTCACGGAACAGATTTGAGCGGTATTTTTGCAGTTCTTCCAAACGTGGCGTGGACTAACCAAGGCGCAATTGATTTAGCCGAACTACCAAGCCATCAATTGGCCGCTCGCGCTAAAGGCGAATTGCTACAGGTTACCTCGGTAGATAAGTTCCCTAAAATGGCTGATTACGTAGTCCCAAGTGGTGTACGTATTGCTGCTACTTCGCGTGTTCGCCTAGGTGCTTACATCGGCGAAGGCACTACGATTATGCACGAAGGTTTCTGTAACTTTAATGCAGGTACTGCTGGCACTAGCATGATCGAAGGACGTATTTCTGCTGGTGTATTTGTAGGAAAAGGATCTGATTTAGGCGGAGGTTGTTCCACCATGGGTACCCTATCTGGTGGTGGTAACATTATCATCTCGGTAGGAGAAGAATCACTGATTGGCGCAAACGCAGGTACTGGTATCCCATTGGGTGACCGCTGTACCATTGAATCTGGTCTGTACATCACCTCAGGGACCAAAGTTATCCTGATAGATGAAAACAAACAGCAAGCTGGAACAATTAAAGCGCGTGAATTAGCCGGCAAGTCTGACTTACTGTTCCGCCGCAACAGCATCAGTGGCGCGATTGAATGTTTAACCAATAAAACAGCTATTGCCTTAAACGAAGAGCTACACGCTCACAACTAATCAATTGTAAACTCGAGCAGCCTTTGCTGTTCGAGTTTAGTTCCCTCCCCCTCTTCCTTGTTAAAAACCTTCTTAGTTCACACTCCTTCTATTTTTATTGGGCTATGCTGCTATATACAGACTCTGCAGATTATTACCGCGGTTACTGTATTCAGCACTAGAACAACGACTCGCTACGAAGGAAAATCTATGTATAAAAACTTAAAGAGTATTGGGATCACCAATCCAAGTGATATTGAGCGCTACAGCCTTCGTCAAGAAGCTAATTCAGACACCCTAAAAATCTATTTCCATAAAGAAAAAGGTGACTTTCTTACTCGCAGTGTCAAATTTAAATATCCGCGACAGAAAAAAACAGTACTAGTAGATGGTGGCAGAGGGACTTACAAAGATACCACTGAGATTAATCCCAATCTTCGCTTCATTGTTGAAGAACTCGATAAGATAACCCGCAGAGAACAACAAGAAAAAGACACTAAGCAGCAAGTTCTTGCTGAGCTAAAACACCTAGAGAAAGTAGTCACCAACAAAATTGCTGAGATAGAAGCCAAACTAGAAAGACTTTAAATAGGTAATTACCATTAAAAAAGGAGGCCTAGGCCTCCTTTTTACTTACATAATTTATTAACCGTTAAACAGTTTGTAAGTATGCTTCCATGTCTGTTTTAAGGTTGTCTGACTTGGTACCAAAGATAGCTTGAACACCCTGGCCGGCTACTACTACACCCGCAGCACCTAAGCCTTTAAGCTTAGCTTGGTCTACCGATTCAACAGATTTAACTTGTATGCGTAAACGCGTGATACAAGCATCTAAGCTTACGATGTTAGCTTTACCACCAAAGGCTTCAACCAAGTTTTTAGACATTTCGTCTTCTGATACAGCAACACTAGATACTGCATTATCTTCGTCTTCACGACCTGGCGTTTTCAAGTCTAACTTAGCAATAACCACGCGGAACACCGTGTAGTAAATAGCTGCGTAGCCCAAACCAATAACAGGGAATAACCAGAACTTCTGAGAGTTACCTGACAATACGATGAAGTCAATCAAACCGTGTGAGAATGACGTACCGTGTACCATGCCCAAAGAGTTGGTTATCACAAATGCAAGACCAGCCAATACCGCGTGAATAGCGTAAAGCACAGGTGCTACAAATAAGAATGCAAATTCAATGGGTTCGGTGATACCGGTTAAGAATGAAGTTAAAGCGGCTGAAATCATGATACCGCCTACCTTAGCGCGGTTCTCTGGTTTCGCAGCATGCCAAATTGCAATAGCTGCAGCAGGTAGGCCGTACATTTTAAACATGTAACCGCCCGCTAGTTGACCAAAGCCATTTCCGGCAGCGCGAGATGCCTCATCAGCTTGCAAGTAACAAGTTAATACGCCGTTAGCTATATCACCTGCAGCAGTTTTACATTGACCTGCTTCAAAGAAGAATGGAACGTTCCATACATGGTGTAAACCAAATGGAATCAATGAACGTTCAACGATGCCATAAATACCAAAGGCTAAGGTTGGGTTTTGTTCTGCAGCCCAATGAGAGAATGCAGCAATGCCGTTACCAATCGGTGGCCAAATAAACGCAAGCAACACACCTAGGAAAATAGTGAGGAAACCTGTGATAATTGGCACACTGCGCTTACCGGCGAAGAAACCTAAGTATGCAGGCAATTGAATACGGAAGAAGCGATTGAATGCCCAACCAGCAACGGCACCCGCTAGAATCCCACCAAGCACACCTGTATTGATCGTTTCAACGTCCATAACTGGCGCCATAACGGTCAATGTTTTTTCCATAATGGTAAAGCCAACAATCGCTGCTAATGCGGCAACACCGTCATTGTTGGTAAAGCCTAAGGCAACACCTACGGCAAACAACAATGCCATGTTACCAAATACTGCATCACCTGCGTTCATCATTAACTGAGATACGATATGCGGCATCCAACTGAAGTCAGCCGCGCCGACTCCTAGTAAAATACCCGCAACAGGTAGTACTGATACGGGTAGCATCAGTGCCTTTCCTACCTTTTGCGCTTGTGCAAACAAATTTCCAAACATAGTTAGCTCCTAGTGGGCTGATAGTGTACTGAATAAAGCCTTAGCCATTTTCCTTAAAAAGGCCAATTTTAGAGCGACTTATAGTTAATTATTATGAAGTAGTCGCTAAATTCGTTTTATTACGATTTCAGGTCTTAGTTTAGGGACTTACGCAACAGAAAAATGCGATTTGGCACAAGTTAACCCGCACTTTTTGTAACGCTTTGTAACACTTATTTTCATTGTCGATATAAAGCCTACATCTGGTAACAACTCTGTTTACATCCCGCGTTTTCCCTGCTTCCTTAAGTAATTTTCCGCACATCCATCCAGAAAAACCACTGCGATATAAAACATTAAAATAAAGTAAAAATAAGAAATAAAATTTCGTATAAATCAACTTTAAAAGCACCTGAAAGCATTTTCATGCTGTCAATGTGAGGAGTCTCACACGACAAAATCAAAAACTACTGCGACAATACTTTCGACATAATGTTCCGCAGGAATTGGAATTTACAGAACAGGGTGCTTATTTATGTCCATATTTGGAAATTAATACACATAAGGTTTATGTAATGAAATTAAAAACACTTTCTATTGCCATCGCTACTGCCGCGATGTCTTCTCAAGCTATTGCAGCAACTCCAGAGTTTAACGGCTACATGCGTTCAGGAATTGGCGCAACCGGATCTGGCGGCGACCAAATGTGCTTTCAAGCAGACGGTTCACCGTATAAGCACCGCTTGGGTAACGAATGTGAAACTTATGCAGAAATAGCCCTTTCTGCGCCTTTGTATGAAGAAGGCAACAAATCTATGGGTGTGCACACACTTCTAGCCCATTCAGTAGACCAACGTAACGATTGGGAAGAGAGCCCATCTGCGGTACGTGAAATGTACGTATCTGGTCAAAACATGGTTGAGTCTTTCGAAGGATCTAACCTGTGGGCTGGTAAGCGTTTCTACCAACGTCGTGACGTACACCAAATCGATTACTACTACCTAGCTAATGCAGGTGCCGGTGCGGGTATTGAAAACATCGACCTAGGCTTTGCTAAGCTATCTGCAGCGTGGGTACGAAATACCTCTGAAGCTTTGTTTGATGCGAACATTGCCGGTGAAGGCAAGCAGATGGCTGAGTTCTCCGGTAACAACTTAGATTTACGCTTAGACGGCATTAATACTAACAGCAATGGCGAGTTAGGCCTTGTTGGTATTTACGGCACATACTCAGAAGCAGATGACCAAGACTTCCGCGTAGAGAACCAAAAAGACAGCGGTGTGTTCTTGATGGCTGAGCACACCCAAGGTAACTTCTTCGGTGGTTTCAATAAACTCTCTGTAGCCTATGCCTCAGATGCAATGGCAGGCATTGGTGCAAGTGGTCAACTTCGAGGCTTCTCTTACGAAGAAGTAGAAGCTGCGCCTTTAGATAGCGGTTCTTACCTGGCAGAAAGCAATCAAGGTAGCTGGTACCGTATATTAAACTGGGGGGTTGTAGATTTAACTGACGCCGCCGCACTTTCTTATGTGGTTAACTACGAAAACTACGATAAAGATGACAATAAAGGTTCTACGCTATTCACTGTAGGTGTTCGCCCTCAGTACAACTGGAACAACAACCTATCTACTATCCTAGACCTTGGCTACGACATTGTAGAATTTCAAGATGCGGGCATCGCTAACGGCAGTGAAGATAACAAACTCGCTAAAATTACAGTAGCTCAACAATGGCAAGCGGGTCCAAATGTATTCGCTCGCCCTGCCCTACGAGCATTTGCTACTTACGCAAAATCTGACCAATACATCTCGCGCGATTCAAGCTCGAAAGATGAAGTGACCTTTGGTTTCCAAGCTGAAGCTTGGTGGTAAGCCAATAAACTAAAAAATGCCTATTTTTAGCCCTCGAAAGAGGGCTTTTTTTATACTTAATAAGCACAAAAAAGCCAGCTACATTAGCTGGCTAATTAAACGTTACAATAGAACAGTTCTACTTGTTCTTAACTGCCTCAATAAAGGTATTACGCGCTGAACGTGAACCGGCATACTCGGCTTCTTCTACTAACTTCAGTGCTTTTTCCACTTCATCTCTAGACACCATATCTTCGATAAGATTGTTATAGAAAGATTCGGTTTCAGGTAGCATCGCTTTTTTCAGGCTACGACTGTCTACCGCTACCACATTCGCAGAGTTACTGGATGATGTGACTGCTGCGGTGCTAGTTGCACTAACTGCGGCTACACTGGCATCGTTTGATGGTGCCGGTAATGGTTCCTCTTTCTTACCACCAAACCATGCCTTGTCGGAAAAAACGGTAGAAGCAGAAGAGTTAAACGCAACACTAAGCATACCCATTACGGAGTGCGGAATTAATGGATCAGGTAATCCAGGATCGGCTTTAGCTTGAGCTTTTGCGTAGGTTCTCGCAGGGTGAACAATTTGAGTCTGCTCGCTTAGTGATTGGTCAGTAGTATAAACTACCATATACCGCTCACGCTCCTCCGGTAAGCCTGAAGCCAAACGAACTTTAAATGAACCAGCTAATACGTTCGGTTTAAAGTGTTTTGCTTCAACATACTTAAAAAAGTCTGATGGCAGCACACGTAATACTTGGAAATTTTCATTCAAAAGCACAACGGTTGGAGCAAAAACTGTCTCTCCAATTTCGGCTTCTAAAGTTACTGGAATGTCTTCACCTAAACGCGGCAACTCATAAGCTACGATAAAGCTTTTTCCAGAGTTAAACTGAAAAGCCTGCCTAGAGTTATCGATTGCTTCTTCAGATTGGTAATCATAGTTAATCGATTTGAAATCAATTTGCTCGAAACTATTACAACAAACTGGTGCAGCATCTAATGTGCGCTCAGTAACAAGCGTATCAGCGTAAAGATAGCGAGTATCCGCACTAACAGATAGCAAAGAGTCATCTGTTCCCGAACTACATGCAGCTAAACCGACCATCGACGCTAAAACTACAACACCAAGTTTAGTTCCCATTACTACCTCCTAAAAAACTAAAAGACCCTTAAAATAGAGTATTTTAAGGGTCTTGACTAGCGTTCTAACTAATTAAGTTAAAATGCGGTGTTTACCACCAAGCTTCAACTTGAGCGCCGTACATTAGGTCATTTTTCTCTTGAGCCATGTCGCCACCGAACTTCGCTACGAAGATACGGATTTCAGGACGTGCCCAGAAACCACCTTTCTCTTGAAGAGGAGACCAAGCTTGAGCTAATGCAACCTTGTTAAGGTCAGCACTTTCGCTCATCCATGGGTCTTCTGCATTGTAGTATGCAGCTTCAAGAATTGTGCTCATGGTGTTGTTCCACAAGTAACGTGGACGTACTGTTACGCCGTAACGAGTACCATCGCTCTTGTTGTTATCACCCGCGTCGTCTTGATCAAGTTGCGAGTAAAAAGCAGACCAACCCATATCTACATTGCTACCAAATTTAACCACACCGTGGTCAATGATACGCCATGATTTACGACCTAAGTCACCGCCACCACCGATGTTGTATGAATCACCTAAGTGGTTGTTCATACCGTAACCAGACCAACCGTAGCCTTCAGTAGAGTACTGAGCAACTAACTTGTTGAAGCCACCAGGTAGACCAACAGCCCACTCAGCAGTTAACTGAACACCAGTTTTGTCGTTGTAGCTGCCATCAGTTTGAGCATCTTCTTGAGCATCACTTAGGTTAGCTTTGCCGCCCATAGCGATTAGGTCAATAGAACCTAAACCGATATCGATGCCGCTTAAACGAACATCCAATTGTGGAGTTGATGTGTAAGGTTGGCTATCGTCACCACCTACATCATGCCATTTGTTATGACGTACAGCCACACCCAAACGAGCGAAGCCTAGATCAATGCTATCAACACCAGCTCCGTAGCCAGAACCGTTTACGTAATACCAATCGTTGATGTGAACATCTTTACGACCGTAGTAACGGTTACCTGCCCAGATTTCTGTGCCGCTAGCCATAGTGTATTTAGCGTATGCTTCACGGAAAGATAAACGTTGACCAGACCAAGGGTCTGTAGCTTCACCTACGCCCTGCCAAGAGTTACCGCGTTGGTCTGTATTACCTTCTTGAGTGCCGTAAGCAACCAAGGTGTGAATAGAGAATTTTTCACCAGTATTACGTTCAACAACATTTTGGCTCAAAGATAATTCAGCGTAAGTATCACACTCATCACCTAAACGACCAACAACGTGAGCGTTAGGGCCACCGTCGCCATAACAGTACTGTGAACCACCGTCAGCGTTCAAGCCGAAGCCCGCACGGAAGTAACCATTGAAATCAAGAGCGAAAGCGCTTGAAGATATTGTTGCCGCAGTAACTGCAACAGCAAGTGTTTTCAGTTTCATAATCCTTTCCTTTTCCTTTAGAACTACTAAGTCCCTTACCTTTTTAAGTAAGAGCCAGCGGTGCATTTGTTAAGAGTGCTTATATCCGCTAACTGAGATGGATTATAGGGAGGCTGCACAGACACAACTTTGAACCTGATCACAGAATGCTTTTTCTGAAAATCGCTTGAAAACAGGGGTTTCACAGCTAAAAACAAGCTGTGGATCACATCATCAAATGACCATAAGAAAAGCCATGAAAATGCTTTCAATCACAAAGAAAAGGCTTTCAGTAGATTAATTACTAAAAAAATAGGAAATATCGACTAATATTTAAGGTTGAGGTATAAAAAAAGTAATTTTTTTACACGACTTTGAAACCCTTTTCAAAGTTCCATTTGGGTTTCAATAATGTGATATAGATCACCAATAAAAGTGGAACTATTTCCAGTTCATTAGCTTAAACATCTGTTTCCACCGCTCAGGTCGGGGACAAACAATGCTGATATTCTGCTTTGTATAGGGATGGACAAAGCTTAATTGATTAGCAATTAACCATAAACCGGCATGGTTCAAATCACGGAATAAGCGGTTATGGCGGCCATCGCCATAAGTGGTATCGCCGATGATGTGATGACTTAAATGGTGCATATGTCGACGAAGCTGGTGCTTTCTTCCAGTTTCCGGTTTAAGTTCCACCAAACTGTAACGAGATGTTGTAAATTTTCCTGAGGGGTATGGAAGTTCAGATTTTTGTAAGCCTTTATAGTGAGTAATGGCTGATTGAGCAGGCTTATCCTGCTGAGCTTTACCGTCTACCATTTTATCTAGCTTTTCTTTTAGCGGGTAATCGAGTAAATGTTCACCCTCTATATAGCCCCTCACTACAGCAAGGTAGGTTTTCCTTATTGCATGTTCGGCAAATAACACTGATAAATGTTTCGCGGCGTCTGAAGATTTAGCCATTATTAGCACACCGCTAGTCGGTCGATCTAAACGGTGAACCGGGTAAACATATTGGCCCAGCTGGTCACGCAGCATTTGCATCGCAAATTGAGTGGCTTCTTTGGCAATCCAACTTCTATGAACAAGTAAACCCGCAGGCTTATAAATCGCTGCGTAATGTTCATCTTGATACAAAATATCTAACTCAGCGGGAATGGGCTCGATGTGATCTTCAGCAGTTTCAATAATGTTATTCATTGAGGAAAGCACTCATCAAAAGCCTTGATACTGGTGAGTAACTCACCAGTATCAATATCTAATTGTTTAACAGACTCTTCGGCATAAGGGTATATGTCGACTTTCTGCGGTAATTGGCTACCAGATTCGATCAACGCACGCATTCGAGGGATGAGTATGAACTGCAACCACTGCGGCAAACTTAAGGTATCAACGCAAAAAGGTTGCGAACTTGCGAGAGCGGCTGCGCTTGGCTCAGACATCTGCCAACAATTACATTTCTTGAGGCTGGTTTCTAATTGATTTAGGCACAGTAAAACAGAGTCAGGCATAACTAAAAGAAGCTTCTATTAAAAGCAACATTGTAACACTGCTTTACACAGCTGGCACCGTTAAGCCTATTGATTGCCCTAAAGCCTATAAATGTGGATACTTACGCCACATTGATGACTGAAACCTAAGAACATGAAAAAAATAACTACATTAAGCGAAATCCTCCAGCTCTCGGGGAGTGAGCTACGCGTTTATGAAATGGGTCGACAGATACATCACATATCCAATCAAGACTTCTATCACATAGAAACAGCAAAACAGCCGTACCCTGCCCCTATTCAGCAGCAAGCCCGCTTTGCCTTATGCTTTTGGCAAAAGCAGCAATCTGATACACCTTATATATGGTTTTTACAGCTTCCGGTTGATGAACAAGGCTTTATTAGCCTAGGAGCGCGTGATGAGTTTATACAACTAGTGATTGATGCAATGGGTCATCAACTCAACCAAGAACCGACGGAAGAGCAACAGCAGGCATTAGCCAATAATCAATACATCTACAAACCTATTGAAGAAAAGCTGGCATATTTTAATGCTTTATATAAGAAAGACTGTCAGTTACCACCTTCAGAGCATTACCTAGCCGTTCACCGTTACTTAAGTGCGGATAGCTCGTGGGATAACTGGCAAGCCCTTGCCCTGCAAGGTCTGGCAGATGTCATTGCGCGTTTAGATAGAGATGAGAATAGTAAATTATTAAGCTCGGCATTCCATAAGTTGCCCATTGAAGTGGCCAATAAAACGCTAGAGTTGCTAGAGCATGCCAGCATCGATCAGCAATTGAGCCAATGCGTAGCCCAAAGCCATGCTGAACAATTAGAAAAAGATGAAGAATTAGCTAGCCTATATTTAAGAGCCTTAGCTGGGTCGTCAGTTACGCAACTAATCAACAAATCCATTATGCTTCAGTTAGAAAATGCTACGTCAATTCATAGTTTTATTGCAGTGGCAGGTCGTTTGTGGCAACAACTCGCTGAACCAAACATGCTTAAAGCGTTTCTCGAAGCCTTATCCAAACAACAAGATCCTGAGTTGTTTCAACAGATCTTTACAGATTTAGTATTTATTCCAAGCCTACGTAGTTTCGTATTAGCACAGCTTAGAGATCCGAGTAACTCCCCAGAGCTACAAGTCGCTATTCAGCAGCTACTAGACTTATACCAAAAACCTGTCCGCCATTAGGGAAACATAGATGTCTCAACAAATTGTTCTGTTAGCCATTAAATCTTTAGTGGATGATAATAAGCAACCTACTTTAGCTTTAGTAAAAGGCCGTTTAAGTTCTCGACAACCCATGCCATTGGTCATTGAGGCAATAAATGCCTTTAAACGCGACCCTAGTATTATTGAGGGTTTGACCCCAGCAGAGCCAACTGTTGTTGCTTCTACCAATACTCTATCTTTGGAAAAGCGCGTTGCGGAGCTTGAGTCTCAAGTAGCATTTTTACTAAAACGCGTAACACAACTAGAAGCTAATCACTAAGCATGTATTTAACAACCATAGAGTTTGAGTGTTTTGCAGATACCACTATTAGCCAAGCTGAAAAAGCCATAAACCAAGTACTCGATTGCTGGCGCTATAACGGACAAATTATCGGCCGAGAATTCCCAGTGGTGATAAAAGACGCAACCTTTAGTACTCGAGTTGTTTGCCCTGAAGAAAATAGTTTGCTAGAAAGCCACCAAAGCGCTCAGGTTAAACGTGCTAAACAAGCCTTGAGTGATGTAGGTTTACTTAGCCCCAAGATAAAAAGTTTGGGCCGAGATATTAACTCTGATGACAGCGACTTATGTGAATCGCCCTCTTGGCAAGTGCTGTATACCAACTATTTACAAAGCTGTTCACCGCTGCGTTGTGGCGACCATTTCACGCCTATTCCTTTGTATCACCTGCCCGCAGTAGCCAATGGCGATCACAAACAATTAGTAAAATGGCAAGAGGACTGGTCAGCTTGCGATCAATTACAAATGAATGGCAGCATTCTTGAACATGGTGCACTAATGGAAATGAGCAGTACCAAAAGTCACTTGTTTAAACGTGGTAGCAACTTATGCAAGCGGCTGGAATACCTCACTAAAACCCCCACTTACTTATACTTGTATCGCGTTGGCGGTGAAAGCTTATCTACTGAGAAGGCTAGAGCTTGCCCAAGTTGTGGAGGCCAATGGAAATTAGATGAGGTTGAACATGATATATTTGATTTTAAATGCGATAGCTGTCGCTTGGTGTCAAATATATCATGGGATTTCAAACGTTAACTCGCTAGGGTCAATTGGGCTAAAAAGTCGTCTAAGCTACTCGCTAATACACGGTCGATGCCTTTACCCAATTGCTCTAACACCACTTCACCCGAATCATTATTGATACTCACAACCTGCATTTCATCGTCAGTACTAGCAATAAATACGGTCTCATTCTGCTTTAATCTGCGTTGCATTAACACGTGGCCAATAATGTTTTCGAGCAGCATATCAAAATCTTGTTCATTCCAAGCCTGTACCAGCTCAATACGATTATTTTGAAAATCAACCGCTAGAGTTTCAGAAAAGTAATCACCATAAAACGCTTGAATACTAGGGTGAAGAGTGAGCTCAAGCGCAGCTTCAATCCCAGAAAAATCCCCAGTTTGCTCCCTTAGTACCGGGTGCCAATGTATTTGCTCATCAACAGGCTCACCCACGGTACAAGGAGACAACCAATCGTTGTCGTATTCAACTTGTGGATAAGACGAATTTTGCCACTCACGCTCAAACTTGGAAAAAACTGCTGTTAAAGGCTTTGATATCACGCTGCTCATAGATGTGTTTCACTTAGAATTGAGATAGACTAAGCCTAACCAATTCGATGTAACAACACCATGAAAAAGCAGCCCCTAAACACTTCAGAACAGTTAAAAGACAGTTTGAGCCTCGGTAAACCTACCGACTATATTAGCCATTACTCACCCAGCTTATTGCAAGGTGTGCCACGTACACTTAATCGCCAACAAATACGCCTAGACGAAAGCCAAGACTTGCCTTTTAATGGTTACGATTTGTGGAATTTATACGAACTATCGTGGCTAAACGATAATGGCTTACCTGTTGTTGCAGTAGCTGAAGTTAAAATTGCTGCTAGTTCGCGTTGCTTAATTGAATCCAAGTCTTTCAAACTCTATTTAAACAGTTTTAATCAAAGCCACTTTAGTGACTTTTCTGCTGTAGAGAAAATACTTGAAAAAGATTTAAGCCACTGTGCTGAAGGTGAAGTAAACGTGACTATTTTGCCCATTTCAAGCGCAATGGATAACTCAGCGATGCCTGGCGATAATATCGATAATCAAGATATCGCTATCGACAACTATGAACTGGATCCAAGCTTGTTAGAAAACGCTTGCGACCGCCATCAGCGAGTAACGGAAACACTAAACAGCCATTTGTTAAAATCTAACTGCTTAGTCACAAATCAGCCCGATTGGGCCAGTGTTTATATCCATTATAATGGACCTAAAATTGAGCAAGAAGCGCTGCTTCGCTACCTAATATCATTTCGTCAGCACAACGAATTTCACGAACAATGTGTGGAACGTATATTCACCGACTTAATGCATTATTGCCAACCCAGCAAGCTTACTGTTTATGCTCGATATACACGCCGCGGCGGCTTAGATATTAATCCTATGCGAAGTAACGATCCTGAAGCTACCGCTCGCTTGGGAAATTGGCGCTTGCTTCGTCAATGAGGATATTTAGTTTCTTGAAAGCACATTTTAGTATTTGGCGTTTATTGGCGTTAATCTGCGGCATACTGTCGGCTAATACTCAGGCTTACGAACATGGATTTGTACATGTTCCAAAAGCCTTAGAGCCGCTACGCCAATTACTCATTGCTAACCCTAGAATGTGTCTACAACAAACTAAACAACGCTTAGAGCAACAGCAAAACAGCACCAAACAAAGTCCTGAGTCGAAGAGCATTGAACTACTCACATTACAACTTGGCGCGCTTTGTTCTTATCGTATTAGCGATACCAAACAGGCTCAGAGCTACATTGACCACGCCATTTATCTAGCAAAACAACAACAGCATCAAGCCCACCTAACCCAAGCCTATATTATTGCTGCGTTGGTATTAAGTGGCGATCCCAACAGAGCAGTAGAGACGCGAAGTTATATTGAATTAGCGCAATCTAATCTTGAAAAGCTAAAGATTTTTCCACTGCCAAACATGCGCTTCCAGCTACAAAAAGTACTGGCGTTGTTTTATCAAAGCCAAGGTAAAAGCAACGAAGCTAAAAGCTACTTACTAAAAGCAAAAGAAGAAGCTTACGCCAGTAAATCAGTCATATTAAGAGCTTGGTCAGAAGCCTTGCTAGCCAACTACTACCTAATAAACAACCAGCCAGAATTAGCACTAAGTCATTTAAGTGAGGCTGAACTTGATGACGCGGATATAAAAACCAATGAAGCCTTGCTCCTAAGCAGCTTATTAAAAGCCAATATTGCCCGAGTATATTTAGGCCAGGGTGAGTTAGCCATTGCGGAACAAATTCAACAAGATGCCATCGCATACGCAGTCACGCTAGGCAACCTAGACCTACAAGCTGAAGAGATCGCTACTCTTGGCAACATGGCAGAGTTAACCGGTGATATTGATGCAGCTTTAGTGCACTACCTCAACGCTAAAGATATTGCTAAAGCGAATAATAACCTCCATTTGCTAGCCGATGTAGAGCTGCAATTAGGTCAAACCTATATGGAACTGTCGAACTATACGCCAGCTTTAGTGCACCTTCAGATTTCACGGCAGCTTTATACCACTTTAAATCAACCCAATAAGCTATTACGCAGCCTTTTACTATTGGGTGAGCTACACATCAACAATAAAGAGAATGGCTTGGCCATTTTGCAACTGGAAAAAGCCGAGCAACTCGCCAATACCATGGGCTTAACCAGCAGCCACAGTAAAGTGTATAAGTTACTCACTCAAGCTTACGAAGAAAATGGTAACTACGCCCTAGCCTTAGAGCAATTTAAGGTTTATCACAGCTTAAATCAGCGTTATCAGCAAATTCGAAATGAGTTAAAAAGAGAACAATTCAAGCAACACTATCAATATATTGAACAAGCTCAACAGCTATCTGATTTAACTCGAGAAAAAGCCATTATCTCGCAACAAAGTAACTTTCAGCAGCTCATTTTAGTATTGGTCTGCGTTTTTGGCATTATGCTGCTGTTCCTATTTTTAGTCACAAGACAAAAGCTATTAAGCCGCAATGCATCACTCAAAGAGCTGAAGTTAAAACTCAATCACCACCCTATTACCGGTTGGCAGCAGTTAGCGCATAGTGAAACACCTTTATTGTGCTTGCGCGATAATCAAGAAAACAAACAGCAACCCCGTATTTTGCTTATGTTATCTATCGAAAAAATCGGTTTAGTAAACCATCAAACGCTGGGCTTTAAATCTCATCGGGATTTAATCAAGTTGTTCGTTGAAGAGCTTATTACTGATTTAGACGGCGATTTCCACCTAGGGCACATTAACGATAAGCAAATAGTATTGTGTATCGAGCAGGGTCGTAATACGCCTCAAAAACTGAGTCAGCATTTAAGTGAGCGCGCTGAAAAATGCGCTGAAACGCAAAAAATTGAACTAATCTTAGCTATTGGTAGCTGTATGTTGCCATTTTTAACTAAAGCTGAAGATGCAATTGACGATATAGGTATGACTGAAGTTGTATGGTTAGCGCTTGAAGGTGCTCAGCAACTCTGTACACAAACAAATAGTAATCAGTGGGTCGAGCTCACTGCAATGAGTGGATCACACGCCGCATTCTTTTGTAGCGATGTGACTCAAGATGTAAAACAAGCCATTTCTAAAGGCTTGGTGAAAGTGAATGCATCTGCTGATAAGAGCCTCATTAATTGGTAAACTTTTGATAACACTCAACTACGATTAATGACTTGTTAGCATCTGTAGTTATCGAATATCTCGTGTTATGCTAAATTTTTATGTTAGGCACGCTAGGATGTATTGGTTTTAACGATGAGCGATATCATCACTATTAAGAAGCGACTTGCGTTGGTGAGAAACGAAATAGACAGTTCCAACAACAATCCTTCAGACCAAGATGCAAAGGTTAGAATGGAAAAAAAAGCAATAAGCCAGCTAATTTCACGCCTATCAAAAATTTGTTATGGCCTAGACGAACAGCTCGATCAAAAACTTCAACAACTTATCGAAGACGTTGAACAAAACGATGACCTGTCGGCTATCTCTCAATACCAAAACGAATTAGATGGCTTGTTTAAACAACACGGCGAGACTTTAAAAACTCTACTCGCTCATAATCAACGAATCATTAAATCTTCTGGTGAATCTTTAAAACGCATTAACGGCTTACCGCCCCAGCTGCGTCGCAAACTCACAGATTTTTTGGAACAAGAGCCCGCTTACTCACATGGTGATAATCAGCAACGCTTAGAGCAGCTGTTAAATTACTATTATCAAGCCTTACTGAACAAGCCCGCTTTTGGTGGAGCTCCAGCAGGAAGCACCGATAATGTTGCATCAGTAAAACCCAAAGAGAGTGTGCTTAATAGTCGCTTACACAAACGAATTTGTGATGACCTACAGCGCTTAATAACTGAGCTTGATTACAGTGGCGATGTTGGTACCAAACTCGGCCAAGTGCGTTCCGATTTACTGGTAGGTGTAGAGCCTGATGAACTACCTAGTATGTGCATTAAGGTCATTCAGCTCGTCATTGAAGGTAGCCGTGAAGAACGCAAAGCCTCGCAAGAGTTCTTATACTCATTAAACGAAAGTTTAGGAGGAGTTCACGATCAGTTTAATGACTCGCTAAGCCAATCTAAATCAATTCATAAAGATCAAAAGCAAAGTGATGGCTTACTTAAAAGTCGCTTGTTAGAGTTGGGAGCCGAAGTACGTTCAAGTAACGACTTAGACGCCCTAAAAAACTCTATTCAAAGCCGATTGATTCAAATTGCCGACGTCTTTAAAGAAAAAGAACAACTAGAGCAAAAAACTACAGATTTACTCGAACAACTTACTAATGTTGAGCTAAAACTACGTTTAGTGCGTGAAGAAACTCACGAGTACAAAAAACGCTTAAATGCTCATAAACATAAGCTATTTATCGACAGCCTCACCCAGGTCTACAACCGCGCAGCTTTAGACGAACGCTTGGAACTCGAGTACAAGCGCTGGAAGCGTTACGGCTACAACTTAGGCATGGCAATTATTGACATCGATCACTTCAAATCTATTAATGATAAGTTTGGACATATGGCTGGTGATAAGGCGCTTAAGGTGATTGCCCGCGCCCTGCAAAATAATTTACGAGACACAGACTTCTTAGCTCGCTTTGGTGGTGAAGAGTTTGTGTTACTTATGCCAAATATCTCTCCCGACGCTGTACTAGTGCCTTTAGATAATATTCGAGAGCAAATAAAAGCCCTCCCCTTTAGATTTAAAGACCAACAAGTATCGATTACCGTTTCTATTGGCGCAACTCTGTTCAAAGAAAGCGACAAGCCCTTAGATGCTTTTGAACGCGCCGACCAAGCCTTGTATGAATCCAAGAGCAGCGGCCGTGACAAAGTTAACATAATCAGCTAGTTAGTTTCGACTAAAGAGGAATAACACAACGCTTACATCACACCTCACGCTATACTGTAATATGCAAATTGCAAAATTACCCGTGAGGTGTTGATGATTACCCATATAAACCCTGTAGGCAGTATGAACTTACTGTCGAAGCTTGAAGTAGACCAACTCACCTTAAGTGCCTCCGAAGATATTTATCTCCTTTATAGAAACTGTAGCCTTGCTGTGCTCAACTCTGGTAGTAAAACAGATAGCAGCCGAGAAATTTTAGAACGCTACAAAGATTTCGAAATTAATGTCCTGAGCCGCGAGCGAGGGGTTAAATTAGAACTTGCCAACGCGCCAGAAGATGCTTTTGTAGATGGCGAAATTATTCGTGGTATTCAAGAACACTTGTTTAGCGTGTTACGCGACATTCTCTATGTCTCTAACGAAATAAAAGAACAAGCTCATTTAGATCTAAATCAATCATCCCACATCACCAATTTAGTGTTTTCAATGTTGCGTAATGCGCGGGTTATCCATCCTCGCACCGAGCCAAACTTAGTCGTTTGCTGGGGGGGGCACTCTATAAATGCAGTTGAGTATCAATATACTCGAGAGGTTGGCAGCCAATTGGGTTTACGGGAGTTAAATATTTGCACTGGCTGTGGGCCTGGCGCTATGGAAGGGCCAATGAAAGGTGCTGCTGTAGGCCACGCTAAGCAACGCGTAAATGATGGCCGTTATATTGGTTTAACAGAGCCAAGTATTATCGCGGCTGAGCCACCTAACCCTATCGTCAACGAACTCATCATATTGCCCGACATTGAAAAGCGCTTAGAGGCATTTGTTCGTATGGGGCATGCCATTGTCATTTTCCCAGGGGGCGCAGGAACCGCTGAGGAACTGCTATACATACTTGGCATTATGATGCACCCAGAAAACGCCCGCCAACCGCTACCGATAGTTTTAACCGGCCCTAAATCTAGTGAAGAGTACTTTAAAAGCATTGATGAGTTTATTGGCGAAACTTTAGGTCATGAAGCTCAGCAACGCTATCAAATCATCATTGACGATTCTGCTCGAGCTGCTCAAGTCATCAAACAAATGATGCCAAAAGTGAAGGATTATCGCCGGGCGATAGGCGACGCTTACTCGTTTAACTGGAGTTTAAAAATTGATAGCGATTTCCAGCATCCCTTTGAGCCTTTACACAAAAATGTTGAGAAGCTTAATTTACACTTTGATCAAGCGCCGCAAGATTTGGCAGCAAATTTACGGCGCGCGTTTTCTGCCATTGTCAGTGGTAATGTCAAAGATGAGGGAATAAAACAAATCGAAAAACATGGTCCTTTTATTATTGACGGTGACCCTAAAATAATGAAAATGTTAGACAAACTACTACAGGACTTCGTTGCTCAACATCGAATGAAACTACCCGGTAGCCACTATGAACCTTGTTATAAAATAGGTAAAGCAAAGTGATAGCACCTTGGCAACAGGGGCATCAGCGTGGCTAAGCAACTAGTCATTATTGATGCCTTAAACTTGATTCGTCGTATTTATGCGGTGCAGCAGCAACGTACACCTGATGCATCCTTAGCCAAAGCGACAGAGCAAGCGCTAACCAGCGCCTGTAAGCGAATCATCACAACTCTAAAACCGTCACACATTATTGCCGTGTTTGACGGTGACCGCTGTGCTTGGCGTGAAAACCTATATCCAGCCTATAAACAAAACCGCTCGCCAATGCCAATAGCGCTCGCCGAGCAACTTGAAACGCTAAAAGACCATTTACTAGACATAGGTATCGACTCCATTTCAGCCCCTAATGAGGAAGCTGATGATATTTGTGCCACCCTAGCCAGTAAAGCCGCTAAGGCAAACTACCCTGTTACCATTATCTCAACAGATCGTGGTTACTATTCGTTGCTTACCCAAGGTATTAGTTTGTACGACTATTTTCGCCGCTACTATGTATCCATCGATGAGGTTGAAACAAAGTTTGGTATTAAAATAAATCAGCTCGGTGATTACTGGTCTTTAGTCGGCATTAACAGTGTAAACGTAAGTGGTGTGCCGGGTGTTGGCAATAAAAGCGCTCAAACGTTATTGGAACGCTACACTAACACCGCAGATATCCTCGCAGAAGCCCAGCCAGACAAATTAGTCGCCAAGGTACAAGCCAATAGCAAAGCGTTGTTATTAGCTAAACAGCTTCTTAGTCTTAAAACAGACTTAAAACTAGGCTTCTCTCTCAAGCAACTTCGCTATCAAGCTTCTACTCCCTAAGCCTCATCGTTCACTACCAAGTATTTGTTAAACCTTGAATAAGGTTATTTGGAATATTGGATATTCCAAATAAACCCTACCCTTTAGATAAGATTTAGATGATTTTATCTTTTAAAGGCAAATGCTAGATGTCTAATAATTCAACTCATATACAACGAAATGAATCGTTGCCAAAAAAACTCTTAAGGATTGGGATAAAAACCTGCAAAAGTCTTATTAAAACCGCTGCGGCCCTAGGTATTTTAATTGGCTCATCAGTGCTGTTATCTAAACTAGCAACTATTCATGGTAAAACCTTACCAGAGGACTATTTTTCTCAAGGTTATCCAACCATCTTGAAGTTACTCGATTCTGAAATATTCATGGGTTTTGTCTTTTTCGTCACAGTGGCAATTTTGGTTTACCTTGCCTACTTATTCTGGTGCCTACATGAGGTCGCTGTACATAAAGCAGCCAAAATGTCGAGCGCCCATACCCAAATCATTTTTGCTCTTTCTCTGTGTGGTTTATTCATCGATAAAACCTGGTGGGTACTCGCTATCATCATCGCCTTTGCGCGTTGGGACGTATTAGCTAAAGAGCTATCTAATATTATTCGCAATGGTCGCGCTATCACTAAGCGTGTGGAGGAATAAATCATGAAAGAGATTATGCTCCCGTATATTTTAATCTGTTGGATACTGGTAAAAACAGGGGTTATTCAGTGGACATTACGTAATGCGGTTATCACCGTTAGTATCGGCGTAATGTTGGCAGCAGCCTTGTTTACAGCACACCGTTTTTGGTCACCGGCCGACCTTACAGACAGTACAACCGTAAAAGCACCACACGCCGTGCTAAGCCCTTTATTTGGCCAAGAAGTAGAAGAAGTTTTTGTTGTACATAACCAAATGGTTAAGAAAGGCGATCTTATTTACACCCTTAAAACCGAAGATACTGAATCTCAAGTTATCGGTTTAGAAGCGCAGAAGAAAGCTGCCGAAGCAGAAATACTGGCTTTGATTTACCAAATCAATAACGACAAGAAAAACCTTCAACGTTTAGAGAACTTAAGTGAATTTGCACAAGAGTATCAACGTGATGATTTACGAACCAAAATTGAACAAACCGAAGCGAACGTATTGTCTGTAAAAGCCCAAATGCTAAGCTTAGATGCGCAAATGACCAATGCTAATTGGCAGAATGAACGTCGTGAAATTCGTGCGCCATTTGATGGTCAGTTATCGATTACCAATATCGTAAACGGCACGCGTGTAGGTAATATGCACTTATACGATACCAACAAGAAATTTGTAGAAATGCGAATCGCCGACCAAACGTACCGCGGCATACAAGTGGGTCAGTTTGCTGAATTTTATGTTGATGCTTACCCTGGTGAAATATTCCGCGGTCGAGTGCATAGCTTAACAACGGGTACTGGTGAAGCGCGCGTTTCAGTAATAAACGGCTCACAGCAAGTTCGCCGACACGTGGGTAACAACATGGGCTCACACGGTCGAACCATTGTCATCGAATTCGAAGAGCCAGAAGGTTACAACGTGCCTATTGGCGCTACCGGTTCTGGCTGGGTTTCGGCTAACAAACCACATCCAGCGCTTGGTTTTATGGATATTATTGGTGGGGCAACTGTACGCTTAAAAGCCTTTAAATCATATTTGTCGGCGATTTAAACGCCACAACAAACGTAGAGTAGCGATCCCTTCGCTACTCTACTACTCGCCCTGTAAGGCTAACCATTCGCTATTGTGTCGATCGATAATTGACGAAATCAGATTTGATAGCCATTGTTGTTTAGCCGAATAACGAAGCGAGCTTTTCATTATCAATGCAACATCAATATTCAATTGATGCTGTTGGCTTTTTTCATAGTAAGGTTCGTACTTTAAAGTAAAACAATTGCCCATCAGTTGATCTAATAATATATGGCTATCAACAATAATTCCCACTTCTATTGTGGGATCTAGTGCCCTGAAATGGTCTTGATGCTCGTTCACTCCCGAGATTAGAAACTTCACATACTCCCCAGATTGATTACCATGAAAATAGCCCGCCCCAGAGTGAATTCTTTTTTGGTAAAAAGACTGAGGTTTATCATTGATAACATGTAAGCCAAGGTCTACTTCTTCGCGTAAAATAAGCGATTCGCTATTAGCGCCCCACTGCCTCATCTCAATCACTGCTGATGTTTGCTCTCTTATCGCGTCGATGATTTGTTTGCCTAAGGTAATCAAATAAGGCTCAACAATATGCAAGGTCACTTTACTGACACTTGATGGATCGAATTCGTCGGGTTCAAGAGCAAGATCTACATCTACCAAAGCGCGCTTTAATTTAGGAGCAATGGATTCGGCATAACTAGTAGGTTGTAAATCTCCAGCATGTCTCACAAACAAGGGATCATCTAATTGCTCTCTTAGCTGAGCCAACACCTTTGAAACATAAGACTGTGACCGCCCTAATTTCCGCGCGGCTTTAGTGGTAGAACGAGTGTGCATTAACGCTAAAAAAACGTGTAAAGCATTTAAATCTTTCATCTAAGCTCTGGTTATCCCATAACATTTAGCTAAAGCTACCTTAAAAAAGTCTTCTTGGCTAAACCATTCAAAGTAGTTTTTTGATCTATAGTTTATTTAGTCGCATGCATACAAGCTTGTCCAATAAGGCCAAGCTTTTGCAGAAGATGAAAATAAATATAGGGAAATATAAATGAGCGCCAAGGCAAAGATCCTCTACTTAATGGGTTTGTTGTTCTCCATTATAATTCTACTCATCTCCGCCGTTGGATTTATTAACTTTAAATCCGCTTCTGTAGTCAATTACACCGCCCAATTGGACGATCAAGCGTTCCTTATCGCGAAAGCGATTGAACAAAAAATGGATCGTTATTTTGATGCCTTGGATTTAAAGGCCGCCGAACTTCCAGTGAGTGCCTCTGGCAAAGTAGATGAAAAACAACTAATGGTGTCGCTACATGCGATGAAGAACAAATTAGGCGTGCTTAATGCCTACATCGGTTTGGCTAGTGGAGACACTTACGCTGCCAGCAATAATGGCATTATTCCTAACTTCAACGCTAAAAAGCTCAATCGCGAATGGTATACCCGTGGTATGGCGAATGAAGCTAAAATTGTTACCACACCTTATACCAGCAGCACCGGTGATGTTGTAATGGCGGTAGCTGTTCCAGTGCAGCGCGATGGCAAAGCGATAGGCATTTTGGCGGTTAACCTTGCCTTAAATCAGATAACAACGTTTATTGATGGCTTATCGGAACAAAATCAGCTGTTTGTAAGCCGAGAAGACGGTTTCATTATTGCGGCTAAATATACTGATTACATTGGCAAAAACCTGTTTGAATTACGCCCCTCCTATAAACAGTACAATACAATGGACTCAAGCCAGCATGACTATGATTTTGATGGTAACGAGTATTCCGTGGTATCAGCAAAAGCATCCACACTCAACTGGACAGTATGGGCGTGGGACCGGTGGGATAGTATAAACCAAGCCTCGAACCGTAATCTTATGATCACCGCTTCTCTAGCGGTAGTGCTAATTATTGTCGCCTTAGTGATTACCTACTTTGTGGTCATCCGATTAATGTATGCCCCGATTGGCGGCGAACCTTCAGACATAGAAACCATTGTGCAAAACATTGCCAAAGGTGATTTACGTTATTCAGAGCAGCAAACTGGAAATGAAACCGGGATTTATCATGCGGTGTTGGCCATGGTCAAAAACCTCACCAGCATCGTTACCGGTATTAACACCGCCACCGAGCAGTTAAATAAATCGTCATCCCTTATTCACGAGTCAGCCTCAACGGTAAACACCAGTTCTGAATCACAAATGATGCAATTGGAGCAAACGTCAACGGCAATGAACCAAATGACGGTAACTGTAGATGAAGTAGCGCGTAACGCACTTCAAGCCTCAACGGCAGCAACTGAAGCCAACGAACACTCCCAGCAAGGCATTAGCGTAGTCAACGAAATGAACAACAACATTAATTTGCTAGTTGGCGGTATCGAAAAAGTTCAGGAGGTGATTAACAAGCTAGAAATGGAAACAGAGGGCATTGGCCGAATATTAGAGGTAATTCGCGGCATTGCTGAACAAACCAACTTACTAGCGCTTAATGCGGCGATTGAAGCAGCACGCGCAGGCGAACAAGGCCGAGGCTTTGCGGTGGTTGCCGATGAGGTGCGTAATCTCGCTAATCGGACTCAAGATAGCACTAATGAAATTCAAGAGATGATTACCAAGCTGCAAACCGAGGCGAAAAACTCCGTATCATTAATGCAAACCAACGCCAAAGATGCTCAACTCACCGCAGAAAAATCAGACCAAGCAAATCAAGCCTTAGAAGCCATAAGTAGCTCAGTGTCAGTGATTCATGACATGAATACTCAAATTGCCACAGCCGCTGAAGAACAGACCCTAGTAGCGGCAGAAATTAACACCAGTATTGTCGGCATCAACGATTTAGCAAAAAGCACTTTCGATAGCTCGGAGAACAATACCAAAATGGTTGAGGAGCTCACTGAAATTGCCAATACACTGAATAAATCCATTGAGGTTTTCAAATTATAAGTCTTAACAAAGCTGGCTAAAATTTAGTCTTAAAATCAAGCTAATACCTTAGTATTAGCTGAATCCTTTTGAGTATTGAGTTAAAAAAATGTAAACTCTGTGTTGCCCGAAGACCTCAATTGTCGGGCAATAACACGGAGTGTTACCTCCTCCCCTTAGATAATAAAAAATGCCTACGAATTAGGAAGAGATATGTCAACAAGACGAATCACCGTAATACCAGGAGATGGTATTGGCCCTAGTATTATCGAAAGTGCAATCGCTATCATGGACAAAGCGGGTTGTGGTTTTGAATATGATTTTGCCAACGCAGGGCTTACTGCGTTAGAAAGTGATGGCAGCCTGTTACCTGAGAAATCCCTACAACTCATCGAACAAAATGGCATCGCACTAAAAGGCCCACTCACCACGCCTGTGGGTACCGGCTTCACCTCTATCAACGTTTCAATGCGTAAACATTTCGACCTTTACGCTAACATTCGTCCAGTACGCTCTTTTGTAGGTACTAAAGCGCGTTACGAGAACATTGATATCATCACCGTTCGTGAAAACACCGAAGGGATGTACTCAGGTATTGGTCAGAAACGTAGCGAAGACGGCACTAGCGCCGAAGCAATGAGTGTTATTACAAAAGATGGCGCAGAGCGCATTGTAAAATTTGCTTACGAATTGGCGCGCCGTGAAGGCCGTAAGAAAGTCACCGCCATTCATAAAGCTAACATCATGAAATCTACTTCTGGTTTATTTTTAGAAGTAGCGCGTGAAGTAGCTAAGCAATACCCCGATATTGAGTCGGAAGAAATGATCGTTGATGCCGCATGTATGAACCTAGTAATGTACCCAGAGCGCTTTGACGTAATGGTTACCACAAACTTATTTGGCGACATATTGTCTGACCTATGTGCTGGCCTAGTGGGCGGTTTAGGTATGGCTCCTGGCGCTAATATTGGTGAACGTGCAGCAATTTTTGAAGCGGTACACGGCAGCGCACCTGATATTGCAGGACAAGATATTGCTAACCCAACATCGGTTATTTTGGCCAGTATTCAAATGCTTGAATACCTAGGTATGGAAGACAAAGCGGCTAACATTCTAAAAGCGCTTACCGAAGTAATAGCAAGTGGTGACCGTACCACTCGTGATTTAGGTGGCACAGCCGGCACTAAAGAGTTTACTCAATCGATTTTAGATCGTTTATAAACTTATTATCGATTCAAAAAAGGCAGCCTAGGCTGCCTTTTTTATCGCTTAACACTACATCAATGATGTTTTAATAAACTCGTGCAAAAACCGTGATTTCTTCCCTATCATGGTAGAGTTGCTTGGCTCTTACTTCATGTTTGAAACCTAACTCACTTAAGCCTTCTCGCAATAGTTCCAAGTCTTGATTAACTTCAGTAAATCGCTGCTTCATTGGCAACTTCAAATTAAACATGGCGTAGCGACACCAACCATTGGCTAACCATTTAAGCATTAGTCGCGATACTTTAGCCGGGCGCTCAACCATGTCACACACCAACCAACTTACATTGTCACGCTCAGGTTTATATTTGAACCCATCTTCTCGATAATGCTGCACTTGGCCAGTATCCATTAAAGACTGCGCCATAGGGCCGTTATCCACTGCAGCTACAAACATATTTCGCCTAACCAACTGATAAGTCCAACCACCTGGGCAAGCCCCTAAATCAACAGCATGTTGGCCGTTTTCAATGTATTGCTCGCGCTCTTGTTCATTCAGCAATACCATAAAGGCTTCATCAAGCTTTAGGGTTGAGCGGCTAGGCGCTTCAGATGGAAACTTTAAACGTAGAATGCCATTAAGCTGAGCATTACCATTACGAGTATCAGAGTAACCTAGCCAACAATGGGTACCGCTAACGAAAAACAGCTGCATAGCCGGCAGTTTTGGATTGGTTTTTTTAGTCAACCATTGGTGTTTAACTAGCGCGTTTTCTAACGGGCGAGTAAATTTTTTGCAAAAACTTGATAGTGCTTTTCCGTCGTTAGTATCTGGGTATTCTAAACGCAAACTCCCGCATCGAGGCAACTTCTGCTCTAGCGCTAAAATAGATGCCACTCGGTTCGCTTCATCTAACTGCATTTCTGCCAAGGCTAAAAACCAATGCCGAGCAAATACCAACTGGCGAAAATCTATGCTTTGATAAAGACTTACTGAGTGCTCACTTTGGAAACAGCTAAACTCTACAAACCCTTTACCATCACCTGCTTTGGCAAACCCGTAATAGCCTAACTGCTCGGCATGAAACTGGATTTCGGCGGCACAGTCACTCTCAAAACCAGAGCGACAATAAAGGATGATACTACTCATTACTTATACTCTTTGTAGGTAACGCTAAACACAACCAGCCAATAATCAACACCACTCCACCGAGCGGAGTCATTGGCCCAAATATTTTAGCGCCGAAAAAAGCCAAGCAGTATAAGCTACCGGCAAATAACCAACCACCAATAATCCACAATATTGCACTAAGGCGATACTTATTCAGCACAGCGACCGCCGCCACTAAATGAATAAGTTGGTAGAACACGCCCGTTTCTATCCAGCCAAGCTGTCCGTCACCTAAAAACCGACTAAAGCCATGCGCGGCACCCGCCCCCATTATCACGGTAAATCCGCCGCTTATCGCGAGTAATAAACGAATTGGCCAACTGGCGTTGATTTGATTGCTCATTCTGCGTCTACCAAACCTTCATTCGCAAATTCCTGCTGCTCTTGCTCAACCAGCGAAATCATCCATTCACGAAACGCCACTAACTTGCCCTGCTCTGCTTGGCTCGGTTTACACACCATATAATAGGCATTTTTACTCAGTAAAACCTGCTCAAAAGGACATACCAAGCGACCCGCTTCAATCTCTGGCTTAGCCAGCACACTGTGCCCCAGCGCCACACCTTGCCCATAAACTGCCGCCTGTAACACCATGGTTGAGTGAGAAAAGATAGGTCCATGGTTAACATTCATTTGGCGCAAACCCACCAACTTAAACCATTCCTTCCAGTCATGGCGGGCTGTATCATGCAATAACGTATGAAACTGCAAATCTTCAGGCTTAGTTAAGGCTTTATCGCCCACCAATAAGCTCGGCGAACATACTGGAACCAAATACTCAGTGTGAAGCTTATCGGCGCGTAAACCAGACCAATTACCTCGCCCATAATAAATAGCAACATCGACATCTTCGGTTAATGAGCCTTCGTACAAATCTACCGCTTTTATTCGAACATCAATATCGGGATGCATCTCACTAAATTGGGATAAACGTGGTACTAACCATTGAATGGCAAAACTGGGTTGTAAACTAACTGTTATCGTTCCTTTAGCGCCACGAGCAAGTAGCCGATCGGTAGCTTCGGTTAACGATATAAAAATATCTTTAATATCAAGAAAATAGCCCTGGCCTTCTTCGGTCAACAGTAAGGCTCTGTTTTTTCTGCGGAAAAGTTTCAAACCCAAAAACTCTTCTAAGGCTTTGATCTGGTGACTGACTGCGGCTTGAGTCACAAATAACTCTTCTGCAGCTCGAGTAAAACTGAGGTGCCTAGCAGCAGCTTCAAACGCTTTTAATGCATTTAAGGGGGGCAAACGACGCGCCATATTAACATCCCATTAACGGATAAGTTTTTCTAATCTATAGGCATTATAAATTATCTATTGTTGTACGACCAGTTGCAGATTAATATGCACACGCAATCAAGCGAAGGGGTCTGACAGAGCGCCTAATATCAAGGTGTTATGTCAGGCCTCTTTAAGTAGTTACCGGATTTGTAATTACTTTGATTGCTATGTTGTGTTTGCATTTGTCGGCCTTTTGCTGACTTCCCTGTTTCTTATTTTGACCCTGTCTGTCAAAAAGAATTTGTAGCCATTGCTTTATGCGATGGCTTTTTTTTGCCTAAAATTCAAGGGTATGAAAAAGCTAGTTATCTTATTAAACAAACTAAACCAACAAAATTCATAAGGCTTTAGCATTAAAAAAAATAATCTTTGATTTTACGCATGAAAACGCTCGGCGCTGTAAACGCTTAAAAGATCATTGCCCTTTATGTTGACGTTGGTAAAAAACCAAACACAGCAAACCAACTAACAAAATAGGCAAAGCGCTGTAATTCACCGCTCGCCAGCCAAAGCTTTGCTCTAACCAACCAGCTGATAAAGCCGACACTGCCACCAAAGAAAACACCACAAACTCGTTAACTGCCTGCGCTTTCGCTTTTTCATTCAACTGATAACACTGAGTAAGCATTTGGGTAGCGCCAATAAACATGAAGTTCCAACCAACGCCCAACAAGGTTAATGCAATAGCGAAGTGGTTAAAGCTAGTCCCTAGAAGATTCACCAAAACACAAGCAACCATTAGCCCTAATCCCAATAACATGGTTGGAAACAAGCCAATACGCAGTATCAAACGCCCAGTGATAAACGAAGGAGCAAACATACCCAATACATGCCACTCGATAACGGAAGCAGATTGAGCAAAATGATAGCCATGGTGATGCATCGCTAAAGGCGTTGCTGTCATTAGTAAGTTCATAACAAAGTAGCTAACTACGCCCGCCACCACTGCCACTATGTAATTCGCCGAGCCAATAATGTCCCTTAAGGGCCGAGCGGCTACTGAGTGTTGATTGCTAGCTGCTTCATCATTAAAGCGAATCATCAGTAGCAAAATTAAGGCAATAATGTAAAGACCAAGCAACCCGACAAAAGCGCCAATAAAAGGCTGCTTAGGCCACCAGGCCTGGCTATAAACTGCGAGGCTCGGCCCTATGATTGCCGCAATAACACCGCCAGCCATAATGGCAGAAATGGCTCTTGGTTGTTGCCCCTCAGAGCAAAGCTCTACTGCTGCGAAGCGGTAAAGCATTCCAAAGCCAATTCCTATCCCAAGTAATAAGGTCGCACAGCTAAACAACATAAATTGCTGTTGCTGCAGAGCATACACCGCCAACACTGCCCCGCTAATACCCACTAAGTTACCCAATACAAAACCCTTCTTTCGCCCAGTAACGCCCATAATAAGAGAGGCGGGAATGGTCGCTAACATTAACCCCATAAACTGCATAGCAACAGGAAAGGTTACCCACCCAGCGGAAGGCGCGAGCTGTTGGCCAATCAAGCCAGTTACAGCTACTAATAATATATTGCCCGTAGTGAGCAAGGCTTGGCATATAGCCAACATCCATACAAATATGTTCAAACTACCCTTCCCTGCAATTAAGCGCCATCACTATAGAACATCGTTAGACGAAGACCGCACTCTTTCCCAATCCTGAAAGCCACTGTTTGTTAGCTCAGCAATACTTAGCCCGAGAGTCAACAGATATAAAAAAGGCGCCCTTAAGGCGCCTGTTTTAATAGGGAGTTATTATTCCCATTCAATGGTAGCTGGTGGCTTTCCAGAGATGTCGTAAACCACGCGTGATATACCGTCTATTTCGTTGATAATTCGGTTACTCACATGACCTAAGAAGTCGTAAGGCAAGTGTGCCCAATGCGCTGTCATAAAGTCGATAGTTTCTACAGCCCGTAGCGATACTACCCAATCGTATTTACGCGCATCACCCATTACTCCTACCGAACGGACCGGTAGGAACACCGTGAAAGCTTGGCTTACTTTATTGTAAAGATCGTTTTTGTGTAACTCTTCAATGAAGATAGCGTCTGCACGGCGCAATAAGTCACAGTACTCTTTCTTCACTTCACCTAATACACGAACGCCTAAACCAGGCCCAGGAAACGGGTGACGGTATAACATGTCGTAAGGCAAACCTAACTCTAGGCCAATTTTACGCACTTCATCTTTAAACAACTCGCGTAAAGGCTCGACTAAGCCCATGTCCATATCGTCTGGTAAACCGCCCACGTTATGGTGAGATTTAATCACGTGTGCTTTACCGGTTTTAGAAGCCGCTGACTCAATAACGTCTGGGTAAATAGTCCCTTGTGCTAGCCACTTAGCATTTTTTAGTTTTTTCGATTCTTCATCAAATACATCAATGAATACGTGGCCAATAATCTTACGTTTCTTCTCTGGGTCACTCTCACCGGCCATCGCCTCTAAAAAGCGACTTTCAGCGTTTACGTGAACGATATTAAGACCGAAGTGGTTACCAAACATGTCCATGACTTGTTGGCCTTCGTTTAAGCGCAATAATCCATTGTCTACAAAAACACAGGTAAGTTTATCGCCTATAGCACGTTGAATAAGCATCGCCACTACCGACGAATCTACCCCACCACTAAGGCCAAGAATCACTTCGTCATCACCCACTTGCTGCTTTATTTGAGCAATTGCGTTTTCGATAATAGATTCAGACGTCCACAAAGCATCACAAGCACAAATGTCTTTAACAAAGTGCTCAAGCATACGTAAACCTTGGCGGGTATGCGTAACTTCAGGGTGAAATTGCACGCCATAAAAGTTCTTTTCTGGGTGCATCATTGCCGCAAATTCACAACTAGGCGTTTGCGCTACGGTAGTGAATCCTTCAGGAATAGCCGATACTTTGTCGCCGTGGCTCATCCACACGTCTAACAAGGCATTACCATTTGGCGCTACCGCATCTTCAATGGCTTTAAACAATGGCGATTCAGCTACCACTTCAACTTGTGCGTAACCAAACTCACGTTGGCCTTCGCCTTGAATAACTGCGCCGCCAAGCTGTTCGGACATAGTTTGCATGCCGTAACAAATGCCTAATACCGGAACACCTGCGTTAAAAACATATTCTGGAGCACGTGGTGAATTATTTTCGGTCACACTTTCTGGTCCGCCGGCTAAAATTATGCCGTTTGGTGCGAACTCGCGAATGTCGGCTTCTTCAACATCCCATCCCCATAATTCACAGTAAACACCAATTTCGCGAATACGGCGTGCGATGAGTTGGGTGTATTGCGATCCAAAATCTAAAATTAGAATACGATGTTCGTGGATATCTCTGCTCATAATCACTTACTTTTAAACTAGGCTGATAGAACTAAGCGCCTGTCGGCGCTTAGTGGCATATTAAGGTGACGGACTTAGCCCATACGGTAGTTAGGGGCTTCTTTAGTAATGGTAACGTCGTGAACATGACTCTCACCCATACCAGCGCTGGTTACGCGAACAAACTCAGCTTTAGTATTCAGCTCATTAATCGTGCCGCAACCAGTTAGACCCATACATGAACGTAAACCGCCCATTTGTTGATGAATAATCGCCTTAACAGGGCCTTTATAAGCTACTCGACCTTCAATGCCTTCTGGCACTAATTTATCGGCAGCGTTATCGGTTTGGAAGTAACGATCTGATGAACCTTGAGACATAGCCCCTAAAGAGCCCATTCCGCGGTAAGACTTAAACGAACGACCTTGATACAGCTCAATTTCGCCAGGTGCTTCTTCAGTACCTGCAAACATGCTGCCAACCATCACACACGACGCACCAGCCACTAAGGCTTTAGCGATGTCACCAGAGAAACGGATGCCGCCATCAGCAATAACCGGGATATCGCGGCCTTTTAGTGCTTCTACTGCGTCAGATACAGCAGTAATTTGAGGCACACCTACACCGGTCACGATGCGCGTAGTACAAATTGACCCTGGGCCAATACCTACTTTAACGGCACTTACACCAGCATCTGCTAGGGCTATAGCACCTGCGCCCGTTGCTACATTCCCGCCAACAATGGCAAGATCAGGGTATTTAGTTCGAGTGGCTTTAATTCTATCGAGCACGCCTTGAGAATGACCGTGTGAAGAGTCTATCAGCAATACATCTACGCCAGCCTCAACCAAGGCATCTACTCGCTCTTCGTTACCCGCACCAGCACCAACAGCAGCACCAACACGCAAGCGACCAAAACTGTCTTTACACGCGTTTGGTTTACGCTCCGCTTTTTTGAAATCTTTTACGGTAATCAAGCCGGTCAATTTAAATGCATCATCAACCACCAACATTTTTTCAATGCGGTGCTCGTGCATCATTTTTTCAACTACATCACGTGAGGTATCAGTAGTAGTAACTAAACGCTCTTTTGGCGTCATAACCTGAGAAACGGTTTTAGTGAAGTCAGTTTCAAAACGCAAGTCACGCCCTGTAACAATACCGACTAAGTCGTTTGCTTCTGTTACCACTGGAAAACCAGCAAAACCATGTATCTGACGTAGCTCAGCAATTTGTCCTAAGGTTAAATCAGGCGTTACGGTGATAGGCTCAAGTACAATACCCGCTTCAAATTTCTTCACTCTGCGCACTTCAGCAGCTTGCTGCTCAATACTCATATTTTTGTGAATAAAGCCAACACCGCCTTCTTGAGCGAGTGCAATAGCAAAGTTTGCTTCAGTTACAGTATCCATAGCGGCAGATACCATAGGAATACTTAGCGGAATATCTTTGGTTAGACGTGTCGCCAAATTGGCGGTATTTGGAAGTACTTCTGAGTGAGCAGGAAGTAGTAGTACATCATCGAAGGTTAAGGCTTCTTTGGAAATTCTCAACATAGCAACATTCGCCTAAATCAGTTAATAAAGAGGTAAAATATTGCGGACGGATTATAGGTATAAAGCTGGCCAAGGTAAAACGAAAAATGTTATTTTCTTACATTATTTTCTACTTTCCTTCGAGTTAACTGATGAAATCTAGTCAAATAACCAATAATGTTCTGAGTGTTAGTCAGTTAAACCAGCAAGTTAGGCGTTTACTAGAAAATTCTATCGGTACGATTTGGTTAGAAGGTGAAATATCTAATTTTTCTACGCCATTTTCGGGGCATTGGTATTTTAGTTTAAAGGACCACTCAGCGCAGGTGCGTTGTGCAATGTTTAAAGGTGCTAACCGCAAGGTAGTATTCAAGCCCGAGTCGGGTATGAAAGTGCTGGTGAAAGCTAAAATAACAATGTACGAGCCTCGTGGTGACTATCAGCTGATTGCAGAAGCTATTCACCCCTCGGGGGATGGTGCGATGCAACAGGCTTACGAACAGCTAAAAATGAAGCTAGCCGCCGAAGGGCTATTCGCTGATGCCGAGAAACAAGCGCTCCCTGAATACCCTAGTTGCATAGGTATAATTAGTTCAGCGTCAGGGGCTGCGTTACAAGACATTTTAACGGTGTTAGAGCGCCGTGCGCCAGCAACCAAAGTGATTGTGTATCCTGCATTAGTGCAAGGCGAGCTAGCGGCTCCACAGCTTATTGAGATGATAGAACTGGCTAATCAGCGAGACGAAACCGACATACTCATTGTTGGCCGCGGTGGAGGCTCTAAAGAAGACTTATGGGCTTTTAATGATGAGCAACTGGCCAGAGCTATTTTTGATTCAAACATACCGATTATCTCAGCGGTAGGCCATGAGGTAGACGACAGCATTAGTGATTTGGTGGCCGATGTACGAGCAGCCACCCCATCAGCGGCAGCTGAAATTGTAAGCCAGCAAGCCAGTCACATCCCTCAGCGTATGACGCATTTAAAGCAACAACTAGCAATGCATGCCATGCACAGTTTTAGACAACAGCAAATTTGTTTGGCACAGCTCAATCATCGTATTCAGGCCTTATCGCCAGTTCATGTATTAGAACAGCAGCAGCAAAGGTTTGATGAGCTAGCACATCGTTTAAGCCTTTCACTTAATCAACAAGTCTCTAATGGTGAGCTTCGTTATGGCCAACTCAAGGCGCGTTTAAAACACTCGCTACTTGAACGAAAAGTTGAACGACAGCAGCAACGTTTATATGAGCAGCGCCAGCGATTGCTTAACGCTAGCCAACAGCTGATTGACCAACAGCAGCAGCAACTCGCCGGCATTTGTCGCCAATTAGATAATCTCAGCCCATTAAAGGTGCTAGACCGCGGTTTTACCTTGGTGACTCACCAAGACAAATTGGTTAAGCATGCGGCAGAGCTTAAACATGGCGATGTAGTAAAACTGAAATTTTCGGACGATAACCTTAATGCGACTATTTGCTCCTAACACTAATTGTTTTAAACACTAGCTCACAACTAGTGATTCAAATGTCAAAATTAATGGGATTATAGTTAGAACTGGCATAAGATTAGGGGGACTAAACCGGACATCTAGTTGGTTTGAAGTGTAACTGGAAGGACGACCAAGCCCGCTAAAGAGGCGAAGCGACCATTCTTGGTAACTAACTAGCCATTAAATAAAGAAAATTAGCAGCAATACTATGAATTCATTGGATAGCACCAAGGAGCGTGAGCTAACCAGCGTTGATAACAGGGAACAGTTGATCGGTATGATTTATCGAGCGGCAGCAGAACCTGAATATTGGCCTGACCTGCTAGAGCACCTTTATATGATGCCAGAACTTCAGCGAACTGAAGCCCCTGGTAAGCACGATAACTCCTCGGCAAAACTGAGCCAAATGTTGGACGCAGTCTCGCCGCAACTCTCGATGGCCCAAAGCCAGTACTCTGAACGCAATCAACTGCTGTTAGAGCACTTCAATCAAGCCTTAAACATTGCTAAACGCATTTATCAGCTTGAAGAAAAAAATCATTCACTAAACTCGCTACTTGATCATATTCCGGTCGGCGTGATTTTAGTTAACGCTCAAAGTGAAATTTTGCTTACCAACGAGCTGGCAGAGGAAACCCTGCAGCTTGGCCAAGGTTTATATCAAAAGAATAAAAACTTGGTGACCCAGCAAAGCGAATCTACTGAGTTACTTAAGCAATATGTTGAAGAATTGTCTTCGTTAGGGCCTAACGAATCAAGCAGTCGAGGTTTGCCTATTCAGGTAAACAACGAGACCGACGTGCAAACCATGGTTATTTTAAGCCCAGTCAATCACCTTCAAGATCCCTTACTTGAGCGTAATGCCAGTGTCGTGGTATTTATTTCGCCTTCGCGGCCAGATGTAGAGCTCGATTTAGCCGCCTTTGCCGATGGTTACAAACTCACGCCTAAAGAAGCGCGAATTGTTAATTACATCGCCCAAGGTATGTCTCCACCCGACATTGCTGACAAGATATTTGTAAGCTACAACACGGTCCGAACGCAGCTAAAATCGGTATTCAAAAAAACCGGTGTAAGCAGCCAAAGTGAACTTGCCAGTTTAGTGTTAACTGGTCCATGGGGAATGCTATCTCAAAGTAGCCGTCATTTTGATTTCGGCACACCTCAAGACAGCAATGCACGCTACTTCAGACTCCCTGATGAGCGCAAACTTTGTTATCAAGAGTTCGGTGACCCAAAAGGCAAACCCGTGGTGTACTGCCACAGTATCTTAGGTTGTCGCTTAGAAAACTTTTTTGACCAAGTAGATATCGCTGCTCAACTGGGAATTCGATTGATTTCTATCGACAGACCGGGCTTTGGCGGCTCTGACTATCATGAGAGTTACAGTTTTGTGCAATGGACTGCTGATCTAAAAGCACTGCTAGAGTACTTAAACCTCGATAAGGTTGAGCTATTGGGGTATGCCACTGGTGGGGTTTATGCGGCCTGTAGCGCAGCTAAAATTCCTGACATGGTTAGCCATTTAACTATCGTTAGCTCGGGTGATGCGCTAACTTATGATAGTGATTATAAAGCTACCGCTAAGCTTTATCGTATGCACATGAAGCTAGCGCGTGACTTCCCTAATATGCACCGCTTATTCACCAATATTTTGGACAAAGGTCTACACAAAGATCCTAACAAACTGTTTAAGGTGCTCGCGCGGGATTTAGAGGGAACCGATGTAGAGCTGTTTGAAAGCCCTATGTTCAAAGAAAAGTTTGGCCGTTATTTAATGGAATCGAAAGTCCAAGGTGGTAATGCTTTTTCGGACGAGGTTCGCCAAGTAATGGCACCTTGGGGCTTTGAGATTGAAGATGTAAAAGTAGCGACCCAACTCTTTCATGGCGAAAACGACAAACATATACCGCTAACCTTAGCAGAACGCTTTATTGCTCGAGCAAAAAATGCACGTTTAGAGGTGATACCTGAGTTAGGCCATTACATGATTTATCAACATTGGCCTGCAATCTTAGAAAGTATTGCCAAGCGAAAAAGCTAGTTATAAACAAACAATAAAAAAGACGGCCATGGCCGTCTTTTTTAATTAAGCTAAACGCTCAAACCGCCTTATCACGGCCCGCTTAGACTTCAGTTCATTACAGCTATTACAAAAGTAGTCCACTGCACCACAGGCTTTTAACTTTTCCAACTCGGCATCACATTTATCACAGTGCACTCGTTGTAAAAATTGATGATGACAAGCGCCACACAACCAATGGTCGTGTTCGTGCTGCAGTTCACCATCACATTCTGGGCAAGCAATTTCAATACTCATGGCTAACTCCAATTATTTCTTTTTATACCGACTTACAGTTTGCATCTTTTTACGGCGACGTTCTTGCGCCAGAGTAAGTTTTGACTTCTTCTCTGAAAATGGGTTTTCGCCTTCTTTAAATTCTACGCGAATAGGTGTCCCCATAATCTCTAAAGCTTTACGGTAGTAATTCATCAAGTAGCGCTTATACGCATCGGGCAACGAGTTTACTTGATTACCATGAACCACAATGCGCGGAGGATTGTAACCACCTGCGTGAGCATAACGTAATTTAACCCTACGGCCGCGCACTAACGGCGGCTGGTGGTCGTCTTGAGCCATTTGCATGATACGTGTCAGCATCGAAGTAGAAACGCGCTTAGTGGCGCTGCTGTATGCCTCTTGAACGCTTTCATACAAGTGACCAACACCAGTACCGTGCAAAGCAGAGATGAAATGAACACGTGCAAAATCAATAAAGCCTAAACGGCGATCTAATTCTGTTTTAATACGCTCTTTATGGTCGTTGTCTAAACCATCCCATTTGTTCACTGCAAGCACTAAAGCACGACCAGCATTAAGTACAAAACCTAACAAGCTTAAGTCTTGATCAGAGATACCGTCTTTAGCATCAATCACTAACATTACGACGTTAGCATCTTCAATGGCTTTAAGCGTTTTAATTACTGAGAACTTCTCAACAACTTCTGTCACTTTGCCACGTTTACGTACTCCCGCCGTATCAATCAAAATGTAGTCTTGATCTTCACGCTGCATCGGTATGTAAATACTGTCACGTGTGGTACCCGGCATGTCGTAAACAACAACCCGGTCTTCACCTAAAATCCGGTTTGTTAGCGTAGATTTCCCCACGTTCGGGCGACCCACAATCGCTAACTTAATCGGCAAATCAGCAAACTTCTGAGCGAGCTCATCCAGTTCAGACTCACTCATCTCACGAGTCTCATCTAAGCTAGGCTCTAATTCATCAGATTGTAGCTCTGCCTGCTCGGTAACAAACGGACGTAAAGCTTCTTCGAGTAGCATGTTCACGCCACGACCATGAGCGGCTGCAATGTGGTGAACTTCACCAAGGGCTAAAGCGTAAAACTCGCCACAGGCTGCATCAGCATCAATACCGTCAGTTTTATTGGCCACCAAGAAAATTTTCTTTTCTTGCTTGCGCAGATGATGCGCAATAGCTTCATCCGCAACTGTCATGCCCGAACGAGCATCAACCAAAAATAATACGGCGTCAGCTTCTTCAATGGCTTGCAAAGATTGCTGCGCCATCATCGCATCGATACCTTCTTCATCACCATCGATACCACCGGTATCAATAACAATGAATTCTTGCTCGGCTACTTTAGCTTGTCCGTACTTGCGGTCGCGAGTAAGCCCAGGAAAGTCGGCTACTAGCGCATCCCTGCTGCGCGTAAGGCGATTAAATAATGTAGATTTGCCAACGTTTGGGCGTCCCACTAAGGCTACAACAGGAAGCATAAGGGCCTCATTTTTTAGAATACATGACATGACAAAGGCTCATGATCAATTAATCATGAGCCTTTTGTACACAATTATAACAACTTAACTGCGATCTAGCGCAATTAGCTTACCATTTCGTGTTTGAACGATAATTTTGTCGGAGGTTACCACAGGCGCAACATATAAGCCGCTTTTATCTACTAACATTTTGCTAGTAAATTCACCAGTTTCTCGGTTTATCCAATATAAGTAACCTTCGCTGTCGCCAACGATGATTTGATTACCGTCTATCGCTGGTGCGGTAACAATGCGGTAAGACAGCGCACCTTGGGTCCACTGTTCAACACCATTATTGCGCTCAATGCTATAAACATTGTCGCTCACATCGGTAACAAACAAGCTTAAGCCCGCAGTTGCTAAATTTTGGTAGGCTGAGTAACTACGTCTCCATTGCTCTTCACCACTGCGTAAATTTACCGACACAAGGTTGCCGTTGTACGCTACGGCGTATAGCTGCGAGCCAACTAACACCGGTCGACTATCTACATCGACAATGCGGTCAATTTCAGTAGAGCCTTTAGGCTGAGCGAGCTTGCTTTCAAATAATAACTGGCCACTTTCTAGCAAATACAAACCAATCTTACCGTCGCTGCGGCCTAAAATGATTGCACCATTAGAAATAACCGCTGCCGCTTTACTTCGTAATGACAACGAAGGTTGGTCGATTTTAATGTCCCACTTTTGCTCACCACTGTGCGCATCAAGAGCCACTAAATGACCATTGCTGGTCATCACCACTACCACACTATCTTCTACAGCAGGTTTTGCTAGTACTTCGCCAGACACGGCGGCTTGCCAAACAATGTCGCCTGTTTCAGCATCTAAGGCAAATACATCAGCATTTTCAGTGCCAAGATAAATACGTTTGTAAGCTGCAGTTAAACCGCCAGAAATACGCGCATTAGGCGTATTACCAGAGAAGCGATTGTTACTTTCAACTTTGGAAAGGTTTTGTTGCCATAGGCGTTTACCATTTAAGTCAAAAGCACGGATCTCGCCAAAACGGGAGGCAGCAAATACTGAATCGTAAGCCACCACCGGCGACAAGGCCGAAAAGTATTTCTCTACACCATCGCCTACTCGAGTTTCCCACTGCTTAGCCACCGTAAACTGGTTGCTAAACTCTGGCACTGGTGCCATTTGTACAACATCTTCTTCAGAGTTGAACAAAGAACAAGCTGACAAACCAACAAGTAAACAAGCTAAGCTGACACTACGCCAAGCTTTAACCATTTGCGGCCTCAACTTCAGTTAGGTCGTTCAATTTAAGGTTTACGCTAGGGTCTTGCTCTGCGGCACCGGCAGCGACTGCTGCTTGGTATGCTTGACGAGCCATCGCGTTTTCACCTTGTTGAAGATAAATATCACCTTTAATAATTTCAACAGTAGCCACTAGAGCTGGGTCACTAACCATCTCTAAACTTGCTAGCGCGTCATCAAATGCAGCTTGTTGAGCTTGTACACGTGCTAACCGTGTATAAACCATGCCTTTTAGCTCTTCTGGTGCGCCATTTAAAGCCAACTGAAGTTGTGTTTGGGCTTGCGCAAAATCTTCTTTAGCCACTAATTCTTTGGCTAACAACAAAGAAGCAAACACTGAATAATTCTTGTCGCCTTGATTAGCAGCGACATAATTAACTAAAGGAGTGAGTTCTTCTGAATTAAGCGCTAGTTGAGTAACAGCTTGCTCGTAGGCATCTGAAGCAGCTTCTTGCTGACTAACCTGATACTCACCAAAATATCGCCAGCCAAATACTGCTGCTAAACCTAATACAGAACCGCCGATCACTGATGTTCCATTCTTTTTCCACCAGTCTTTGATGGCTTGAACTTGCTGTTCCTCAGTAGAATAAATGTCCACTGTCTCTCCTTAACTAAACTAATACGGTATTAAGCAAAGCAACTAACTCAGATTGAGCGATGCACTGCTGTTGAATATCTTGACGCAGGTACTTAACAGTAACTTGCTGATTGGCTAACTCATCATCGCCGATGATTAGCGCTACTTTCGCGCCTGATTTATCAGCACGCTTAAATTGTTTCTTAAAGTTACCACCGCCACAGTGGCTCATCACCCGCACAGAGGGTAACGCATCTCGCAATTGTTCAGCTAATGAAAATGCTGCTCCAAGTGTCCCTTCTCCAGCATTGATCACATAAACATCGGCGCCTGTCGGTAAATCACCCAATAGTTCCAGCGTTTCCAACAGCAATACTAAACGCTCCATACCCATGGCAAAACCAACAGCAGGAGTGGCTTTACCACCGAGTTGCTCAACTAAGCCATCGTATCGGCCGCCAGCACACACAGTACCTTGTGAACCCAGGCTGCTGGTTACCCATTCAAATACGGTGCGGTTGTAATAATCTAAACCTCGTACTAAACGAGGATTTATTGTGTACTCGATACCCGCGTTATCAAGCAAAGAGCGTAATTTATCAAAGTGCTCTACGCTTTCTTGGTCGAGGTACTCATTTAAACTCGGTGCATCAGCTAATGCCGCTTGAACCTCTGGGTTCTTGCTGTCTAGTACACGTAATGGGTTATCGTACATACGACGTTTAGCATCTTCATCGAGCGCGTCTTTATGTAATTCTAAGTAAGCGATTAAAGCATCACGGTAGTTAGCGCGCGCTTCGTTAGAGCCTAAACTGTTTAGCTCCAGTGTAACGTGTTTTTCTAAGCCAAAGGCTTTCCAAAAACGCGCCGACAACATAATCACTTCAGCATCTATATCAGCGCTTGCAATACCAAACGACTCAATACCTACTTGATGGAACTGACGATAGCGGCCTTTCTGCGGTCGCTCATGGCGAAACATTGGTCCCATATACCAAAGGCGTTGCTCTTGGTTATACAGTAAACCTGCTTGATTACCTGCACGTACACAACTTGCTGTACCTTCTGGTCGCAGGGTTAAGCTGTCGCCATTGCGGTCGTCAAAAGTGTACATTTCTTTTTCAACGATATCGGTTACTTCACCGATAGAGCGCTTAAACAAATCTGTACTTTCAACAATTGGCATTCTAATTTCGTTGTAACCGTAAGCGGCAACCACTTCACGGATAACTGATTCTACCTTTTGCCAAGCAGGTGTATCACTTGGAAGGCAATCATTCATGCCACGTATTGCTTGTATTTGTTTAGCCACATTAATCTCGAATAAAACAGGTCAATAACTATTAAAGGCCCTCGATTATAGGGCCTTTAACCATAGAGGTAAATTATTTGCGGTTGCGCGACTAGCTAATGTTTTTAACAGCGATGCGCGAGCGTATTTTTGCTTCTAGCGCATCCACTAAGTCGTCGTTGTCAAAACGCTCTTTTTGACGCACGCCATCTTGGTAATAGCCGCTTTTTTTATTGCCGCCAGTAATGCCCAAATCGGAGATAAGCGCTTCGCCTGGCCCATTCACTACACAACCAATGATAGACACATCCATTGGCTCTACAATGTCTTCCAAGCGCTGCTCTAGGGCATTAACCGTGGCAATTACATCAAACTCTTGGCGTGAACAGCTTGGGCACGCAATAAAATTAATTCCGCGAGCACGTATTCGTAAGGATTTAAGAATATCAAAACCGACTTTAATTTCTTCAACGGGATCAGCTGCCAGCGATACACGCAATGTATCACCAATGCCTTGCGACAATAACATGCCCAAGCCCACTGCCGACTTAACTGAACCACTGCGCAAGCCGCCAGCTTCGGTAATGCCGAGATGTAAAGGTTGGTCAATCCGCGAAGCCAAACCTTGATAAGCACCAACAGCCAAGAACACATCTGATGCTTTAACGCTTACTTTAAATTGATCAAAATTAAGGCGGTCAAGAATATCAACATGGCGCATGGCAGATTCAACCAAAGCGTCTGGCGTAGGTTCGCCATATTTTTCTTGGAGGTCTTTTTCTAAAGAACCGCCATTTACACCAATACGAATCGGAATATTACGGTCTTTAGCGGCATCGACCACTGAGCGGATCCGTTGTTCGTTACCAATGTTACCTGGGTTTATACGTAAACAATCAGCGCCGTATTCAGCCACTTTAAGGGCAATACGATAATCAAAATGAATATCTGCAATCACCGGAATAGACACTTGCTGCTTTATCTTTCTAAAGGCTTCTGCTGCATCCATAGTAGGTACCGATACGCGAACAATATCACCGCCCACTGCAGCAATACGGTTTATCTGCTCAACTGTAGCAGCTACGTCGTCGGTGCGGGTATTGGTCATTGACTGCACGGTAATAGGCGCGCCTCCGCCTACAGGTACATTACCCACCATAATTTGAGTTGATTTACGGCGTTTAATTGGAGTTGGCTGGTTCATCATACTCGAAAGGTCTTAGTTGTTAGGTATTGTCATTCGCACCACTTTACCGCCTTTAAATGACGATAAATCGATGTTCTCTTGTCCGTATTTCACACTAACGCCAGCATTTGTGCCTAACACAATGCTGTAAGGTGCTGGACCACTCACTGACAGGCTTTGGCCTGCCTTTTTAATATCTGCAACTAGGCGTTTGCCATCGGCGTCGCGCACTTCCACCCAGCATTCATTGTCAAAACTCATGGTAAGCGCGGTAAAGTTAGCGGCCGGTGTTTGCTGTGTTTCTGCCGCCGCAGACTGCACTTGATTGACTGGCTCAACAACAGTGTTAAGTTCAGCAGATAGTGGTTCAGCCTGATCGGTATCGTTAACCGGAGTGTTCACCGTGTTAGCTTGCTCTGGTGCTGCTTCAGCTTGAGTTTCTACTTCAACAGGCTCTGTGACTTGCTCAACGCTCGCCGACTCTTCAGATACCGTCTCACTGTGCTGAGGTTCCAAAAAATTTTCTGATTGAGGCTCTAGTACATCTTGGTTTTCAAGAGAGGGGGCAATCGGATCTATTATCGGGCTGTCACTGGTTTCAACCACTGAAGGCTCAGGCGAATCAAACAAGCTTTGTTGATTTTTTTCTTGCCACCACCACATGACCAATAACACAACGATGCCAAAAGCCACTAAATAAGTGAACTTCATTAATCGGCTATCGTGAGTTTCTTGCTTAATACGCCCCGAAAAGCTTTGCATTTCAGTGCGCTGCTCTTGAGCATCATGTAGGTGGGTATAACTAGATAATACTAAATCTTCTGATACATTCAGCAAACGAGCATACGCTCGCAAGTAGCCTTTCACAAAGGTGGTAGACAGCCCACTATCAAAACTATCGGCTTCAATGTCTACAATTACCTGCAAACGTAACTTTAAGCGCTCGGCTACTTGGCCTTGGCTCAACTTAGCAGCCACCCTCGCCTCTTGTAGCATTTGGCCAGGGCTAACAACTTCAATGTCTTCGCTTAGCTCAGCTGGCTCAATTTCGGCTTTAATAGTCATTAGCTATATATCGTTTAGTCTGTTCAGATTTAGGAAATTGCTGTTGAAGCGTTAATCCCCAGCGCGCTTCTTCTGCGAAGTTATCAGCAGCGCTTTCTAGGCGAACCCAAGCAAAGGCACTCTCAGCAGTAGTTTGAGCCATACTATCATACCGTTGTAGATATAAGCGGGCTTGCTCTGGTTTATTTTTTTGCAGGTAAATCTCGCTCGCACCAAGCAATGATGCAGGACGACGAATATTGTAAGCTAGTGCACTAGTGAAGTATTTTAGTGCTTTGTCTAAATCGCCAGCATTAAGCGCACATAAACCGGCATTTTCATTAGTACCCGCCACTTGCACATATTCTGGATTAGCTAATGCTTGTTTGAATAGTGATTCAGCTTCATCGTATTTCTTTTGCTGACACAACATAGCGCCGTAGTTATTTAATACGTCACCATTTCTTGGTTCAATCGATTTTGCGCGCTTATAGGCGTCAAGCGCTCGGTCAGGTTGACGAACCCGCTGATAAAAGTGAGCTTGGGCAATGTACACATCGACCAAATTAGGGGAAAGCTCTTGAGCTAACTCAAGATTACGTTTAGCTTGCTCGGCATCGCCAGCTTCAAGGTAACGGAGTGCAAGGCTAATGCGGGTTTTTGCCGCTGCATTTTTATCAAGTTGATTATTTTTATTGTTTACTTCTTGGCCATCAACGCGAGTTTCAGTGACACAACCGGTCACTAAAAACACCGCCAAAAACAAGTACAACCAGCGTTTCATATCCATCCTACGATAAGGTTAGTTATTGAATTGTGACTGAAATTTCTTGCTGTTGCATCCGTTTTCTCATTGTTCTTTTGGTTCTGTCGACAACGTCACCCGCTAACTGCCCACAAGCGGCGTCAATATCGTCTCCGCGAGTTTTACGCACTACCACAGTAGAGCCATACTCCATCAACACTTTACTGAAGCGATCCACTCGGCTGTTGCTTGGTTTGGTGAATGGAGACCCTGGATATGGATTAAACGGAATCAAATTAATCTTACACGGCGTATCGCGCAACACTTCGGCAAGTTCGTGCGCTTGCTCCATTGAATCGTTAACGCCATTTAGTAACACGTATTCAACCGTTACCTTGCCACGGTTGGCATTAGACTTATCAATGTAACGCTTAACGCCGGCTAGAAATGCTTCAATGTTGTATTTATCATTGATCGGCATAATTTCGCTACGAAGTTTATCGTTAGAAGCATGTAATGAAATCGCCAAGGCTACATCTATCTGGTCACCTAGTTTATCTAAGGCAGGTACTACACCAGAGGTACTAACAGTAACGCGACGTTTACTTAAGCCGTAACCATTATCATCCAGCATCAGCTCTAGAGCAGGTACCAGGTTACTCAGGTTTAGCAGAGGTTCACCCATGCCCATCATAACCACGTTAGTAATAGGTCGCTTACCTTCAACACCCTTATGACCAATTACCTGTGCTGCGCGCCATACTTGGCCAATAATGTCAGACACTTTTAGGTTACGGTTAAAGCCTTGTTGCCCGGTAGAACAAAAAGTACATTCCAAGGCACAACCTACTTGTGAAGAAACACACAGGGTTGCTCGGTCACCCTCTGGGATATAAACCGTTTCAATTTCTTGCCCCGCCACCAACATAGCCCACTTAATGGTGCCATCGGCACTGCGTTGTTCAGTGCTAATTTCTGGCGCTTTTACTTCGGCCTGTTTTTTAAGCTTCTCGCGCAGCGCTTTATTTATATTGTTCATCTGATCGAAGTCGTCTACGCCAAAGTGATAGATCCACTTCATTACTTGATCGGCGCGGAAAGGTTTTTCCCCGATCTCTGCGAAAAACTTACGTAATCCGTCTCGGTTCAAATCAAGTAAATTTGTTTTATTTTCACTCATCGCTTAACTCCACGACTGACCATTTAAAAAAAGCGCCGAATTGTACAAATTATGACAACAGAAAGCCAGTTAATCTCGGCACTCAGCGTAAATAGCTAACTATTAATCAATCACCTTTTATCCGCTTATTAAAAAAGGGGCCTAAGCCCCTTTTTATTATCTTGGACAAATTTCATTGTCTTCAAAGAAATAGGCTATTTCTCGAGACGCAGACTCCGGTGAATCAGAGCCATGGGTGCCATTTGGCGGCATAGCCGTTCCAAAATCGTGACGTAAGGTACCTGCTGCCGCTTCTGCTGGATTAGTCGCCCCCAGTAAATCACGATAACGTTGTACGGCATTCTCGCCTTCAAGTACTTGAACCATGATTGGACCCGAGGTCATGAACTCAATCAAAGGTGCATAAAATGGTTTGCCGTCATGCTCCGCGTAAAACCCCGCGGCTTGTTCTTGCGACAAATGCAACATTTTAGCTGCAACTAAGCGTAAACCCGCAGACTCCATGCGAGCGTATATCGCACCAATCGCATCTTTAGCCACTACATCAGGTTTAAGTATAGAAAAAGTACGTTCTAACGCCATTTACTAGCTCCATTGTAAAATTAGTGATACCAGTCAATTGGTAACCTTTAAGAATGATAAAGTAGCTCTACTCGCTTAACAACCGTGAAATGGTACGAATACCGTGACCTTTTGCACCCGTTGCCCACAGTGCGTTACCCGATTTTTGGTAAGAACCCGACAAATCAAAGTGCAGCCAATTTTGTTCTGCATTTTCAACAAAGTGAGCTAAGAAAGCTGCCGCAGTAGAAGCGCCAGCCATGCCTTCACCAGAGGATATATTTGCTATATCCGCAAATGAAGAGCCAATTTGGCCTTTGTGAAATGGCTCCAATGGCAATGCCCACGCTTTTTCGTTTTCAGCCTTAGCAGCTTGTAGAGCTTGATGAACTAAGTCATCATCAAAACCAAACACCGCATTATAATCTCGGCCAAGCGCCATTTTTGCCGCGCCAGTTAGCGTTGCAGCATCAATAATTTTTCCAGGTTTTAATTCACTCGCGGCGATTAAGCCATCGGCTAACACTAAACGTCCTTCTGCATCAGTGTTTAGTACTTCTACCGTTACGCCGTTTTTGTAGGTGATAACATCACCCAGTTTGTAAGCATCACCCGACACCATATTCTCGGCGCAGCATAAAAACAGTTTCACGCGCTTGTTTAAGCCGTTTGCAATAGCCAATCCTAAGCCGCCAGTCACGGTTGCAGCTCCGCCCATGTCGCTTTTCATAATCGACATGCCATCAGATGGTTTAATGCTGTAGCCACCAGAGTCAAACGTGATGCCCTTACCTACCAGCGCAATAGCTACAGGCTCATCTGGGTTTCCTGAAGGGTTATAATCAAGCTGTAATATGGCAGGCGCTTGGCTACTGCCTTTACCTACTTGATAGGTACCAACCCATCCTTCTGATAATAAATCCTCGCCAGAAATGATGTTATGAGATACGTACTCTGGTGCTAGCTCAGTTAAAAACTTAGCTGCCGATTCACATAAGGTTTGAGGATAAATAGCCGCAGGGCCAAGGTTAATAGTTTTACGGGTCCAGTCTGCAGCTATTTTTAGCGCGTTAAACTTAGCCAGGTCAGCATCACTTAACACAACTATCTCTAGCTGGTTATCTTGCTTGGCATTGTAATACCCTTGGTAAAAAGCCCAACAGGCTTCTACGTCCCAACTGTCGCCAATAAAGGAAAGGTGTTTTAAACCTTGGGCATCCAGTTTACGGGCGGCTTTTTGAATATCTTGCAGGCGAGAAGCGCCTTGAGAGGTAACATGAACGTTTACTTGGTTGGCTTCAAAACTTATCAGCGCGTTATCGCCCCAGTGGGCTGCAGCTGGTTTTGCACATAATACGAGATCCATTACGGCGGTCATCAATACTTCCTCATTTGACTAATTGACAACAAGCCACCGGAATTTAGTCTAGTTCATCCATCCAGGCTAAAATAATTGCTTCCAAAATGCGCTCGTTGCTATGCTGGGGCTCGTCTTCAAAATCGTCCAACTGACAAACCCATTGGTGTAAATCGGTAAACCGAACTTGTTTCGGATCCTGCTCAGGAAATTGCTCGGCCAGTTCTATCGCTATTTGCTCTACATCTATCCAACGCAACCCCATTAGCAAGTTTCCTTAATGTTGTTCAGACACCATATTAATCGTGTATTTTGGAATTTCTACTACTAAATCTTCATCGGCAACTAAAGCCTGACAACCTAAACGTGACTCAGGCTCTAAACCCCACGCCTTATCTAGCATATCATCTTCCAGCTCGTCACTTTCTTCCAAAGAATCAAACCCTTCGCGAACAATTACATGACATGTAGTACAGGCGCACGACTTTTCACAAGCATGTTCAATGTCTATGCCTTCGCGCAATGCAATATCAAGTACGCTTTCGCCTTCTTTGGCTTCTACAACAGACCCTTCTGGACATAAATCTTCATTGGGTAAGAAAATCACTTTAGGCATCTTAAATCCTATCTACTAGCTGGCCTGTTAAAGCCTGTTTAATTGAATCATCCATTCGCCTTGCAGCAAAATCTTGGCTGATACTATCTAATCGTTTAATGGCTTGCTCAATCGCAGGTACGCTATCTTCGGCAGCTACGACAGCTAACGCGTCTACTGCCAGTTTAATTTGCTGACGCTCGGCTGCATCCAGTAATCGCTCACCACTTTCCGCTAACGCTGCGCTCATATCTTCAATAAAGCGAGCCGCTTCAACTTGTTGTTCACGCAACATACGCATCGTAACATCATGCTTTGCGTTGGTGATTGAATCTTTCAGCATGCGCGCCACTTCTGCATCTTCTAAGCCATAGGAAGGCTTAACTTCAACAGAGGATTGTACACCCGTTGATTTTTCCATAGCAGTTACCGATAACAAACCATCGGCATCTACTTGAAAAGTCACTCTAATATGCGCTGCACCAGCAGCTAAAGGCGGAATACCTTTAAGGGCAAACTTGGCGAGAGAGCGGCAATCATCTACTAATTCACGCTCACCCTGCACTGCATGAATAGCCATGGCCGTTTGACCATCTTTAAAAGTGGTAAATTCTTGAGCCCGTGCCACAGGGATAGTGGTGTTTCGAGGAATCACTTTTTCCACCAAACCGCCCATGGTCTCAATGCCCAAAGATAGTGGTGTTACATCCAGTAGCAACAGTTCACCGTCTTTTTTATTGCCTACTAAGGTATCTGCTTGAATAGCCGCACCAATAGCTACCACCTGGTCTGGATCAATATTCGTTAATGGCGGTTTAGCAAAAAAGTTAGCTACATCGCTACGTACTTTAGGTACCCGCGTAGAGCCCCCCACCATTACTACATTGTTAACGTCTTCGAGCTCAACCTCGGCATCGCGTAATGCCCTACGACAAGCGCGAATAGTACGTTTAACTAAACCTTCTATTAACTCGTCAAACAATTCACGACTAATAGAACCCTGCCAATGAAATCCATCAATATCTAATTCGATATCAGAGTGTGAGTGTTCCGATAGGTTTACTTTTACTTGGTTAGCAATGCGCGACAATTCACGTTGTAACCGGGCTGAACGTTGGCCAGTGATCTTTGCTTGCTCAGCAATCCACTCAACCAAAGCGTCATCAAAATCATCACCACCTAGTGCAGAATCGCCGCCAGTAGCGAGTACTTGAAACACCCCTTTTGATAAACGCAAAATAGAGATATCAAAGGTTCCGCCACCTAAATCATAAATAGCAATAACGCCTTCATCACCACTGTCCAAGCCATAAGCAATAGCCGCTGCAGTAGGTTCATTCAGCAGGCGAAGTACATGTAAACCGGCTAATTGGGCTGCGTCTTTGGTACCTTGGCGCTGAGCGTCGTCAAAGTAAGCAGGAACGGTAATTACCACACCATCAGGCTCGCCTTGTAAAGATTCGGTAGCGCGCTTGGCTAAGCTTTTGAGAATTTCTGCAGATACTTGAATAGGATTAACGACACCACTTACCGTTTTGATTTGAGGTGAGCTAGCCTCGGTAAAATTATAAGGTAATCCGCTAAGGTCGATATCAGAAATATCTTTACCTAATAAACGTTTAACAGAGGTAATCGTGTTATTAGGATCGGTCACAGCGTGGGCTTTAGCTGACTGGCCAACATCAACGCCTTGCGCATGATAACGGACAACTGACGGTAAAAGAATGCCGCCGTCATGATCAGCTAAAGTAACAGATTTACCACTACGAACCGTAGCAACCAGCGAATTAGTCGTACCTAAGTCGATACCTACTGCGAGTTTATGTTGGTGAGGAACAGCCGATTGCCCAGGCTCTGCAATTTGTAGTAATGCCATATAGATTAGTAATCTAAAATCTTCTCTTCGAGTTGGAGCAACTGCTGTTGCAAACGTGCATAGAATTTGAGCTTGCGAACCTGATCCGCAGCAAAAGTAAAATTTTGCTCATTGTAGGCTTTTTCAAAGCTAGAGCTCAAGTCACTTCGTTGCTGCTTGAGTAGCTTGGAAAAATCCTCAAGAGCTTGCTCAGGATCAGCAGCATTTTCGATTTCTGCTAGCTGTTCTCTAAGCTCCATTTGCGCCATCAAAAACTCGATATCGTTGATGGTTTGTTGCTCTCCACCAAGCTCTATGTCTTGCAGACTTAACAAATATTGGGCGCGTGAAAGGGGATCTTTCAAGGTTTGATAAGCATCATTAATTTGCGCGGCTTTTTGCATAACTTGAGCTTGATTCTCAGAGGCATCTGCAGCGAAATTATCAGGATGGTATTTCTGTTGTAGCTCTCTATAACAATCAGCTAAACCTTGCAGGTCTAGCTGATATGAAGGGCGTAGAGAGAATAATTCAAAATGATTCATAGCGTGTTCCATTTAAACGCTAAAACTCTCTCCGCAACCACACTCGCCGGATACATTTGGATTGTTAAATACAAAACCTTCATTCAGGCCCTCTTTAACAAAGTCCAGCTCAGTACCGTCGATGTACAACAAGCTTTTTTCATCTACGATGACATTAACACCGTGGCTTTCAAAAACTTGATCATCATCAGCGAGTTGGTCAACAAACTCCAGAATATAAGCCATACCCGAACAGCCTGAGGTTTTGATACCTAAGCGAACCCCAGCGCCTGCGCCGCGGTTATTCAAGAACTGGCCAACATGGGTTGCCGCTGATTCGGTTAGTGATACAGCCATAATGGATCCTTAAAGCTCTAGGCGTTTTTCTTTTTGTAATCTGCAATCGCTGCTTTAATGGCGTCTTCGGCCAAAATTGAACAGTGAATTTTAACGGGTGGTAAAGCTAGTTCTTCAGCAATATCAGTGTTTTTTAACGACTGCGCTTCATCTAAGCTTTTGCCTTTTACCCATTCGGTAACCAATGAGCTAGACGCGATAGCTGAACCACAACCGTAAGTTTTAAAGCGCGCATCTTCAATAATACCGCTATCGCTTACTTTGAGTTGTAACTTCATTACGTCACCACAAGCTGGTGCGCCAACCATACCAGTACCAATATGACTGTCTTCTTTATCTTCAAACGCACCTACGTTACGTGGGTTTTCGTAGTGGTCGATTACTTTTTCGCTATAAGCCATGATATCTCTCCAAATCCGTTAGTTATAATACTTAGTGGTGAGCCCACTCGACCTGACTTAGGTCCACTCCATCTTTAAACATGTCCCACAATGGAGACATCTCGCGGAGGCGGCCAATTCCTTCGTTAATCACTTTAATTGCGTAATCAATTTCTTCTACTGTAGTGAAACGGCCAAACGAGAAGCGAATTGAACTATGTGCTAGCTCGTCATCTAAACCTAAGGCTCGTAGCACATAAGAAGGCTCTAAGCTGGCAGAAGTACACGCAGACCCTGACGATACAGCAAGGTCTTTAAGCGCCATGATCAATGACTCACCTTCTACGTAAGCAAAACTTACATTTAGGTTGCCCACTACACGTTGCTCAAAGTCGCCGTTAACGTAAGTTTCTTCGATATCTTTAATCCCCGCCCAAAAGCGGTCACGTAAAGCATGGATATGTTCGTTGTCTTTCGCCATATCTTGCTTAGCAATAGCAAACGCTTCGCCCATGCCCACGATTTGGTGAGTTGGTAAAGTACCTGAACGCATACCACGTTCGTGGCCGCCGCCGTGCATTTGGGCTTCTAAGCGAATACGCGGTTTACGTTGCACGTACAACGCGCCAATGCCTTTAGGGCCGTAAACCTTGTGTGCAGAAAACGACATCATATCTACTGGCAAGGCTTGTAAATCAATTTCAATTTTACCAGCACTTTGCGCCGCATCTACATGGAATAAAATTTTGCGTGAACGGCAAAGCTCACCAATTGCGTTAAGATCTTGAATCACGCCAATTTCGTTATTAACGTGCATAATGCTCACTAGCACCGTATCTTCACGTAAGGCTTCGCTTAGTTTCTCTAAGCTAATTACGCCGTTACTTTCTGGGTCAAGGTAAGTGACTTCATAACCTTCACGCTCTAACTGGCGGCATGTATCAAGTACTGCTTTATGCTCAGTTTTACAGGTAATAATATGTTTACCGCGTTTGTTGTAAAAGTGTGCAGCACCTTTGATTGCAAGGTTGTTTGATTCTGTGGCACCAGAAGTAAACACAATTTCGCGCGGGTCGGCATTTACTAATTCGGCAATTTGGTTACGAGCGATATCTACCGCTTCTTCTGCTTGCCAGCCGAAACGGTGTGAACGTGAAGCCGGGTTACCGTAGATACCGTCTACGCTAAGGTACTGCATCATCTTCTCAGCAACGCGTGGATCTACAGGGGTAGTTGCTGAGTAATCAAGATAAATTGGCAATTTCATTAAAGTTCTCCGTTACTACTCGGTGAAAGCGAGCGTCATAAACTAATTTGTATCGTGTTGGTATCAACATGCTGAAGCTGGTCTTGGTTATGAGCAACATTTACAATTTGTCGCTCGCGCATCAAGCCGCCTAAGCTAATATTATCGAGGAAGTCAGCGATACGTTCGCTCAAGTCATTCCATAACGAGTGGGTCAAGCAAGGTTTACCACCTTGGCAATCTGCTGAGCCATGACAGCGCGTAGCGTCAATAGACTCATCAACTGCGTGAATCACCATACCCACTGCAATATCATCGGCATCCATACCTAGTCGGTAACCGCCACCAGGACCACGTACACTAGTGACTAAGCCATGTTTACGTAATTTTGAAAAAAGTTGCTCTAGGTAAGACAACGAGATACCTTGTCTTTCAGAAATATCAGCTAGAGAAACCGGCCCTTCTTCCATATGAAGAGCAACATCTAACATTGCTGTAACCGCGTAGCGTCCCTTAGAAGTTAAGCGCATATCCAACCCATTTATCGCGTGAACTTGGTCACAATCTTTCCATATCCGACTAATTTAGTCAAGTATAAAACCTAGTAAATTAGTCAGGTTTATTTTTCTGGTTTAGAGATGTGTTTATCATATGCAGTGAGTATCCCACGCATCACGTTAAGCTCTTGTTTTTCCATGCGAATACGGTTGAACATTCGGCGAACCTTTTCCATTACTTTACCCGGATGAGGTTTAATGATGAAGCCGCTATCGGCAATGCTCTGCTCAAAATGCTGATAGAAACGCTCTAGATCATCGGCATGCGGGTAGTCTTCAACGGGGCTTTCAGGATGGATGTTTTGTAGATCCAAAAAGGCCATTCTAACTTCGTAGCTTAATAGCTGAACCGCCATAGCAAGGTTAAGCGAACTGTACTCTGGATTGGCTGGCACACAGACATGGAAGTGGCATTGCTGTAACTCAGTATTATTCAAGCCGCTATTCTCTCGACCAAATACAATGGCGACTTTGGCCTCTTGGGCTTCGCTAGCCAGTTTTACGCCAGCTTCACGTCCATCAAGCATTGGCCAATCTAATGTACGTGAGCGAGCACTAGCACCGATCACCAATTGACAATCAGCTACAGCTTCAGACAACTCATTTACAATAGTGGTTCCGCCTAACACATCAGAGGCGCCTGCCGATAACGCTACCGACTTGCCGTCTATTTCGGCTTCTGGAGCAACCAAACATAAATCAGTGATGCCCATGGTTTTCATGGCGCGTGCTGCCGAACCAATGTTGCCACTATGGCTGGTGCCAACTAAAACCACTCGAACATTTTCCAACATTAGTATTACTTCACCCTAAATTTAATGCGCAGGATTGTAACATAGCCCTAGCGTTAGTCGCTAGATTGGAAAAAGTTTAAATCTGTTGTCTATAATAAATTGTGTTTGCGAACACTATTCACTATAATCCGGCGGTTATTTTTTATGTTCTTTCTACAAATTGGTGGTAATTCATGCATGCTATGCTAAACATAGCGGTTCGCGCTGCGCGAAACGCAGGTAAAGTTGTAACTCAAGCTTATGAGCAATTAGACAAAGTTGACGCAACGCCAAAGGGCGCTAACGACTATCTAGTAAACGTTGTTGCGGCTTCTGAAAAAAGCATCGTCGACACCATACGTAACGCTTTCCCTGAGCACTCTTTCGTGACAGAGAAAAATGGTTTGAGCAAAGGCACGGATGACGAATACCAATGGGTTATTAACCCACTGGATGGAGCCACCAATTTCATTAAAGGTATTCCCCACTTTGCTATATCTATTGCCTTACGTGTTCGAGGAAAAACCGAACACGGCGTAGTGTACGATCCTTTACGTAATGAGCTGTTTGCTTCTTCTCGCGGAAAAAGTGCTCAGTTAGACGGTTACCGTTTACGAGTAAATAAAACCAAAGATTTAGAAGGCACCTTAATCGCCACAGGTTTCCCATACCGCCGCAAGCATTACACCGAAAGCTACTTAGCCATGTTTGGTGCTGTTTTTGCTGAGTGTAGCGACATTCGCCGCAGTGGAAGCCCAGCATTAGATTTAGCTTATGTTGCTGCTGGCCGTCACGACGGTTTCTTTGAATTAAACCTCAAGCCATGGGAAGTAGCCGCTGGTGAACTACTGGCTCGCGAAGCCGGTGCAATTGTTGCGGATATCGCGGGTAATACAGATTTCTACCAAACTGGTAATGTTGTTTGTGCTAACCCTAAAGTACTCAAGCACATGCTTGCTACATTCCGCCCTCACTTAACCGACGCTTTAAAAGGTTAAGCGAAAAACCAATACTGAAAATAAAGCGGGCAATGCCCGCTTTATTTTTATCTGCAATGCCTCTACCTTATATACAAAGTATAAATTTAAGGTAACGGTATGAAATTCCTCTTTTCTTTATTGTTTTTTGTCAGCGGTATTGCCCATGCGGCGAACCTTACCGAGTCACAGTTAACCAGTTGGTTTAGTGCCAGCAAACAGCTACTGCCCGTCATTGAACAAATAGAACAAGAAAATACTTTCCAAGATATTAATAACCCGAGTCAGTTTGCTGATGAAATGGCGAGTCAATTAAGCCGCAGTAGTAAAAGTGATGAAGTGACAGCGATACTATCTAAACATGATTTAAACATTGAAAGCTGGGCACAAACTACTGAGCAAGTGGTATTTGCTGCCATGGCTGCTAGTACTGAAGACAATATGGCGCAACTTGAGCAATACAAAACCATGAAACAAGAGCTGCTAGATAATCCCGAACTAAGTGCTGAGCAGAAGCAACAAATGCTACAAATGTTTGAGGTTAGCGATCAGTGGATCACTCAGTTAGAAGCTGTTTCACAAAGCGATATAGACTTGGTTAAACCTCACCTTGATAAATTTAACCAAGAATTGGGCTGGGACTTAGACGACTAACTAGCCCCCAAATCGAAACTATCGGAACCTAGCTCGGCGCGCTCTAGTTGCAGCTCAAGAAAAGCGATACGTTTAGCAAACTCGCCTAACAAAGTATCTTTTATCTCCAACAGTTGCAACACTGGAGTAGGTTCGCGCCACTCTGGATAGTCATTTTTATCTTCAGCGTGTTGATAGGCTAAACCAGCTTGAGCTTTATCTAAGAAATAGTGAGTGTTTTCAGCTATATCGAAAGAGTGGACCGTTAAGTGACTAAGCTCGTCCATTTTATGCCCCTTCTAAAGGATAGTTAGCGTCTTTCCAACCTCGAATGCCACCATCCATAGAGATAACATTTGTATACCCCATCTTCACTAAGTTATCTGCGCTTAATGCAGAGCGAAAGCCACCACCACAATAAATCACAATCATACTGTCCAGATTTGGGATCAATGTTTCAACGTCACGTTCCAACACCCCCCGTCCCATGTATTGAGCGCCAGGAATGCGGCTCTTTTGCCATTCGTCTTGCTCGCGATTATCAATCAATTTGAACTCGAAACCTTGCGCTAGCCATTGCTGCACTTGGTGAACATCACATTCCTTAATACGCGTTCGGCAATCGTCAACTAAGGCTAAAAAGCGGGGGTTATGGGCCATGTTATCTTCTCCTTAAGAATAAAAAACCCGCCGAAGCGGGTTTTGATATTTACATGATGGGGTCTTGGTCGGCGCCTTCTTTCTCTTCCAACTCTTTGGGCATAAAGTCTTCTTTCTTAATACCTAAATAGAGCGCTAGCGTACTAGCAACATATATAGAAGAGTGAGTACCAATAAACACACCAAACAACAATGCTGTTGCAAAGTTATGGATAAGCTCACCACCTAATAGGAAGAGCGAAATCAATACCATAATGGTAGTTAATGACGTCACAATAGTTCGGTTAAAGGTTTGAGTTAACGATACATCGATAATCTCTTCCGGGTCGCCCTTACGTAACTTACGGAAGTTTTCCCTAATCCTATCGGATACAACAATGGTATCGTTCAAGGAGTAACCCACTACCGTCAACAAGGCGGCGATTACCGTTAGATCAAACTCTAACTGTAACAACGAGAACAAGCCCAATGTTGCGATAACATCGTGTGCCAAGGCTAATACAGCACCTAGTGCCATACGCCACTCAAAGCGCATTGCAACGTAAAGTAAAATACAACCTAACGCGGCAATAATGGCTAAACCACCCTGCTCTGCTAGCTCTTTACCTACCGTAGGCCCTACGTATTCGATACGGCGCATTTCAACGTCGGCATCTACTTCAGAGCGCAGCAAACCCATAATGCTATCGCCAAGGTGTTCGCTATCAACACCTTGGCGCGGCATCATACGCAACAATACTTGGGTTTGTGACCCAAAGTACTGAGCGACAATATCTGGGTAGCTATTGTTGTTCATTACGTCACGGACTTCAGTAAGATCAGCAGGTTGTGAGAACTCTACTTCAATTAAGGTACCGCCAGTAAAGTCTAAGCCCCAGTTGATTTTGTTAATCGCTAAACTTGCTACAGAGGCAATCATTAGCAATACGGTAAACCAAATAAATGGTTTTCGGTGCGACATAAAACGCACAGTGTCTTTAGGTTTAAACAAATAAAACACGTCGTCGCTCCTAGATAGACAATTTGTCTATTTTCTTACCGCCCCAAACCAAGTTAACCACCACACGGGTGCCAACAATAGCGGTAAACATCGAAGTGGCAATACCAATAGCTAGCGTTACCGCAAAGCCTTTTACAGCACCCGTACCAATCGCAAACAAGATAAGCGCGGTAATAAAGGTGGTGATGTTAGCATCAGAAATAGTTGAAAGCGCGTTGCTATAACCGTGGTGAATAGCCTGCTGAGGACTGCGTCCATCTTTTAGCTCTTCACGAATACGTTCAAAAATAAGCACGTTGGCATCAACCGCCATACCTACGGTAAGAACAATACCCGCCATACCCGGTAAGGTGAGTGTTGCGCCTGGTATCATCGACATAAAGCCAATAATTACCCCTACGTTCGCCACTAAGGCTAAGTCGGCCACTAAACCAAATTTACGGTAGTACAAAGGCATAAATACAAGCAGCGCCAACAAGCCCATCACAATGGCCATAAAGCCTTTGTCGATGTTGTCTTGACCCAAGCTTGGACCTACGGTGCGTTCTTCAACAATTTGAATCGGTGCAATCAAGGCACCAGCACGTAATAGCAAGGCTAAATTTTGCGCTTCTGAAGGCGAATCAATACCGGTAATACGGAAGCTTCGGCCTAAACGAGACTGAATAGTCGCAACGTTAATCACTTCTTCTTGGCGCTGTAATATTGATTTACCTTCGGCATCTTTCTCACCGGTAGGTTTGTATTCAATAAACAGAGTAGCCATAGATTGGCCAACATTGTCTTTAGTAAAGCCAGCCATTTTACTGCCACCTTGGCTATCAAGGCTGATATTTACTTGTGGGCGACTGTATTCATCAAAACCAGATTGAGCACCAACAATATGGTCACCGGTTAAAATGACTTGATTGCGTAATACTACTGGCGAACCGTCGACACGCTTAGCTAACTGAGAACCAGGAGGAACACGACCAGCCGCGGCATCACGTAAATCGGCGTCAGTATTTACCATTCTAAATTCAAGCGTAGCGGTAGCACCTAAAATCTCTTTGGCGCGCGCAGTGTCTTGAACACCTGGCAACTGAACAACAATACGTTCTGAACCTTGACGCTGCACTTGTGGCTCAGCAACACCTAACTCATTTACCCGGTTACGGATAATGGTAATGTTTTGCTGAAGTGCATAATCACGAGTTTCTTTTAGTTTAGCTTCTGTCATTTTAGCGCTTAGACGGAATTGGTCGCCTTGGCTAGCATCACTAAACTGGTACTCGTTATATTTGCGGTCTAAGAAACTAATCGCTTTATCAAGGGTTGCTTCATCACGAAAACGAACCACTACCGCGTCACCTTGCGCGCGAACCCCTGCATAACGCAGTTTTTCTTCGCGTAAGTCACTACGAAAATCTTGAATCATGCCTTCTTGCGCTTTGCTTATCGCAGCGTCCATATCCACTTCCATTAAGAAGTGAACACCACCACGTAAGTCCAAGCCCAATTTAAGTGGGGCTGCGCCAATGGCATCTAACCAACCCGGTGTAGCGGGGGCAAGGTTTAAGGCAACAATGTAATCATCACCTAACAAATCATGTAATAAGCTCTTTACTTTAAGTTGGTCGGCATCGTTACGTAAGCGTACTAACGCCAATCCATCTTCAAAGCCAACCGAGCGAAAGTCGATAGATTGTGCTGTTAGGTGGTTGCGAATATTATCTAGTTGGGCAAGCTCTACTTGAGCGCCCCGAGTGCCAGAAACTTGTACGGCAGGATCCTCACCGTATAAGTTTGGCATGGCGTAAAGAAAACCGATGGCAATCAAAGCGACCACCATCACATTCTTCCACCAAGGGTATCTATTTAACAAAATCTTATCCCTAGTGACCGAGTTACAACTACAGAGACTTCAACGTGCCCTTTGGCAAAACCGCTGAAACAAAGTCCTTTTTAAGTGTAACTGTTGTGTCATCACTTAGGCTTAACTGGAAGTAGTCGTTTTCTTCAGAAATCTTAATGATTTTACCGACTAAACCACCCGTTGTTAGCACTTCGTCACCTTTCGATAACGAGGTCATCAAGTTTTTATGCTCTTTTACACGCTTAGATTGTGGGCGGTAAATCATGAAGTAGAAAATCACCGCAAAGATGACCATCATGAAAATCAGTTCCATGCCGCCGCCAGCTGATGATGCTGCGCCGCCTTCGGCGAATGCTGGAGAAATAAATAGGCTCATTGTTACCCTCACTAAAAAATTAAAAAACTTAAGATTAAAATACAACTATCTTATTAAATGGAGACTGACCGAGCAAAAACAAGGCTTTGCTTGGTCAATCGGGTATTATTCCGCCAAAGGTGGTACTTCGCGACCCAATTTGGCGTAAAAATCTGCTACAAAATCGTCAAACTTACCAGCGGCAACCGCTTCTCGTATACCTTCCATCACACGCTGGTAGTAACGCAAGTTATGAATGGTATTCAAACGAGCGCCAAGGATTTCATTACACTTATCTAAATGATGCAAGTAGGAACGAGAATAATTTTGACAAGTATAACAATCACACTCTTTATCTAGTGGATTAGTGTCCTCTCGATGACGTGCATTACGAATTTTAACCACGCCTTCGCCAGTGAAAAGGTGGCCATTTCGCGCGTTACGGGTTGGCATTACACAGTCAAACATATCTACACCACGGCGTACACCTTCCACCAAATCTTCTGGTTTACCCACCCCCATTAAATAACGAGGCTTATCGGCAGGTACTTTATGTGCAACATAATCCAAAATACGGTGCATATCTTCTTTAGGTTCGCCTACAGCTAAACCACCAATGGCGTAACCGTCAAAGCCAATGTTAGTTAAGCCTTCTAGGGAAACATCACGCAGGTGTTCGTAAACACCACCTTGAATAATCCCAAACAGCGCATTTTTGTTGTTGAGCTCATCGTGACGCTGACGCGAACGCGCGGCCCAACGCAAAGACATTTGCATTGATTTATCCGCTTCTGCTTCAGTCGCCGGATAAGGCGTACATTCGTCAAAAATCATCACAATGTCTGACCCCAAGTCGTTTTGAATTTCCATCGACTTTTCAGGGGTCAAGAAAATCTTATCGCCATTTACAGGATTGCGAAAATGCACACCTTCTTCGGTGATATTGCGAATATCACCCAAGCTAAATACTTGGAAGCCACCAGAGTCGGTAAGAATAGGCCCCTGCCAGTTCATAAAGTCATGCAAGTCGCCGTGGGCTTTCATCACTTCTTGACCAGGACGTAGCCACAAGTGAAAAGTATTACCTAGTAAGATTTCTGCACCGGTTTCACTCACCTCTTCAGGTGTCATGCCTTTAACGGTGCCGTAAGTTCCTACAGGCATGAATGCTGGCGTTTCTACGCTACCGCGTTCAAATTCTAAACGACCGCGACGGGCTTTACCGTCTTGAGCCAATAATTGGTATTTCATAGTTCACCTCAGATCGGAAAAACAGTCCGATTCAGATTGAGTTAGTGTGTTGTTTTACAATGTTGATTTAAGCTAATTCAACATAGGTCTTGTTATGCGTCTTTACGGGTAATGAACATGGCATCACCGTAACTAAAGAAGCGATATTGATTGTCGATTGCTGCTTGATAAGCTTGAGTAACATGATCTTTACCGGCAAAAGCCGATACCAGCATAATTAGCGTGGATTCCGGTAAATGAAAATTAGTCACCATGGCGTCTACCACTTCAAATTGATAGCCAGGAAAGATAAAAATATCGGTCTCAGCTGCATAGGCCTGCAACTCTACACCTTTTGATTTGGCATCTTTAGCGGCGCTCTCCAGAGAGCGAACCGAAGTTGTACCTACAGCAATGACTCTGCCACCAGCCGCTTTAGCCTTGGCAATTTTACTCACTACTTCTTGACCAACTTCGGCGTACTCTGAATGCATCACATGCTCATCAACCGATTCAACTTTTACTGGCTGAAAAGTTCCTGCGCCAACATGTAAAGTGACAAAAGCAGTGTCTGCCCCTTTATCTTTTATTTGTTGCATCAATGCATCGTCGAAATGCAATCCAGCAGTAGGTGCAGCAACAGCGCCGGGCTTTTCGTTATAAACCGTTTGGTAGCGTTCTTTATCTGCATCTTCATCAGGGCGGTCAATATAGGGAGGAAGCGGCATGTGGCCATAACTCTCTAATAGCTCTAACACAGTTCGAGTATCGTCAAAGCGCAACTCAAACAAGGCGTCGTGGCGTGCAATCATAGTTGCATCAAAAGCATCAGCTAAACGCAGTTGATTGCCAGGTTTAGGTGATTTAGAGCAGCGAACATGCGCAAGCACGCGGCGATCGTCTAATACGCGCTCGATTAATACTTCTAATTTACCACCAGTGGATTTTTGGCCAAATAAACGCGCCGGAATAACCCGAGTATTGTTAAACACCAAAAGATCATTTTCTTGAATATGATCGAGTAAATCAGGAAATTGCTGATGCTGTAACTCACCAGAGTTGCCATTTAGGTAAAGTAAACGACTGTCACGGCGTTGCTGTTTTGGGTATCGAGCAATTAGCTCATCAGGAAGATCAAAAGAAAAATCGGCAACACGCATGGGACTCAAAACTCTGTGGGATTTTGGATTATAATCAAGGCCGCAATTTTAGTGATTGCGGCCAGCAATAGCAAGGATTAGCGCAGTAAAAGGTGGCGTGGGAATCGATAGCGAATCATGGCAAGTGGAAAGACCATTAATAACAACCAAAAACTTGCTCCTCCCCCGCTAGAAACAGCTGGCTGAGTTTGATTACATTGCAAACTATTGTCACCCGCTAAGCTGGCGGTATCGGTCACCCAAGTGCACACTTTACCTACATCGGCATAAACGCCAGGTCGGTTCTGGCAACCAATACTGCCCCAACTGACTAAACCGAGTAAGCGATAGTCACTGCCTTCACGAACAAACACCGGTCCACCACTATCGCCCGAACAAGCATCTTGATCAGTACCATAGGCACAAAACATACGTTCGGTTATGGTGGAATTGGACCATCGACTAGCGCAAGACGACGTATCATACAGGCTTAAATTACCTTGTTGCAGCACTTCTGGATACTCAGGGGTTGATGGATCGCTATTAACCCGCCCAAAACCAATAACGCTCATAAAGCCACCACTATTTAAAGCATCGGTAACCTGACTCGCATTGATAAGCGGTGGAGTAATAGTTTGAGGCGTAGCTAAACGCAGTAAGCTAACATCGTAATCAAATGCCGCTCCCGAGCTAGATGGGCTCACATAATTAGGGTGCTGATATACTTCACTTACGGCTACAGCACCGGCGTGACTACTGTTAACCATCTCATAAACACCCAGTACCACCTTCACTTGAGACGGGGCAAGGTGTTTTTCATCAGCATTTACATCGTAGGTGCAATGCGCCGCAGTAAGCACCCATGATTCACCAATCAGTACACCACCACAACGCTGGCTACCAACAAATACCTGAGCCATCCACGGATAGTTTTGACTCGCATCATTGCCACCAACAATAAATGGGGTGATCTCTGTGTTAGAACTCGCGAAAGAGCTGAAACTATAACCACACAGTATGGCCAGTAGCCACATTCTTAGATTCATAACACACCTATACTTCACGTTCTGGACTACGAGTATTAACTTGTTCAGGCTCACCCAAAAAATGCGGTTGAGTTTTTAATATATGTAGATCTATTAAGGCTTTGGTTCTTGCGAGTACTTCACGTAAACGCACCCGCCAGTGAAACTCTCTAGGCGCATCATCCACCACATAACCGTAGGCTTCTATGCCATATTGATTGGCAATATATAGCGCCCTTTCTACGTGAAACTGTTGCGACACAATTATGATTGCGTTTTGGCCAAAAACTTGTTGTGCCCGAACAATGGAATCAAAGGTTCTAAAGCCAGCATAGTCCAACGCAATATGCTCTCTGGGTACGTTTAAACGCAGTACATCATTTAGCATCGTTACAGGTTCATTATAATAGCGGGTAGCATTATCGCCACTGAGGATTAAGGCTTGAACCTTATTGGTGTGATAGAGCTTAGCTGCGGCTTCTACTCTAAAAGTATAATAAGTGTTGAGGCGTTTACCTACATACTTGCTGGTACCAAGCACCAAAGCCACTGGTTGTGCGGGGACTTGTTGCATATCTCGAAACCACTGGCCCGAGACCTGATTAGAGATATAGCGGTCTATCGCAAATAAGCCCAAAAGCATGACGATAGCCATCAGCAACACTACGCTAAGGAATCGTTTCAATGCTTAATCTCCGACCATCTGCTACTCATTCAGCCATGCTAGCATAGCCATTGCCGCCAACCAAACATCACCCAAGCCATTTGCCAAAAGTGCCCAAGCTACAATATCTTGCCTATACTGAGACGGATCGTAAAAATGCGTAAAGGCAATTTACAATAGTTGCAATTTTGTTAGTTTACCCACACAAAACTTAATGGCAATTAACCATGAACGTAAAAAACAACTCAACGCAATTTGGATTAGTCAGTAAGCTTATTCACTGGCTTATGGCGGCACTTATCATCGCTTTGGTGGCTATCGCCTTATATATGGACACGCTACCAAGGGGAGCAGAAAAGTCTGAGCTATTTTCCCTCCACAAAGGTTTGGGTGTTATCGCTTTAGCCTCTATCTTCTTAAGAATTATTTGGCACCGTATAACCAAGGTGCCCTCACCTATTGGTGAAGGCATTAAATTGAAAATGGCTCACGCCGGACACTTAGCCTTATATTTGCTAATGTTGGCAATGCCTATTTCGGGCATGATCATGTCATTAGCCGGCGGCCACGCAATTAACTTCTTCGACTTATTCACCATTGCTGGCTTTGCTGAGAAAAACGAATGGTTAAATGGTATTGCCTCAGAGGTGCACTATTACGCTGCGCAAGCCTTATACGTGACACTAGCAGCTCATGTTGGCGCCGCGCTTTATCACCACTTTTTGTTAAAAGACGACACCATAAAACGTATGACGTCTAAATAGCGATCCTGTAGCGAAAAAAGCTAAGTTAAGGCCACGCGTTTGCTGGCCTTTTTATAGAAAATCCGCCAACCGCTCCAATTAGGCAGCTCCCAACGTTTTGGTCCGCCTTTTCTAGCGCCAGAGTGATAGTGAACAATCACTTGTTTAGAGCGACCTAGGTATTCCACATCAAGTTTGATATCAGCTAATACCAAATGCTGAGGGAAGCGTTGTTCGAAATCTGAACGTTGCCATTCAGGAATACCATCAAACACGATGTCACTAGGCTCTATTAGTTCCAAATCTTCGGCGTTTTCAACACCAAGTTGCAGCAAGTAATCACTCAACCAGCTTAATGCTTCAATTGCCTTGCCTTCACCACCTCCATGCTTAATACCAAGACTAACCCACAAGTTCCAAGCGTCTATGTCATTTTGTAGGCGTAATTGTTTAAACCTTGCTTGCTGTTTCGCCAATAAGCGCCTAGCCAAACCGAGCCGATACTGCTCAGGGTTAGCGGCTAAGGTTTCATTAGCAATCACTCGTCCAGCATAAACACGTTGCACTGGCTGACGCCCCTGCTTATCAATATGCCCTTTAGCCTCCAGTTCACCAAATTGCTGCTCCGCCAGCAGAGCGATAGACACAGGCACTAAACACAAACCAATATTCATTAACTGCTTAAGGCCTCGACCGGGCATGCTGTAAACATCAAAGGCTATTGCTGCCAACTGCTCGTTCGCCAACAGGCTTTCTCGGCCAATTTGTAGCTCAGAAAACCCATTCCCCATGGCGTCTTGGCGTTTTTCCCGTCGCACATATACCAATTCCTTAGCGCCGACTAAAATGGCCGTAATCAGCTTATCTCTTTGATAGGGAGCGGCTTCGGCCAAGTAATTCATTGCCATTACACTGCGTAGCTGCTCGGCTAACTCTTGAGCTTGATGTAATGCCTCTTGATTAACCAGTAGCTCTTCTGGCCAAGTTTTACCGCGCATTAAATCCAGCAATAATGTCATATCACAATGCAGCAGCTGCCATTCACTCAGTTGCTTTAAACCGTGTTCTGACTTAGGTTTTTGAAATATCGCTTTATTAATACTGAGTGCCGCCGCGAGATCCAACATGGCTTCGCGCTCTGCTTGCGACGACATAAGATTCACAAGATGAGCAAAATAGCTATCAATAGGCAGCGCTAACAAACGTTGCCCATGTTCACTCAACTTCGCAGGGCTGGTAAGCGCTCGCATACTTGTTAAACGCTCGGTCGCAATGTTTAGAGACTTCTCTGGCAAGGCTTCTAAAAAGGCTAAGTTAGCTAACGCTTGCTCACAACTAGCAGCAAACAACATAGGTTCAAGTAGTTCTTCACGCTGCATTTGAGGTGGAGTGACCTGTTCAAGCGGCGCAAACTCCCCCCATAAACGGTAACAATGGCCAGCTCTCACTCGGCCCGCTCGGCCTTTGCGCTGCTCGGCACTGGCCCGAGAAATTCGCTCCAGACTTAACACCGTTCGCCCTGCTCGTTGTTTAGTGCGGCGCTCTAAACCAGAATCAATCACACTACTTATTCGGGGAATAGTTAAACTGGTTTCTGCCACATTAGTGGCTAAAATCACTCGACGAGGCCGAGCTTTTGTCGATGAATCATCCAATAGGTATCGACGTTGCTCAGCGCTAATCGTGGCATGAAGGGCCAATACTTCGGCATTTATATCCGCTAGGCTCGCAAGGCTACGTTGAATTTCTCCACGCCCAGGTAAAAATACCAAGATATCGCCATCATCTTTTTTCATTGCCTTATTCACGGCGCTTTTTATGGCATCCGTGATTCGAGTAATATCTGGCAAGTGATGCGATTCCCGCGCTTCATAGCTTAAACTTACCGGGTACTCACGGCCTTCAGTTTTCAATGGTTTCGCCGCTAAATATTCACAGAGCTTATTACCTTCCAAAGTCGCTGAGGTAACCACTACTCGAATCGGCAGTTGCTTTACTAGAGCCAGTAATAAATCTGAGTCCCAACGCCGCTCATGAAATTCATCAATAATAATCACCGCAAATTCGCCAAGCTTATTTTCCGCCAACCAGCGCAAGGCGATTCCTGGGGTAACAAAAGCAATATTGGTATGTTCGTTTACCGTTGAATGAAAGCGAATCGAGTAACCCACCTTATGAGGCTCTCCTGCCAACTTAGCTTGCTCTGCAACATAACTAGCCAAGGCTTCACAGGCAATTCGACGCGGCTGAACCACCAACACCTTGCCCAAGCTTGTCGCCCAACGCGGTAAACGGGTTGACTTACCCGAGCCGGTGGCAGCTTCAACAACTAAGTGTGAGATTGCCAGCTGGTTAACAAACGAGGATTTAATTGAATCAATCGGTAATTCAGCTCTGGGGGACATATTGTCAAGTAGTGAGGAAAGATTGTTCGATAATAGATTTTTATTCTTGTTCAGCAAAGCTAAATCGCTATTCATTTCACACAATAAAATAGTATGACCAAAGCCTTCATAGACAAATGACATATAACTTTATAAGATGCAAAAAACAAATAAATCATTGAAAAATTGATAAAAATCCAACAAGGAAAGTTATGCCATCTCACCATAAAATCATAATTAGTAGTTTACTGAGTATAGCCATCTTAGGCCTTAGCGCTTGTAATAGCTCAACCGAGAAATTATCCGAGCAGCAAGTTAATAGTAGCGTGCACGACAGCTATATACATACTGGGAGATCTCTTAACGAAGCTAATTCTCAGTTTTATCTCATTGATACCGTGATAGCCGCGTTACATAAAAAAATAGAAGATCCAAGCCTCACTCATATCGAATGCCTTTCCTCCCAGCACACAACTGTAGACAAGCCAAAAATTGAACTGTCATTGGTAAATGATATGTTTAGCGCCAGTTTTCAGCAATGCACCTTAGGCGAAGGTTTAGATTCGTTTTATCGAATTACCGGTGATATTGACCTAAAACTAGACGACGCTAGTTTAAATGGTTTCATCCTAAATTTTTCAGGACAACTCGATGTAAAAAATTTGGCATATAGTCACAGTGATTCTAAAGTAGCTAAGAGCTTTACGGACTATAGTGCCGAAATAAACCAATACAGCAACGATAGCTATAATTCTTCCACTGAAGTCAATTTCACTACCCCGCTTGCCCTATATGTTGAACTCTATGACCTTTTACCTGCAACAGTTACATTTGAAGAACTAGCTATAGTTCGACAACTCGATTATCGCTTAGGACAGCATACTGTTAGCTACAATGGTCTTCTTAAATCAAACGGCTACAATGGCATAAATCAAGCTTCAATTAACACTATTACACCTATTACAACAATACGTAATAGGGTAACGGCAGGTGAAGTAGAGTTTGTCGACAACCTAAACTCTGTGATCAATATAAAATTGGATGAGTCCACTGAATACGCAGTTGAAGACTACCAAGCCAATTATAAAATAAGCGCTGAAGTCGAAAACTATGGTGCATATACTCATAATTTTTCAAGGGCTAATTACGTATTTCCTAATAACAGAGAGCATAGGTTAAGTTTTACTGCTCGAAACAACCGATTATCTAAGCGGCAGTCCCAAGATAATTATTACGAGGCTCCTGTTGGACTTGAAGCTACTTTTTGTATTCAAAGCCTCTCGACACAAGTACTAGTTAGCTCGCCCCAAAAAACGGCTAGAATAGCTATTATGCCTACTCTCGTTAGCCCTCAACAAGTAAGCCTTGAAATTGTAGGTGCAGACAAGTCTATAGTTGACTCTAGACTTTACAGCGTCAGCCTAGACGAAATTTGGCTAAATGTGGAATTTCAAGAAGGCGCATTAACTAACCAAGCATACTACGCCACCATCAACGATGTTTTTGGCCATGAAACATGCTCTTCTTTCCCTGTTGCCGCAGAATACTTTTTTTACTAAATGGGGTTACTTTATAGAAGTAAATTATTACTCCTTATATTTGCAAATGAAACAGGCTTTAACATAAGCTAACCCCTTATTTCGCTAACGTTGTTTAATGGAATCGACATGAATTTTTCTACACTTGGAAGCAGTAATTTATCGGTATCACGAGTTTGCTTAGGCAGCATGACTTGGGGCTTACAAAACAACCAAAGCGATGCGAACCAGCAAATCGACTATGCCCTTAGCCAGGGCGTAAACTTTATTGATACAGCTGAGATGTACGCAGTGCCACCTTCCGCTGAAACCTATGGCAAAACCGAAAGCATCATTGGTAACTGGGTAGCAGCCAATAAGCAGCAGCGCAAAGATGTGGTGATAGCCACCAAAATTGCCGGTGCGGGATTACCATGGGTGCGTAATGGCGGGCCCATTACCGGTGATGCTGTCGTTGCAGCGGTTGATGCTTCGCTACAACGCTTACAAACCGACTATATCGATTTATACCAACTACATTGGCCTAACCGCTCTACCCCGCACTTTGGTAAACATTGGCCCAATCAAATTACTCCTACTGAGCTAGATGCAACAGATCATCAAGCGCAGATGCTAGACATACTTCAAGGCTTACAGCGCTGTGTTGAAGCGGGAAAGATTCGCCATTGTGGTTTGTCCGACGATACACCGTGGGGCATTAACACCTATTTGAGGCTGAGTGAGCAACATAACTTGCCACGTATGGTATCGATTCAAAATGAGTTTAGTTTGCTACACGCTAAAGACTGGGCTTACTTAATTGAAAATTGCGTGCAAGAAAATGTTGCCTATTTGCCTTGGTCACCATTGGCCAGCGGTATGTTAAGTGGTAAATACGCCAATGGTGCACGCCCTGCTGGCAGTCGTTGGACCTTAATGCAGCGCAATGGCATTTTCCGCAATACGGAGTTAGCCCACAAAGCGGTAGCTGATTACGCAAAAATTGCTGCAGAGTATGATTATACTCCTGCGCAATTAGCGCTAGCTTGGTGTGACCAAGTCAATGGTGTGACTTCTACCATTATTGGCGCCACCAGCGTAGCCCAGCTAAAAGAAGATATTGATGCATTTTCACAACCATTAAGTGAGCGAGCGTTATCCGACATAGCAGACGTATTTAAACGCTACCCAGCACCTTATTAGTCGCCCTCGCCCAACAAAACGTCACAACAAAAAAGTCACCTTAATAGGTGGCTTTTTATTAGGCAGACTGCCTTTGTTCAATATCCTCAGCCAACTTACCCATTTGTTTGGTCATTCCATACAATAACCAACTGTGCCAAGGAGCAAAAAAATACCAATAGACCAAGCCCCAAAAGCCTGCAGGGTGCCAATACAACGCCACCTCTAATTGACAGGTATCGGCATCCAAGGCTTCAATACTTAATTGCATGCCGCCCCCGCCTGGTGCTTTCATGCCAAAGCGCATCACTAAACAGTCGTTTTCTTCCGCGCTTAAAATCGTCCATGAATCGACTCTATCACCCACTTTTAGCTGCCGATAATCGGTTCGGCCATGTTCTCGACCTTTACCGCCCACAACAAAATCCATCCACTCACGCATTGCCCATAGACTGTTTAAGTAAAAATAGCGGTGCTTGCCCCCTAGCAAGTTAATCACTTGCCATAGGGCTTGCGGACTTGCTTTCACGGTAACCACTTTCTTTGCGGCCTTGGCATAAAAGCCGTGTAAAGATGAAAAGTTACGAAAAGTAGGAACCCCATCTTGCCAACGCTTAGGGTAAGTGTGTACTTGCTCTTCATTTAGCAATTGCTCGATGGCCTGATCCAAACTAATCAGCGGTTGTGGAATTAACTCACGCAAGGGCTCTGGGTTTGCTTGCAGTTGCTCAGCTAAACCTGCAATTAAGGCCTTAGCTAAACTTTGTGGTACCGAGGTTATTACCCCAAGTACCATGCAGGCCAACTGAATAGGTAAACCCAGTAACACCATAATCTTTATTTCTTTATTCAAATGGTTAGCAATTTTTAGCATCAACTCGCGATAGCTCAACCACTCTGGGCCAGCAGCGTCCAGTACCATGCCTGCGGTTTCTGGCATCTCAGCTAATTTAACCAAATAATAAAGCACGTTTTCTAAGGCGATAGGTGGTGCCTTGGTTTCAATCGCTTTGGGCACAAAAGCCAACGGCATATGACCAACTAAGTCTCGCATTACCTCAAAAGCGGCAGATCCAGGAGAGATAATAATTCCTGCACGCAACTCGGTAACAGCCACTCCGCTAGAGGCTAGCGCTTGGCCAGTGGCCACTCGCGCTAACATGTGCTCAGATTTTGGTTTAGCCGATACCAAGCTGCCCATATAGATAATTCGTGTAATGTCGGCTTTACTGGCGGCATTTGCTAAGTTGTTAGCCGCAATGGCCTCAAGCTCACTATGCGCTTGCCCGTCGCTCATGCCATGCATTAAGTAGTAAACTAATTCTACCTTGGCTAAGGCATCTGGCAGACTATCTGGCTCAAGTAAATCTAAAGTAAAGCGAGGACAATCAAGCTCTTGCCACGGAGCCGCTTTATGAGGGTCACGAGAAGATACACTGACTTGATGACCCGCCTCTACTAATGCAGGAACTAACTTTCTGCCAATAGTGCCAAAGGCGCCAATCACCAAAATCCGCATCGTTTTTAACTCCAATTCTCATTAACTTAAACTCATTACTAGCGTAGTTGATTTTCACAGTAAGGAGCTCAGTAACTCAAATAACTATCTAAATAAAATAGGATTTAAAGGTAATGACTAAAAGCCTAATTGAATGACAGAACCGTTTGGGTTGATTGTCTAAACTTGCCAGGTGACATTCCCATTACCTGTTTAAATTTGGCACAAAAATAGGCGCTATCAGAAAATTCGCAGGCATAAGCAATTTGAGTGATGCTTTGGCGGCTTTCACTAAGCATCGCTACGGCAGTATTGATTTTGCGTTTAAGAATATAATCTTTGTAGTTTTGGTCAAACAAGGATTTAAATAAGCGAGAAAAGTGATACTTAGACATCCCGCATATATCGGCGGCCTGCTGCAAATTCAAGTTAAGGGTTTGCTGATTTTCGAGGTGGTGTAACAAGGGAATTAACTTAGAGAGACCTTTGTTTTCCCTCGCCGCTACCAGTGATTGCTCGGCGTTAAACAAACATCCCTTATGCTGCTGAGCAAGAAACAAAAAAATAGTATGCAGCAAACTATAAGCTAAGTTTCTATCTTCACTCTTGGCATCGACATTTTCTAACCACTCAAACTGGCTATGCAAAAAGCCCGCTTGTTGCTCATCGAGCTGGACCACCAAGGGGCGTTCTAGTTGGCTGGTGAACTCCAGTAGGTTTAGCTCACTTAACAAGTAGCGTTCAAACTGCAATAAACTAAATTCACGGTCGTCCCCGTCCATGTCTATTGCATGCATACCTAAAGAAGGAATAAACACCAAAACGTTACGGCCTAGTTCAATGGCTTGACCATCTATCTCCACTTGCCCAGCAATTTTTTTGAAGAGCATGATCTCGCCCAACATATGAAAATGGGTAGGAATAGCCATCTTCGGTTCATCCACAATATGAAAGCGCCTTAAGTAATAAGGTTTGCCTTGTGGCAGGTGAATGTTTTCAAAACTGAGAGCGTGCGCAGGCATAGTAGCAATAATTTCATATAAACAAGCTCAAACCTTACATATTACCCCATCTTAAAGCAATAAATTAACAATACAGACTTCAGGAGTAATTATGGCAACGATAACTAACCCTATCCTTACTGGTTTTCGACCAGACCCTTCCATCATCCGTGTGGGTGATGATTATTATATTGCTACCTCTACCTTTGAATGGTTTCCCGGCATTATGATTCACCATTCAAAAGACTTGGTTAACTGGCAAATAGTTGGCCACGTGCTTAATACCGTAGAGCATTTAGACATGCGTGGCATGGATAATTCTGAAGGAGTTTACGCCCCAGCCTTAAGTTACGCTGACGGAAAATTTTGGTGCTGCTTCGCCAATGTTCGCTCTTGCCGTGGCGGCACTTGGATGTCTACTCCCGCTTATGTAGTCAGTGCAGAAAATATTGAAGGCCCTTGGAGCAAACCCGTCTCTATTGGAGACTACGGTTTTGACCCTTCGTTGTTTCACGATGACGACGGCAAAAAGTACATGGTAAACATGGTGTGGGACGGGCGTAAAAAGACCGACTACTTTGGTGGGATTATTCTTCAGGAATTTGATGCTGATAAAGGTGAGTTGGTCGGCGAAGAAAAGATAGTTTTCGGCGGCACTAAGTTAGGCTGTACTGAAGGTCCCCAAATACTTAAAAAAGAGCGGTGGTATTACCTCATTACAGCCGAAGGCGGTACATCTTATGATCATGCCGTCACGGTATGTCGCTCTAAGAGCGTTTGGGGCCCTTACGATATTCACCCACAAAACCCTATTCTTACCTCTCGTCATCAAGATGAAGCAGAACTTCAGCGCGCAGGCCACGGATTTTTAGTAGAAACTCAAAATGGTGAGTGGTACTTATCTCACCTATGCGGTCGCCCAATTAACGACCCAGAAAACCCAAGCTATTCTATGGACTATGGGCAAGGGCGCTGTACTCTTGGCCGCGAAACCGCCTTGCAAAATGTAGAATGGCGCGACGGATGGCCTTACGTTGTAGGTGGCACAACACCACGCGTAGAGATTCAAGCGCCTAAACTAGCCGCACACCCTTGGCCGGTGGAAGCAAGCCGTGATGATTTTGACCAAACCCAATTGGCACCTAAGTACCAGTCACTTAAAGACCCGTTTGAAGAATCATGGATATCATTAAGCAAACGTCCAGGTTATGCGCGTTTAGTCGGTCGCGACTACTTATACTCCCGCTACAATCAAAGCCTGCTAGCACAGCGCCTAACTGCATTTAACTGTGTGAGCGAGACCGCAGTAGAGTTTGCGCCAAGTTCGCCAAGGCAAATGGCCGGCTTAGTAGCCTATTACTCACGTGGCGGCCACTACTTCCTAAAAACCTCCGCTAATGACCAAGGTGAACAAACAATTCAACTTGTTGGTGATATTGATGACAAGTACCTTGAGTACACCGATGAAATCGTTATTGGTAACTGTGAGCGTGTTTACATGCGATTGGAACTCAACACCCATTGGTATCAGTTTAGTTACTCTCTAGATGGCACAACATGGCTAAACATTGGTGAGCCACTTAATGCCACCGACCTATCTGACGAAGGCAGTAAAGACGTGTTCCGCTTCACCGGTACTCTGCTTGGTTTGTTTGCTTGTGACTTAACAGGCAAGCATATCGCAGCAGATTTTGATTACTTTGAATACAAGACCTTAGATTAATTAAGTTTATAAATCATTAGCTTAACGCACTACTTAAGAGATCTTAGGTAGTGCGATCTAACTCTTACTTTTTTCATTCAATGCAACTAAAAATCTTTAAGTTGATTTAAATCATTATCTCACTAGCTATACATTGACACACTCGCTGCATCATTTTTAACCACTGAGCAGTTTGTTATGCAATCTTCCATTCGTTTATTTTTGGCCCCCTGCTGCATATGTTTTTTGCTTAGTGCTGCTCATTTCTACTATGCCCAACAACAAATCTACGTAATCCTTTGTGTAATGGGCTTCTTCAGCGTGTTAATTCGACACCCCATTTGTTTACGTTTAAACCAATGCGCCATGTTATTGCTCACTGCAGAATGGATTAATACCTTGGCAGAGATTTACGTAATTCGCAGCGCATACGACCAACCTTGGCTGCGAATGGCTGCTATTTTAGGCGTAGTCGCACTGCTACATTTTGCTAGCGCCATGTTATTTCAGCATTACCGAATTCGCCGCTATTTTGGTTACCCAAGGCAGTATCTGTTTCGCTAAACCTCTCGAACAAACGCTCTACGTTATTCTGTTTTCGTCAGGATAGAGATAGCCCACTTGCTCGGGTATACTTAGCCACCTTTTAACTGCCATCTGAATTTTTTAGTGAATCGTTTCCTAACACTCTATGCTCAACGTAAAGCTGCCGCCACCACCGAGTTTAAAGGCCGAGGGGCTCGCCGAGTGCGCTGCGCCAGCTGCCAAATGCCTCAGCAAAACTGCTTTTGTGAGCAAGCTATTTTGCAAAATAGTGAATGTGGTTTTGCTTTGTTAATGCACAACATGGAAGTGCTACGCCCAAGCAACACTGGCCGATTTATTGCCGATTTGATTCCAGATACCCACGCCTTTATTTGGCAACGCAAAGAGCCTTGCCAAGGTCTACTTGCGTTGTGCCAACAGGCACATTGGCAACCCTATGTGGTATTCCCTGCAAGCTTTAGCCAGCCTGAGCGAGTGCATTACCAAGTAGAGCTGGAGCCAAAACGAAAACCACTCTTTATAATGCTTGATGGCAGTTGGCGCGAAGCACGCAAAATGTTTCATCAGAGCCCCTGGCTTGATCAATTTCCAGTTATTTCAATTCAACCTGAACATGCATCCCGTTACGGCTTGCGATCTCGACCAATAAAAGGCCAATGGGCCACCGCCGAAGTAGCGGCTCAATTATTGGCAATGAGTGGCGAAGAAAGCAACGCTAAACTTTTAGAACAGCGCTTTAATGCTTTTACTCAACAAACCCTTGCTGGACGACACCATTAAGTAGCCAAATCCACCAGTTTTTACTCAATTTACAGGCCTTTTCATCTACCACTTTCGTGAGATGCATCACGTGATTGAAAACGTTATCAAGCAAAAGTTGTTTTGCTTGCTTTTGTCACTATGCCTACCCCATAAGTTGTTGTTATGATGATTGCGCTTGAAGAGACAGCACATAATTTGTACAAATTACTAAGTGCTGCGAAACCCAAGCAAACTAAAAAAATAGAGTAATATTTCAATTGTTTCAGGAGACACAATGTCTAAGAGCACTGGTACCGTTAAGTGGTTTAACGAAAAGAAAGGTTTTGGTTTTATTTCTCAAGAGTCAGGCGCTGATGTGTTTGTTCACTTCCGTGCAATTTTGGGGGATGGATTTAAATCACTTGAAGAAGGCCAGAAAGTAGCATTTGACGTTGAAGACGGTCAAAAAGGCCCACAAGCCGCCAATGTTGAAGTTGCCTAATTAACTTCAAGAAGAAGCATAACCTGGGATTAGGTTATGCTTCCTATTTTCCTTCTATCTCATCCTTATTATAAATCCAAAAAATAAAGATGTTGTGGCCCTGCTGGCCCGCCGTTATACAACTTTTCACTGTCTACAAAACCACACTTTTTATACAAGGCTTGCGCCCCATTATTTCGACAATTTACGGTAAGCGACAAATGTTGAAAAGACGGATTTAGGTCCGCTACATAAGCTCTTAATTGCGCGCCTGCTGCATAGCCATAACCTTCGCCTTGAAACTGACTAGCCACAAAAAATGAACGTAATAAAACACTTTGCTGTAAGGGTAACTCAGCCTGATAAGGGTATTGGGTATCAATAACAAAAAAGCCCACTACCTGCTTGTTAGCTAAGATTAAATGTGCCGTTTGCTGGACGCTTAATTCATCTAAAACCCGCGCAATCGGCTTAACAAAATGTTGTTGTGCCTCACCTACTTGCAATGCCAATAATTCGGGTAACAACTCACTACTAATAGTTTGTAATTTAACTCGCTCGGTCATTCAATGCTCTCTCACTAAACGCAGCTTCTCGGCCCATCATTAGTTGCTTACGTTCTAAGCCCCAGCGATAACCTCCTAAGGCTCCACTACTGCGAATCACTCTATGGCAGGGAATAATAAAAGCAATCGGATTTTTCGCCACCGCACTCGCGACTGCACGTGTCGCATTACTAGAACTCACCTGTTCAGCCAAAAATTGGTAAGAACACAAACTGCCAAAAGGTAGCTTAAGTAGGGCTTGCCACACTTGTAACTGAAAGTTTGTTCCCTTTAGCCATAACGACAAGGGTTGTTGACTATTTCCACCGTCAAACACTTGAGATAATAGTTGCTGACTAAGCGTCTCATCTAAACAACACTGCGCCTTGGGCCAGGCTTTATTCAACTCTTCTAAGGGAGCTGAATCATGTTCTGTTTCACAGAAACTTAACTGACAAATGCCTCTTGTTGTGCTGGCAACAAACGCCCAGCCAAAAGGGGTCAGCCCCCAACCATAAAATATTTGAATGCCTGCACCTAAGCTCTTTGCTTCACCGGGAGTCACTGCGGCAATATTCACAAACAAGTCGTATAAACGCCCAGCACTAGACAAGCCCAAATCGTAAGCTAACTCTAACACCGAGTTAGACTCAGCCAACTGTTGCTGCGCTCGCTGCAAGGTAAGATATTGTAAGAAGCGTTTAGGAGAAACCCCCACCCAACGACTAAACAAACGCTGCATATGTGACTCACTAAAACCAAGTGTTGCAGATAGTTCGGCAAGTTCAGGCTGTTGCTGTTGATGTTCAAGCAAATAGGCCATAGCTTGGCTAATTTGCTGATACTCTCGGTGTGATTGCAGTGAGTATTGCTCCATCACTTATCCTCCTATAGTTTAAGCGCCACTCTACCCGAAATAGATCACTGACTCGACCCGATATTTGCTTAAGCCAACATCGTCTTTATTTCATGTCTATATTGTTGGGTTTACAGCTACTGTGGGACACTTCATTGAGCTAAAGGAACTGTCTTTAAGGTTATTGGCTCAACACCCTCTGTTCAGCCTGTTCAATCACTTGGGCTAACTCGCCAGATTTAAGCATATCTTGAATGACCTTATCGACCTTCTTAACCAGATGAAACTCTCGGCGGTGAATGTAATGATAAAGAGGAAATACAGCCAGTGGCGCAGAAGAGGTAATTTGCTCGTTTAGCTTTAACCGCTCTAGAGCAATTAATCCGTCCATGTTATTGGTGAGCGCAACGTCAGCTCTTCCACGACTCACAAACTCTAGTAACTTGTCGGTATTGCTGAGTTTCTCAACCTCACTAAAACTGGCGGTTACATCGGCAGTATGTTTAACCCCTCTTACTATCACCAATTTGTATTGCGCTAAGTCTGACAAGGTAGACACCGCCAAATCCCGCTCGGTTAGATAAAACGCAGTGGTATTTAATGAGTAATAAGGTGTAGGCACCCTTATTAATTGGCTATTTCGTTCTCCATAACTCCATATCCTCATGACTTCACCATCCAGCAAACCATTACTTGCCTCTGATTGAGCTCGCTTGGCTGGTAAGGAGTTAACATCAATGCTCAGCCCAAGCTTCTTGTAAACAGCATCAAGTACCATAATACCCACTTTTTGTTCAAACAAATGCTCTATAGCCGCATACCTATAAGGCCCTTCAGCTAAAACAGAAGAACAAAATAATAGGCTTAAGAGAAAAGTAAATTTGCGAATGCAGCCGCTCCCTTTATTGCTTTACTTAATGATAAAAACAGCAGGTTCTACAATAATACTAGACTAGCCTTTGGCAATTTTCTTACAAAAAAGGCGCACTTCTGTGCGCCTTTGCTATTTTACTTGGGGCTAAACCTTTAAGTCATTACATACACTTAATCAAAGGTATAGGTAAACACTCTAAAACCCTCGTTATCAGCTACATCATCAAACTCTTGCGTGGGTGTTACCCGCGGCAAATACTGGTTAGCAAAACCTTCTGCAGCTTCCAACTGTGATGATAGAAACTCAACACTAAGGCCAACAGGGCCAACTAAATTGAAGTTGTGAGCATTTGGAAACTCCAAAATATCACTAGGGTCATTTAAATCGTTCGATTTAGCATTCAAGTAGTGACTAACTAAATCGCGGTTAGACTCTACTTCATCTTCATGAGCGACGGTGGCGTTAGCAACGCCCGGCATCCAGCTTTGCGAAGCTCGGTAGTTGTTGGTCACCACGTACAGCTTTTTGGTTAGTTGGTTTTCTAAATCTTCTCCTGCATATTGAACATTGCCAATACGGCGGCTATTGACTTGAATTAACTCGCCATTTTCATCGTATACCAACTCACCTAATTCGTTTACTTGATAGCGAGGAGCTTGGCTTACATCGATGTCGTAAGTTAACAAGCTTTCTCCATCGGTATCAAAGCCACCGAAAAACACATCGAAGTTATAACTGCGAAATTGCTGGTGCAATAACCTATCGCCGTCTTCTGCTACGGTTTGATATTGCTGAGCAACAATTACTTCCATCCACTCAATAAGATCTGCCACCGTCAGTTCAAGCACCGCTGGTGTATTGTTATCAAACACATATAAGTCAGCAACACTGGCTCGAGTTAGCGCATCACTGTCAATATTGGTGTAATCCTCTCTACCACCACGACCACCTTTGAAGGGAGCGGAAACCGATAGCATAGTAATACTTGCGTCTAACAGGCCATCCTCTTGCCACGCCAAGCCTTGTGAATACTGCGCTTCGTTTACAATTTGCACTGATATGTCTGATTCAACGGCTGAAAAATAACTGTTTATTGGCTCGTCAATGTTACCAATTTCTTCAGCCATAAAATCTAAAGTGCCATCGTGATCTGAACTGACTAAGTAGTTAATCATTTCATCTTGCAGGTTGGGGTCATCCTTAAGTGCCCGCAAACTAGCGCTACTCGATTTAACCGACCATGTTTCCCCTCCATTGGAGCTTCTTAGGGTTAAATCAATCACACCTAAATGATTCCCCCAAAATCCCGGCATAACCGCTGGCTTACCAAATATTTTGCCGTTGGGTGCATCTACACCTTCCATCCCGTCATAAGTATTACTATCGGTTGGGAAGTTGTTGTGGTCATGGCCAAACATTAAAGCATCAATGCCATCAATTTGAGCTAACTGCCAAGAAGCATTGTCCATAAACTCGCCATCACGATCGCCACCCGACAAACCAGAATGAGGAATCGCCACAATAATATCGGCCCCCTCCGCTTTCATTTTGGGAACATAATGCTCAGCAGTCATTTTAATGTCTGCCAGCATCACCTTACATTCCAAGTACCGTTTATCCCAGTTCAGAATATTAGGTGGCGTAAAACCAATAACCCCTACTTTTACCGAATGAGTAGTGCCATTGGTAGCGGTAAAGTTACGCTCTAGAATCTCATAGGGAGTAAAGTAAGGTTCAAATTGCTCAAAGAAGGCAGCGTAGTTACCAGCAAAGTGCTTATCAATATCCACCGCACAGGTCTCTTCATTAATCGTCACATTGTTAGTTGTTTGCTTCCCTTCAAACTGATAAACATTGGCATTAATATACGGGAAGTTAGCTCCCGAGATAGCCGCAGCTAAATAATCTAAACCGTAGTTAAACTCATGGTTACCAATGTTCCCTACATCGTAAGCTAAGTAATTCATCGCTTTGTACACTGGATGAATATTTCTCTCTAAGTATGAGGTACCTAAATTAGCGACATAATCTCCCATCGGACTACCTTGAATTAGGTCGCCGTTATCAAACAACATACTGTTTTGGGCTTCTTCTCGCGCCTCTTTAATCAACACGGCAGTGCGAGCCAAACCATAGTCTTGAGGACCTAAGGCATCGTCTTTTGGGGAGGCGAAGTAGTTGTAAGGTTTCATATTTGAGTGAAGGTCGGTTGTTTCCATTAAACGAAGCTCCATCGACAATTCGTTGTAAGAATTGTTGCTAGAGTTATCCCAACAAGCACTTAAACTCACGGCAATGGCCGAAGCAATCAACATCTTTTTTAGCGGAAAATGATTATCCATTTCAATCTCTAAGTTAAGGTAGTGTAAAAAACGACTACACCTTATGTAGAGCTCATTTCAGTTTTATTAATTGATAAATAAAGTATTTTTGAAATATAAGTTTTAGATTAATCGCATCACCAGCTATAGCGACTAGAAAGCCTAGTTGCGTACCCAACATAGAACCGACCACACAAAACCATCAAATCAATATCAATACGGTGATGCAAACTAGCGACTAAATCTCGCTTAATATCCGCTATGTTATTTGGAGATAAAGGCTATAATGCGGCCACTAAGCAGTATAAGGTTCGGCAAAGTGATTAAACCCAAAGCAGCCAGTTGGATAAGTTTGTATTTTTCAGGATTATTCTTTGCCTGGGGAGTATTTCTACCTTTTTGGGCCTTATGGTTAGAAAGTGAAGGCTTAGACCCTAGCCAAATTGGTTTGTTATTAGGCTTTAGTATGCTGGCCCGATTCATGGGCAATATGTTACTTATGCCACGAATAAAATCGGCTAAACACTTGCTCCCAGGGATCCGCTGGGTGAGTTTCGCCAGCATTCTAGTGGTATCAGGTTTGTGTTGGTTAGAGGGGTATTTCTGGCTAACTGTGCTCACCCTAGCGGCAAACTTTTTTATTGCCACACTCATTCCCTTAGGTGATGCTGTTGCCACCAAATGGGTTAGCCAACTGCGCTTAGATTACGGTCGAGTTAGAGTATTTGGCTCTATCGCCTTTATTGTTTCATCAACGCTGCTGGGTATTGGGCTCACCTATTATTCTCACTCGCTCATTTTGTATGCCACCATCGGCTCGCTAGTATTAATGTGGGGCCTTAGTTTACTCACCCCAGCTTCACCTTTGGTGGATGAAACCAGTGAAAACGAACCCGCTAACCACCGTTTATGGGCGGTACTAAAACAAAAAAACACTCTGCTGTTTATTACTGTCACCGCTTTAATCCAAGGCTCACATGCCGCTTACTACGCCTACAGCACACTGTATTGGAAAAGTATTGGATATGCAGAATCGACCATTGGTTATTTATGGTCGATTGGCGTGGTATTCGAAATGAGCATTCTTATTTTTGGCAGTAAATGGTTTAAGCATTGGAATGCCAACAAAATGTTTTTGCTTGCTGCTATAGGTGGCGTATTACGTTGGGGAATATTTGGTAGTACCGAAATACTGCCATTAATGATGTTGTCGCAAGGCATGCACGCCCTTACTTTTGCACTAACCCAATTGGCGGCTATTAAGTACATAGCCTCAGAAGCGCCAAGCTCTCAGGCTATTCCACTACAAGCGTTGTACTCAGCCATCGCCTTAAACATGGGGACTGCGCTACTCACCTTTTTGAGCAGTGCTTTATACGAACCAATGGGCTCTGGTGTATTCCTAATAATGGGTGGTTTATCTGCCTTAGCAATACCGCTGTTATTGCTAAACGCACGTTCGGCCAATGTTAACCGTTAAGGCTAGTCGACGCCCCTATTGATAACACAAACTCTACTGCGCCAACAAAGCGCTGACTCCTAGATACACGCCTATAAAAAAATCCGAGTGCCACTAAGCACACTCGGATTTTGTTATCTTTAAATCAATGTTAGCGCGATAATGTAAACGTAATAGCTCGGTATACCAGCCTATTAGCTAGCGTGTCTCGCTTAAGTTTCTACATTTTCGCTAACGAGCATCGAGGAGATTAAAAACTCCCGGTTGTTGATGCACCTGTTCCAGTATTAACAGAGTTATTACCACCCGATTGCCACTGAATCACATTGCTAGGATCGCTTTCGTTACGAATAATACATTTCCATTCAATGTCTGTTGATTTAGGAAGCTTAATAGTAGCTGTCCAAGTTGGGTAACTCGTAGGGCTTAGCTGCACTGCATTAGCTGCTTGCCAGTTACCTAATGCACTATTGTTACCTACCGCATAAACGCTATCCCCCATGTTGGTATTACCGTTGTTACAGGTAAAGCTCACATTAACGTTATCTGTTGGGTCAATAATCACACCAGTTTCTGCTAACCACATTCTTGCTGAGCCAGCAGGTACATTAACGGTATAATTGCTACCGCTTGCTTGGAAGCTTGAGCCGGTGAATACGTCAACATAGTTTTTAGAGTGATTTAAGTTACTCGCGTTAACGCTAATGTCTTTATCATAACCACACTTGTTAATACCTAGCAGGCCAGCCTGGCCACGACGTAAAACGATTGCACACTGATCGGTATACAATACTTCTTCATCGGCCCCTTGAACGCCATTGTGGAATTTCACCATAGCTTTCAAGTTATCTTGTTTGTAGTCATCAACCCAGCGGCCACCGTCAACTCCAGTTGCATCACTAAATACCATTGGCACACCTTCCTGACGCCCAAGAATATAAGCGTAAGCAAGATGTTCATTGCCTTCACTCATAATTTGATAGCGGAAGCCGTCATTACTTGGAATATCGTGGGTGATGGTGAAAGTTAAGGCGCGGATGCCGTCAATCGCTCCACCCCAAGATTTAGGGTTGGCTAATGCCTCTAAGCTACCATTTACGTCAAATGCATCACGTAATGTTTTTAGTAGCGGGAAGTCATAAGCACTGTGTGAAGTTTCACGTAAATAAGGTTCTAAGAAGGTATCGTAATCAGCATTACCTGCACCGGCACCAGTAATAATCTCACCGAACAAGTACATATCTTGTTTAATAGTATCGTTAAACACTTGGTTTATGTGCCAAGTGGTCATGTGCTTGGCGGCGTCAATACGGAAGCCACTTACGCCCATGTTTTTAATGGCTTGAACATAGTTGCGTTGCTGCTCACGCACGTAGTTACTTGGATCTAAATCTGGTAAGCCGGGGTCACCATTACCGCCACAAATACGGCCGTTCATTGATTCCCAAACATTGGTCCAATTAGTGATACAGAAACCATCGTGAAAATCGCCGGGAGTAAATAAGTTATTGCTTAGATCACCGAACAGTTTTTGTCGATTCCAGTATTCACTGTTATTTGAATACTCGCTGAGCGTTTCTGAGCCAGGGAAGTAGGTAGAATTACCGCGCTCATTGGCCATTTGATTAATCACAATATCTGCATAGGTGTTAACCCCATGAGCATTCAATGCGTTAATCATGTTCTGAAAATCTTCTTTATTACCACGGTTATTATCAATCACGCGATAATCTTGTGGTTGATAACGGGCCCACCACTGTGAGTTACTGCTATCAGATTTTAATGGTGGCGCCACCAATACATTGGTATAGCCAATCTCTGCGATTTCTGCTGCTCTAGCGGCAACGTCTGAATATCGCCAATCAAATGCATGTAAAATTACATCTGCACTAGCCAGTTGTGAAAACACAGCCAGTGAGGTGCCAAGTAGGCACGTATTAATTGCATTCGCTTTGGTTTTACATTTCATTATTAGTATATCCTTTCCCTTGATTACTATATTGAATGAACACAAAGACCGATTGGTAGAATGCGCGTTTAGTTTAAATGTACCTTTCAGAACAATAGGAGCATCAATACCTAGCTCAGATGAAGTTTGGTGTTTATAAAATCATGTCAGTCACTCACATGAACACCAATAAAACCATACTGTCGGTATTGTGGAGATCCCCACCGTTCCTGCGCAAATCATCAGTCCTTGAGGTCAATCTAGCGTATGTTACAAATGTTGTTGAACGCTTTGCTGAAACCGATAAAAATCAACAAAACATCAACACGAGGTAATTTACTAACTCATGGATTGGTGTCAATGGAGGGAAAAAAGGATGTTCTAAAGTGTGAACCAACAGTGTGATAAGGCTTATCTCTGGCTTACATTTGTGACACTGGACAAACCAGAGTAACGTTTAGTTTGAGTAAACAACATGCCTCCTTAAAAGCACCTAACCCGTTAAAAACGTCCTTTGTTAGTATTATATTCGGCAATCACCATACAAATGGGATCGACGCAGTGTGCGCATTTAAGCGACATAAACTGCGTACTTCTGCCAAACTAGGGCTTATGTTGTTCAGGTAATCCAGCATTGAGACGGAATGAAATAACAATAGAGTCTGAGCGCTAAAGCCTGCAATAAAACAGACCTCTGCGGGTCATCAACAACAAGATTGACTAGGTTTTTCCTCACCAGCAGCCTTTAGGTTGCATTGGTTTGGCTTAGCATCCTCAAGCGCTTTCTTGAGTAATCCAAAAGACTCGATGATGTTTTCACGAGAAGTGGCAATGTTCATTCGCATAAAGTTAACACCTTCAGCACCAAACCAACTTCCTGGGGTCAAACCCATTTTGGCTTGTTTAAACACTAAGGTTTTCAATTGCTCTTCCGGTAAACCAAGGTCTGAAAAATCAAACCAAATTTGGTAGGTCCCTTCAGGCTGGTACATTTTTATCTGGGGAATATATTGTTCAATAAAACCACTGATCCAACTAACACTTTGCTCTAAATAAACCAGCATTTCATCTAACCATGTTTCGCCTTTTTCAAAGGCTGCAACAGTGGCAAACGCACTAAAGGCATTACCATGATCAAGATACATTGCTGCTACCTGTTGCTTAACATTCGCCAGCAGCGTTGAGTTATTGCTATAAATATACCCGTTAGCAATGCTATGCATACCAAAGGTTTTAGCAGGCGAGCCAATCAAAGCAATAACGTTGGCATAATCAAAGCTCGTTAAGCTGGTAAACCCTTGGCCAGAATAAATAATGTCAGAATGGATTTCGTCACTAATTAGCAGAACATTATGGCGCTGCGAAATCTCAACTAACTGGGCTAATTCAGCTTTGTTCCACACTCTGCCAGTTGGATTATGTGGGTTACAGAAGATGACAGCTTTAACATTGTGTTGCTCAATTTGGCGCTCATAATCCTCAAAGTCTATTTGATAGCGAGAACCATCGCTTACTAATTCACTTTTCACGACCTTGCGATTCGCCTTATTGATTAAGTTAGCAAATTGGTGATAAGCCGGAGTGTGGATCAATACTCCATCACCCTCTTGCGTAAATTGACGTAGCAATAGGGCGATACCCGACAACACTCCGGGCACTTGTGCAAAATTAGCTTCATTCAGGGGTAAATTATGACGTTTTTGATACCAAGCCGACAATGCGCGAAATACTGCACTTTCGTTAAATTCATAAGAATAAACGCCACGTTCCACTAAGCGTTGTAGCTCTTGGCTAATCGGTTTTGCTACCTGAAAATCCATGTCAGCAACCCAATAAGGAAAAACATCGCTAGTACCGTAAAAATTATTGAGCATCTCGGCTTTGTTTTTAATAAAGCCGTTTTCACCATAGTTTGATGAATCGTTAAATACAGACATGTGTTTCTCCGTTTAGTGGCGTTAATACGGTGTGTGACCAACCATTATTTCGAATATTCCAGAAATATAGATTTACAAGACCACAATGTCAAAATATATTTCCAATTAATTCGAAATAAATACCACCAAGTATCTGTAGACAACCAACAGCGCAAGGCCTTAGCCCACAACACAAAGCCATTGACTCAAAACAACATGAACAAAGTTTAATCTAATCATTTGTTAATATTTGATACATTTACCCCCTAGGCATTATTGAGCAAGGCCAGTGCCGTTTGTTGCTAACTTGATTCTTGTTCACTTCGCCCCGATATTGACTATTAATCACTCTAATAAAGGTTGTTGCTGCATTCATGAATCTTTCTCGACTATCGAGCATCAAAACTAAAGCTGATGACTTAGCCAAACTCACCATGGATAAACAGTTGCGCCTAGCGGTAACAGGTTTAAGTGGCGCAGGCAAAACGGCCTTCATCACCTCTTTAGTTAACCAGCTATTATTGGGAGCCGAAAACCACCAATTGCCACTCTGGCAACTGGCGCGTGAACACCGTTTTTTGGGTTCGAAACGTACTCCACAACCTCACTTACATTTAGCCAGTTTTGATTATCAAGGCGGAATGGATGCGCTACAAAGCCAGCCTCCTCGTTGGCCCTCGCCAACTCATGGGGTAAGTGAAATTAGATTGAAACTGCGCTACAAGCCGCAATCGTTGGTATGGAGAAAACTCAACCACACCGCCACGCTTAATCTTGATATTGTCGATTATCCTGGTGAATGGTTATTAGATTTACCGCTGTTAAATATGAATTACGCCCAGTGGTGTGAGCATATTGCTTTAAGCCTCAAAGATTCACGCAAAGCTCAATTAGCCGAGCAATGGCAAGCAATGGCTCAAGCCTTAGCGCTTAACGATAATGCCGATGAAAGCCAACTCGCAGACATAGCCCAGCACTACACAGATTATTTGCATCAATGCAAAGCCGAGCTAGGCATGCATCATATTCAACCTGGCCGCTTTGTATTGCCCGGAGAATTAGCCGGTGCGCCCGTACTCGCCTTTTTCCCCATTTCACCAGAACTTGCTAATGCAAAAGTAACCAATAAAAACAGCAATTTGGCCTTGTTGATTAAGCGGTTCGAATACTACAAAGAACATGTTGTGAAACAGTTTTATCAACAGCATTTTGTAAAGTTTGACCGCCAAATCGTATTGGTAGATTGCCTTAGCCCACTAAACAGCGGTCACGATAGCTTTTGCGATATGCAGCTAGCAGTAAACCAAATTCTACATAGCTTTAACTACGGTCAATCAGGGGTGTTGAGGCGCTTATTTTCCCCCAAAATAGATAAACTGTTGTTTGCCGCTACCAAAGCAGATCACGTAACCCCCGAGCAGCATCAACACTTGGTGAACCTACTCGGCGAAGTGGTTGCCGAAGGAAAACGCCACGTAAAATTTGAAGGCATTAATACCGAGATTATGGCGCTGGCGTCTATCAAAGCCACCCAAACAGGCAAAGCCCAACTCAATGGCAACACCATTAACGCTATTAAGGGCATTTTACAAAATGATGTCGATAGCCAGCAGTTAACCACTTTGTTTCCCGGAGAAGTGCCGGCCAGTTTGCCCAAACACACATTTTGGCAGCAACAAGGGTTTGAATTTAGCCCGTTTCAGCCGCCGCAAGCTAACCCTTATCAAGCGTTACCCCATATTCGCATCGACCAAGCCATTGAGTTTTTGCTAGGAGATAAATTTAAATGAATCCGCCGATTAAACAGCGCCAAGTGCTTAACGCAGAACAAGATACAAACACTCCCCTCAATCAGGAAGATGCGCCCCTAGCCAGCAAACAAGTCATCGATGATACAGATTGGCAACAAGATCCCGAGATTGCCGACCTAGAGCCCTTAGATATAGAGCTCACGCCACAAAAAACCAGCCCTTGGTTAAAATATGGGTTTGGCGCAGCCGTCGTTATTGCAATAGGTGAACTCGCCTTAAGCCTTGCTGAACTATGGCAAAGCTCGCCCACTCGCGCCGCCATTTATAGCGTAGTATTAGCCAGTATTGTGGGCGGATTACTGACCATTGCAGTGAGAGAGTTGGCTAAATTACGCCGTTTAAAAAAGTTCCAAAAAGAGCATCAACTTGGCGAACATTACCTAGAACAAGCAACTAGCGACAGCAGCAAAGCCAGAACCTATTGTGAAAACCTCGCTAAGCTACAAGGCTTAAGTGATAGCCAAGAATACCTAACCTGGAAAAACTGGCTAAACGACAGCCATAGCAGTAGTGAAATAGTCAGCTTGTACAGCGACACCGTGCTAACACCTTTAGATAACCGTGCTAAACAAGCCATAAGTAAATGGTCTGGCGAAGCCGCAGTGCTAGTGGCAATAAGCCCCTTAGCCTTGGTAGACATGCTTATCATTTTTTGGCGTAACATAAAAATGATTGAGTCAGTGGCTCAAATATACGGCATTGAGCTGGGCTACTTAAGCCGGATCCGCTTAATTAAATCGGTGTTTGCCAATATGATTTATGCCGCCGCAAGCGAGGTGATCACCGATGTGGGCAGTGACCTGTTAGGTGCCGAGCTTACTGCAAAGCTCTCGGGTAAAGCCGCACAAGGTATTGGCGCAGGTTTACTTACTGCACGCCTAGGCTTCAAAACCATGGAACAATGCAGGCCAGTACCATGGACTTTAAATAACAAACCTAAAACCAAGCAACTCAAGAGCATTTTGATTGAAAGAGTAAAACAAAAACTGAGTGCTTGAAGCTAACATATAAAAACTTATCGGTGAGGGAGCTTTTTAGCTTCCTCTAAGAACAACTTAATCACCGGATTGGCGTAGTAATTGGTACGTCGAATCGCTTCTACAAACCACTCACTATGTTGATTACTCTCAATTTTAAATGTTTTTAGTAAGCCCTGCTCTATAAAGGGTTCAGCGATAAACCTCGGTACCCTTGCCCAACCTAAACCATTGATCACCATTTTGATGATTTCATTAACGTTATTTGCGTAGAAAATATGATTACTAATTAAGTGTTGTTTGCTCACTTGGCCATCTCGAATAAATTCAAAACCTATTTGAGTAATGTTCCTCACCTCTTGGTCGGGCAACAATGCATCACTAGTTGGGTAATCACTAGCAAGAATATTCACCACTTCAAAATTGAACAAACGTGTTTGGGTAATATCTTTATGAAACATAAAGTTAGACGTTAGCACGCCTACTTCAGCCTCGCCCTTTCTCACCCATTCCAATACTTGAAACGGGTCACCATTTTTAACATTAAATTCTAGAGCAGGAAAGGTATCGGAAACCGTTTTATAGCAGCGAGCCAAATCAATACTACTAATGGTCGTATCTACTGCCAAACGGAAAACATCAGGCTCCTTAGCCTGCAATGATTCAGCCTTTGTTTGAAAATGCTTGGTTTCGTTTAGCACTGCATCCGCATACGCCAACAGCGTTTTACCCTCTGTCGTCAATGTAAGCTTTCTTACTTGCCGGTCGAACAAGTTCAAACCAAGGTCTATTTCCAGGTTAGATACCTGCTCACCAACAGTTGTCGAGTGTTTCTGCAAATCTTCCGCTGCTTGTTTAAAACTTCCCGATCTTGCTGTGGCAACAAAAGCCGCTAATTGCTCTAGAGACAAACTCATAGGCTCTCCTTTTCGCTTAAACGCTCATAACAGGGTTATCCCCTTCTCATAAAAGTGTTGCATTTTTTTTAGATAAATAAAATAGCCCCTGTAAACAAAAACGGGCAGTGACAAACAATTAAATTCACCAAACGTCCTTTGTTAATTGACTTTTAAAACATTAAGAAAAACTTGATAAATGACTATCAATAAATCCGCCAAGGAGGCCTTATAACTAAGAGAGAAAACCATGAAAAAACATTAACTGCATTAGCACTTTCAACTTTACTAGCCTCTTCATTTTCTTGGGCAGGTAATTGCGACCCACTTTTGGGATGTATCGTTCAAGACATAGAAGAGAGCGTTGGAGCAGCATCTTCGCAGGTTATCGCTGGCATTGCAGACAAGTCTGTTCGAGACAACTTACGCAGTTACATGGACCACGAAAAACCAGTGGCAGAGCGCCGAGCTATGGCCGCAGAGTATGTGAAAGGAGTAGCTGATGGCACCATTACCGATGGTGATATTGACGCGGCAAGTGGTTTCTACGCCAAGTTTAAGGATGGACAGGCTCAAAATCTTCATTCATCACTAGTGGCTGATGGCCTGTCTCACTTAGTAAATGACAAAAATAGTGGGATTACTCGCGACACAATCATAAAAGATGAAGCCGGAAACGATGTAACTGTAGGTGGTGTCATCAATAGAGCAAATAACGATAGAGATACGTTAGCGAAAGGGATCGATGCCAACGCCAAGATAATCCAAGGTGAAGTTGATCGTAGGAATGACCAAGCAGATAACAACCAACAGCGCTCAATAGAAAACGGCAACGGTATCAACAAAAACAAAGATGCTATTGATGCCGAGAAAGACCGCAACAACCAGCAAGACAAGCAAATTGGTAAAATTGAAGACAAGCAAAAAAGCATTGGCGAAAACGTTGATAAAAACAGCAGCGAAATAAACAAAAACAAAGATGCTATTAACGCTGAGAAAGACCGCAATAACCAGCAAGACAAGCAAATTGGCAAAATTGAAGACAAGCAAAAAAGCATCGGCGAAAACGTTGATAAAAACACTAAAGACATTTCAGATAATAAAAAACTGGGTGAAAACAACAAAAGTCGCTTAGATGAGATAAGCAAAGGGGCTGGCGACGAAATCGGTAACAACCGAAACTCAATTCATACCGAAGTTGAGAAGCAACGTAAGTGGAACGCTGAAGCAGAGAAAGAGCAGTCTAACTGGAATCGCAGTGCAGAAAGCGCTGCGGGAAAAATGACCACCGACATCAGCAAAAATGCCTCATCGATTAACGCCAATAGAAACTCTATTGAAGATAACCGCTTAAGCATTGAAAACTTACAAGCTAAAACTCAGCAAGATATAAATCGCTTAGACAATAAAATTGATGTGATGGAAGGCCGTTTATCGAATGGTGTGGCAATGAGTAGCGCCATGAGTCAAATGCAGTTTAATGGTGGTGCTGGCGTAGGTGTAGGTGTTGCGTCGTTTAATGGTTCAAACGCGATCGCACTAGGCGCGGGCTACAGTTTTGGCAGTGAAGATCAATGGATGTTACGAGGTTCATTAAGCCACTCTCAAACCAGTAAAGGTGGCAACCAATCAGATACCATGGCTGGCGCAGGTGTGACTTACAGCTTCCGCTAAACCACTAAGTGAGCAGCTAATCCAGGCTGCTCACTCTTATTCTTTTTGAGATAAACCTAGAAAAGCAGAGGCAAACATCTCATCTATAAGACTTTTTTGTTAATCCAGTGTTAAAAAACACCCGCTAATTTACCTCAATGACTTCAATCAGCCTTTTAGTCGAAACTAATTCTTGCAAGCCTAAAAATAAACCCATACCATTAAAAACAAAAAAATCAATAAGCTTTCTTTTTAATAGCACAAAGTAAATTTGTATCACTATTAGCGTCAATAATATTGGGGCTGAACTATTAAAAGGAGTTTTCGAATGTCGGTTTTACCGAAGGTAATCCCTGCGATTATCAGTACTTGTTTCACTATGTGTAGCTTCTCGTTATACGCCGTCGAAGCAAATCATAACTACGCCGAAGCACTACAAAAATCCGTATATTTTTACGATACCCAACGCTCTGGCCCGCTTCCCCGCCAAGATAACAACTTTCTTGCTAACCCCCTCCATAATGGCTTTTTACCCAACCGAGTAGAATGGCGCGGCGATTCTTATTTAGATGATGGCCAATACAACCAATTCAAACAGCAAATATCGCTCGATTTAACCGGTGGTTGGAGTGATGCTGGCGATCACGTTAAGTTTGGTTTACCTATGGCATTTTCTGCCAGTGTTTTTGGTTGGGGTATCTTGGAGTTTTGGGATGCTTATGAACTATCAGGCCAGCTCCCTTATGCACTCGATAACATGCGCTGGGTAAGTGATTACTTTCTTAAAGCGCACGTAGCAGAGAACGAATTTTACGCTCAAGTGGGTGATGGCCAAATAGACCACTCTTTGTGGGCTCCACCAGAGGTTCAAGGGCCAGAGTTAAAACGCCTTCATGGCAATGAAAGTTACCGCCCTGCATTAAAACTTACCTTAGAAAAACCGGGCGCCGATTTGGTGGGGCAAACGGCTGCGGCACTCACTATTGCCTCAATCATTTTTAAGAAAAACAGCATCAACAACCCCAAAGATGCTGAATATGCTGCCGAGCTACTTAAACACGCAGAGCAACTATTTAGCTTCGCCTATGCCACTAAAGACTTTGATCACAATGGTAAAGGTAATCCAGGCACTTACACCAAATCATTAGTAGACGACCTAGGGAACAACTACGCAGAAAGCTACTATAACTCAACGTCTGGTGCTAAAGATGAGATCCCGTGGGCGGCAGGTTGGTTATATTTGGCGACCCAAAAAGTCGACTATTTACATAAGGCAGAAGCCGGCTATACCGCGATTGCCGACAACACAGGTCACTTTGCTTGGTACCCAGCTTGGGATGATATTCGCAACGCGGTTTATTACTTAATGCAAACCGTTGCCACTAAAGACAGTTACCTTGAGGATTCAAGCCTTAGTGCCAGTGACCGAGTTAATGGCTTTTATGACTACCAGCTGCATAGCACTAACTACCTTGAGCAAATGCTAAATAACAAACGTTATACTCCCGGCGGCATGGTCTATCTGGATGGTTTTGCTTCGGCGCGCGCATCGGCAATGGCGGCTATGCTTGCATTGGTTCATAGAAACTATTTAGACAAGACTCAGCAACAACTTGGTTTTCAGCAACAACTCGCCGACTTCGCCACCAATCAAATCAACTACATTTTGGGTGATAACCCATACAAAATTAGCTACATGGTGGGTTACGGCGACAACTGGCAAACCGCAGCACACCACCGCTCGTCGCATGGCAGCAGCACCAATGATATTAACAACCCCACTATTCCCAAACACATTTTGTATGGCGCATTAGCGGGTGGGCCTGATGATAACGACAACTTCTCAAGTGATCGCGCTGACTTCCCAATGACAGAAGTAGCCACCGATATGAATGCAGGGTTTACCGGCGCTTTAGCCGGTATGGTAAATCTATATGGTGGCCAAGGTTTAGTTGATTTCCCTACCCCTGAAGCACGAGGCAACAGCGGAGCGAGAATAGACGCAAAAATTGCTTACCCTAGTGGTAACGGCAATACCTCTGGCGCTTTAATCAACCTGCGACTAACTAATGAAACGGCCTACCCTCCTCAAGAATTAAGCGATATCCGTTTTCGCTATTACTTTGATATGAGCGATGAAATAGCCAAAGGTTTTAGTGCCGAGCAATTAGTGGTATCGGCTTACTATGACTCAAACCAACTGAACAAGAGCTTCCCACTACATGCCTGGGGAAGTGAAAATGGCTTGTATTATATTGAGGGCTTAGGAGGGGTAATTTCTCCGGTAGGCGACAGTCAAAAAAGCGCTCAATTAGAGTTATACATGGGTGATTACGTTCAAAGCGGTTGGGATTTTACTAACGATCCGTCAAGCCAAGGCTTAAACGCAGAAAGCTTTAGCCCTGCTGAATACATTGTACTTTACGATGCTGAAGGCAAGGTAATTTGGGGAAGTGAGCCCGCAGGCCCAATAGCTCCAGTTGACCCAGTTGACCCAGTTGACCCAGTTGACCCAGTTGACCCAGTTGACCCAGCAACAGACCCGCTTATCAGCTGTACAGTCAAGCGAATTGACAATTGGACTGGCGGATTTGTGGCCTATGTCGAAGTAAATAACCAAGGCAAGCAGGCCAGTAAACACTGGCAGGTACAAGTAGATTTTGCTTTGCCTGTAGCAGTAAACAATAGCTGGAATGCTGATTTTGAAAGTGAGGCTACCTCAATAACGGCGAGCAACAAAAGCTATAACGGGGTCATTGCAACCAACGGCGTAACAGAGTTTGGCTTCCAAGGAACTTACGATGCTAATCAGAGTTTTGTTAAGCCTAGCTGTAGCGTAAAGTAATTAAAAAGCGTAACCCTAATTTCAGATAGCATTTCGCTAACGCTGAAACGTAAACCTAACCAAGGCTGCCTATTGGCGGCCTTTTTAAAGTCAACATTAAGCCAAAATACACTTTACAAAAATGAACTGCGGATGCTGAGACAAGCGCAAGAAATGCTCTGGAGATAATTCTTTTAAAGCTTCGCTGGGTTTACCCTCGCTAAGCTCACTCAGCAACATCCCGTTATTGGTAAGGGCAGAGATTAAGGCAGATAAAGAACGGCGGTAAAAACTCACAGAAACCGGTTTACCTACTGTATCCCACTCTTCGGTAATCAGCTCTGTCGCAAAATAGTTCCCACTGGGGCTGGCCTCAAAATCAATTAATGGATGATGAGTTGAAAATACAAAACACCCTTGCGGTTTAAGTACCCGTTTAACAGCGGCAAACAGCGGATTTAGATCTTCCAAGTAATGAAGCATCTGTGGGCAAATCACTACATCAAATTGCTGATTTTGCTCTTGCGGCAAGCCCTTGGCTAAATCTTGTTGATACACCTTAAGCTGCGATCCCAGCTTTTGCTTAACCAGTGACACCATTTCTTCTGAATTATCAATCGCGGTGACACTCGCCCTATTTGTTAGTAAATATTCAGCATAAACGCCAGAGCCACAGCCTAAATCAAGCACATGTTTACCCTGCACATCTCCCAACATGGCTTGTAAAGAAGGTCGCTCGTAATGGGCGTTATAAATGTTGTCTTGAATAGCCACATCGTATTCTTTGGCATAAGTAGAATACATTGCTGGTTTGTTCATCAATGGCTCTGTTTGTGGAGAAAGAGAGGGTGCAGCTGTTAGGTATTCTAATGTGCTAGAACCGCTAAAACCCAGTAACCATTTTAGGTAGGGGTAATAATCAGAGCTAACGATTTCAAAGCCTTTTGCTAGGTAAAGCTTTTTGGCTCTTGGATTGCTATTAATAACGTCTAAACGAACCCGTTCAAACCCTAGCTCTGTAGCATGCTCAACAATTTTATCGAGAAGCATAGAGCCAAGGCCTAAGCCACGATACCCCTCGGCAACAACAATTCCGTCCATTACTAAGGTTTTTGCGCTCGCTTTACGTTCAAAAAAACTAAACACCGCTGCAGCCCAAAGCCCTTTAATCGAGCCAAGAATTCGGGATAAACCAGCCCAAGCAATGTCTGACGTAAAGCTACCCTGCGGTGTTTGAAAACCCGCGACAGCCACCACTTTTTGTTGATGCATGACAACAAACGAATATTCAGGCTTAAACGCCTCTGCTAATACCCTAACCCGCACACTCTGTTGGTTAATCGCCAAAGCAAACTTTTGTCCAAAAGCCTGCTCGTAAAGCTCAGCAACCGTTGCTCGGTATTCTTCAGACCAGCTATGTTGAAGCAATAAATCATCAGCAATACTTTTCACAATAAGTCCTTGTTATAGGCTAAGCAGTAATACTTTTACGTGGCTAAACAACTACACAAAACAACGCTATGGCTTAATACTCAGTTCCATAATCCAATCATCCATCACGTAACCTTGACCAATATCTGCACATTCTTCTCTTACTTTAACAAAGCCCATTTTTAAGTAAGCAGCAATTGAGTCGTGATTATGTCGGTTTACTGTAAGATTTACGTTTGAAGCACCATTGTCTTTGGCAAACTGCTGAGCAAACGCCATTGCCGCTTTTCCCACACCTAAACCACGCGCCGAATGACGCACATACAGCTTACTCAAAAATAAACCACTTCCTGTCAGTTGAATACCCAGATACCCCGCGGTATCGCCATTATGTTGCAATAAGTAATAGTGGTAATTCTCAGATTTAATTTGCTCACTAATTCTGTCTAAAGAATGATAGTTGGCCAGCATATACTCCACTTGGTCTTTCCCAATAATCGGCGTGAAGTGCTCAAGCCAAATCTCTCTGGCCAGCGCAGCCACTGTTTGAATATCTTGCGAAGTGCTAATTGGGAATAAGGTCATGATATTTCCTTTTGCAATGCGGATTTCTCGCTAACTTGGTAGAGATGAGTGGAATCACGATGGTGAAGTCATTCGGTGTCAATAACTAAGAATAGGCATGCGGTTTTTTGCAACAACATCCGTTCAACACTTGGTAAGTCGAATGATGGTTACTTGGGCTTTTCTTTGCGGATAAGCATGTCCAAGTACTTAGTAAACCGTTTTAATCTGGTATCAGGTTTCTTGGCACTGATTAATCCATAAGCGATAACATAACGACTCGATTTAGTAAGGGTATCAAAAAACGCTTTCGCTTGAGGCTTGTCCTCTAGTGCTTCGAGAAAATCTATTGGCACTTCCATTTCACTTACCACATAAGCGCTTTTCCAGCGCCCGTCAGCTTTAGCATCCCGAATATGCGCAAGCCCAGCTTCCATCATGCGGTTTTCCGCAATCAAGCGTTCTGCATGCTCGGTGTTTCTTTTAGACCAGTTACTGCGTTTCTTTCTAGGTGTAATGCGTTGAATATAAGCCTGCTCATCGATGGACTTCTTAATACCATCAATCCATCCCCAACATAGCGCCTCAATAACAACATCATTCCATGTCACGCTCTCAATTCCGCTATTTTTCTTGAATATCTTCACCCAAAGTTCGGTTTTGAAATCGTGGTTAAGTCGCAGCCAGTCGCCAAGTTCTTGGGGTGTAGCAAATGACATAGTGTTCAATGAATCTGCCTCAGGCATAAATGAAGGTCTCTTTGGTACAACATGTAATAATCTTAACTAAACTTGCCAAGTACAGCGCTAAATTAACCGAAGGTTTTAATATACCTGCGTAAGAACACGCTTAAAGTGCTTTACACATATGGAGAAGCAGTTTCAGTTACCTCTACTAGTGTACCCATATTGGAAAAGAACAAATCTGAGATCATAAAACTATTTCGTTTATCCACTAAAGGTCCAGTCCTAATTGACTTAATGCATTCGGGTGTAATCGGTACACAAACATAACGAGTTAACCCCAATGAACAAGGCTTAATCTTTATATCTCCGTTAAAATTGTCTTGGAAAATAAAAAAGCGAACTTCTGACTCAGCCGCAAATGATTCATGTTTCATTTGAATAGCCATTTCTTGTAGCGAGGTAATATAGTTTGACGCAAAGTGGATATGATTCAAAAATTGGGGATGAGAGCGATTCATAGATTTGTACCAGTTATTATCTCTTACTGATTGCACATACTTTATGAACAAGTCTCGCTTTTCTTCTTCGCGGTATACGCATTCGTGTGATACGGCTTTATCATCCCTTAGTAATTTAAATACCTGTTTCTCCAATTCATCTTGATCAAATTCGATGCAAACTCCTAGGCCTTTTTGTGTATAAGACCTCCACTGAGTCAAATCATCTTCGATCTTGGATGTAGAGAAACCGAATGACACATATTGAAACTCGTCACTGTTACTGCGTTTAAAGTAAAACTCCGGAGGCAGCTCTGCTTCACTGAACTCATTTGCATACGCTTCACGCAACAATTCGTCATCTACTTTAGTTTCAAGAGGATCATTCATCATCCCGAAGCTACCAAAATGTAATGACTTATTCGTAACGATATTATAAAGAGCCTCAATACTCGTGTAGTGGTAGCAAGATTTACTCATGGATTACCTTGTTGCTTATAAATGATGACTAGCGAATTGCCGACTTACACATAACAGATTAAGAATTTCCATTATCTACTAACAAAACAGAATAATAGTCAATAAAATCATAACTTAAGAATAAGTACTTGAATTAATTTGTAATAGCTTTAGTGCCGAATTTTTAGTCACGATAATGCCGTAAAAGAGGCTATCAAATTAACCATCAGTTAACATGCTCGGCGCTGATTTATTAAGCATTGATCTAGTTTATACAGTCGTCATATTTTTAGTGTAAAATCCTCGCTCGTTTATGCAATGTTCGCTGTTAGCTAACGCTGTCTGGTTTAGCTCTTACCAAAGGTTTGCCCCAAATATGATTAAACTTATTGCCCTAGATATGGACGGCACACTTCTCAATGACGAGAAAAGAATTACCCCTCGTACTTATCAAGCTATTCAACAAGCTAAACAAGCGGGTGTAAAAGTAGTGCTTGCCTCTGGCCGCCCACTACAAGGCTTGCGCCCTTACCTTGAGCAATTAGAGCTGACCAGTGATGAAGACTTTGTAATCTCTTACAATGGCTCATTAGTGCAGCGAGTGGGCAGCGGTGAAGTGATTCATAAAACCACGTTACTCGGTTCCGACGGTATTTCTTTAGCTCGCATTGCTGAGCAGTTGGGCGTTTTTGTTCACGCCTTTTCGGCTGAACACGGCCTCATTACCCAGCAACACAACCCATGGACAGACATTGAATCGTCAATTAATGGCATGGACGTAAAAGAAATTGATTTTGCTAGTTTAGATGCCAACGATGCATTAACTAAAATTATGTTTGTAGCTGAAGAAAGCATACTCGACAAAGCTATTGCCAACTTGCCTGCTGAGTTACGCGAACAATACACAGTAGTGCGTAGTGCACCGTTTTTCTTAGAGTTTTTACACCGTAACAGCAACAAAGGTGTGGGTGTAGAACAGCTAGCCAATATCTTGGGTTTAAATGCATCTCAGGTAATGTGTGCTGGTGACGCCGACAACGACCGCCACATGCTGCAATACGCGGGTTTAGCGGTTGCGATGGCAAACGCCGATCCTGAAATTAAAGCAATGGCTAATTACCTAGCCCCAAGCAATAAAGAAGATGGGGTTGCTGTAGCCATTGAAGAAAACGTACTAAATACGCTTTGCCCAACCAGTTAAGCTAAACTGGTAAGCAAACAGTAACAAAGGCGAAACTAAAACCCTTAGTTTCGCCTTTATCTATTAAAATACCGTTCTCATTCCTGGTAAAAACAAACCCTAAACTTTCCATTCAAGATCAGCTTGATTAATTTATAAGCTTTATAAAAACAACAGCAAATAAACACCATCACACAAGACAAATAAGTCACAATCCTTACAAAATCCAACGAATTTTTTTAGCTATTTTAGTTATACGAACAGCAAACAAGCATCCGATTCTCGGCATATTGTTATTAGTTTTACCGATGCTATATTTCGCGCTCAGATAACTGATTAATAAGGAAATTCTAAAATGAGCACTAAGAAAACCGTAGGTATCGTTGTGGCAGTAATTGGTGTAATTCTAATTGCTATTGGTGGCTTTAGCCTTAATGACATCGTAGTCGCAGAGCAACAAGCGCAGGCCTTAGGCGGTTTATTTGGTGGTGCTGGGAATGATTTACTGGGTGGGCTAGGTTTAGATGCGGCATTAGAAGCACAAAAAAACAAAGCTTATGGGTTTGTTGTATTTGGTATTGCAGCCATTGTAGGTGGTGTTTACATGCTAAAAACCGCCACTGAAGAAAACACTAAAGCAGCTTAATTTAAATCAACAATGCTCACTTAATTCCATTTATCTAGAAAGCATTCGATTAAGTAAACTCAATAATAAATCCGAGTGACTAAGCCCACTCGGATTATTCAATAAATTCAAAAAAGACCTTTCTGCTGGTGCTTATAAACAAGCCCTCGATATTTAGTAGAAGCATTGAGGAACTAACCCGTCATTGTTTAACCCTAAAGCTGCAACTTCCTCATTGGTATAACACCATCAAACGGCTTTTTATTGCTCATAAGCAAGTTCTAAGAAAAATCTTCCAGCCTACTTAGCCAACTAAATCCTGAAGAATTTGTAACCAAATCGCCACAAATAAGTCACCCAACTGACATGTCTAGATAAGCTAACTGTCACATTACAAGCCTAAGTTATTGTTCAAAACAACGGCAGGATCCTGTAATGAACAATCAAGTAATCACAGTCAAGCAGCTGAACAAACACTTTGAAAACAACCACGCCCTTAAAAGCGTAGATTTAAGTGTTCAGCAAGGTGAAATGGTGGCATTACTTGGGCCGTCAGGCTCAGGAAAATCAACCCTTTTACGCCACTTAAATGGCTTGGTTAGCAGTGACAAAAACAGCAAAGGCTACATCGAAGTTCTTGGCATGCCAGTGCAACGTGACGGCAAGTTTTGTAACACCGTACGCAAAAGCCGCAGCCAAACGGGTTATATCTTCCAGCAGTTTAATTTGGTTTCACGCCTTAGCGTTTTGCAAAATGTTTTGATTGGCGCACTAAGCGCAACTCCCAGCTGGCGCAGCCTTACTGGCCGTTTTACTTTTGAGCAAAAGCGCCAAGCTTTAGCAGCTTTAAAACGCGTAGGCCTTGAGCAATTTGCTTTACAGCGCGTTTCAACACTATCTGGCGGTCAACAGCAACGCGTAGCGATTGCTCGCGCCTTAATGCAACGCGCCAAGATCATTTTAGCCGATGAGCCGATTGCTTCCTTAGATCCAGAGTCGTCACGCATCGTGATGGAAATACTCACCGACATCAATAAACAAGAAGGCATCGCAGTAGTGGTGACCTTACACCAAGTTGACTACGCCAAACGTTATTGCCCACGTGTTGTGGCGCTAAAACTTGGCGAAGTATTTTACGACGGGCCTAGCGAGCAATTAAACGAAGCCAAACTTGCCGCGTTATACGGCTCGCAAGCTCAACTAACAACCACCGAAAACCAAGACCAAGCAGTACCACAACTTTGGCCACAGATGGCCTAAACCCAACTAACAAGGAGATAGATGGCATGTTAAAGCTAATCAAGCAGACAGCCTTTGCAACTGCGGTAGTTGCCGCAGCAGTAAGTTCAACCATGGTTTCAGCTGCTGAAAAAGCGATGGACACCATCAACTTTGGGATTATTTCTACTGAGTCTCAGCAAAACCTAAAAACCACTTGGACACCGTTTCTAGAAGCGATGGAAGAGAAAACCGGTTACAAGGTAAAGGCATTTTTTGCTCCAGATTACGCCGGCATTATTCAAGGCATGCGTTTCGACAAAGTAGACGTAGCTTGGTATGGCAACAAATCTGCGATGGAAGCAGTAGACCGCGCCGGTGGCGAAATCTTCGCACAAACCGTTGATGCTACAGGTAACCCTGGTTACTGGAGCGTATTGGTTACTCACAAAGATAGCCCGCTTAACAGCCTTGAAGATGTTATCGCCAAACGTGGTGACCTTACTTTTGGTAACGGCGATCCAAACTCAACGTCTGGCTTCTTAGTACCTTCGTACTACGTATTTGCGCAAAACAACATTTCAGTGTCTGACTTCAAACGCAGCATGAACTCTGGCCACGAAGCTAACGCTTTAGCCGCGGCGGCGAAACAAGTAGATGTAGCAACTGGCAACACCGAAAACATGGACCGCTTAAAAATTACTGCACCTAAAAAGTTTGAGCAGCTAAAAGTTATTTGGAAGTCACCCCTTATTCCTTCAGACCCAATTGTATGGCGTAAAAACCTACCAGAAAGTGTGAAAGGCGAAGTGTATGACTTCTTCATGGAGTACGGCACCACTGGTGATGCTCAAGAGCTAGCAGTATTAGAAGCGCTACAGTGGGCCCCGTTCAAAGCCTCTAGCGACCTTCAACTGTTGCCTATTCGCCAATTGGTACTGTTCAAAAACCGCATTGTTACTGAAAACGACAGCAAAATGTCGAAAGCCGAAAAAGCGGCAGAGCTAGCAGTGATTGACGCCCAACTTGCTGATTTAAACCGCAAGCAGAGCGCAATTACCGCGATGGCTAAATAGTTAAAAGCTAGCTGGGTGAAAGCCCAGCTTTTTTAAAGCCAACTTATCTAGACATGTTGAGAACCTTAAATGACTACCGAAGCCGCAATTCTTAACCAAAACTCCAAGCCATCTTGGTTAAGCCTACTTTTTTGGGCCATCGCCATCGCCGGTTTAACTTGGAGCTGGCAAGGCGCCGAAATAGCGCCAATGAAAATTTATAACGATGCCGGCAATATGACGGAGTTAGCCAGTGACTTCTTCCCGCCAGACTTTAGCGATTTAAATTACTACCTAGAAGAAATGTTAATCACCCTGCATATCGCTATTTGGGGCACCATTTTCTCAATATTCCTGTCGGTTCCTTTTGGCTTAATGTGTGCCGAAAATATGGTGCCAGCGTGGGTATATCAACCAATGCGCCGCCTCATGGATGCCGCCCGAGCCATTAATGAAATGGTATTTGCCATGTTGTTTGTGGTCACCGTGGGTCTAGGTCCATTTGCTGGGGTAATGGCCTTGTTTATTCACACTACAGGGGTACTTGCCAAACTGTTTTCAGAAGCCGTTGAAGCGATAGATCCTGGCCAAGTTGAAGGCGTGCGCGCCACTGGTGCCAATAAGCTAGAAGAAATTGTATACGGAGTCATCCCCCAAGTGCTGCCGCTATGGATCTCTTTCTCCCTCTATCGTTTTGAATCTAACGTACGCTCCGCCACCGTTGTAGGCATGGTAGGCGCTGGAGGCATTGGCGTTATTTTGTGGGAAAGCATTCGAGGATTTATGTTCCCGCAAACTTGCGCCGTGATGATCATTATTGTGGCTACCGTGAGCCTGCTGGACTTTGCCTCACAACGCGTTAGAAAACTGTTTATTTAGGTGAACTGAACCATGCCTCGTTATCAAGAAATCGCCTTGAGCTTAGAAAAAGAAATTAGCCATGCGTATCAAGCGGGCCAATACCTGCCGCCTGAGCAACGTTTGGCCGAGCGCTATCAGGTTAATCGCCACACCTTGCGACGCGCCATTGACGAACTCGTGCTGAAAGGCTGGCTACTGCGACAGCAAGGCAAAGGGGTGATGGTACTTAGCAAGCCAGTACGCTACCCATTACATTCGGGATCTAAGTTCACCGATAACCTACTTAGCGCAGGCGCTAAACCCAATAGCCGCCTTTTGAGCTTTATTCGCACCAATGCCAATCAATGGGTAGCTAAAGGCTTAGGCGTGGAATTGGCCAGCCCAGTTATTCAGCTTAAAACCCTACGTTTTATCGACCAAGTGCCGATTAGCATTGTGTTTCACCATCTGCGTTTAGGCGAACACGAGGCACATTTAAGCCAATACCAACAAGGCTCGTTACACAGTTTTCTAAAGCAACATTGCAATATAGAACTGCGTCGTCAGCAAACCGTTGTTGGGGCTCAGCTGCCTAACAATGAAGACCAAGCCTGCTTGCAAATTGATGCTAGTAATCCTTTGCTCACCCTACAAACCGTCAATGTAGATCAGCAACAGCAAGCCTTTGAATTTTCCATTTCTCATATTAGAGCTGAGCTAGTAGAGCTTAGCCTGGAGCACCCGTTATGAGCCACTCACAGACCCAGCAACCATCATCCGGACAATCAATACGCCAGCACTGGATGGCCGTTTTAGCTAATGCTTCTTACCCAGCGTTAGTTAGCCGTTGGCAACAACTTAACTTAGACCCTGAATGCGAAGTTATTCGCCAGCCTGAAGTTGGCCTAGCCCGTTTGCAAGGGCGCGTTGGCGGCACTGGCGAACGCTTTAATTTAGGCGATACCACCATCACTCGCGCTGCTGTGCGCTTAAGCGATGGCACTTTAGGTTACGGCTATTTACGCGGTCGGGCCAAGCAACACGCACTGTTGTCGGCGGTTATTGATGCCCTAATGCAAAACCGAGAATACGCCCCTAGCTTGCAGGAGGCGGTAATTCAGCCGCTGGCCGAACTACAGCAACAAGCAAAACATAAAACGGCTGAACACGCAGCCCAATCAAAAGTCGATTTCTTCACGGTTGTAAGAGGAGAAGATTAATGCAGCACATTGAATCTGGATTTATCGACGGCATACATAATGCCCAACAATGCTTTCGCTACATCCTAAAAGCCTTAAGCGAGCCTGGCACCGAGGTTACGCTAAACAAACACCCCGGTTTTTCGCCGCTAAATGCCGCCACGAGCCAAATAATAATGAGCTTGTGTGACCAGCAAACCGGCGTGTATTTAAGCTCAGCACTTGCTGAATCAAGAGACGGTTTAGAGCACGCTTGGCATAACTTGGCCTTTCACAATGGCGTTTCCTCAACGCCTATGGAGCAAGCCGATTACCTAGTGGTCAGTGGCACTGAAGATCTTAACTTACAAAGTATTAAGGCTGGCACAGATGCCAGCCCCGAGCTGAGTGCCAGCGTATTAGTACAAACTACCGGTTTTGATAAGGGGCCTCGTTTTCGCTTAAGCGGACCCGGCATTAAACATAGCGTAGAGCTACAACTGGGTGATCTTAGTGACAACCTAGTGGACTACTTGCTTAAGCCAAGTCATCGCTACCCACTCGGTATTGATTTTATGTTCTGCCATCAGCAATCGCTAGTGGCCATTAGTCGTACCACCAAGCTGGAGTTAATCTCATGTATGTAGCGGTAAAAGGTGGCGAAAAAGCCATCGAAGCAGCCCATAAATTACAAGCCGAGCGCCGCCGTGGCGACACCGATATAGCGGAACTAAGCGTTGAGCAAATTAGCCAACAGCTCAGCTTAGCGGTTGAACGCGTAATGACCGAAGGTGGTATTTTTGACCGTGAACTAGCAGCACTGGCGATTAAGCAAGCCAGTGGCGATCAAATAGAAGCAATATTTTTACTACGTGCCTATCGTACTACTTTGCCACTGTTAGCCACATGCGAGCCATTAAATACCAGCAACATGCAGGTTCAAAGGCGCGTTTCAGCCACCTATAAAGACTTGCCTGGCGGCCAACAACTGGGCCCGACATACGATTACAGCCACCGCTTATTGGACTTTAGCTTACTGGCTGAGCAACAAGCCGACAGCAAGGCTGAACCGCCAGCGGCTGAGGCTTCAAACCAAGGTGATAATTCGCCACAAGCCTTTAGCAAAGTATTCTCGTTGTTAGAACAACAAGGTCTAGCCAAGCCGGAGATAGATGAAGGCGAAGAACCCGCCGACATTACCCAGCAAGCCATTAGCTACCCTTGTTCGCGGGCAGCTCGCTTGCAACAACTCAGCCGCGGCGACGAAGGCTTTTTACTCTCTATGGCCTACTCCACCCAACGTGGATATGGGCGTAACCACCCCTTTGCTGGCGAAATTCGTAGCGGCGAAGTAGCCATCGCAATCTGCCCAGATGAGTTGGGGTTTGAGGTTGAGATAGGCAGCATTACCCTCACCGAATGTGAAATGGTAAACGGCTTTGTTAGCCCACAAGATAAAGACGCTCACTTCACCCGAGGTTATGGCTTAGCCTTTGGCTTTAGCGAACGCAAAGCTATGGCGGTTGCCCTACTCGATCGCTCCTTGCAAACCGAGCGCTATAACGAGCCGGTAAGCAGCCCTGCGCAGGATGAAGAGTTTGTGCTAGCCCATGCCGACAACGTAGAAGCCGCCGGCTTTGTTTCTCACCTTAAATTGCCCCATTACGTCGACTTCCAATCGGAACTAGAACTGCTACGAAAAATGCGCCAGCAAGGAGCCAGCCATGACCAGCTTTAGCCAACAGGCTACTGCACTAGATGATAGTAGCCAGCAATACAATTTTGCTTACTTAGACGAACAAACCAAACGTATGATCCGTCGCGCCATCTTAAAAGGTGTCGCCATTCCTGGTTATCAAGTTCCCTTTGGTGGACGCGAAATGCCAATGCCTTACGGCTGGGGAACCGGCGGCATTATGCTTAGTGCCTCTATTCTTGGCCAAGATGACGTACTTAAAGTGATTGACCAAGGCGCCGACGACACTACCAATGCGGTATCTATTCGTCACTTTTTCAGCAAAGTTTGCGACATTGCCACTACCGAAAAAACCGAACAAGCCAGTGTTATTCAAACCCGCCACCGCATTCCAGAGCAAGCCCTAAGCAACAACCAAATTCTGGTTTTTCAGGTGCCTATTCCCGAGCCGCTGCGCTTTATTGAACCGCGTGAAACCGAGACAAAAAAAATGCACGCTTTGGAAGAATACGGTTCGATGCAGGTAAAACTGTACGAAGACATTGTGAAGTATGGCTACATCGCCACCAGCTACGCTTATCCGGTAACGGTGCATGGGCGCTACCTTATGGACCCATCGCCAATTCCTAAATTCGACAATCCAAAGCTACATCAATCGGAAGCCTTAATGATTTTTGGTGCTGGGCGAGAAAAACGCATTTACTGCATTCCTCCCTACACCGATGTGCACAGCCTCGATTTCGACGACCACCCCTTTAGCATTCAGCAGTGGGATGAGCCTTGCAGCCTATGTGGTAGTCACGACACCTTTCTTGATGAAGTGCTGATCGATGACCAAGGGCAACGCATGTTCATTTGCTCAGACACCGACTACTGCCAAAAGCAACAAGCCGCGCAACTAGGAGCTGAACATGACTCAGTTAGCTAAGCAACTTGAAGAACCTCGCGCAAACGCCGCGAACCAAGCCGAGCCAGCCCTACTCCAAGCCCAAAACTTGAGCATGCTGTACGCGCCAGGCAAAGGCTTTGAAGACGTTAACTTAAGCCTTTATCCCGGTGAAGTATTGGCCATTGTGGGTGAGTCGGGCTCTGGTAAAACTACCTTGCTCAAAACCTTATCGGGTCGCCTTGCTCCACAAACCGGTAGCATTAGTTTTCAAAGCGATAGCAACACCGCAGAGCTATACAAAATTAGTGAAGCGGAACGTCGCAGCTTAATCAGGCAACACTTTGGCATTGTGCATCAACATCCGCTAGATGGGCTTCGCCCAAGGGTGTCGGCGGGCGGCAACATTGGCGAGCGTTTAATGGAAAACGGTTGGCGCAATTACGCCGAGATCCGCCTGCAAGCTCTCACTTGGCTAAAAGCGGTAGAAATAGATCAAAGCCGAATTGACGACATGCCCCTCACCTTCTCCGGCGGCATGCAGCAACGCCTGCAAATCGCGCGCAATTTGGTTACCCATCCGCGTTTAGTATTTATGGACGAACCTACTGGCGGCTTAGATGTATCGGTGCAAGCGCGTTTATTAGATTTAATTCGTAATCTCGTCACCGAACTGCAACTCGCAGTGGTTATTGTTACTCACGACCTAGCGGTAGCAAGGTTGTTGGCGCACCGAATCATGGTGATGAAGCAAGGCCAAGTAGTAGAAAGCGGCCTTACCGACCGAGTATTGGATGACCCTAGTCACCCCTACACGCAATTGTTGGTTTCATCGGTTCTTCAACAATAAACGCTTAGCTTACAAGGATTCATCATGAAACCCGTCATGATCGCTAAAAACATCAATAAAACCTTTGTTTTACACAATCAAGGGGCTGCGCGTTTACCGGTTTTACGCCAGCAAAATCTAGAGATTTTTGCCGGAGAGTGCGTGGTGCTTAACGGCAGCTCAGGCTCTGGTAAATCTAGCCTATTACGTTCACTTTACGGTAACTATCAAGTTGATGAAGGTGAATTGCTGATTAGCCAAGGTGAGCAGTGGCTTGATTTAGCTACCGCTCAAGCAAGAGAAATTATTGCTTTACGCCGCAATACCATTGGTTGGGTAAGCCAGTTTTTAAGGGTTATTCCACGTTTATCGGCCTTAGATATCGTAATGCAACCGATGTTAGAAAATGGCATTAGCGATAGCCAAGCCAAAGCTAAAGCCGAAACCTTATTAAGCCACCTAAACGTGCCAGAGCGCTTATGGAGCCTAGCACCCGCTACCTTCTCTGGTGGTGAGCAACAACGGGTCAACATTGCCCGCGGTTTCGCCCTCGATTACCCAATATTGTTGCTAGACGAACCAACCGCCTCATTGGACAAACACAATGCCCAGCAAGTGGTTGAATTAATTTTGGCCGCCAAACAACGCGGCGCAGCCATTGTTGGCATATTTCACGATGCTTGGGTGCGCGATTTAGTCGCAGACCGCTTACACAACATGCAACAAGCAGCACAATTAGCAGGATAGTGTGATGATTATTACCAATGTAAATATGGTTCTGGAACATGAAGTAGTAACAGGGTCATTAGAAGTTCGTGAAGGCCGCATCGTGGCGCTTAGTGATACTCAAAGCCAACATAGTAGTGCCATAAACGGCGACGGCGCTTACCTGCTGCCAGGCCTTATTGAATTGCATACCGACAACTTAGAGAAGTTTTTCACCCCACGACCTAAGGTTAGCTGGCCCAGTGGTTCGGCCATGGCCAGCCACGATGCCTTAATGATTTCCAGCGGTATCACCACGGTGCTTGATGCCATTGCACTGGGCTACATTAACGACCACGGCACTCGCCTTGCCAACCTAGAGCGGATGCTACACACCATTGTGAATAGCCAGCAACGCGGCGTTAATCGCGCCGAGCACATGCTGCACTTACGCTGTGAACTGCCGAATGCCGATACCGCCAACATATTCGAAACTTTGGTTGAGCAAGGGCCAGTAGCCATGGTGTCGTTAATGGATCACACACCAGGCCAACGCCAATTTGTAGACAGCGAAAAGTATCGCACTTACTACATGGGTAAATACGGCTTAAACGATAAAGAAATGGCAGCTTTTGAAGCCGAGCAAACTGCCGCGTCCGAGCAGTGGTCAGACGCTAATCGCAAACACATAGCGGCCTCTGCCCGCGAGCGAGGCATTGCCTTAGCCAGCCATGACGACGCCACTCTTGAACACGCCCTAGAGTCTGCATCATTAGGTTGTGCCGTTGCCGAGTTCCCTACCACTGTTGCTGCGGCTAAAGCCTCGCACGACGCGGGTTTGCAGGTAATGATGGGTGGGCCAAATATTGTGCGTGGCGGATCTCACTCTGGCAACGTAGCCGCGGCAGAGCTAGCTCGCGAAGGTGTGCTGGATATTTTGTCGTCTGATTACTACCCAGCCAGTTTACTCGATGCCGCATATATGGTGGCTAACATGGAAGATAACAACTACGATCTTTGTCAGGCCATTCAAATGGTTAGCCTAACTCCAGCACATACCTTAGGCATGGACGACCGAGGCAGTATTTGTGAGGGTAAACGGGCCGATTTGGTATTAGCCAAACCCAATGATGAGCGCTTGCAAGTAATGCAAGTATGGCGTGAAGGAGAGCGAGTATTTTGATGACTTCGCTAACTGCCAGTGAACTAAACGGCGAAGCCAAGTTGTTTTACTTGGTGGGGCCTTCTGGCTCAGGTAAAGACAGCATTATTAATGGCTTACGTAGCCAGTTGCAAGCGGACAGCAATCTGCTGATTGCTCATCGCTACATCACCCGTGCGGTAGATGATAGCGGTGAAAATCACATTGCCTTAAGCGTGCCAGAGTTCACCCATCGTAAACACAGCGGCTTATTTGCGATGGACTGGCAGGCCAACGGCTGCAATTACGCCGTGGGTAACGAAGTAAATACTTGGTTGAGCATGGGGTTCTCGGTGCTTTTCAACGGCTCTCGCCAACAGATCCCCTTGGCTGAAGAGTTATTTGGGGAGCGCTTGCGAATAATCGCCTTAGAGGTAGATTCCAGCATATTGGCCGAACGCCTGCGCAAGCGCGGTCGTGAATCTGAACACGATATCTCAGCACGGCTGCGCCGCAGCGAACAATATCAGGCTTCTCTGCCAGAAGAGTGTTGGCGCTTAGACAACAACCGCAATCTAGACAGCACCGTGAGCAAACTGCTCAAATACATTGACACCGAAACTACCGAGTTATATATCCAATGAAACTAACCCTACTTGGCACCGGTAATGTAACAGGCTGCCCAGTGTACGGCTGCGATTGCCTCGCCTGCCAGCGAGCGAGCTTAGACCCCAGCAAAGCAAGATTGCTTTGCTCAGCAGTGCTAGAAGTAAATGGCCAGCGAATACTCATCGACGCCAACCATCCGCAGTTACAAACGCGCTTTCCAGCTGGGTCTATTGATGCCATGTTGCTCACCCACTTTCACATGGATCATGTACAAGCTTTATTTGAATTACGCTGGGGAGTAGCCAAGCCAATTCCGGTTTATCACCCAGATGATCCCTTAGGTTGTGATGACCTATTTAAACACTCTGGTTTACTAGATTTTCAGCCCGCTAGGCAGGCCATGCATAGCTTTGCGTTAGCAGGTATCAACATAACGCCCCTAGCTTTAAATCACTCAAAACCTACTCTAGGCTACTTGTTTACCAGTGAAAATGGCCTGATTGCCTACCTAACCGATACCCTAGGGATCCCAGACCAAAGCTGGCAACATTTGCTGCGCCAGCCGCCAAAGTATGTAGTGATTGATTGCAGTAACTCTCCCCTGCATCGTTCAGGTAATCACAATAATCTTAGCGACGTGCTTGAGTTAGCGCATGCTCTGCCCGACAGCACTTGGGTGCTCACCCACATTGGCCACGATTTAGACGAATACCTCATGCAACACCCCAACTGCTTACCCAGCAATGTGCTGGTTGGGCATGATGAATTATGCCTAAGCCTATAACTTCAAAGGAACAACCATGGCGATAGTAGACCCCGGCGCAAATTTAAACAGCCAGCCCAACGTAGCTAATAGCAGTAAGGTAACCAGCTCTGAGCTAGGCAGCTGGACTGAAATCGGCGAGCGCTGCCTATTAGACAACGTGCAATTTGGTGATTACAGCTACGTCCAAAACGACGTAGATATTGCTTTATGCGAAGTAGGAAAATTTGTCTCTATTGCTTCAAGCGTAAGGGTAAATCCCAGCAACCACCCTTGGTGGCGGCCAAGCCTGCACCACTTTAGCTACCGTCCGCAAAAGTATGGAATGGCAGCAAAAGTAGACGAACAGGTATTTGATTGGCGTGCAGATAACAAAGTGAAGATTGGTCACGATGTATGGATTGGCCACGGCGCGATTATTATGCCGGGTGTAAACATTGGTAATGGCGCCATTGTTGGCTCTGGCAGTATTGTCACTAAAGATGTACCCGCTTGGCACATCGTGGTGGGTAATCCTGCCAAGGTATTAAGACCACGCTTTGATAAACCTAGAACTGGCGAGCGCCTAGAAAAACTTGCCTGGTGGGATTGGTCGCATGAAAAACTTGCCGAGGCCCTACCCTTGTTCCAAGAAGACTGCTTAAGCTTTCTGGAACACTATGAGAAACAACTGCTAAGCGAAAGCGTTTAGTGGCACTAGCCCCAACTAAAGTTCGCTTAGCCACTCATGGAATGGCCATTGCCCAAACGCTGCTTTGGGCATGCCTTTACTATAGCTTTCCTGCCACGCTGCTCACTTGGCATCAGCAGCTTGCTTGGTCTATTGCCGATGTCTCGTTAGCATTCACGATTTGCCTAGTCGCCTCTGCACTTTGCTCGCCATTTATTGGCCGTTTAATCGACAAAGGGTTTGGCCCACGGGTTTTAAGCAGCAGCGCTCTGCTGGGCGGAATTGCTTTACTGGCCGTTAGCCAGGTGCAGAGCTTATGGCAGTTTTATGTTGCTTGGTTAGTGCTAGGCTGCGCTAGCGCAGGGTGTTTATACGAACCTTGTTTTGCTTTTCTTACCCGTTATCGCGGGGACAACGCTAAATCGGCGATCACCAAAGTCACCTTATATGCTGGCTTTGCAGGTACCCTAAGCTTTCCACTTTGCCATTACCTTATCGACCTCTTAGGCTGGCGAATAACGTCCGTGAGTTTAGCCTTGATTGTTTTGCTCATCGCTACTCCATTGCTGTTTATTAGCGCCAAGTTAATTCAAGGGGCCCAAAGCTCAGAGCTTCGCAAAAAGAAAGCCATCGCAGGCACTCAGCAATCGAGCGCGCCAAATGCTCAGCTTAAAAACGCAGTGTTCTGGTTTATTGCCTTAGCCTTTTCTCTTAGTGCACTTAACCACACGGTATTAGTTAACTTTTTGCTACCAAGCATGCACGCTCTCAACTTTAGCGCAGATAATGCCGTGTTAGTCATGGCGATGATTGGCCCAATGCAAGTGCTTGGGCGCATCGCCATGATCAGTGTAGATAAACGGCTATCGAATACCCTTATAACCATGATGTGTTTTGGCAGTTTGTTCGTTGCCGCCGGTTTGTTGTGGCAGCTCGAACAACTCCAGCACCTTATTTGGCTGTTTGTAGTTTTACAAGGGAGTGCTTATGGGGTAACCAGTATTTTGCGGCCAGTGTTAACCAAACAATTACTCGGTGAACAAGGTTTTGGAGCGATATCGGGAATGTTGGCTGTGCCCTATTTGCTCGCCAGCGCAAGTGCCCCATTTCTTGGTGCTTTTGCTTGGCAGTTAAATCAGCAGCAGGGTATTTTTGGTTTAGTCGGCCTTAGTGCAGGCCTAGGATTTATGGCAATGGCAGCATGTTGTTTCCAACACACTGCCACTGCCAACAGTTATCAGAAGTTAACTGCTAAACCTAGGTAAGCACCGCTGTCGCTTGTGCTGTAGCTACGTGTTGCAATGTCTTCGTATTGATAACCGGCTGAAATGTCGATAGTGCTCGCCACTAAATCAAACAATTCGTAGTTAACACCCGCACGAAAACGGTTTGCTTTGTAATCTTCGTCAGTTAGCGACAATTTAAGATCGCTCTCTAAGCCAAGACCTGAACCAGGGAAACGCCATGCTACACGGCCCACTGCATATACTTGCTCGCCAGAGTCGGTGCCTGCTAAAAACGAATCAGCACTGTCCCAACTCTCGTAACCCGCACCTAAGTCTAAGTACAAACCGGCAGTATCAAATAAGTTGTAGTAAAGCTCACCTTGGTAGCTAGACCCGTCAGCCGCATCGCCTTGTTTACGCTTGTTAGCGCCAACAGCAACATTTGGAATTAACGGGATAGGATGCTTAAAGCGTACTTCAATATCACCTTGCCATGCCGAAGAGGCTTTAGGGTCGGTATTGGTTTGAGCTAAGTGGCTGGCAACAGTCAGGCCAAGTAAATCAGCTTGAACGGGAAGTGCAGCGAACATTGCAGCGCCAATCGCTAGGCGAAATTTCATGGTGAGTCCTTTAACTAAACAACATCTATGAGGGTAAGGCGGCATTCTGCCATGAGCATTGTTTAACGCCAAGAGAAAAAGCTAATCAAGCAGGTCTATTTAGTTTAATTTGCTGAAAATTAACTAATAGCCGTATATTACTGCAATATATAGATAATATCTTTAGCTAACAAAACACTCTCCATACTTACCATTGATTATGCATATTATTGAGCGCCGAATGTAATAACTCATCATCATGACTATCCATAGCAGTACTATTATCAACGAGTTGGTTATGATTGTGCTCTTGGACATCATCAAGTTGGTGATGTTGTTCCTCACCTTCAGCCAATGGATTGTCAAACAGCTCCGACGATTGCCCAGCCAAATCACCTTCATCAGCTAACGGGTTATCTACGTTAACTTCCGGTAGTAATTCTGTTTGGCTGCCAGCTAAAGACTCCGTGGGTACATCATCTTTGCTCATTCCCAGCATTTGAAAGTAGTGGTCTACCGGAGCAATAGGATCATTGAGAACTCCAGTGCTTGCCACGTTGGAGAAATCCGCATCAACACTTGAGCTAAAGGTCAGCGTATCTGTTTCAGTGTCACTTTGTGGAGCATCTGATTGCCCTATTCCAGCGAGTACAGGTGCCGCTAGTACATCAACTCCAATAGTTTGACTAACCGAAGTCTGTTCACTGCCATCATGACTAATTGCTGAAACACTTAAATCAAAATGGCCATGAAAGTCAGCTTCAGGAATAACTTTGAGGTTAGTTAACTCGCTTTGTTGTAGTGTCCATATGCCGTTATTTTCAGTCCCCGCAGATAGCGAAGCCCCTGGTGGAACGCCTGTAATTTCAACTGTGAGCGTTTCATTTGTATCTGGACTGGATACGTTAATATTAAGTGCTAAATCAGAATTTTCATTACCCGAAATCGCCATTGTATCGAGTGGCGAAGCTAAATCACCGACATGCTTAGTAAATATCATGGTAGGAGTATCGGCGTCAGGCGACACATGAATCGCCATACTGTTATCTATCGCTACATGACCATCGGTCACCGTATAGTTTAAGCGTAATTCTCCATTATAATTTACCCCAGGATTGATAACCCAATGGTCACCTTGTTGGGTAATAGTACCACCACCGACTATTGATAAATGGCTTACATCAAGCACATCTTTAGCGTCTGTATCGTGAACATTAGCAAGTAAATCAGCTTTACTCAGAGTGAGCAGATGATCTTCAACAACCGTATTAGCAAGGGCATGTCCAACAACAGGTACGTCATTGGTACCGATGATCACCAATTTCATTGCTTGATCTACGCTGTGACCAAGGGAGTCAGTAGCGGTCACCATTATTGTTTCTTCAAGTCGCTCACCTTCAGCTAGGGCTTGTACACGAGCCGAACCATTATTAGCTTGATACTGCCAACTACCATCGGGGTTTAATGTTAAATCACCGTATTGAGGGTGAGCCCCAGGTTGCAACTCCCACGTGACACCGCTGGCCACCTTGACGTCACCGACCAATAAATCGAGCAAGCCGTGGGATTGAGTCACTTTGTCTTCGGTAACCACAGACTCGGACGCTCCGAAAATCTGTGGTCCGGTCTTACCATCGCCAATGTGTACTGTTAGGTGTTCTTCCCGACTCTGCCCACTGCCATCGGTTACTTTAAGGGTGACTGTTTCGGAGTGAATCTTACCTGCGGCCACTTCTTGATCAAGCTTGTCACGCTCAGGACCACTGTGACTGAAGGTAAAATCCCAACGTCCATCGGCATCGATACTAAAATGACCGATGCCTTGTACATCAATTTTATTACTGTTGCCTGGCGTAAAATCTAATAGATGGTGTCCACCCTGACTATCAATGTATTCAATATTGAGTTTATCACCAGCATCGATGTCATCAATATTGATATAGCCAAAGGAATGGGTATTGGTCATTGAGCCCGTCGTAATTGAACGAGATATTTCAAAAGTGCCCGTTAATAGGGGGGCATCGTTGGTGCCATGAATACCAATATTGACCACGGCATGTTTGGTGTCGCCATGGTTATTGGTATAACTGATGAAAAAGTTATCTGCATGGGTATCTGTTTGCCCCATTTGCTGAATAGCGGCTGCGTTATTGTCCAATGTGTATTGGTAACTACCATCGACATTCATTTGTAAAGTGCCGTAGTTGCCTTGTAATACGCCTGTAGTGGTAACAGTTTCACTCGCGCCTACAGCAAATAAAGTCCCTGTGGCTGTGGTTTTACTGTCCTCTTCTACTGCCTGAGTTTGTACCAGAGTGCTTAAATCGGCAGATACCACTAGCTGGCGTTGAACTTGAGCTGTGTCGCCAGTTGCGGTCGCGATAACCTCTGCATGGACTTGATAGGCACTGTCGCTAATATTGGCAACTTGATTTGCCGGAATGACCAATTGCCAATGGTTATTGTTAACGTTGGCGCTATAGTGTGTACCTGCGACAATCACATCAACCGAATTGCCATCAGCCACATGGGTTGTGGCACCTGTAATAGTTAAATCCTGCTGATGGTCATGATGATTTACCCAATCGTCATTGGAGATAGGGTCGATAGACAGCGTTGGTTTAGCAGTATCTATAGTGATTTTATGATGGGCTTGGGCATAGCTGCCATCAGCTTTTACTTCAAATACGGTCAGCGTATAGGTACCATCGGCGCGATCTGTTGCGCTGACATCCATTTTCCAATGACCATTTGCATCGACAATTGCTTTAGGGCCACTGAGAATCCCACTTCCCATGATCGTGCTACCGGGCTCGCCAGTTCCGTATAAGATTATGTGGCCGTCGCTAGTAACAAAGTCACTGTCACTGACCCCAGTATCTCGCTCTAATCGGGTGATCGCCAGAGGCGGTGTGACATCAATTATTGCGTTGGCATCAATAGTGTTATGACCATCACTGACTTTGAAACTAATGGCTAAATCGTTACCAACAAAGCCTGAATTTGCTGTAAAGCTATAACTACCGTCAGGATTGGTTACCACAGTTCCATGGGGAGAGAGCAGTGAGCCCGCCACAATCGATAGCCCTGCTGCACTGGTATCGACATCGGTAACATTAGCAAGCAAATCTGTTGCTTGGAAGTCGTGGGTGCGACCAGATTCAACCTTGCCTAAATCGGTGGTGACGGTTGTTGGGGCAGTGTCGCTGCCGATGAGTGTTACACTCAATTGTTGCTCTGTTCCATCAAGAGTTTTTACGGTAACAATATCGGTGGCGTTATGGTTTTGAGTCAAGGTTTCTGCCAGCTTACTTGGGGTGAATTCCCAACTTCCGACAGCTTTTATCGTAAATTGACCATGAGCACTTGGTATAACTTCTGCTATAAAATACGCTTGTGATGAATCTGTATCGGTAATAGTTAGCTGACCCGATACAGTTGAGACTTCATCTGTGGTTAGTTGTTCATCCCCGGTAATAACAGCATCAGGAACCGGGGAGTTAACATCTAATATTATTGGCAGTTTTGCACTATCGGTTGTACTTATACCATCAGGTCCGGTCGTGGTTGCGACTAACTGCATTAGCATGTTCTGATCGCCATGAGCAGGTAATGTTGCTGTCACTTTATCTAAATCCCAACCGGTAACATCCGCATGTTGCACCGCTGAGCCAATCGTTAAACTATGATGACCATCGCTAAGAATCGTGCCTTTCGCAAGTCCCAATATCTCTATCTTGCTGAGAACATCGTCATGATCTATAGGAGCCGCTACTGACAGGTGCATATGTAATACATCGCCTGGCGCTAAAGCCGTTGAGCCAGTATTGACCATTTCACCTGTAAACGTATGTAAGTCAGCAATATCAAGCTGATGGTGACCTGTTTGGTCTGATATAAGGCCATGACTGTCGGATCGAATGTCGATTAATAGACCATTATTTTTACTAACAGACTCATAGACTGGGCCATGTTGAATTTGTTCTGGTGTAAGTGCTTGCGAGGCAAAACTAGTTGAGAGCAATCGTCCTGGAAATTTATCTTGTCCTGCAAAATGCCCCGGAACGTATTTACTGCCTACATTTAAAAATGGATTTGCCGCAATGTGATCACTTCCTGCAAAACCATGAACCGTAACTTTTAAAACACCGTTATCATAAAGTAGAGCGGTATCTGTTTTACCATCCCATGTCATGGTTATACGATGATCTTGACCATCATTAAAATTGACTCCAGGGTTGCCGTTATCACCACTGATATGTGAACTGGTAAACTTCAAATTACCGCCAAAGGTCCACATGCCGAAATTAACGCCATCCATATCAGGCGTGCCATCAGGTTTAACCCCATGAAACATAACAAAATCTTGATAAGTACCAATGGTGATTTTGGGATCATGGATATAAGTGAATTCAGCCGTAAAAGCGTGTAAGTCACCTCCCGAATTAATTTGATCGCCATGGGGCTTAATGTAACCATGATCAGCTGATGAGGTCAGGCCAAATGCCGTACGTTGAACTTCTGCAGACAAGGAAGTCGTTGCTGCATCTGTAACTGAGCTCACACTTAAATGAGTCGTTTGGGCGTACTCGGTCGTTCCGTCACTGACTTTATAGTCAATTTCAGCTGGTCCATGGTAATTTGCATTCGGGGTAAAGTCATACCCTCCAGATGCATTCGCTGTTACTGTGCCATGAGTTGATGTCGGCACGCCGCTTATATGTAACGCACCATCGGCATCTGATAAGTTTGCGAGTAATTGCGCGTCTGTAAAATGTGTGGTGGTATCTTCATCCGTTGTACCTAAATCACGCATACCGCTATCGATTAATGGATCATCAACTGAAGCGATATGTATTGATGCTCTGGCTGGTGCTGAGTCCACATGACCATCATTGACTGAATAAGCAAAGTCTACGTCACCATGGAAGTTGGCGCTTGGTTCAAACTTAAGTTGACCTATGTCAGTGGCTGAAATTTGTTGATTGGTTGTAACTTCTACACCATTAAAAGTAAGTTTACCGTCTGCACTATCTGGTAAATCGGTAATAGTAATGTGATTTAGGGTATCGCCATTATCGACATCGGTAAAACCAAAATCAGCTTCGTTGAAGCTATAAATATTATCTTCTGTACCGCTCAGTGAGCTTGGCGTTATCGTTGGTGCATCATTTCTAGAAGCAACATCAATAGTTGCCTGAGCTTCTGCTGAACTATCATGGCCATCGCTAACACTATATTTAAAGTTTACATTTCCATTAAAGTTAAGATTTGGCGTAAACACTAAATTAGGAATGTCCGCATTACTGATTTGTTGGTTAGCCGTTATAGCGTGACCATTTAAGCTTAATTCTCCCTGAGATTTAGGTGGTAGCTCCGTAATCGTTAAGTGCTCTAATGATCCACCATCACTGTCAGTAAACCCAAAATCCGCCTTTGTAAAGTGATAGTCGGTATCTTCATAAGCTGAAATTGTGCTTGCTGTAATTGTTGGCGCTTCATTGCTACCTTGCACGTCAAAGTGCATGGTGTGAATTGTATGGCCACCTTCATTATCGCTAACGACTACATTGAATGTTTCGGTAACGTGTTGCCCTTCGGTTAAGGCTTGAGTTGCAGGTAAAGCATTATCAAGTTCATAATGCCAGCTGCCATTTGCCGCAATTGAAAAATGTCCATAGGTGCCCAATACATCGGTTTGCTCAGTAATGCTATGGGTGTCGCCAGTATCTGGATCGCTGATACTTAGCATTCCTGAAGTGCGTATAGCATCATGGCCACCGTCTTCAATAACCGTTTTAGGTGCTGCGAGTTCAGTAACGATTGGGTTATCGTCACGGCCATCAATATTAACGATAATTTGATGCTGGGTGCCATCAAGTGAGGTAACAATTAACGTATCTTGTACATGATCAGTTTTATTTAAGGCATTGGCTGTGGCATTTGGTGTATAAGTCCAATGGCCGTCTGTATCAATCGTTAAATGGCCATACTTGCCATCAATAGGCGTAGTATCAAAATACGCTTGTGCGGCATCGGTATCGGTAATTAATAGCTGTCCTGATATCGACGTGTCTTCATCGGTTGTCTTATTATCATCGCCGCTAATTACGGCATTTGGAATCGGTTTAGTAGGATCAAGCACTAAAGGCTGGTGTGCTTCTGTGGTTGAGGTGGCGCCATCTGGTCCGGTAGTCTCCACACGGACAATAATGTCCATGTTATGATTATTGCCTCCAGGTAACTGCGCGGTAAGATGATCTAAATCCCAGCCCTGAATATTGAGAGCATCCGTCATTGATGAAACAACATGATTGTGCCCAGGAGTACCATCGGTGATGACTGTGCCTGAAATCAATCCTAGTAATTCTACCTTAGAAATATGGTCGTCGGGATCAACGGGGTCGACAATATGAGGGCTAAGATTCAGTAAAGAATCACTATTAGGAATAGCGACTCCTGTATCAACTGACACAGTATGTGAGGTTAACGATCCAAAAGAGGTTAGCTGATGGTGCCCAGTCATATCAACTAACTGCCCTGAAGCTGACATTCTCATATCAATAACAAGACCATTATCTTTATCAACCGTATTCGCTAGAGGAGCATGTTGAAGAGAAGCGGGGGCTACAGAGTGATTCGTCACCATTGATGTACTAAAAATCTGACCATGAAATGCGTCATTAACACCAAAACCATGAGATTGATGTGAGCCATCCTCAAGCACAAATTTCTGACCATGAACCACATCCTGATCTTGTCCAATAGCTAGGGTGCCATGACCATTCATTGGTTGGCCTTTATGGACATTTGCATGAGTAAACTTAACGTCACCATCGACTAATACTTGCAGTACCCCTGTATTTGAATCCCATAAAATTGAATAGCGGTGAGTTGCAGTATCTTGAGTTGTATCGATGCCTGTAGCGTATTCAGTGCCATGGATCGCAATAGTTAAATTGCTTGGTTTCCAAGCATACATTTCATTATCTGATTCACTATTGGCATAACTAAAGTAGGTGGCTCCATGTGTTGAGCCGGATGTGACTTGTGGGCCGCCGATAACATTAAACTCGACCGCGACACTATTGATTTGGTCGCCGGTTTGTAACACCCCATTGTTCATTGCAGATGCAGAACCATCTGTACCTAACTGCATCACTTGTTGTTGGGCTGTCATGCTAAGGCCGACTTGTGCTGTATCAGTGATTGGGGTTACAGATAGTTGAGCTGTTTTAGCATATTCAGTCGAGCCATCAGTGACTTTGTAGTCAATTTCTGCAGGGCCGTGGTAATTGGAGTTTGGAGTAAAATCATATCCTCCAGAAGCATTTGCTGTGACTGCACCATGTGCCGATGTTGGTAAGCCACTGACATGCAATGGGCCATCAACATCAGATAAATGTTCCAATAATTGTGCTTCTGTAAAGTGGGTGCTGGTATCTTCATCCGTTACACCTAAGCCACGTACTCCATTATCGATTAATAGATCTTCCACTGAAGCAATATTTAAAGAGCCTGTTGCAGGCGCCGAATCTGTATGACCATCATTAACGGTATACGTAAACTGGATATCACCGTTAAAATCTTTTGCTGGGATAAATTGTAATTTACTGATGTCGCCTGCATCGATAACTTGGTTTGCGCTAACATTGTGCCCATCAAGTACAAATTTACCTTCAGTTAAACTTGGCAGATTGGTTAAGCTTATAGAATGAAGTGTGTCGCCTGAATCAACATCGCTAAAACCAAAATGGCTTGCCTGCATTTGGTAACTGACATCTTCAGTACCATTGGTTAAATGCACTTGGTTTACAGTGGGTGCATCATTAGTCCCCGTGACATTAATATGAAGATCGTAGGGTGTACCATCTTTACTATGTACGCGATATATAACAACTTCAGTTTGACCTTCGGCTAGGTATTGTAGCTTTGCGTTATCAACATGATAAGTCCAAGTACCAGCGCTATCGATACGTAACAAGCCATTATAAGGGTCATGAATTTTTGTTTCACCGAATTGGCTAAACTGGAATGAGTTTTCACCAGTGTCGGGGTCAACCACAGTAAGAGAGCCCGTTGCCAACTCCGTTACTGTTCCTCCATTACTGCTTCTGTGAGACCCATCTTCAGTAATACTCCCTGTGCTGACTTCTGTGATTATTGCGCTATCTTGAACTGCCGTTAATGTTGTTGTCGCGCCGGTGTGGGTGATACCAGCATGAGCATCTAAGACGTCATAGGTGAAATGGACTTGACCGTTGTAGTCTTTGTCTGGAGTAAAGGTAAAGGTTCCATCTTGGTTAGTGAGAATAGACCCATGATCAGCATGTAAATTGGCAATGGTGAGTTTGCCTGCATCATTGGCATCCACGTCTATGGTGTTTGCTAAAAGATCAACGACAGAGATGGTTTGAGCTAGATCTTCTTTGCCACTAGCAAGCAGCACTTCTGAAGAGCAATATGGGCGGTCATTATCACCATGAATAGTAATAATAATATCGTGAGATGTGCCATCTTTAGAGTATACAGTAATGGTATCAGTTAACGTTTGATGTTCACCTAATTTATCAATGGCAGTGCCGATTGTTGTCTTACGATTTCCTACCCAATCAACGCTTCCAACCGTCACGTCGTAATGCCAAGTACCATCTGTGTTTAAGAGTAAGTGTCCATATTGTCCGTGGTAAGAGTTATTCCAGGCACCGCCTTTAGGATCAAACTGAGATTCTGCTGTATCGGGGTCAACAATATCTAACTTGCCATCAGCTGTTAATGCTGCTTGCCCTAACTTAGCCATGCCTGGCTGAGCATAATCTGGCGACATATCTTGTCCAGCAGTTCCCTCGCTGACATCGCCAGTATCAACTCCACCAATAACGGCGGCATTATTGGTGCCGGTTATGCTAATAGAAAGGTTTTGTGTGGCACTGGCATTATGCTCATCAGTGACGGTGACTGGAATCGTTAGCGTTTTTGTTACCCCAGAGGCTAGTGATTGATAACTTGCATGGCTAGGGTCAAAGCTGTAGCTGCCGTCGGGGTTTAATGTGAGTCCATCTATCTGTGGTGCTGAGTAACGTAGTTGTGCACCAGTATCAATGTCATGGCCTATCATCTGCCCATTTAGGATGGCGCCACCTTCAGTGACAGACTGTGACTGTGCACTCACTGTGGGGGTATCATTGGTGCCGTGTACACTAAGTTTGATGGTATGCTCAGTGCCGTCAGCGGTGCGGATAATCGCCGAATCTGTTTTTGTTTCGCCGGCGGCAAGGTCTTGAATATGGCGGTTGTCCAGCGTATAGGTGTAGTGGCCATCTTGCATGAGTAAGATATGCCCACCGAGTTTAGTATCGTAACCAATACCTTGGTAAGTTTGTGGACCTATATTAGGGTCAAAACTGTTATCGCCTTTATCGGGATCTTGAATGTTTAATTGACCGTCATAGTGCAGATCGTAATGGGTATCTATGTAGCCGCGATCTTCAGTAACGCCGCGTAAATTCATGTCCGTTTGAGCATCAGTGACGGTTGCCTTATCGTCAGTGCCGTTAATGGTCACGGTGATTTGTTGCTCAGTGCCATCCACCGAATGTACTAGCAATGTATCGGTGAGTGATTCGCCAGTTTTGAGCCCTTGAATCGCCACTTGCGCGTTATCAGCAGTGTAAGTCCAGTGACCCAAATTATTGATAGCCAGCATACCGAATTTGCCTTGTAAGCTTTCAGCATTGAACTGGGTTTGACCGTTGTCAGCATCGGTGACGATAAGTGTGCCATCAACACGAAGTTGACCACCATGAACGTCTTTATCTTCAGTGAGCGAGGCCGTTGCTGTGCCAGCTATCACAGCTTTGTCATCGGTGCCGTTAATGGTCAAGGTGATTTTTTGCTCGGTCCCATCCACAGAATGAACCAGCAATGTGTCAGTTACTGATTCACCTGTTTTAAGCCCTTGAATAGTTGCTTGTGAGTTATCCGCCGTGTAGGTCCAATGGCCGAGATTATTGATGCTCAGTGTGCCAAACTGACCTTGCAAGGTTTCCGCGCTGTACTGGGCTTGGCCGTTATCACTATCTGTAATGGTTAACGCACCGTCCACGCGCAACTGACCAGCATGAACGTCTTTATCTTCAGTGAGCGAGGCTGTTGCTGTACCAGCTATCACAGCTTTGTCATCGGTGCCGTTAATGGTCAAGGTGATTTTTTGCTCGGTGCCATCCACAGAATGAACCAGCAATGTGTCAGTTACTGACTCCCCAGTTTTCAGGCCTTGAATAGTGGCTTGTGAGTTATCGGCGGTGTAGGTCCAATGGCCGAGATTATTGATGCTCAGTGTGCCAAATTGACCTTGCAAGGTTTCCGCGCTGAACTGGGCTTGGCCATTGTCACTATCTGTAATAGTGAGTGCACCATCGACACGAAGTAGACCCTGATGAACGTCTTTATCTTCTGTCAGTGATGCTGTTGATGTACCACCAATAATAGCTTTGTCATCAGTACCATTGATCGTAACGGTCAATTGTTGTGACGTGCCATCAACCGAATGAACAAATAGTGTATCGGTAACAGATTCACCGGTTTTTAGCCCTTGAATGGTCGCTTGTGAATTATCCGCAGTGTAAGTCCAGTGACCTAATTCATTGATTGAAAGAGTACCAAACTGTCCTTGTAATGAGGTAGCCGCAAACTGGCTCTGCCCTGCATCGGGATCGGTGATGCTTAAATTACCATCTGCTCTAAGCTGCCCTTGATAAACATCTTTATCTTCGGTAAGTGAGGCCCTTGCAGTACCAGCAATCACGGCTTTGTCATCGGTGCCGTTAATGGTGACAGTGATTTGTTGTTCAGTGCCATCAACAGAGTGAACCAGCAATGTGTCAGTAACTGATTCACCTATTTTAAGCCCTTGAATACTCGGCTGAGAGTTATCAGCGGTGTAGATCCAGTGCCCTAAATTGTTGATACTCAGGATACCGAACTGGCCTTGTAGTGATGTAGCAGCGAATTGGCTTTGGCCGTTATCTGCATCGGTAACAGTTAGTGCACCGTCTATTTTAAGCTGGCCACTATGAACATCTTTATCTTCGGTTAGGCTTGCCGAACTGGTTCCAGCAATTTGGGCTTTATCGTCAGTGCCGTTAATGGTGACAGTGATTTGTTGTTCAGTGCCATCAACAGAGTGAACCAGCAATGTGTCGGTGAGTGAATCACCCGTTTTAAGGCCTTGAGTAGTGGCTTGTGAGTTATCAGCGGTGTAGGTCCAATGGCCGAGATTATTGATGCTCAATGTGCCAAATTGACCTTGTAGGGTTTCTGCGCTGAACTTAGCTTGGCCCTTATCTACATCCGTCACAATCAATATCCCTTCAACAACTAAGTTGCCATGAGATACATTGATATCTTCTTTAACAGAAGCGTTGGTCTCTCCATCAAGTGTTGGGGCACCTTTGTCTAGGCTGCTAGCTGAAATACCTGTATAAGCATTTGAAATAAAAGCTTTATCATCGGTACCATTAATGGTGACTGTGATTTTTTGCTCGGAGCCATCAACTGAATGAACGAGCACTGTATCAGTGACGGCCTCACCGGTTTTCAAACCTTGAATTACAGGTAAAGTATTAGCGGCTGAAAAGCGCCAATGGCCATCAGTGTCTATTTGAAATTGGCCGTATTGCCCCTGCAATTGTTCGCTAACAAATACCGCCTGCAGAGCATCGGGATCTTGTATATGGAGCAGCCCTGCACAATGTAGTTCTCCCGCTTGAACATCTTTATCTTCAGTTACCACTCCACTAAAGCTGCCACTAATTAAGGCTTGTTCATTACTACCAGTGACCAATACGCTAACATCATGCTTAACCGCTTGGCCGGAGCTATCGGTTACAGTGGCAACAAAATGCTCTACTGCTTGCTGCCCGCCAGTTAACGCTAAGGTAGTGGCAGACTTATTGTCTAAAAGATATTGCCACTGACCTGTGGTGGGGCTAATGCTTAAACGCCCATACTGACCTTGCGGGTTAGAGACCGCCCATTGCAAATGCTCATTATGGTCTGGGTCGGTTGCCAACAACTGACCATCAACCTTATCCAGTTTGCCCATTTCAGATACGCTGGCGTGATGTAAGCCTGATATCACCGGTAAGTCGTTACTACCCTCCACTTCTACCGATACCAGCATTTTTACCTGCTGATGATTATTGCTAGTAGCCAATACTATAAATTGTTCGGTGTGGTGCTCTCCCTCAGCAAGAGTATCGGTTTTAGCTAACGAGTTATCCAGCAGATAACGCCATTGGCCTGTGTTTGGGTCGACCAATAAAGAGCCGTATTTACCACTTCCAGACTCTACTGCCCACACAGCGGTAGCCGAACCTAAACCTGCGATATGCAACTCACCTGATACTGCGTTAGTGTGGTCTTCTTTCACTAATCCACTTTGTTGTTGCTTCCCTTCAGCGTGCATTGCTTCTGGTTGGGCGGCACCACCTTGAAGGTGATTAACTTGGACAATCTGCTTAACGGTTAAACCTGGCGCCATATGATTTGGCATTGGCTTAAATTCTGCCGAATTAAAACTATTAGCCTGCTCGGTATTAGTTAAGAAAGAGTGTGGTGAATACCAATGATTGAAGCCCGAATCTTTTAGGCCTCCACCTTGACCCACACGAGACAATTGCTCAGTGTTTGGTTTAGCCTGGCCAGCTTCAAGATTAAACGCAGCACCTACCAATGAAGTCGATTTATCTGTGTCAGCTTGCTCGGTGCTGATATGCTGCGCACTTACTTGCTCTGATTCGGTATTATCTGTTTGTAGTTCATCTGATGGCATAAGGTCGGTATCTGTTCGCGGACTGTTAGCCAACCGTTGATGACTAGCTTTATCAGCAACCAAATCTTGATTGCTTAAACCTGCGGTTTTGACATCCCGTAACTCTTTTGCCTTAAGCCGTGCTACATCTTCATCGATACGCTTGGCTTTTTTTATGCCTTTATCTTTGTCGACACTGTTACTGCTTTTAGTAAGTTTACTTTTCGCTTTTAGGGATGATTTGTCTTGCTGCTTAGTCATAATAAACCTCCCTTACCGTTCGCCAAAGGCAGTGGTTATGTTGGTAAATACCGGTTTCCATAAGTATTGAAATACCGTTTTATCACCAGTCACAATATCTACTTCTCCGGTCATCCCAGGAATTAAGCCAAAGCGCTCGGGATCATTGTTAAAAAACGGTCTCTCAATGCTGATTTTCACCTTATAGAAAACACCTCCTTTCTCATCAGTGTCGGTCGAAGGAGAAATCCGTTGAACAATTCCGTCTAAGGCCCCATAACGGCTGTAATCAAAGGCGTCTATTTTTATTCTTGCTCGTTGACCTTCTGTAACAAAACCAATATCACGTGGAGATAGTTTGGCTTCAATTAGCGCTTCCTTGGTAGTAGGAACAATTACTGCGACAGTTCCCCCTGGTGCAATTACGCTGCCTGAGGAGGTAGTCGGAATAGATTGCACAATCCCATCAACCGGCGCCAAAACAGTAGTTTGAGAAACTTGTGAACCGGAAGATTTTAAACGCGCCTCAACCCCTAACAGTTCGGCTTGAGCCTCAGCCCGTTTTTCGCCTACTTGATTGAACAAAGCCGCATTTTTCTGATCTAGTTGCTTACTTAGATTGGTTAAGCTTTTACTTAAAACTTGTTCTTTACCCTCTAAAGATTTTAGCTCTCTTATGTAAGAGTCGAGCTTTTGTTGAGCTTCAAGTACCTGTAGTTTAGACACCACCTGAATACCGCCCGGCGATTTCATCATGTTGATGGTTTTACGAGAGGCCGATATTTGGTCACTTAGTGCTGGCACTTCATTCTCTACCGCAGCCAACTCTGCTTTAGCTTTAGCTATCTCCGATTCTGTTAATGCTGAAGTGGCGGCTAACTCAGCATTCATCCTTTTAAGTGCTGAAACATGCTGCGCCACTAATTTAGAATACTCCGCTTCAAATGCCGAGAAGTCTGCTTGGCGCTGCTCAACAAAGGCGTTATAACGCTCAATACGTAATTCCAAATTAGCTTGTTTGCTGGCTAATTCTTCCTCTAAAGACTGGCTATCAATGGCCACAAAATTTGCAAGTACATCGCCCTGCTTAACCACGTCACCTTCCTCTACACTCACAGAAGCTAAAGTTCCACCTAGCTGGCTTTGAATAACTTGCCTGTGACCCAGTGGCACCACCTGCCCTTTGGCTTTAGCAATTTCTTCCACAGTGGTAAAAATTGACCACAACAGCATTCCCAATACTGACAACGCGATAAACCACGCAATACGCCTAATCAGCGTTCTCTCCGCGGGGGCTTCAATGGCATCAGTAAATTCATGTTCTGGCCAAATACGATTAGACAATTGATGCTGTTCCATATTTACTGCTCCGTATCACTGTTGGTTTGAGGCTGCTGTGAAGGAATAGGTCCAACATAAGCGGCTGTACCTTTGTCTAAAATTATTACCTTGTCGGCTAGTTGAATTAGCTCTTGATCATGGCTGGTGAAGATAATTGTGGCTTTGCCTCGCAAGCTTTCTAAGGTGCGAATAAATTGGCGTTTAGCATCTGGATTTCGGTTTGCTAAAGGCTCGTCTAACAGCAAGTACTGAGCCCCTTTTAGTAGTGCTCTTGCTAAAGAAATGTAGCCACCTTCTACCGCCGATAGCATGGCACTGTCATCACCAGCAATTGGCGTATCTAACTGTTCATTTAACGCGCTAAATAACGCTTGCCCACCAGCAGCCAACAACGCATCAATTAATTGTTCATCACTGGCATCAGGATTTGCTACTCGTAGGTTTTCAGCCAAAGTGCCCGGAAATAAATCTGGCTCTGCCGGGCAATAAGCCGCCCATGAGCGCAATAGCTCCGGATCGTACTGGCGAATGTTTTTGTTGTTTATTGCTACATAACCGGCTTGAGGTTCAATTACCCCTAAAGCTGATAGCAACAATGAGGTTTTACCACAGCCATTAGGGCCAATGACTGCTACTATTTCTCCAGCTTCTATTTCAGCATTAACGGCCGATAATGCCGGCTCCATTTCGGCTCCATAACGCAAGGTTAAATGTTGAAAAGACACACTAGGTGCGCAGCTCATATCGGGTACATCTAAACGCAGTTCGCTATTTTCGGTTTTCACCTGCATAAATCGGTCAAACTGCTCAGCGGCCCCCTTTAGCAAGGTGAACTTTTGGGTGGAGCTAAACGCTAGTTGCGCTGGGCCGGTAATTCGCCAAATCAGCATGACACAGGCAATCAACGCCCCAGCAGATATTGACTGGTTAAGCACCAAAAAAATGCCACAGAAAACAGTGACCAAGGCAGTGGATAGACTTAAAGCATGAGCAACGGCAGCCATTAGCCCATTGCGCGCCGCATAACGAAAGTTCTGCCGGCTATTCTCACGACATAAACGGGCAAACTTAGTGGTCCAAGCATCGACTTGCCCGGCCGCTTTTAATTGGGTGAGATTTTTAGCCAACTCGTTAAGCGCATTTTGATACTCACCAGATACCGTAGGAGAAGCGCTTTGAATGTAGCTGCGCATTAATCGCATAAGTAGGTAAAACACCAGTAACATCAGCAGTGGAACCAGCACCAACCAACCACTTAACAAAGTAATGGTCGCTAAGGCGATGAAGGTAAAAGGTAAATCGATTAAGCCACCTGCAGCAGGACCAGATAACACAGTGCGAACTTTTTCTGCATTACGCATACGCGCCACATGATTGGCAATGCCCACTCGCGATAACACCATTAACGGCATGTTCAGCAAACGGTGAAAGGTAAGTTCAGACAAATCTCTCGCCATGCGATTACTCGCTGAGGACATCACTCTTGCTCTAATCAAGCGAGATGCAACTAAAATGCTTAAGGCCAATGCCGCACCTAAAGCAATACTGGGCAATACCTCAGGTGTTTGACCGCCAATTACACGGTCATAAACTGCCATTGTAAATAGCGGCACGGCTAATCCCGTCAAGCTAGACAATAAACTGAGCCAAAATACCGGCCGATACCATTTACTTCGCTTGCTCACTTGCTCGGCAAAAGCTTTCGCAGAAGATCCCTGCTGAGGCAAGCGCTCAATCATAATTAGATGCGCGTCTTCACCGATAGTTGCGGGGTCACAGGCTTGCCACTGCTGCTCAAACTGTTCCAGTTGCTCACCATGGCGACGCAACAACTTAGGAGCATGATGATCAGATATCAGTACAAAAGGATGAGCCGCTTGAGAAACTAAGGAAGGCAAGTGACGATGCACCGAATAGGCAATATGGTGTTTTTTAAGCAGCCCCACAAAGCCCATAACATCTAGCGAATCTATGCGCTGGTCTTGTTCTATATTGGTTGCTTGAGAGTACAAACCAAGTTGCTGCAACAAACTAATTAAGGTGGGTTTTAAATCAGGATTTTGCTGCTCCATGTTAAGCCCCCCTCTGTTGTTTTAACAGCTTGACTAAGCCATCTTCTGCAATTTGCAGTTGTATGTCGCAATGGGCTTTTACTTCTTCAAAATGCGAAGCGATCATCACCGTCATGTCATCGCCTTGCTTGCTTAGCAAGGCCAGTAAACGCTGCTGAGCATCAGCATCTAGAGACAACATAGGCTCGTCTAGCAGCAATATCGAAGGTTGCTGCGCTAACGCGCGTACCAGAGCGATAAGCTTAATCGCTCCCTTGTTAAGCATTTGGTTACCACTGTCTCCAACGCGGGTTTGATAACCGGCTGGTAACAAGGAAATGGCAGCACTCAAACCCAACTCTTCTGCTAACACCATGGCATTGGCTTCTAATTCAGGCCGAAACAAGGTCATGTTTTCCATCAAACTGCCAGCAAACAAGGTAGGCCACGGCGCTAAATACACCACGGATTGGCGATACTCATTTGCGTCATGCAGGCCAAGTTCAACACCAGCAATATTAATGCTGCCTTGTTGCAACTGATGAAAGCCAGCCAGCGTACTTAATACCAAACTGGCATGGCTAAGAGGATTAGATTGCACTACCACCATGCTGCCAGCGGGTAGGCTAAAACTCGCGTTTTCAATACAGGCCACCGAAGTTTTAACACTTAGATGGCTGTATTCAATGGGCCCTGCTGGTAACTTTTGCTGATAGCAATGTTCGGCGCTAAAGCGCTCTCCCTCTAAACTTGTCAACTGCTTTACTTGTTGCATCGCAGACTTGGCGGTAACCATTCGAGAGCGGAGGCTAATAATGGCGCTTAAAGGAGCAACCGCTCGACCCGCTAAGATAGAACAAGCCGCCAAGCCACCAGTGGTTAACTGTCCATCTAACACCATTAGACACCCCAACAATACCAATACTAAGGTAGTTCCCTGAGAAGCACCTTGAATAAACTCTTGCAGCTTGGCTGATAACCAATCAACCCGCTGTTGTTGTTGCAAACGCTTATAGTTAATTTTTCGGTAATTTGCGGCAATGCCACTTTCTAGAGCTAAGGCTTTAGTGGAGGTTAGCCCAGACAATACGTTAATCAATAATCGTGATCGTTCAGCCTCGCTAAGCGCTAAATCTTTAGTGGCTTGGGCTAGCTGCTTGCCAAGCAGCAATACAAGTAAGCTAATTAATCCCCATACGGCAATCGGAATAAAAACTAAGGGCCCACCAATGTAAGCCACTAAAGCTAAGAAAATAACAACAAATGGGAAATCAATCAGGGCTAAGGCCGCTTGACCAGAATATAGGTCTCGCATACCTGCTATTGAACTTAAGCCATTAAATACCCCGCCCCTGCCAAGTTTCGCGATAGGTTCAAAACTGCTAGCGAGTAGAGCTTTCACCGCATCAATAGTGGTATGCAACTCAAAATTAGCGGCTGCAGAAGCCAATAACCAGCTACGTATATATCGCAACACTAGCTCTAGCAAAATAGCCACCGCCACACCGAGCATAAGAACCGTAGCCGTGCCGTAGCCTTGGTTAGGTAATATGCGGTCGTAAATCTGCAACATGGCAAAAGGCAAAGCGAGCGAGAGTAAGTTTATAAATGTAGAAGAGAGCAATACATCGATTGCTGACCGATTTCGAAACAATAGGCTTAACGCATACCTCATTTAGCTGGCTTCCTTTCTCAATAAACACTGCGATGAGTTATTGATAAGCCTAGCAAATAATCTGCTTTTTTCTTTTTCAGTTGGCGTTTATTTGAGTGCTCGAGAAATCCCCCCCACATATTCATTAACATAATTGACACACCAAACAAACTAATTCACTATCTTTTAGTCAGTAAACAGCTCAAGACTTCATCTTGAATGACTAAGTAGTCATTTATAACTAATATCACTTTGTTAAACAGACAGATATGAATGAATCATCTAGCTTAGCGCAAGTGCTGGCCCTCCCCAGCCAGTCACACCATCACAGCCACAGCTACTACCAAGTAGTGATTGGGCTGCAAGGACAGACTGAATTCGACATTCAGGGCCAAGGTAATTTAGTGGGCCCTGGGCAAGGCTGCTTAGTGCCGGTAGCAACAGACCACGCCTTTACCGGCTTAGGTCGCAATCAGATATTAGTGGTAAATCTGCCGTCACATCAACAGCACGCAAACCCACAGCAAAACTATCAAGATAAAGTTTGCCAGCTATTTGAACGCAAAGCCTATTTTCAGCTATCCAATCAATCTCAAGTACTGATTGCTGCCCTGTGCCATGAAATTGTTAGCCAACCACAAGACTTGTTACTCGGCGAGGCTTGCGCCAATACTTTAGTCTGCGTACTGCAAAATCAACTAAGCCTAGCGAATAACCATCAGCAGCGTGGCGCCCGTTTACAAATGGATATTGTTGACCGTTACATTCAACAGCATTTACATCAAAAAATTAGCGTAGCTCAGCTCGCGGGCTGCGTTTACTTGGCAGAAAGCCAATTCTACCAGCGGTTCCGCCAACAAAATGGTATTACTCCTCACCAATATGTATTGCGTAAACGCTTCGAATTGGCCAAACAGCTATTGGCCGATATTACCCTAAGCCTGCAGCAAATTTCCGATAGTTGCGGCTTTGCCAGTCAAAGCAGCTTTACCAGTGCATTTGGCACTTTTTTCGGTCAATCTCCCGCGCGCTATCGTCGCCAACATCATTAATTAGCTCATAGAGTTTTTAATCATTGCTTGCCGTTACTACACTTAATGCTAAAAGCTGCCAGCAATAGTCTTTGGATTTGTTAACACTTCAGTTCAACGTTTGTTAATCAGCGGAGTTTTTCTAAAAAATCTCGGAGTTTTTCGAAATACCCAAGGCAAAAAGCACTCTACAATCAGTCGCTCAATAACAAAGCCGTAACATCCTTTGTCCCCTCGCAGAGGTTGGCAATACGAGGACATAGCATGCTGAATTCAACGCACCTAGATGCTCAAAAAATGCTACACGCTTCATTTATCGACCAACCCGTAGATCAGCTGTGGCAGCATATTTCTCCTTTGTATTCGGTAGATGAATCCACTTGGTTAAGGCAATTACTGCCTATCGCCCAACCCAGCGAAACCGAATTAAGCACCAGCACCGTGCTAGCCACTCAATTAATCGAGCGAGTACGCGCCGATAAAAAAGCGGTGCAAATGATTGACGCCTTGTTGCTGGAGTACAGCCTAGATACCCGCGAAGGCATATTGTTAATGTGTTTAGCCGAAGCGCTCATGCGAGTACCCGATGCAGCCACTGCCGACGCGCTAATTCGCGATAAAATGAGCGTGGCCGATTGGAAGTCTCACCTTAAGAATTCAGACTCATTATTTGTAAATGCCTCTACCTGGGGCTTAATGCTCACTGGCAAAGTAGTCAGTTTAGATGAACCCGCTAACGGCCAACCCAGTAGCATACTCAACCGATTAGTGAACAAGTTCTCTGAGCCAGTCATTCGCCAAGCCATGCACCAAGCCATGAAAATTATGGGCCACCAATTTGTGCTGGGCAGGAACATTCAAGAAGCGCTAAAAAATGGTGACGAGCCAAGCAGCCAAGGCTTTAGCTACTCTTTTGATATGTTGGGAGAATCTGCACTTACCGCAGAAGATGCCAGCAAATACGCTAACGATTATTACCAAGCCATTAGCCAAGTAGCCCAAAGCCAACAAGCTAATACGCATTCGGCTCCAGCCCCTTCTGTATCGATTAAATTATCGGCATTGCACCCGCGTTACGAAGCCGCCAATCAAACCCGGGTAATGAACGAAATGTTTAGCAGCGTGTTAGCCCTGCTTGTGCATGCTCGTGAACAAGAAGTGGCTATCACCATCGACGCTGAAGAAGCCGACCGCTTAGAAATATCACTCAAGCTTTTTGCCAAGCTGTATCAAGATCCCGCCATGCGCGGCTGGGGTAAATTTGGGCTGGTCGTGCAAGCCTATTCTAAACGAGCATTGCCAGTAATAGCGTGGCTTGCAGGTTTGGCTAAAAAACAGGGCGATGTTATTCCGATGCGCTTGGTTAAAGGCGCTTATTGGGATACCGAACTAAAGCTTGCTCAGCAACATGGTCATCATGGCTACCCCGTGTATACCCGCAAAGAAGCCACCGACGTTAGCTATTTAGCCTGCTCTCGCTTGCTGCTTAGCGAGCACTTACGCGGCTTAATTTTTCCGCAGTTTGCTAGCCATAACGCACAAACCATTGCCGCCATATCAGCAATGGCTAGCCATAAAGAGTTTGAATTTCAACGTTTGCACGGTATGGGAGATGCCTTGTACAACCATGCTAAAAGCTTACTGGCTAGCGATGTACGTATCTACGCCCCCGTGGGTAGCCATAAAGATCTGCTGCCATATTTAGTGAGGCGTTTATTGGAAAATGGCGCGAACAGTTCCTTTGTACACCGTTTAGTCGATGCGCGATGCCCAGTAGCGGATCTAACCGTTCACCCAGTGACTTTATTGCGCTCACGTAGCTGTTTGCATAACCCTAGAATTGTTAAGCCTCCACAGTTGTTTGGCGATCAACGCCAAAACTCGAGCGGTGTAGCCACCGATATTGAAAGTGAATGGCAACCCTTTGAGCGCCAAGTAAGCGCCTTTTTAGGTGACTATACATGGCAGGCGCAATCGATAATTAATGGCGAAAAGCAGCCTGGCGAAGCCAAACAAATTACAGCACCTTGCCATCGCCAGCAACATGTTGGCAGTATAATGTGGGCGAGCAATGAACAAGCAGAACAAGCCATTAGTGCCGGCCAACAAGCGTTTGCTAGCTGGCGAGATACACCGGTTAAACAGCGTGCTGCTTTTCTGCTTTGCTTGGCTGACAAGCTAGAGCAAAACATGGCTGAACTAGTGGCCTTATGTCATCGCGAAGCAGGCAAAACCGTATTAGACAGCATCGACGAAATTCGCGAGGCGGTAGACTTTTTACGTTACTACCCACAACAAGCAGTCGCCAATTTCAGCCAAGCCTGCGAGCAAACAGGCTTTAATGGTCACACTCAACATGTGGCGTATCAGGGTCGAGGCGTATTTGTCTGCATCAGCCCATGGAACTTCCCATTGGCTATCTTTATTGGCCAAATCTCGGCAGCGCTTGTCTCGGGCAATACTGTTGTTGCCAAACCCGCCGAGCAAACCTCGTTAATCGCAACGCGATGTATTGAGTTTTTGTTAGACACGGGCATTCCGGCTTCGGTCATTGGTTTAGTGATTGGCAGTGGTGCAGAACTAGGCGAGAGCTTAAGCGGTGACCCACGCATTGCTGGCGTAGCTTTCACCGGTTCAACTCCCACGGCGCAAACAATTAACCGCCAACTGGCTAAGCGAGAAGCGATGCCAGTACCATTTATTGCTGAAACAGGCGGACAAAATGCCATGTTAGTCGACAGCACCGCCCTACCCGAACAAGTAGTACGTGATGTTATTCGCAGCGCGTTTGCGTCTGCTGGCCAACGCTGCTCTGCGCTGCGAGTATTGTATGTGCAGCAAGATATTGCAGACCGAATTATTACATTGATTCAAGGAGCGATGGCAGAACTTAGCGTAGCTTGCCCCGAGCGCTTAAGTACCGATGTTGGCCCAGTCATCGATGCCCTCGCGCAAAAAAAATTACTTACCCATGTTGCGTGGCTAAAGAAAAATGCCCAGCTTATTTACCAGCTCGAACTACCCAAGCAATGTGAGCAAGGCACCTTTGTTGCCCCCTGTGCATTTGAAATCGAAAATATTAACCAGCTCAACCAAGAGCACTTCGGCCCTATTTTGCATGTGATTAAATATCAAGCAAATCAACTTGATAGGGTAATTGATCAAATAAACCAAAGTGGTTTTGGTTTAACATTGGGGGTGCATAGTCGTAATGAAAGCACCTATCAGCACATAGAACAACGCGCACGTGTGGGTAATTGTTACATCAACCGAGACCAAGTAGGCGCAGTGGTGGGGGTACAACCCTTTGGTGGCCAAGGCTTATCTGGCACTGGCCCTAAAGCCGGTGGACCACACTACTTATATCGCTTTGTAAAAGCGCGAGTCACTCCATCGAGTAACGGCGAGGTGCAATAACATGACTATGACTATGCATATGAATCAGTTGAACCAAAGCCTAGCGGTATTAGAAACTTGGCAACAACAAAGTGTGGAGCAACGGGTCGCTATTGTTCAGCGTTGGGCAACATTGTTAGACCAGCGCGATAATAAGTTTACCGAAAGCGTTGCTATGATCCGCTTTCAATGCCAACAAGCCTTAGCAACAATAGCGCAGACCCACACGTTGCAAGGGCCTACTGGTGAAACCAACCAGTTGTATTGTGTTGGCCGTGGCAGCTTTTTAGTATTTGCCGACGAAGCCGCTAATACCACTGCACTAGTGGGTTTAATTAGCGCCGCTTTGGTCGCTGGCAATACCGTTATTTGTAGTGCAGCTAACACACATATTGAGCTAGATAGCTTGCTTAGTGAGTTACTACGAGCAGGCTGCCCAGACAGAGTAGCTACTCAAGTGGCTGCAGAAGCCTGCGAGCCTTTAGCTAAACAGCCGCAGTTAGCGGGCGTAGCCTTAGCCGCTGCACCTGCAACTTGCCAGCGCTTTAACCAAATATTGGCAGAGCGCGATGGGCAATTGGCTCAGCTGATTTACGAAACAGATTCTCTTAACTTTAGCCAGTTGAGCGATTCAAAGTTGTGTTTACGCTTTATCACAGAGCGTACACGCACCATAAATATTACCGCCGTTGGTGGTAACGCTAGTCTGCTAGAGCTAGGCAGCGGCGAATAATAACCGATAAAGCCCCAAATGCTCATTTGAGCAATAAAAGGAACAAGGAATGATTGAAAATAGCTTCGCTATCAGTGCCACATTTATAGCCTATCTCATCGTTATGCTATCAATTGGTATTTACGCTTATAAACGCACCTCAAACTCTGAAGACTACTTCTTGGGTGGCCGTTCTTTAGGCCCATGGCCAGCGGCCTTATCTGCTGGCGCCTCCGATATGAGTGGTTGGTTACTTCTAGGTTTACCGGGTTACGCCTACGCCGCAGGCATTGAAGCCTTCTGGTTAGCCGGCGGCCTGTTAATAGGAACATGGTTAAACTGGCTGATTTGCGCCAAACGCCTGCGCACCTACTCTATTGTGGTAGACAATGCGCTCACCATACCTGAATTTTTTGCGCGCCGTTTTGAAGACAAATCAAAATTGCTGCAATCAATCTCAGCATTCTTCATCCTGCTGTTCTTCTTGTTCTACACTAGCTCGGGCTTAGTAGCAGGTGGCAAGTTATTCGAAACCGTATTTGGTTTGGACTACACCACCGCCGTAATAGTGGGTACTGTTTGTGTGGTGTCTTACACCCTCTTTGGTGGTTTCTTAGCCGTATCATGGACAGACTTAGTGCAAGGCTTGTTAATGTCGGCAGCGCTAATGATAGTGCCAATAGCCGCTATGGAAGGTTCATTTGGTGATTTAAGCCAAGCCCTAGAACTAAAAAATCCAGAGTTACTTAATCTATGGACAGACGTAAAAGGCGAGCCTTTATCTGCCATTGCTATTATCTCGTTAGTGGCGTGGGGTTTGGGCTACTTTGGCCAACCGCATATTTTGGCGCGTTTTAAAGCCACTCGCAGCAATAAAGACATTGGTACCGCTCGCCGTATCGCTGTAACGTGGACAGCCTTATCAATGGCTGGCGCACTGCTAATTGGCCTGGTGGGCATTACCTACGTAGATGCCCAACTGGGTGGCAGCATTAAAGATGGCGAAACCATCTTCATGTTGTTGGTAAACGCTATCTTCCACCCAGTGATTGCCGGTATTTTGTTAGCCGCTATCCTAGCAGCCATTATGAGTACTGCCGATTCACAACTGTTAGTGTCATCATCTGCCCTAGCAGAAGATTTTTACAAGCAGGTATTTCGCCCGCAAGCCAGCCAACAAGAGATTGTTAAAGTAGGCCGCGTTGCAGTAGTCGCGTTATCCATTGTAGCGCTGGTGTTAGCAATGAACCCAGAAAGCTCAGTGCTAGGCCTAGTATCTTACGCTTGGGCTGGGTTTGGTGCAGCCTTTGGTCCCGCCTTATTGTTAAGCCTGTTCTGGAAAGACATGAACCGCAATGGCGCATTAGCCGGTGTAGTATTAGGTGGCGTAACAGTGGTGGTTTGGAAGCAACTTAGCGGTGGCATTTTCGATATTTATGAAATTGTTCCAGGCTTTATTTTAGCCAGCATTGCAATTGTTGCCGTGAGCAAAACCACTGGTGGTGCTGAAGCCTCTGTGCAAAAAACACACGAAGAATACGAAAAACAGTTAATGAGCTTAGACTAAATTCTCAAGTTAATTAACAACCGCTAGCCTTTGGGTTAGCGGTTTTTTATGCCCGTTTAAGCAACAACAAAGCGTAAATACCCGCTCTCGATTCAAGCACAACACATCACTCTCAAATAACGGCTTCTAACACACTCATCCCCCCTAAATGAGTTTTACCTTAGGGTTAGCAAGGCTGCCATCATTAACTCCTTCCCGATTAAAACTAATGGTTTTTATCCAATTTACGACCCTGTAACGCGAGATATATAGGCAATGCTCTCACTTACTAGGTTTACGCACTTTTTAACTGTGCATTTGAACAACCCTCCTGGTTTTGTTTGCGTCATTTGTCAAAGCAATCAATGAAAGCTTTGGAGCGACGATTGATTGATTCCGAGTAAAAAACTAAGCTAGACAATGGGTTAATATCAAATCATAAACTGATGAGAGAGCGTGATTAAAATCATGTTTTTTGTGATAGAACGCGCGCCCATTGAATGGGATAGGTCGCACGTGCGGCCTACTTAGCGTTAGGCATCAATTCAGCAATCAATAATTCCGTGATAATAAAAAACATGAATAATAAAATACTAGCTTCCGTTCTAGAGGCATTAAATAATATAGATGACAGATTCTATGGGGTAGATGACATTGCTTACTGCTCTGGGAATTTAATTGATAGAGAGGCAATTAGAAATTTAGAACGAAGATTTATGATTGAGTTCTCAATAAAATATGCTTCTATCATGGACAGGGAGCGAGGATTTTATAAAGAGGTCAAATATGACTTCGAGGTCCCTAAAAAATTCATGTGGTATGAAAATCCAGATTATAGAATAAGAGAAACTTGGGAGAGATTGAATAATAGCATAGGTTCAGAAATCAACATGCACGATTATTGGTCTCAAGAACCTGACTTCCTCGTTCATGCTAACCAGAATGACAAGTCTCCAGAGAATCAGAAGCTCATTATTGAGGCAAAAACAAATCCAAACACCTCCAGAAATGAAATGCTCAAAGATATATTTCATACATGTATTTATGCAAATAAATACAACTTTCAAAACAATGTACTTCTATTAGTCAACATCAGTGAAAAGCGATGGAGAAAGTGCTTGGAAGACTACATTAGTGAAAACTATTATCATGGAGCATATAGAAACTTCAAAAAGATATTTGTCATTTTCAAAGAAACTTATCATTGTGAGCCTAAGTTTTTTTGTTTTGAAGAAATTATCGGAAAATGCCTAACAAGAAAATCCAGATGACGCCTACGGCGCACCTGATTTAGGCGTTGATATGACCCCCACTGTCAACACGCACAAGTTTACTTCTACCGATTAACACCAGCATAGAAAACCTGAATGAGAGACCTTTGGCAAGTAAGTGTCGGCGGTTGACCTTGCTGATATTAGAAAAAGAGGGCGAGCTTGGCTATCGCACCTTTTTGTAAAGATGGTTTGCGCCTGCACTTGATTGAGAAGCCTTGCCTCAGTCTAGGTGCGCGAGTTTGCATCGCTTAACGCCCTCGAGGATTGCTCTCACCGCTGCCGCAGGTCTTACTCACTCAAGTTGTTTAAACACTTAGCTTCTTTCTATTTCTACCCTATATGTTGGCTTTGTGGGTCAAAGCGCTGGGCAATGTCCCAGATGTAATCTAGTAGTTCTCTGGCAACAGCCGTAACCACTTTGTTGTGTTCTTTGCCACGGTGTTTGAGTTGGGCGAAGCGTCGACATAATCGAAGCTGAGCTTCCCATGAACGCTGCTGTAAATTCAGTGATTGGTCTTGCTGGCGTATCTGTAACTCGCGGGAGACTTTGGGGGCAAAGCGATAGGCCCAGGCGGCTTCTATTAGTATTCGCCGTGCATGAGTATTGCCACACTTAGTAATACCGCCTTGTTTTTGCCGGTTGCCACTGGAGTATTCTGAGGGCGTTAAGCCCACAAAGTTCATCAGTGAACGCGGGTTAGCAAAACGGCGCATGTCACCCAGCTCTGCCACTAAGGTAATGGCCGATAAGAAGCGAATACCTCTTAACACGGTGAGGTATTGGACTAACGGATACCAAGACCAGTCTTGGGCAATTATCTGTAGCTCTTGCTCAAGATGCTGAAGCCGCTCATAGCGCTCGGTAACAATGTTGATGTAGTGCTGAAAGGTGAGTTTTTTAGCTGGCTCAAAGACATGAATATCAGCTAAGTGCCGCTTGTAGGCCTCATTCCAGGCTTGCCGCCCCGAACACGGGTGACCATTGCGTAACAAGAACAGCTTTAAACGCTGCCGCGCTTGGCGACAATCGAGCATGGCATCTTCACGACAACGGATTAAATCTCGGACCGCTTCATCATCGGCATTGGGCACATGAATAGAGTGAATCAATCCTGCTCGCGCCATTCTCGCTAAAGCCATAGCATCACGCCTATCGGTTTTAACTTTATCACCGGGCGCTTTAGGGATAAGGGCGGGAGCCACTACCCAGCATTCAATGCCGTGTTTTACCAAGTGACGATACAGCCAAAATCCGCACGGCCCAGCTTCATAAACTAAACAGAGATGGGTAGCCAAGCATTTGTATTTTTTGATAAGTTTGTTGATAGAACGAATATTGGTGGGAATGGTGCCATGAAATACAGGCTCATCTCTCGAATTATCAACACAATAAGCGACATCTGTGGTCTATTTGTGAACATCTAGTCCAATGAAAAACGTGCTAGATTTAGACATGTCGATCTCCTGTTCTGTTAAGACTTTGCATCTAACAGTGTGGCTCTAGTTTGACTAACCCACGACAAACGCAGGAGGTCGGCACTTTCACCGGGGATCATTATGTCTATACATTCTTGGAGCATCATGGCAAAGCGGACATCTATTCCTAAAAAGGTTAAAGAGATCCTAAGAACAGAAGTTGGATTTGGCTGTCCAGTTCGTGATTGTGGTAATCCATATTTGGAATACCATCATTTTGATCCTCCTGTTCATATTACTCCTCATAATAATCCAGAGGGGATGATTGCATTGTGTGCTCAACACCATAAAAAAGCAGATGGGTACGCTTATACTAATGAACAATTACATGCGTTCAAGAAGAACAAAGTTCACTCCAAAAGTGTGCAAGGAAATCTTGACTGGTTACGAAGAGACCTTTTATCAATAGTTGGAGGTAATTTATTTTACGAAACACCGGTAGCAGTTCAAATAGACGGTCATAATGTAGTGTCGTTCAAACGAGATTGCGATGGTTATCAAAGATTGAGTATTTGCATGCTGTCCTTATTACCAGAAGAACGGGTAATAATTGAAGAAAACTCATGGGAAAACATTGGTAACCCATTAGATCTACGCTCTCCACCACAAGGTAAAGAGCTAGAGGTTAGTTATCATAACGGTGATTATCTATATTTAAAATTTTCTGAAGTCATGGATGAAATAGAACTCCAAAAGAAGTTCAACATTCTCCCTAGCGTTAGTGTTGAGTTTAAGTTTCCAATTACCGTTGTAGAAATAAATTTTGCTGTTGGTGGCACAAACATTAATTTTTCATCTAAAGGCACTCAAGCTTTCGGTATTAGTGCTAAACAAAGTGTTATAAGCCATTGTGGTGTCGGTTTTAGCTTGAATTCAAGAATAGAGTGGCAACAGAATCCAAAGTGGAAGTTAGAGAAAAATATGAACCAAGAGCGGGGAATATTATTAAGGTAGCATTTGGGAAATGAATGTATAACAAGGCATTTAAACGGAACTTGTAGTTGATCCGATTCAGTAGACACTTCATTCAAACAAGATGAGGTGTTTATGCCAGCTTATAAAACAGGTAATAAGATTCAGAGTTTAAGGCCACTGCCGTAAAATTAACCCACCTAGCGGTTGCTACAGTTAAAGGGGTAGCGGAGTCACTGGATACCCTTCCATTCATGTTACAGCCGCACTCAGAACACTCCCGACAAGCCTATTTACCCTTTGCATGCCTACCTTTGGGGTGAGTATCAATACTGTGATGTTCGCATTCAAGTTGCAGATCTAGCTTTCACAAATCACTATTGATTCATTTGTTATTTAACTAGTAATGCGAGTAAAAAATGTTATTCTGATTTTTAGAACATGACTGATAAGAGGGATCTTATGACTACACATAAGAAGAAAGGATTCACCCTGTTAGCGATTAACTTTGTAGTACTAATCATTGCTTATGTGCTGTTAAAACTTGAGATTGGAGGTTTGCTGCCAGGGATTTTAATGGTGAGTGAGTTTTTTGTAATAATCATGATTGCAGTTCGCTATTTTGTCTATGACGAGAATGAAACATCCCAGTCTGTGCTAGATGGCTTTGCAAAAGATGTGGCTAAATCTGAGACGGATGCTTACAAAATTCGTTCAGGTCGAGATTGAAGAGTTGCCATTTCGGCACATGGTTTATGAGTACACATGGTCTAATAACGTACAGTAAGGGGTAAAATGGAACAGCGCTCAGCAAGGCTTAAGTTGTAGATCCCTTTTGTTCAAAAATGTTTAATGAACGCCAGTGCAAACCTTACCCCAACCATTCTCTTGTCACGCAGTTTCGTCAAACTGATTTTATTGCCACCAATATATTCAATAGGTGTTTGGCTAGTTAGCTGAGAGAACGCCCCGTAAGCGGCCGTAGCCTCTCGATTGCCGAGCGAATAAATCATAGATAACAAGCTATTAAACGTTATGGGGAGCTGTACTTTTACATACGTTTAATGATAAAACCCACATCAAATAGTTACACAACAAGGTTCTATATAAATGAAAGGCGCAGGTGGAAGTTCTGGTGGCATTGGGCACTTTTTTATTGGTTTAGTCATGATGTGTGGTGGTTTCTACATGCTGCTAAACGCCATTTCGGTTACGTCTAACTTTGGTATGGGATCGAGATTATATAACTTTAGCGCCTTAGGTGGATTTAGTGTCACCAGCGGTAGCGTTATGATCCCCTTTATTTTTGGTGTGGGCTTAATTTTTTACAATTCGAAAAACATCTTAGGTTGGGTACTGTCTATAGGCTCTCTTGCTGCACTGTTATTTGGCGTTATATCTAGTGTTCGCTTTAGCATGCGCACCATGAGCTCTTTTGATCTTATCGTTATTTTGGTTCTTGCTGTGGGTGGTTTAGGGCTATTTTTACGCTCACTTAAAACCTTAGACGCACGTTATAGCTAGTAAAAATCTACGCTTAACCAACTAAACCAAAAGCAGCAACACAGCGTGCTTTAGCTGGCGAGTTAATACAGTGATGGCTTAACGATAAGTCGGTAATAATAATACCGACTACGCCCAGTGAATGCTAAGGCATCGAGTCACCAAAGGATGATGGCTGCAATGCATGACCTCTAAGCGAGTAATGCTATTTGATGCTAAACGGTAACAAATAGCATCAGACATATTGCCTACTAAAAACCCTAATTCTAGTCACTATAGATGTACTCGAACAACTAGCAGTGCTCAAAGGTGGCAAGTTAACTGATTGAAGTTTTAATTGCATGCGTTAGTAGTCACTGTTTGTTTAACGTAAAGCCCACACTCCCCCCGCTTTTGCTTAATCCAAGCTAAGCCCATCATTTTTGTATGATTATTAGGTAAGTCCCTCAATGGTGCTATCGGCATAGTTAGGCCTTTCATGCTTAAGGCCTGTATCTGAACCAAGCTCACAAATTATTTATATGTATTATTAAATTATATTAATACGATCACTTTTAATTGCTATTTATTGAGTAAGATATTGGTAGCTTATTTTCTGCTCAACTAACACTAAACAAAGAAAAGGAGATTCTATGTACCCTAGAAAGTGCTTATCCGTTGTTCTGGGTTTAATTCTTGTAGGATGTAATAGCAGCACCGATTCCCCTGCTACGCCAAGTGCCCCTGTTGATCCGCCGGCGGTGATAGACCCACCCACTGAGCCCGATCCTTCTGCGCCAGATCCTACCGTTCTAGAACCGAGCTTTGGTTTACCTGAAGCTGTACTCACGGTGCCAGATATTTCATGTAGCCAAGTATTTGATTCAACATCAGCGCTGGTAGATGCCACCTCAGAAGAAATGGAAGCTGGCACTACCCTTTGCTTAGCCGACGGAGAATACAGTGGTGATTTTACATTTAGCTTTGGCGGCGCTGGCACACTCGAACAGCCCATTACCATTGCTGCGCAAAACCCCGGTAAAGCGATTTTAAAAGGCGGTGAAGTGGGCATTAATATGGGCGGCACTTACACCCAGCTACAAGGCCTAATTTTTGATGGGGTGGAATATGGCAGCAACCTCATTGCCACCCGTTTTGGTACTAACGATTTATGTAGCCATTGCCGAATTAGCGAAATCACCATTGTTGATGCTAAGGCGCAAGATGACTATGGCATTTTGGTACATATTTATGGCAAAGATGTATGGCTTGATCATAGCGTGATTAGCGGTAAAACCGTGGCGAACCCTATGATTTCGTTTAACCGTTGGGTAGATGATGCTTGGGATGAAGCCACTAAACTGGCCGAGCTTGCGCAAGGTATTGTGGTGTACAACAACTACATTGCTAACCGCCCGCCAGCAAACAATAAAATGTATGCGGGCAGTAGTGATAATGATTATGAAGCCATTCGTACCGGCTTAAGTTTTACCCACCATTACCCAGGTGATTCTTTTATTGTACGAAACGTGTTTGAACGCATTCAAGGCGAAGCCGAGGTTATCTCTAACAAAGGCTCTAATAACCTTATTGCTTACAATACCATTCGCAATAGCTATGGCTCGCTCACCAATCGCCATGGCAACAGCAACAAAATTGAACACAACTTTATTCTTAGTGAAGATTACCCGCTCGCTGGGGGAATTCGTATTGCTGACGACGGCCACTCGGTAGTGAATAACTACATTGAGGGAGCGCGTTATCAAGATACCAGCCATCATGGTGGCATTGTTTTGCTTGGTTATGATGGCGCGGGAGATGGCGACAACGGCTATCAGCAAGTAGAAAACGTGCACGTTGCCAACAACACCATTGTAGACAGCGTAAATAGCTTAAATATTGATGGTGGGGGTAAACCTCAGCAGCCAAAGAATATTTACTTAGCTAACAACTTGATAGACCACGCCATTGGGCCGGTAATCACCCAAGCTAAGCGCGGCATGTTGCCCGATTCTAACGTGGTAGGAAACATCTTTTACGGCCAATCTTTTGCCGATGATGATGCCGTAGCATTAGGTACAGCAGGCATTGAGTTTTACAGTGCCAACTTGGAAAAAGGCGCAGATGATTTATATCGTCCTTCTGCTAGCTCCCCTAATTTGGATGCGGTAAGTGACTACAACAAAGCAGATTTTGCCAATGTTAGCCTAGATATGGATGGTCAAATACGCTCAACCATTAGCAGCGTGGGTGCCGACGAAGCACTGTCTAGCAGCATTGCCTTAACACCGTTGAGCTATGAAGACGTTGGCCCAAGTAGCTACCGTTTGAGCAAACCAAAAGCCACCATGCTTGAGACCAGTATTAATAATCCCGCCTTTGATGATGGTTTAACAACTTGGAACAACAGCGGCGCAGAGTTAGTGAATGGCAGTGAGGCCTTTTCGCGTAACGCCAGCGCTAAGGTGAGTGGCACTAGTCACCTAAGCCAAGCGGTTTCACTTACGGCCAATACGCCTTATGTAATATCGGCCTTTGTTAAAGGCAGTTATCAACTTGCCTTGGGCGATTTGGTCAAGCACTCGGGTGTTGCTTCTAGCAGTAAATATCAGTGGGTAAGCGCCGAGTTTAACTCTGGCAGCGTAACCGAAGCAGACATAAGCTTAAGTTTGCCCGAGCAAATTACCACCGATACCGAACTAGCAGACGGTCACTTAGGTGAGTTTCGCAGCAACAGTGGCTCAAGTACGGTTTGGCTACAAAATGAGGGTGACAGCGCAGGCTTAGGCGATGTAGGCAGCTCAGGCGATACCGCCTTTAGTGATAGCGGTTCTGCTAGCAGTGGCTCGGCACGGATCCGCTTTAAGAAAAGCGGCACTAATCACAACTTTGCCGCTACCCCTGGTTTATCGCAAATGGTGGCGAATATTCCGCAAAATACAGATTTACGCTATTCACTTTATTACTGTGATAACAAAGGTGATAACTCATTAAGTACATTACATTACGGGCTTAAAGATTCATCTGGCGACATTGTTGCTGAAGCTTTCGCTCATGTAAAAGATCTTAATGATGCACCACAAGGCGATGTAAAAAGCTGCTTTAAGCAGGTGAGTTTAAGTGTTAACTCTGCAGCCAATACCAGCCTAGAAGTGTTTGCTTACATGACACTAGATACCAGCACTTACAGCGAGGCTGAAATTTATGCTCACCAGCAATTTACTGACAACGAAGTGGAAGTGCGAATTGACGAATTTAGCTTAACTTACTCGGCAGCACCGAATGGCGCTAGCGAAGGTTACTTTGACGATATTCGATTAATGAGCCGTCAAGATTAGCCCCACCCCAGCAAAAGAGCAGTAGCTAGCTACTGCTCTTTATTGTTATTTAGCGACACGCCTATTCAATTAGTTAGCTATTTGCTTAGCCACTATTGGCAGGTGTAACCAGATACAACATTGCCGTTTTTATCGTAATACTGCGGCGCATTACCAGTGCCGTTAAACGCACTTTGGTTGTAGCGAATATTAGTATTAGTACCACGTGCAGTACTTGTGCTTAAGCCACAAGGCACATTGTAAAATGAGGCGGTAACTTGATAAGGATTACGCGTGGTAAATTGCGACGCATCATTGTCTTGAATCACCAAGTTAGAAAAACCAAAACCTAAGATGGTGTTCTCACCAGTGCCCTTAAAGATATTTCTTACCAAGGTAATGTTTTGACTGGCTTGTGCGTGATTTAACGGTGCGTGATGGTCTTGAAAAGACAATACATTAATTCCAGTGGCAAAGTTACCCGACGCACCCACCGTAATGGTATTACTGTCAACAACAATATTGGCAGCGTTATGCTCTACGTTAATGCCAGCGGTAAAGTTATTTTCGATATCTGCTGAAGAATTAATATCATCTTCAGTGGTGCTAACGGTGTTACCAGACACACTTAAATTAGCCACTGTAGCCAGCGCAATACCAAACTCATTAGCCCCTTCCACTATGTTGGAGTTAACCTGAGATCCGTTAGCAAATACCACTGGTTTATCACTAAACTGAGCACGAGCAGCTGCATCAAAGAAAGGAATATTGGTAAAACTTGGTGGCACGTACACACCGTCGTTACCGGCATCTACAGAGATCCCCAAACGCACTCGATTACCACGAATACGGTTATTAGAAATGTTTAATGTGCCGCCGTTTAGCACCACGTTATCAGCATTCACATTCCATACATTGTAAACACGACCAACATCGCGAAGCAGTTCCACGCTGCGATTCACTTTTATAAAATCGTTGTTACTAATGGTGAGGTTGTGAGGGATCAAACCTGAAGATGCGATACCCACAGGTGTGTTTTCAAAGGTATTGTTCTCAATGGTGATATTAGTAATTTGCTGGTAAGCATCTTCGTAAGGAATATTAATTAGTCGCGCATTTGAATGATCGTTACCGGCCTCTGCAGCTACTTGTGTATTGGTATTTTGACCATTTTGGTCAATCAGCAGCAAGTTGCGAATGGTTACGTTAGGGCTTTGAATATTAAACAAAGGCTGGAAACCGTCTGTAGACGTTCTTATCACCCTGCTCACTCGAAAGCCTGAATCACCTTGAATTATCACCGGTGTTTGTACATCAATCTGTTGGCCAGTAAATATGCTGCCTTGAATGGTAATAACGTCAACACCAGGTCCATTATTGGCGGCATCAGCTAACCGTGCTGATAACTGAGATGCGCTATTTGCCGTAAAGTTTGCTGCGCTCACTCCATGACTAAGTGCTAAACCCGCCATCAAGGCAATTAAGCTGGGCTTAAATAGGCAACGAGGTGACAAAGATGTATTCCAATTTTTATGCGCAATCATAGACATGAATGACTCTCCTTTGGTTAAATTCAACGCAAAGCTAACACCACTCATCAACAAAAAGAACATAATTGGATTACCAATTTTATCTTTTGTTAACCTATCTGCAGAAATTTTTATTTATCTATTTTAATAATGAAACTGAGAACTCAATCACTACAATCTTCCATAAGCAATGCTTAAGGAGCAAAGAAAGCCAACTAAACCACTAATAAATAGTGAAATATAGGCTAGAGCATTAGTAGACCAATGACTTGGTTTACGTTAGGTAAAGGGAAGTATTGTTGAATGGGGGAATCTTGAAGGTGAACAAAAAAAGGTTAACCAAACTGACCTTTAGTTAACGCTGACTGCTCTTTTGTTGATACATTAATTGATCCGCTTGCTCTAAGGCACTTTCAATGCTGGGGAAAGCAGCAAAATCTACGTCTAATAAGCCAAAGCTAAAACGTAATTTATACGCGAGCTTATTCTCTTCTGCAGCCGCTTCTAAATCTGCGGCAAAGCGCTGCAAAATCTCTTTGGCATCAGCAGCTTCGGTGTCGGTAAACAACACCACAAACTCATCGCCGCCCATACGAGCAAACAAATCAGACTCGCGAAACGAACCACACATTTGCTCAGCAAATAGTTTAAGCGCTCTGTCTCCTTCAGCATGACCATGCTCATCGTTAATCGGTTTAAACTGGTCTAAATCCATGTAGGCAATAGCTAAGGAAATCTTTTGGCGACGACACATGGCATAAGAGTAGTCAGCCAACTTCATAAAACCACGTCGGTTTGAAATACAGGTTAACTCGTCGGTACTGGCCAGCTGTAAGGCTGCCAACTCTTGTTCCACCATAACCGCTAAGTCGTCTAGGGCGACTAAATCGTCGGCACTTAAACTTTTCGGTTTAGTGTCAATAATGCACAATGTTCCAATTTTTTCGCCATCGGGGGTGGATAAGGGATGACCAGCATAAAAGCGAATGTGCGGGTAACCGGTAACTAGAGGGTTATCAGCAAAACGAGGATCGCTAAGCGCGTCTTCAATTTGGAAGGTTTCATCACCCAATATTGCATGGCCACAAAAAGAGATGTCGCGAGGTGTTTCACTGGCATCAACGCCGAAACATGATTTAAACCACTGACGGTTTTCATCAACCAAGCTCACCAAGGCAATCGGCACGTCAAATAGTCGTTTAGCCATGCGCGTAATGCGATCGAATCGCTCTTCTGGCTGAGTGTCCAAAATATCGAGCTCTTTTAACGATTTAAGCCGACTATCTTCACTTACTGGTGTACTTGGTGCTTGCATATCCAACTTCTACATTGGCCGTAAGATTCACTATTGGCTGTTAAATCAACACCCTAGTTATCGTATTGCCGTTAACAATCATTCAAATTTAGTATCTACGGCAAGTCAATAAATGGCAAGTTTATTAATAACAAATATGTCCATATGTAACATGATTGTTAACTAGCCTTGCAAGCACCTTTTCTGCGAAGGCAGAGGCATTCGCTAACATGGCGGCTTTTGTAAGTTTGGCAAGGCTTTCCATTTTAAAAGCTTGTTAACCTTAAGCGAGTGTATTTGTCGCCAAATAAACCACCAGGTTAGACGAGAGCAATCTGTTTGCTGGGCTTGCTCGGCTAATCTGGCCCATTTATCGGTACGCAGGTATTCACTCAGCTGCTGCGTAGTGCTGTACTTGGCTAATCGTAGATAGACCAAACGGCGCAACTGTTGTTGATTGTTAGACACTAAAGCCTGCACAAACATTACATTGCTAGGCAAAGGATGATGGCGGTAATAAACTCCTATTCGCCAAAGTAATATCGCCACTGCAAGCAACACCACAAGGCTAACAGTTAAGCCATATTGATGAGCGTGAAGCCAAGAACTCAAACTATGTTTTACACTAAAACTCCGCCCCGGCAGACGCAGAACCTTGAGACTATTGCTTGAGGTATCCCACCAATTTAGCGTTAACGGCGGCAACGCCAACTCACCACCGCTTTGCAACAAATACACTTGCTCTTGCTGTTTAAGCGAACGGTAGTCACCACGAGCACTACTATCGTTGAGATGATTAGGTTTGGGGTACATTTGATAAAGCTGATTGAGCTCATTATCTAAAAGATCGGGCAGCAGAATTGATAAGGTATTTTGCCCGGTGATTTGTACCCGTCGAGTAATCGCATCACCGGCAACCAACTCACTATTACTAAGCACCCACTCTTGGCTTATTTCTATATCGCTGGCCACTGTCCACTGGTCATTTTCATTAAGCAAACCCGTTGGCATCATCGCATTGAGCCTATGTGGCTGAGTGTACACAAATCCGCTGGCCTCTTTACCTGGCGCTGTAGACACTTTAATTTGCAGAGGGATCGCGGGAAGCGTGTACTCACCTGAAGCCTGCGGATATAAGGTTAGCTCCCAGCGCTGACGGGACCATGTTTCACCATTGCGGCGCTCAGTGTAGTTAGTCGCCAGTAAGTTACGCTGCTTAGCAATCAAGTTAGGCACATCGATACTACCGATGCGCGTCCCACTGGTGAACCAACGTGTAGTAGCCACCTCTATGTATAAAACAGCCTGCTGTTTTACAGCAACGTTTAGCACCTTATCAGAGGGTTCATCGCTATCCCCTAATGCTACCCACGACCTTACTTCCAGTTGCTTATTAGCAATCAGTGAATCTAATTCGTTGGCAACACTTGGAAAACTACAAAATACTGCGCTAACAACCAACAATAACAAGCAATAGTAAGTGTTTACCTCTCTCATCACCCTTCTCCTTTGCTTGCTAGCTCAGCCGCTTTAGACACCGCTTGTTGTTGCTGAACGCGAAATTTGCTTCTTAAAAACAACTTGGGATCGGCTTCAACCCGCTGTAACCATTTGTCGGCTAACTCTTCACTGCCAAGCAGCTGTTCGGCGGTCAGCGTTTGGCTACGCATATCATGAGCCATTACCTGCTCATCGGCACCGTCTGAAGTTTGTGGCTGGTCATCGGGCAACGCTATAGAGCCTTCAGGCTCATCTGGAGAACTGGTTTGGCTTTCACTAAATTGGTTAATTTCATCAATGATTTTTTGCACTTCTACCAGATTATGCTGAGCGGCTGAATGATCAGGTGTTTTATCTAAGATATGCTGATAGAGATTTCGCGCCGCAATATACTCACGCTGATGGGCTAAGGCGTTGGCGGCATAAAACAAAGCATCGCTAGACTCTACTTGTAGGAAGTACTGGTGCGCTAAATCGAAGCGCTTAGCATAGTAGTAAGCCACGCCCTTATCCAATGGTTGAGTATAACGCTCGGCTGCTTTTTCATATTGGTATCGATTAAAATACCATTGGCCTTGTTGGTCGCTGGTTAGCCACAAACTCATCCAAGCTTGTTGGCTTTTACTCCACAACGTTTCCTCGGCGAGAGGTGTTTGCGCCTTGCTTTCGACCATGGTTGCAAACGCATTCGGAGAGGTGACTAACGATAAACCGACACACCCCACTAAACACCATTGCACTAACCAACCGCGCCTAAACCACAGTAAAATCAAAATGCTAAATGGAAACAACAAGTAATACCCCATATCTTGCCATGGCATGGCGGAGTCACCACTTAGCTGCATGTGCCGCTCTACTTGTTGGTTTAACCATTGAACATCGTCTGCGTCGATAGTGACTGGCTGCATACGCCCATTGCTGGTATTTGCGAGCTGTTTTAATGAGGCTATGTCGGCTTGCCCACTATTGCTGTTGGCCATAGTGAGTATCAACAATTGCTGTGGATGTTTGGCAAAAAATTGCTGGTAAGCACTTATCGCTTCAGTATCAACGCCATCGCTAATTAACAGCACAGACCCAGTTTGTTGGCTTGCTGCAAATTGCTGTTCGATCAACGGTAATGCGCTGGCTGCAGACTTACCACTTAGTGGCATAATATCGGGGTCAATAGCGGCTAAAAATGGCGCAAACACTGCTTTGTCTTCGGTGAGCGGCATGGCTAAATGAGCAGAGCCAGCAAACACCACCAAACCGGTTTTACCTCCTGCACGCAGCGCTAATAAATCAGACACTTTCTGTTTTGCCCGCTCAATACGACTGGGGGCAATATCTTGCTCCAGCATAGATAAACTGTTGTCGAGTACAATCAATAACGAGGCTTTGTCTTCACCAAAAGGCGAGGCCTGTCGCTGCCACGTTGGGCCTGCACTCATTACAATAGCCAGCAGAGCCATTAGCGCTAACAACTTAAGTGGCAATAACTTTTTCCACCCCGCATCCCCAACAGTTAAGGCTTTACGTAGGTGTTTAGGTAAGTCAACCAGTGCTTGGCTCTGCTGCTCGCGTTGCCAACGAACCCATACAATGGCCGAAAATGGCAGTAAACACAGTAACCACCATGGGCGAATAAAATGAAACTGGCTTATTATTTGTTGCCAAAATAATCCATCAAACATCGGTGTTACCTCTCACTAGCTGGCGAAAGGTCATCACTGAAAAGGCCAGCAAATACATCACTAACACCAGCGCTATTGGGTAAAAATGCACGGCTTGTTTGGGTCGGTAACTAATACTGTTAAACAACTGGGGTTCCAACTCATCAACTTGTTGGTAAGCCTCATTTAACTGTTGCTGGTCTAAGGCTTGAAAAGAGCGACCGCCGCTTAAACTGGCCAATCTATTGATGACATCCATATCTAAGGCTGCTTCTCCAACGGTATTTGGGTCACCCATGGCAATGCTATGAATACGCACACCTTTGGCGGCAGCTACCTTGGCTGCATCTAAGGGCTCTACAAAGCTGCCACTGTCATTACCATCGGTTAATACAATCACTACTTTTTCGCGGTCGGCATCATCGCTATTTTCAAAGCTTTTAATCGCTAAACCCACTGCATCTCCTAAATAGGTACTCTGCCCCGCCATTGCGACTTCAGCTTGTTGCAACAAGGCTTGCCAAACCGTTAAGTCGGCGGTAAATGGGCTTTGAATAAACGCCGCGTCGCCAAATAAAATCAACCCTAGTCGGTCGCCTTTACGCTGTTCGGCAAAGTTATTCAGCACGCCTTTAGCGGCATCTAAACGACTAATAACTTGCCCTTGTGGCGACATAAAGTCTCGTTCATCCATAGAGCCAGAAAGATCTAATACCATCATTACATCTCGTCCTAACTGCTCTCGAGTTTGCGCTTCGCCCAATAACACCGGCTTAGCTAACGCACTAACCACTAATAACCAACTCAGTAGCAAAATCACCCGTTGCCACCAATGCGGCCGTAATTCACTGGCACCAGAGCTGGGTTTTTCATCTAAGGCTTGCAGTAAAGAAGAAAAAAAAGGTACTCGAATTGCGCTTTGCTTGGTGCGATAAGCAGGCAGTAAGCGATAAACCAATAGCGGCAGTGGCAACACCAAAAACCACAGCGGTGCCGTAAACTCTAGGGTATTCACCCAAGCAATACTAAGCATGATGCGCCGCCTGTTTACGCCAAAACGCCCGCAGAGAAAATGCCTTAGGCCCTTGGTGGTGGTTTAACCAATGCTCGCTCAGTAACAATAAGTCGCTCAACTGCGGCTCGCTCAACACTTGCGAAGAATCAAACAAACTACGCTGCCAGCGTTCGCCGAGTGGCTTGTTAAAGCCTCCATCGAAAAACTGATTGTTTGGGACTGTTGACGACGGATGCTCAGCCACGAGTTTTTCATCAAGTAGCCCTAAAAACTCATGGCCACTGGCTTTAGCCATACTAGGCTCCAAATAAGCCAATACGGTTTTCAGAACAAAAAATACTCGTGTTGCTTGCTGCTCTGTGGGTAACTCGCCAACGCCAGCTAAGGCGCTTAAGGCTTCTTTTCGATAACGGTTCAACCAACAAAAATGTAAGTACTTCGCCAGGTGAAAAACCGCATACAATACCAAACAAAGGGCGAGCAATTGCCAACCCAGGGTTTGCGGCCACCAGCTCACCACTGGTAAAACATCAATTTCAGCAAAGTTTTTTAGCATGTAAGAGCTAGGCGGAATATGAGTGCTCATTTCAAGCCTCCCAAGCTTTTACAAAACTGACTAATGTGCTCACCGCTAGTATCCACTTCAATCAGCGGTAAGTTTTTTAAAGCCATTAGCTGTTTTAGCTGGCTGTGTTTTAATTCACCTTGCTTAGCCAGTTGTTGGTTGGCTTTAGCCAGCTTTGCACCACCTTGTAAGTTAATTTGTGATTGGCCGTCACTCATCACCCAACCTTTACTCTGGCTCGGCACTGCGTATTCCATAGGGTCACTAATCAATACTGCCAATACATCGTTATGTTGCTGTAGGTACTTGAATTGAGACAATTCTTGCTCGCTGGTATGCTGCCAGTCGCTCAGTATCACAATGATGTTATCTTTAAGCTTTAAACGCATAAGCTGTTGTAAGCTGGCACTTAGGCTAGATGTTTGAATGTCTTTGCTATGTGCGCTTAAAGCTTGGTTGTGTTGACTTAAACACTCCAACGCTGCGAGTAAACGTGCTTGAGCACGCTGTGGCTTTATTGAACTAAACCCGTCACTGCCGTTGATCATCCACGCTACGCGGTCGTTATCTTTCAAGCTTCGCCATGCGACCAGTGCCGCTAGTTCAGCAGCCACTACCGACTTCATGGTATCTAAAGAAGAAAAAAACATGCTACTGCCTTGGTCTACACACAGCATCACACTGCGATCTTTCTCTTCGGTATAAGTACGTACATGTGGTTTACCAGTGCGCAGGGTCACTTTCCAATCTAGGTTTCGAATATCGTCACCTTGCTGATAATGGCGCAACTCTTCAAAGTTAAGTCCTCGCCCACGAAACTTAGAACTATGGCGGCCGCTTAATACACTGCCCGACTTTAGATGCGGCAATAAGGAAAATGCGCCAATTTGGCCACGCAGCTTAATTAAACGAGAATACTGGGCGTAAATTCGCCCATCACTATTATGTGATTGCGGTTTTAACAAGCCCTGATTGCTAGCCTCGACCATAGAAACTCCTAGGCAATTAACACATTATCGAGCAAGTCATTGACCAGCTGCTTGGCGTCACAACCATCGGCTAAGGCTTGGTAACTTAGGCTAATTCTATGGCCTAAAACAGCGTGAGCAACAGCGCGTACATCGTCTGGTAATACATGCTTACGCCCTTTTAGCCAGGCATGGGCACGTGCACATTTATCTAAAGCAATGGATGCGCGCGGGCTGGCCCCGACTTCAATCCATTGGGCAAGAGATGTCTCTGGGTAGCGTTGCGGATGACGTGTGGCCATCACTAACGCTACAATGTAGTTCTCCACTACTTCAGATACCTCAATCTCTGCTAACTCGGCTCGCCCAGCTAAAATCATCTCTGGTGAAATGTGTTTAATTTGCTGCTGTTGCTTCGCTAACTGCTTGGCCGATTCTTCGCCACGTACTAAACGAATAATCTCACGCTCAGCCTGGTCGTCGGGGTAACTCACCTCCACTTTCATAATGAAGCGATCCATTTGCGCCTCTGGCAGCGGATACGTGCCCTCTTGCTCAACTGGGTTTTGGGTAGCAAGTACCATAAACAGTGGCGGTAGTTGATGAGTTTTATCACCGACTGTAATGGTGCCCTCGGCCATGGCTTCGAGCAGTGCTGCCTGTACTTTAGCTGGCGCTCGGTTAATTTCATCAGCCAAGACAATAGAGTTAAACACTGGGCCAGCTTGAAAATGCAGCTGGGGTTTGCCGTTTAGCTCTTGGTAAACCTCGGTGCCGGTAACATCTGATGGCAGTAAATCAGGCGTAAACTGGATTCGCCCAAAGGAGGTATCTAGCACATCTGCCAGTGCTTTAATCGAACGAGTTTTAGCCGTACCGGGCAAACCTTCAAGCAATACATGGCCATTGGTTAGCAAACCAATCACCAGCGATTCAACCACATGGCGCTGACCAATTACCGCTTGTTCAACTTGAGATATTAACGAGTTAACGGCTAATTGAGTGTGTTCCACAAAACCTCCAAAATATAAAATACTGGCATTACTTACCCCAAAGAGTACGAAAGTAAGCCGCAAAAACTACAAGGTAGATTGAGAATATTTGTTCTGTAATTCCTGATAGATTGACGCCGGCGCTAATGATTTAAGTTTGGCTAAGCAAGGCTTTGCCAAGGGATCCTTTTGCTGGATATACAAATCACATAAGGCATAAAGATGTTGAGGTGATTGGCTGTTTTCAACGGCATGTTTAAGCAGTGCTATTGCTTGCTGCGGTGCATTTTGCTGAATAAACAAGGCATAAACATAAGAAAATTGCGGGTTATTGGGGCTAAGCTCTACCGCGCGCTTCAGTAAAATACCGGCTTGTTTAAGCTGTTGTTCTCGGTAAAAAGACAAACCCAAGCTATGAGCAATAGCACCACTTTTGGGCATTTCCTCTAAACCGCTCAACAAAGTTTTAGTCGCTTTACTGTTACTTCCTTCCACACGGTAAGTCTCGGCCATTTGAATCACCGCCTGTTCAGTTTTAGGCTCTACCGATAACACTTTTTGATAGGCTTTAATGGCAGTAAGATTGCGCTGCTGATATTGAGCCACTAACGCAACTTCTAGCCAGGTTGCAACGCTGTCATCAGCTTGCTGAATTTGTCTCAGATAGTGGTCAACGGCCGGCTGAATAGCTTGTTGCTGCTGACTGTTTAATTTTGACCATAGCGGCACCAGGCTTCTACCTGCTGCGGCTTGCACCTCGCCAGATGAATCGTTCACCAATGGAGAAACGACGTCCCATTTAGCCACCTCACTCCATTGCTCAACAGCGTCGATAGATGCCAAGCGCAGCTCAACATGCTGATCGCGGCTGGCTCGTGCAATCGCTATTAAGGCATTCGCTCCAGAAAACTGCCCTAATTGGCGAACGGCTTCGCTACGATGTTCAACTGATTTATTGATGTCTTGAGCCAACTGCGATAACGCTAATTCAGATGAATCTTGCGTATTTTGTTGGCTACTTATTGCCGGGCCACTTATTGCAAAGCAAGCTAATGCGAGGTTTAAACACAAACTTTTCAGTGATAAAAACGGTGTCATTCAATACACTCCTAAACCAGAGAATTATTCGTTACGGTGTCTGTTTCGCTAAACGTTCGGTGCTAACTAACTGACTATGCAACAAGTAGATCTGGTCGGTTTTAGGGAAGCGGTTATCCTGTAACCATTGGTTTAATCCATATAATAGTTCGGTTTGAGTCATTTCACTGATAGACAACTGATTATCTAAGTAACCTAACAAGTTTAGGTCACTAGCCAGCTCTGGCAACGCGGCACTAGGTGCTAATAATGCTTTAAAGCTAGGATGCTCCATCATCTCTATGGTGTCGTAATTGCTTTTCGCTTGAATGTAAGCGGTTTGGGCTTTTTGAAAAGGTTCTTGGCACTCGGGTAACTGCTGCTCGCGGTTTTGGCAGCCATTAAATAACTGCGCATAGGCAGTGTAACGGCTAGACATGGTTTGGTAGGCTAAGCTGGTTTTCTCGCTGAGCGCTTCTTGCGGAAACAACTCATTTGCCGTAGCTAAAGCTGGCTGTAATAAGCCCAGCAATACTGTTACTAGAATAAATTTTTTCATTTTTTGTTCCGCTTACTTGAAGGTTAAGGCCATTGCTGTGCTGTTAATTTTTTTGTGTACCGGGTAACCCATGGCTTTCACCATAATGGTGATGTACGGGTCTATGTGGCGATAGAATTGCTTCCAACCCGTACACAAGTAACTTAGCCCGCGCTCACCCTCTAGGGTTTTAAGTATTCGGTTTTTCGGACACTCTCCAAAACAAGCAAATTGGTAATCACATTGACGGCATTGCTTCGGTAGGCTGGCTTCTTTGGCTTTGCCAAACTGCTGCTGTTTATCTGAAAACTGTAGCTGCTCTAAGCTGCTATCGTTAATGTTGCCTAGCTTGTATTCGGGATAAACATAGTGATCGCAAGAAAATACATCACCGTTAGATTCAATCGCTAAGCCCTTGCCACACATAGGTGCGTGGGTACATAAGGGGTTAACTCGTCCCATCCATGTTTCAATGCAAGCTTCAAAATAGGGTACGTTGATTACGCCAACGTCGGTTTGAAACCACTCGTCGAATACGGCACATAAAAAATCGCCCCACTGCTTGGCCGAAACGCACCACGCCTCCATGATTGAATCTGGGTGACTAGGGTCAGTTTCCGGCATACCTACAAACGGCGTTTCACTGGCAGACCAAAATTGAGGAGCGGTATTGCGAAAGCTTTTAGGTTCAACAATAGGAATAAACTGCATTTGCGGTGACTTAACCACATCGCGTAAGAAACGATAAATCTCTACTGGCGCATTGGCCGATACATTGTTAACACAGGTCAGGGTGGCAAAATTGACTTTATATTTGTGTAATACCTCTAGGCCTTTCATGGTTTGACGAAAGGTACCACGCCCCGCCTTATTGGTTCGATAGGTATTGTGAATAAGCTCTGGGCCGTCGATGCTTAAGCCCACTAAAAACTTATGCTTGGCTAAAAAACGCCCCCACTCTGGGGTTAATAAGGTGCCATTGGTTTGCAGGTTGTTTTCAATACTGACACCCGGTGGGCAGTATTGCTTTTGCAAACGCACCACATCACGGAAAAAGTCGACACCGAGCAAGGTGGGTTCGCCGCCCTGCCAATGAAATACAATTTCTGGAAAATTATGTTGTTCAATGTAACTGCGAATATAGGTTTCTAACATCTCAGCATCCATTGCCGGACTGCACCCTTTTTCGTAGTCAAGTAACTGCTCTTTTGAGAGGTAGTAACAATACTTACAGTCGATGTTGCACTTTGGACCAATTGGCTTGGTCATTATGTTCATCCGTTGTACTGGTTTTCCCTGAAAAAGTTGAGCTGTTGAACTTGTCATCACGCGTTACCATCATTAATTCTTAAATAAAAAACGCTACCCCCAAATAGATTAGAGGTAACGTCCTTGTTCTCAATTTAGTCGCTAAGTACTATTTGTATTGAGCTCGTTGCCAAATATTCATTTTTTCAACAATCTTATCGATGCTAAATGAACCTGGAACTTGTCGCGGCGGGAACTCATTAAAAGTTTGTAGCCACTCACCGGTAACCGCTGCGCCCATGTATAAATAAGGTACATGGTCAAACATCCATGATTCATAGAAACCAGAACCAGTTTGAGCTGCTTCATATGGGTCTTGGCGAAGGTTGAAAATATAAGGAACTCGTAGCTCCTTCATCGGACACTGCCATACTTCTAGGCCTGTACATTCTTGAACACTGTAAAGGATTTTCCAGTCACCTACTCGAACGCCAGAAATATCACCACCATCAGTTACGTAGAAGAACGACTTACGCGGCCAATCGCTGTTGTCGTCAGCGGTGGTACTTTTTGCTTCTTTTAGCTTAGGTAGTAGGTTGTAGCCGTCTAGGTGAACTTTGTAGTCTTTCCCATCAAGCTTGGTGCCTTTTTTAAGATCGGCAGCAATATTTTCTTCGCCTACTGCCGCCATAAAGGTTGGCATCCAGTCATTATGTGCGCCGATTTCGTTAACCACCTGACCAGCTGGAATCTGTCCTGGCCAGCGAATCATTGCAGGTACACGGAAACCGCCTTCCCAAGTACTGTTTTTCTCGCCGCGGTAACGCGCTGTTGCGCCATCAGGCCATGAGAATTTTTCTGCGCCGTTATCGGTGGTGTAAGACACAATGGTATTGTCAGCAATTTCTAGCTCGTCAAGCTTATCAAGCAGTTGGCCAACCATATTATCGTGTTCAACTAAACCGTCACCGTACAAACCGCCACGCTTAGATAAACCTTTAGACTCTTCTTTTAAGTGAGTCCAAACGTGCATACGGGTTGAGTTAAACCAAACAAAGAATGGTTTTTTATCTTGGTGTGCTTTGTCGATAAACTGCAAAGTTGCCGCTAAAAACTCTTCGTCTACGGTTTCCATACGCTTACGCGTTAGTGAACCAGTATCCTCAATTCGGCCATCAGCGTATGAGTGAATCACCCCACGAGGGCCAAATTTTTTCTTGAACCAAGCTTCTTTCGGGTAATCTTCGTGCTCAGGCTCTTCTTCAGCATTCAAATGGTAAAGGTTACCAAAGAACTCATCAAAGCCGTGGGCAGTAGGCAATTGCTCATCAAGGTCACCAAGGTGGTTTTTACCAAACTGACCGGTAACGTAGCCTTTATCTTTAAGCATAGTAGCTAGCGTTGGGTCTTCAGGGCGCATGCCTTCTTTAGCGCCCGGTAAACCTACTTTGGTTAAACCTGTGCGCATTGGGTGCTGGCCAGTAATAAACGCTGAGCGACCTGCAGTACAAGAGTTTTCACCGTAAAAGTCGGTGAACAATACGCCTTCATTGGCGATACGATCGATGTTTGGCGTCCAGTGCCCTGCTTGACCGCGCGTATATGCGCTAAGGTTGTCTATCCCAATATCATCGCCCCAAATGGCGAGAATGTTTGGTCGAGATGTATCGGTAGTGGCGAAACTCGCAGTAGCCGTAGAGGCTAACGCAAGCCCTACCGCCATTTGAATTAAGCTTCTTTTTTTAGTTATCAGCATGGAATTGCCTTTACAGTCATCAAAACAACAAGGAAACGCTACTCTAGTAAGCTGGCTGTAAGCTGTAATCAGTAGAACTACGTAAAAAAAAACAGTATTCACCGCCAATGTTGTTTAGATCATGTTTTTTGCGGGCTATCGCCAGTAATGGAGAAACCTTGCAGACACTAAATTGCATGCCCAGCCCTGCTTAGTTAGAATCGCCGCGAGCCCTTCCACTAAGCAGATAGAATGACTAAGCAGAGTTTTGACGCCCAGTTTGAGCAATTATTGCTTACGCACACCTCGCGTTTAATCGAGTTGCCCAACCAGCAATTTGAAAAGATGTTGGAGAAATCTGCTGTAGAAGCACTAGAGCTGTTTAACTTAGATAGGCTAAGTTTGTATCCTGCTAGTCGGCCACAGGTAAACCTCAAGCAATACATTACTATGACCCGTGCTGCTGGCATTCCTAACTTTCAGCTATCGTTTTATGAAGATGATGCTGAGAGCTATTTTGACTCGTTACGTAAACTGAAAAGCGTTACTACCTTTTCTGCGGATGATTTTGCTAAAACCAACAATGCCGTACTTAAACGCTTGGATAAAGAAGGGGTTCGTTGGCACGCAATGATCCCATTAGAAATTCATGGAAAGCTGTGGGGAGGTTTATCCGTAAGTAGTTACGATGAAAAAATACAAGCACCTGATCATGAACAGCTGTTACGCTTGAAACTACTATGTCAGTTATGGGTATGTTCATGGCGCTACGCGATTTTGTCGCGTAACCTCAGCAAAGAGTCTAACGAGATAAACTACGTAATAGATCCCCTCGCAGCCTTAAGTAAACGGCAACTGCAGGTACTTAGTCATCTAGCTGCTGGCCGCACGGCTAAGCAATGCGCAGAGCTGCTTAACCTTAGTCACCGCACTGTTGAAACCCATAAGTATCGCATCATGGAAGCGATAGGCGTTAAAACCAATACTGAGCTGGTCAAGTTTGCAGCTCAGCATGATTTAATTGCCGACTAAGGCCTTCATCCAAGTTTAAAAACCTACCGCAACACCTAACCAGACGCTGGTATCAGTCTCTATTGGTGAACCGCCATTACCGTTGTAGTGCACTGCCTTTATGTAAGGTGAAATGTTAGAGCCTGCTACGTTTTGCGCATAAAAGCCGAGCTCATGTTCATTCCAGCGATGCCTGTCGTCCACAATCCCTTGCATCGCAAATACATCATCTCGCGTGACATTATGGTGGGTGTAGTCATAAGCCATAGTAATGCTATGCGTTAAATCTACCGCTATACCAGCCTTAGCTTGTAAGTCGGTATAATCGGTTGATTCGCCAAAGCTCGTCTCATCACCATACACGACAGTGCTGCCTTTACCTTGCTCCCAAGCACCACCTAGGTAGAAGCTGAAATGCTCACCGAGTTGTTGGTTAAACAAAGCGGTAGCCATAAAATAGTTATCGCTGCTATGTTCAAATTCTTGCGGCGCGTCAAAACGGCCATATTCTGCGGCAAACCACATATGGCGGGTATCATCAATATCTACCGTGCCGCTCACTTCTAATGCTGCCCAACCATCATCATCCATCATTAATTGCAGTCGCGCCTGTTCCGATAGCGCGATGCTCACACCACCTTCCCAAACACCACTGTCGTTATACTGAAGATAGGCACCAAAATCGGGGTTATATTGATTCTCGATATCGGCGGCATTAACAGTCAATGAGGTAGCGCCTAAAACAGTTAAGGCGATTACGGATTTATTCAAAATGATTCTCTTCTTTATTTTTATAATGTCACTAGGTGACGGTATGCTAGCTCTAATCAAAGCTAAGCTATTTGGTAAATAGTCCTACCCATCGATAACCGTTTGGGCATACCGAACTACTAAATGTTAATGGAGTGTTTCGCCCATCCATCGATACGCAATAACTCCCTGTCGCAGAACCTCGAATACTGTCAAAAGAAAAAGCATTCGCACTATTAAGCTGAACAACACTGACAAACAGGGCGATTGCTATTCTTTTATAAACACGTTTAGTCATTGTTTAATCCACAAAAAAATTGCCCAAACTCCGGGCATTAATATAAGGACAAGTTTTACCCGCCCTTTTCAACGCGAAAGCCAAGCAAGGCTCTACAACGGGCAATAGAATACCTAGAGAGGAGCAGTGGATTAAGGCGGCTGAGTGACAAGGGTTGTTTCACTAAATGAAACAATTAAAGAAATGTAAAAAGCCGGCCATAGACTGAGATATCGCTATGGCGGCTAATACGTATTAACGCTTCTATTTGGGCTGGATAGCTAAAAAGCCTGCAATGTGCTGATTTACTTGCTCACTGTATTCATATTGCAAAGCATGACCCGCTCCCTGCACCAACACTAGTTCACAATGACTGCCTAAGGCTTCTTTTACTTTGCCAGCCTGTGAAACTGGTAGCTGCTTATCGGCCGTCCCCCATAGTAATAAACATGGGATATTTTTGTCTGCTAAGGCGTAATAGCTCGCCATCATAGGCTCTTGCATTAAGTCGCGCAGGGTAGCCAATAAAGCGCGCCGATAGCCAAAGTAACGTAACGGTGGCTCAAACTGCTGCGCCCAATCCAAGGCGTTTTCAGGATTCGATAAATCCTCTAGCTGCTTTTTAGCCAAGTTCGGTACAAAAAAGCTGTAGGCAATATACTCGCCTATTATTGGCGTCGGCATCGGTGAGATATGAGGAGGGGTATTCAGTGGCGCGAGCAAAATCAAGCCTGCAACCCGATGTGGGTATTGCTCTGCAAAACTCACACAAATTGCCCCACCCATAGAGAGACCTGCCAAATATACCGGCTCTTGAATCTCTTGGTCGTCTAGCAACTCTAAGATTTGATCAACAAACAATTGGCGACTGTAGCTGGTATTAGGCCTTGCGGAGTATCCTCGACCATACAAATCAAGACTAATCACTTGGTAACCTTGCTGAACAAGGCTATTCACGTTGCGCTCCCACACATATGAGAATGCGGCAAAGCCGTGCACCAATATCACCGTAGGAGCGGTTTTCTGCCCTACTCGATGAAAATGCACTACACCGAGGCTTAATTGAACATGCTGACCAGGGAGATCCTCCGGCTCCAATTCGTCAAGTTCAAAGACTTCTTGGTTACGGTAGAAAGGTAAGGCAAGGGCTGCCAGTAGCAGTAAAAACAACAAAAACTCTATCAGATATAGCATCGTCATTCCTCCACTTAAGGGGTAGAACTACTATACAATAAAGCCAGTTAAAAAGGAGTTAATGTTGCTGAAATTATGACCAAGTTAACCTCATTTCAACACTAACTCTTTATCCACACCTAATTGGTGTTATTTGTGTGATCTTAGGCGAGTATCGCGCTTACCACGGTACCTCAATACCCATTTTTTCAATTAAGCGAGCCACTTCTTTCCACGCAGATTTCTTTTGCGTCATATCAAGCTCTTCGCCAATTAAAAAGTCACGGTCGCCAGGTGCATTACCGTGGCCTAACAAGGCTGCAATAGACATCCATACATAGGCTTGTTCTGGATCTTCATCCATATTTTCGCCTTCAAAGTAGCGTAAGCCTAATAGATAAGCCGCATCTTTTTGTTTGTTTAAAGCTGCTTGGTTATACCAGTATTCAGCCTGACCAAAATCTTGCTCTGTGCCTAAGCCGTCCCAGTAATGCTCAGCCAATAGAAACTGCGCTTCACCATCTTGTTGCTTAGCCGCAGCGGTTAGCCACTTAACCGCTTCCTCAGCTTGTACTCCTTGGCTGCTCAAGCCTTCACGGTACAACACCGCAAGTTGAGTCATTGCTGCAGGGTTACCCGCAGTAGCAGAAGTTAAATAATGAGCCAAAGCGGTATCGTAGCTTTGTTCTACGCCTTCGCCCTTATGAAACTGTTGAGCTAATTCGAATTCTGCTTGAGCGCACTCTTGCGAACATTCTACGGCTGGTACTTGTTGGTTTGAACTATCACTAGCATTATCTGAACTGCTACAACCGACAATAAACGCCGCTGCAATACAGCTTGCTAGGCAATACATTGTTTTTTTCATTTTTTATCCTTTGTTGACCGTTGCCTAATGACCAAATAAGACAACGCGGCAAAGCTAACACACTAATCCCTTTAGAAAATAGTGAATAAATACTTATTTGCGATGAATCAACTAGGAGAGAAAAAATAAAGAAACAGGTGTTAAGATCACAAAGTTGCTGCTAATCGGCTTTAGCAGCAACCTTAAAGTGAATAAAACGTCTATTTTACGCAGTTATCAAAAAAGGTAACGGTGGCTGGCCAATCGGAAAATACCCCCACTAACTCCAGCTCTTTCTTTAGTACATTAAGTACTTCAAGTTCTGGGTAGTCGGTGTAACGACGTTCAATGGTCCACGTAATTAAGTCTAAACCTTCGGCCTTAAGCTCTTTAGCGTAATCGGTCGCTACAACCACTCCGGCTTGCTGCTCAACCAAAGACGTGTAAATTGGCGCAACAATCTTGATACCTTTTGCGGCAATCTCAGCGGGGCTTGGTACACCGTCGAGTAAGTAAATAAGGTAAACCGCTTGTTCACCAAATTCTGGGTTGTTAGCAATCCAAAACTCCACATCTTCAATAGAAAAAGACTGAACGTATACTTGGCTTGGCTCAATGCCTGCTTCAATGTATTCGTCGATCATTTTCTGAGCGAACTCTTGCTGAGTAATGCCAGCTGCTGCTAAGTCTTGGGCGCTAGGCGTTTTCAGTTCTGGGGTCATTTTCACACCCAGCTCCTTAAACAAGGCAATGCTCTCTTTGTGAGATAACAAGGTGCCAGTATCGGCATATAAATCGCTACGAAAACTCGGTGTGGCATCCATATATTCTTCAACAGTTGTCGCTTGTTTGTTGGCGGCATCCATTTTACCTTGTAAGGATTTATACTCTGCGAGGGTGAAATCTGAAGTACGACATTCCGCAGTGGCATCTACCCCATTTACCGCATCAGCAGGTATAAATGGAATAGAACATTTAGCCGCTAGCTCAGGCACTGCCAATACATCGGTAGTCGTGTGTAAATCAGCATGCGAATGACGACAAACCAACTCAGCATCTTTGGTAAAGGCAACGTCACATTCTAATACGCCAGCGCCCATACGGGCTGCGGCAACATAGCTTTCACGCGTATGCTCAGGAAACATTAATGGCGCACCACGGTGACCGATTGAAAAGTCACTCACTGCGTAGCTGTTCATATTGTCTACACAAGCTTTTAGGGTGTCTTTTAACTCTCCCTCAGCAAGCTGATCCACCAAAAAGGCTGGGCGAGGACCAAGCTGTACCTTTGAAATAGCCCCAGACTTAGCAACTTGTACCGGATTGTCATCGTCATTACAGGCGCTAAGAAGAACAAGTGGGCAGAGAAGCATGCCTAAGTGAGTGAGTTTCATTGGCTAATATCCTTATTTTTAGTTTATTGAGTTGGTTTACTAGCCACCCAGTTAAGTGGGGATTGATTGCAAAATGATGAACAATTGATGTTGAATTTATGTCGCTGAATTTAGTAACAAAAGACTAAATAAAAAGGCCAGCTTATTAAGCTGGCCTTGTTAGTACCTTAAGGGCTTTTAGCGATAATCAGGAATCGAGCGATTCCAAGTGACTAAGCCTTTCGCATTTGCCTTACTTTGCCAATAGCTGGCTAATCGAGGGTTTACCTCGGTGCCTAAACCTACCCGGTAATAATAGGCCAAGGTGTTAGCAGCAGGTTTTGAACCTTGTTCCGCAGCTAAGCTAAATAGCTCAAAGGCCTTTTGATAGCTCTGCTCTACTCCACGCCCGTAATGATACATTCTGGCCAACGCCCACATGCCCTCGCTATTGCCGTTTTGCATGGCTTGCTCAAACATCTTTTGCGCTTTCCTAAACTCTCGCTCGCCATACACGCCATGGTAATAAAGCAAACCTAATTCGCGGCTAGCGCTAGGGTGCAAACTGTCGCTGGCAACTTTGTAATAGTCAGCGGCTTTTTCAAGATCGGCTGGTTGATAAACACCTCGAGCGATTACTTTACCAACCCAATAAGCAGATTCAGCTCGACCGTCATCGGCTAATTGCTTGTGCATTAAATAACAGCGTTGTTCTTGATTAGGTTTAGCACACCACTTTTTAAGTTGTTGGCTAGTCAGATCTGTTTCTGCAGTGGCGTTAAATACGGTGCCGACTAGCAATATGGAGCAAGCTACACACCAAATGATTAGTCTATTCATGATGTTTATCCTTCAGCAATAAAGTGCATGTGGGTTAAGGCGGAAACCGCGTTAACGCGATCTACCTCGCACTTTTAGTGCCAAATATAAAAACCATATATTTCAGTCATATGACAAAACTAAAATAATATAAAGATCCAAAATAGAGCGTTAATCACTAATTTAACGCACCAAAATAGCAATTATTATAAAGCACAGTATAAGAACAAGCTCATTCAAGCTACTCGAACTGACTTACGCCATTGCAGTGGCGTTTGCTTAAACCACTTCTTAAAACTGCGAATAAAAATAGCCGGTTCTTGATAACCCAATTGCAGAGAAATATCACTAATGGCCAATTCGCTATCAACCAACAAATCTACTGCCATGGTTTTTCTAGCATCTTCAAGTAACCTTGAGTAACGCGTCCCTTTTGACTTTAAACGCTTCTGTAACACTCTCACCTGCACGCCAAATAGCTGCGCAACCTGCTCTATACTGGTTCTGCCGTCGTAGATCAATGGGGGTAATATTTGATAGATGAGATCGTCAATATTTTCTATTTTACTCAAGGCTTCAGAGCTTTCTTTACCCAGCTCGTTGCCAGGAAACACTTGCGCTCCAGTAACATGTTCCCAGCGCTTATCAAACATCAATGCATTTTTAGGCTGATTAGTTTTTACTGGGCAACTTAGTAAGGCTGAAAGCTCTTGCACGTGAGAGAAGGAATGATCTAGCCAAACCTCTCGTGGTGTCCATTCCTCACCGAATAAGGTTTTTAAGGTTCTAAATAAATTACATAGCTGAGCACGGTGCATCGAGTCACAGTTAAGCTTATCGGCAAAACGTAAACGAAATACTGTTCGTAAAGAATCTTTACTGCTTTCTAACGCTAAGTCAGTGCCACTAGATTGCGCATTAAGAAAGGCCTTTAACATATGGATCATCGCATCGAGATTGGGCATTTGCTGAACCGCTATGGCCAACACGCCTTGTTTGCGTAACGGCATGTTCAAACCACAAATCGCGCTCACCAAAGGATTGTCGGCATACTGATCGACTACATTAAACAAACGAGCAACGTTAAGTTGGCTAATCAAACCACTATCGCGGCGTAATAACGTGGGCGAGATATCTGCAGCTGCGAGTAAGCGGTATTTATCAAAGCCTTGCTGTTCCAGCAGTTCGACTATTGATTGAAAGGCTGATACTTGAAATAGATATTCTTTCACTTTGCGCTCCATCCTTGAACTCAACCATTCAAGTATCTCGCTTATTCGTAAAAAGTCAATTTCATATCTTAAAGCGATTAAAATAGCTGCAAGTTGAAAGGCCGAGTTGTATTTCAGATTGTTCATTTAGCTGTCCATACACAGCATATATTTAGGATCAATAATGACTAGAACACTTAAAACTATTTTCGCCATTACCTTGCTTAACCTATGCGTCAGCATGCCAGCATTGAGTAAAAGTGCTGCTGAAGAACGCGCTGAGTCAGACCAAATGGTTCAAGAAAGTTTGGCCGACTTTAAAAAAGAAAATGGCGAATTGGCCGGCAAAATTAACGGTGCGGTGGGGTATGCGGTATTTAGTAATGCAGGCATCAACTTGTTTGTTATTTCCGCTGGCGGCGGCCATGGGGTGGCTATAGATAACATCAGTGGTAAACGTACTTACATGAACATGGGCGAAGCGGGTGTAGGATTTGGTGCAGGGGTTAAAGACTTTAGAGCGCTAATGGTATTTAAAACCCGAGAATCCTACGACAAGTTTGTAGAATCAGGGTGGTTATTTGGTGCACAAGCAGATGCTTCTGCTAAAGCGGGTGACAAAGGTGGCTCTGCAGAAAGCGAAGGCGCGGTAGGCGATGTAGAAATCTACCAAATGACTGAAGCAGGTTTATCGTTAGAAGCTACCGTTAAAGGCACTAAGTTCTGGAAAGATAAAGATTTAAACTGAAATAACTAGGTAAGCTAGCTTTAGCCAACAACTAAAGCTAGTTTTGCTAATAAACATTTCTCACTCTCTATTTCCTATTTATCGGACACCTACCATGAAGCTATCAGCATTAAGCAAAACCCTGAGTGCAACCATTATCACTATTTCTAGCACTGCTGCCTTCGCGCAACCGGTGAGCTCTTTAGACGGTTTCTTCTCTGAGCAAGGCGAACAAGTTACTCCGGCCAGTTACCCTACTGATGAAACCTCTCATCAAATGCTTAAAAACCAAGATTTGGCAGGCGTGAATACTTTTTTGCACAAGCGCCAGCTCACCCCTACCGATAACCAGCCAGTAGTACGTATGAACCGCGATACCTACTATTCAATGGCAGTTGTTGATGTCTCTAAAGGTGCTAGCATCATCATTCCTAAGATGCCGGAAGGAAAATATGTATCGGTACAACCGGTCACTGAGGATCACCGGATTCAGCCAATGTATTACGGCGCTGGCACCTATGAGTTAAGCACTCACAGCGGTGACCACCTTTATCTGGTTGTGCGTTTAGACGCGACCTTAAGTGAAGAACAAGCGGCGAAGATTCAAGATCACATGCAGCTTAAGGCCAACAGCGCTAAGGCTTTTAGTGCAGAGCCAGTTAATCAACAGTCTTTCAAAAAAGTAGAAGATGAACTCAAAGCGCAAATGCTCGCTATTTCTGAGCGTGATGGTAAAAACGCCCTTACAGGCATGTTTACCGCACCAAACGACGATTCCAACAAACTGTATACCCAAGAGAAATACCAAGTAGGTGCAGCGGTTGGATGGGGCGGCGCACAACAAGCAGACAACATTTATGAACTGTCGGGCAATTATCCTGCTGATACCTGTCATCAAGCCACCTTTAAAGACCCCAAAAACCACGCGTTTTGGTCTATTACGGTGTACAACAAAGCGGGTTTTATGTTTAACGACTTAGCCAACCTAAGTTCAAATAACGCTAAGCCAAATAGCGATGGTACGTATACCATTGGCTTTGGTTGTGGCGAAGACGCCATTAACAACATTAAGACCGCCAACGACACCGGGGTGTTTAACCTAGGCGTACGACATTATCAGCCTAGCGACATGATTAAAGTAGATGGTTATCGCATTGTGCCACGAGTAAAAAGTGTTAATTAGGTCTAGCTAACAAGACCAAAACAACCATAAAAAAGCCGCTTAATAGCGGCTTTTTATTTACATTTAGTCGCATAATTTGGGCGTTTAAATACCCGTACTCATGGTGTACTCAAGCAAGCCTGTATGTTGATCTATCTGTTCACCCACTACACTAAAGCCCTGCGATAAATAAAACTGGTAACTCGCAACATTTTGCTTATAAACCGCCAAGGTTAAAATGCTGCGCTGTTGTTTAGCATGAGCAATAAGTTGCTTACCTATTCCCTGCCCTTGGCAAGTTGGCTCCACAAATATTGCAGCAATATGTTTCTCACTCAAGGCGTAAAAGCCAAGCACCTTGCCCGCTTGCTCGTACACATAGGTTTCGGCATTAGGTAAATAAAGGTCTCGCATATTGTCTAGTTGGTCTCGCCAAAAGCTGGCTTTTACAAAGTCATGTGCTTTTATTGAAGCGTCTAACCAAATATCCAATACCTGCTGAGTATCTTGATGTTGGAAAGGTCTAATCATTTTGTTGAGTCTTTGTGCGTTCTAATCAATAGATAATACCGCATTTCGGCACTTTTGGCGTTTTCATATCAATGATATTTTGATGAATGTTCTGTGAGCAAAAAAGTCTTAAAACCTTAATGATGATAAGGCTTTGTGTGCGTATTTTGATGAGATAGAATAAGTACTTGTTACCTCTTAAGTGTTAAGCAGCAATGAAACTACTTGCAGATAAAACCGGTGAGCAATTCCTTACTATTCTCGAAGAAGATGGCGATAAGCTTGTTGTACAGTTTATTTCTAACGAGGGTCTTAAAAAAGGTCAGCCATTCAAAGACTCACTACGTAGCCTGTTGTTAGTGGGCTGGACACACCGAAGCACTTCCACCGCTATTGGTTTATATCGCTTTAAGCAAGGTTATCTAGAAGATGCTCATGTGAGCTTTGCACTGCATCAGCTTTACCCTCTTGGTCGAAAAGTAAAGCTACCTTCGGGAGAAATAGCCCAAATAGCCAGCTATGCCAATACCCATAGCGACGGCTATTACATGTACTTAAGAAACACCAGTAATCAACAATTAAGCCGTTTAAAAATAACTCCAGATTGGCAATTGCTGCCTTCTACAAAGTTATTTGCTTTGCCGTATTTCCCTAAGCCTAAAACTCAACAAGAGCTTGATGTTATTAGCGATTACGACAAATGGGCTTGTGGATTTTAAGGCTGCTATTTAGCCTTAATTATTGAAATTCTTCACCATGGTTTTCTAAAGTACGTAGTTGACATTTTTCACATTCAACATAACGGTCAACAAGGTCTAAGGACGCGCCCACTGTGCTAGCAGTGCCGCCAAAAAAGCCTTCTAAAAAGGCTTTAAATTGCTCCATTTTACTGTTGCCATATTTAGAAGGCTTTTGTTTAACGATTTCTTTGTGTTCGGTTACTTTCTCACACTGTTGGCAAAATTGTCTGGTCACGCTTCAACTCCATGTTAACTGCTGATAAAACCTTAAGCTCTTAAATACACGGAAAAATTTCTTCATATCATCACCGACTAACAGATTGTGTTAGCAAGCTTTAGAGAGAAATATTCTGTATTTACTCCAAAGCATTATCTAGAAAACATCAGCAAACTCAAATTTAATTGATAAAAACATCACAAGAGAAGATGACACAGATTAAAGAAACGACCAATAGAGTATTTAAACCCGCACTTAGTGCCCTTCATTCTCCATTTTCTCTACAAAATCATCGAGTTCCTTTCCTGGGGAATGACTAAATACACGTTCTAGATGGGTGAGTTCGGTGATTCTATCAATGCGGAAATTGCGAAAAGCGTCGCGTAATTCACACCATGCTAATAGCGTCCAAGTACCGCGCCAAAAATAGATAGCTAAGGGGCGTATGATGCGTTTGCTATCATCGGCCTTGGCATCTTTATAGCTAATCTCTAAGTATTCACGTTGCTGAGCAGCAATACGCAAGGGATCGAGGTATTTAAATTCATCTCTATCAATATAGAAATCGGGGGCAAACATGAGTGATTGGTAAGCCTGTAAGCGCTGTGGTAACACCGCTTCCACTTTTATCATGGCCTGCTTGGCCGCCGAGGAAAGTTCTTTACCCGCCCAGGTTTGCACCATTCGCATGCCAATTTGAATGGCTTCTAGCTCGTGTTCGTTAAACATGAGCGGTGGCACATTCACCTCTTGGCGTAATAAATAACCTACACCCGCTTCGCCTTCAATAGGAATGCCACTTAAGCAGAGGTCTTGTATATCTCGGTAGATGGTTCGGGTGGAAACTTCAAGGCGCTCGGCTAAATCTTGGGCGGTGGTTAAACGCCGCATTCGAAGGATTTGTACTATTTGAAATAGCCTGTCTGCCCGTCTCATAGTTTTTCCATTTTGCTTGAAGAGCAAACACTAGCCCAGACCTGCAGGCTGAGCTAGCTAAATTTGCTGCGCATCATTCAATCTTTACTAATTTGAGTCTATTCAACCTTTGACCATAAACCTACTTTGTTACCTTCGCTGTCTACAAACAAAGCAATGTAACCATGCTCACCTTCATTAATCGCAGTAAGAGGTAGCAAGATTTGCACACCAGCGTCAGTAATTTTGTTTACTAGCGGGCTAAGTTTTTCACTTAAGTGCAAGTACAAAGTACTGCCATCTAAACTTGGCTTCATCATTTCATGTTTGCATAGGCCAATGCTGGCGGCTTCTGGATCTTCGGTCTCTAGAATGGCCATCTCCATATCGCCCATATTCTCACGGCGAAAGGTTAAGTCGAAGTGCTCAGCGTAAAAGGCTAAGGCGCGGTCCATATCGGCGACGGCGATCTCGCCCCATACTAACGGTGCTACTGCTAACATAATTAACTCCTTGCTGTTACCTACTTAGCCCCCATGGCCAGCAGGTGTTAACACTATAAACACCCCCTACTGACAGCTTACTGTCAGTAGGGTTGCAGCAGTCTGATTTTATTTCCCTTACCCAAATCTTGTTCTAGCGCTAAGAGTTGGCAACTAGTGGGTAATGCATAGTGCCAAGCTATTGAATATAAGCGGCTTATTTGCAAAAATCCTGGCGACAGATTTATCACTATTAACACAAGGAAATGTGAGTGGCTAAGTATGAGCTAGTAAGTTTAGGCGCGCAAAATGGCAATAATCGTGATAATTACGTGGTGGCTAAGCTATGTAAGGCCTTAGACATTACACCAGCAGCAGCGCAAAAATACCTGCTAGAAGGCAATGTGCTTAAAGAGAACCTGTCTTTAAGTTTGGCCAAAAGCTTAGCCGAAGTTTTTAGCGAGCATGGCTTACAGGTAGAGCTTAGAGAAATGGCCATCAGTGATGCGGAGTTAGCTAAAGCCAAAAGCCATACCGAGACGACTAAGCAAAATACCACTCCCAAACTAAAAGCCGATTTTATAAAACTATTAAGCGGCGAATTCCCGCGCTCTAGCGTAAGCCGTGAATACCGTATTGGTATGGTTTGCACCCTACTCATCAGTATGATTGCGCCGGTTATTTACTTAGCCATGTTGCTGGGCTTAATTAGCTTCTCAGTGTTTTACTTCTCTGTACTGGTCAGCAACATTGGTGATTTTTCTAATGGCATAGCGATTCAAGCTTTACTGGTGGTGCCCTACTTTATCGTTGCCGTACTGATCTTATTTTTACTTAAACCTTTGTTTGCCACTTACCAACAACCCAAGCGTTACCGCCTTCAAGCAAAAAGAGCCCCCGCCCTTTTTAACTTGGTATATGTAATGTGTGACAAACTTTCAGTGCCTCGCCCTAGCGAGATTTGCTTAGACACCGAGGTAAATGCTTCGGCTGGCGGATTAGACGGGCTAATGAGCTTACGTAATGGCGAACTACGCTTAACCATTGGTTTACCTTTATTGACCGGTATGAATATGCGCCAGCTTAGTGGTATTTTAGCCCACGAATTTGGCCATTTTGCTCAGGCGCAAGCAATGCAAACGCGCTACATTGTGCAAACCACTAACAACTGGTTTTACAGCCGCGCATACCACGCTGATGAGTGGGATTTACGCCTAGAAAAATGGGCTGCGCAAGAGCACATGCCCTTGGTTATGCATATAGGGATTATCGCCGCTAAGTTCTCGATTCGCCTTACTCGCTTTATATTTAGTGGCCTCTTTAAACTAAACTTTCGCTTAACCCAGTATATGTCTCGCGCTATGGAGTTTGACGCCGACAGCTACGAGAGCCGCTTTGTTGGCAGCGATCAATTTGAGAATACCGCCATTGAGTTACGCAAACTCGCGCTAGCCGCCCAAAAAGTATCTGATACCAATAAATTAGCGTGGAATGACAACAAGCTACTCGCCAATATACCGTTGGCGATTGCCAATTTAGCGGCACAAACCAGCAAAACGCAGTTGAGTAAAATTGAGCAACAAATTCAACGTGGCGAAAGCTCTCCTTGGGATAGCCACCCTGCGGATATAGACCGCATAACATTTGTTACAGAGCGTAACGACAAAGGGATATTTAAGAGCGAATTACCGGCATCGCTGTTAATTACTGATATAGAAACCTTGTGTGAATCGGTTAGTGCTTTTTCTTACACCAGCCAGGGCATAAAACAACCCAGTAATTACATGGTAAGTAATGATACGCTAATTGAAAATGAGCAACAAAAACAGCAAAGCGGCGAATACCTAAAACTGTTTTTTGGCGATATGTATAGCGGACGCTTTTTCAATCTTTCTACCCTGGTAGAAAGTAAACCTCAGGGTTTAGCCGATTGTATCGAGCAAATAAATACTCGCTATGCCCACGTTGCGACTCAAGAACAAAACTACTTTAAACAGCTAGACACCTTGCGAGAAAGTTCACTGCTCAAGATTTACTACGAAGCTAATCTACCCGTAGAGCCTAAAGACTTTGATTTACCGGCCAATAACCGGGTAGATGTCGCGAACCTTATCACCGAATCAAAAGCCGCAATAAAGCAACACCAAAATGAGTTTAAGCACTTTGATAAGCTGCTTTATCATCGCATCTTTTTAAGTCGCGCTTTAATGTCTGCGCAGCAAAGTGCCAGATTAGATAGCCTGCTCAGCGCGTTGCAAGGCATGGCCAAGTTAGATCCGATTATTAATAACCTCGAGTGTTTTCACTTTATACTCGACACCCTAGTTAATTTGGACGACCAGTGGCAGGACAAGATTCATTCGCGCTTATTAGGCCAGGCTAACTTATGTGCCTTGGAATCAAACCGTTTAGCTATTGAAGCCAAAAATGTCAGTTTGCCGGACCCTAAATACCCCAACCTTGCAGAGTTTATTGAGGGTTGGAGTGGTGGCGTGCTTGAGTTTTCTCCTACAACGCCTCCATCGCAATATATGTATATTTGTGAGCAAAGCTATAAAGCCGCTAGGTACAAACATTATTGGCTATGTGCCGAACTCAGTCAGCTATGCATGGAAGTACAACCTACGCATGAGCACTCTCCTTTTAAGCCATCAAAAGAGGCACAGCTTGAATGTGTGTAGTATCTGGATAGGGAAAACAATCGCTGTAGGTAGATAAACGCCCCAGCGAATTTAAACTGAAAACGAACAATTTTGTACAAAACCTTCAGCTTGATCTACGTTATGATGAACGTTCAATCAGGCCAGCAAGGAGGTAAGCCAATGGCAGCAGAACAAGCACGTTATCAGCTTGCCGAAGAGCTGGGTGGCATAGAAATTCTTAATGCCCGCTACGAGAAACAAAACTTTTCTCGCCATAGCCACGAAGGCTACACCATAGGTGTGATTCAATCTGGTGCTCAACAATTCTACCGTACTGGCGGCAACCATATTGCGCCACAAGATAGCATTATTTTGGTGAATGCCGATGAAGTTCATACTGGTTGCTCAGCCTCTGAAGGCGGATGGTCCTATCAAGCTATGTATCCTACGCCCGAACAATTTGAACAACTCAGCCAAGAGTTAGGTATTAAGTCTCAAGGTGCGCCTTATTTCTCACAAGCCGTGGTAGAAGATGCGCTGGTAGCTAATTCGTTACGCAATACCATTGCGACTCTTGAACACTCCAGCAATCGCTTATTACGCGAGAGCATGGTCTATTCTAGCTTGAGTTTATTGTTGTCTAGGCACAGCAAAACTCGCCCGCTATCGGTGCTAAAGAAAGTGGCTGACAGCAAGCTAAGCATAGTGAAGCAGTTTTTAGATGAACAACCCGAAGCAGACGTATCCTTAAGTGAACTGGCAAACCTGGTTAACTTAAGCCCTTGTTATTTAGTTAAACAGTTCTTAAAGCAATATGGCATTCCGCCCCATGCCTACCAAATTCAGGCTAGGCTGCGTTTAGCTAAGTCCTTTTTACGCCAAGGTAACAAACAACTCGATGTAGCACTAGATTGCGGTTTTCATGACCAAAGCCACTTTAGCCGCCACTTTAAACGCGCATTAGGCATTACGCCTGGTCGTTACGCTAAAGAATTTCAGGCTTAGGCCTTTCCAACCAGCCGCTTTTTCAAGGAACAATGTGAATAGTACAGAAACCATTCTTCATCTCAATTGGCCAAGCAAGTGTAAAGCTTTTGCCAAAGGCGCATTAGCCGTTTTACCCTTAACCATAGCGGTCATTCCCTGGGGTATTTTGGCAGGCTCTTATGCGGTAGAAGCAGGCTTAAGCCCGCTGCAAAGCCAAGCAATGTCGGCCATTTTATTTGCGGGCTCTGCCCAACTGGTCGCTACCGGCATGTTTAAGCTGGGTGCTGGATTAATGAGTATGTTGCTCACCACGATGCTTATCACTTCCCGGCATTTTTTGTACAGCATGGCCATGCGCCCTCAAATTAGTCCACTTCCCTTAAAATGGCGTTTGTTATTGGGGTATTTACTTACCGATGAACTGTTTGCCATTGCCAATAAAAACAAAGGACAACGCTTTGATCCGTGGTATGCACTGGGGGGCGGTTTAAGCTTTTATTTGGGGTGGAACATAGCTTCGGCGGTGGGCATTATTGCTGGCGCTAACATTGAAGGCCTAGATAGCTGGGGCTTAGATTTTGCCATTGCCGCTACCTTTATTGCCATTGTGGTGCCTAACATCAAGCAGCCATCTGGCTTATTGTGTGTATTAATTGCCTTGGTGAGTTCAGTCTTCTGCGAGTTATTGGCGATTCCGGGTGGTTTGCTCATCTCGGCGATCTTAGCCATGGGTTTGGCCACCATGTATGCAAAATGGCGAGGAGAAGAACAATGATTTGGTTAAGTATTTTTGCCATGGCCGCCATTGTATTTGCTAGTCGTTATTTGTTCCTAGAGCCCAAAATACCGCTGCGCTTAAGCAAAACGGCGCTGCAATTCTTAAGTTATTCTGCGCCAGCGGTGCTTACCTCTATATTTGCTCCTATTGTATTTATTCGTGAAGAAGAGCTAAGTATTGGCCTAGATAACCCTTACCTACTGTGCGCGATACTCGCGACTATTTTAGCGGTAAGCACCCGCAATGCTTTAATCACCACAGTAATCAGTATGGCAGTGTTTTTTGTTATAAACTAAAAATAAAATAGCTATATATATTGTGAAAGTTAAATTATCGCTCAGAAACCAGCCGATTAATTCTATAATCTGCTATAATCCTCTCCCACCAATGCACATGTAAGTGATGTGTTAGCGCATATAGGCGCTAATATCACGTGCTTTATTTGGCTGTTTACTCCGCGTGGTTCAATCCTGCGCAAAGCTTACACATTCATAGATAACCTCGAGTTTGAACGAATGGTACAGCAGTCACCGCTATTCAATATTCTGAATACGCGATCCAATGTAGAGTTTTTATGAACACCTCTAAACAAATCAACCCACCCGTTTTTTACTCATCGTTAATTATTGCTTTAACGATTGCTCTATTTGCTGCGATCTTCCCTGATATCTCTGGCGCTAGCTTTAATCACATTCAAACCTGGCTAAGTACAAACGTAAGTTGGCTTTACGTATTGTCAGTCGCTATTTTCTTAATGTTTGTTGTATTTGTTATGGTAAGTCGGCTCGGCGATATTAAGTTAGGCCCCGACCACTCTGAACCTGACTACAGCAATGTATCTTGGTTTTCTATGTTGTTTTCCGCAGGAATGGGCATTGGTTTAATGTTCTTTGGTGTGGCCGAACCCGTGATGCACTACATGTCTCCGCCAGTGGGCGATGCCATAAGCATTGCCGCGGCGCAAGACGCCATGCGTATAACCTTCTTCCATTGGGGTTTGCATGCTTGGGGCATATACGCAGTAGTCGCTTTAGCATTGGCCTATTTTAGCTACCGCCATAAACTACCTTTACTGCCTCGCTCTGCCTTGTACCCACTGATTGGCGATAAAATTCATGGTTCTATTGGCCATGCTACCGATACTTTTGCGGTGGTAGGCACCCTATTTGGCGTAGCCACTTCATTAGGCTTTGGCGTTCAGCAGCTAAACGCTGGCCTACATTATCTATTTGGTTTACCGCAAACCGAATGGATACAATTGGTACTTGTCGTCGTGGTTATCGCCTTAGCCACGGTGTCGGTAGTGCTAGGTTTAGACGGCGGCATTAAGCGTTTATCTAACCTCAACATTATTCTGGCAGTCGCCCTGCTGGTTGCGGTATTAATCTTTGGCCCTACCGAGTTGTTATTGCAATCTTACGTGCAAAATACCGGCACCTATATGAGCGAGTTGGTGAACAGTACTTTCAACTTATACGCCTACGACCGTAAAGAAGATTGGATTGGCGGCTGGACCTTATTGTACTGGGGTTGGTGGGTATCTTGGTCTCCGTTTGTGGGAACCTTTATTGCGCGGGTTTCTCGCGGCCGCACCATTCGTGAATTTATAGTGGGCGTGCTATTTATTCCTACTGGTTTCACCTTTTTATGGATGACCGTATTTGGTAATACCGCCATTCATATGATTGCTGGAGACGCTGCTAGCTCATTAGCTTTAGCAGTGAACAATGATGTAGCCACTGCCATTTTTGTGTTCTTTGAACAGCTGCCACTATCGTCGTTATTATCGGCCATTGCGGTACTGCTTATTACCACCTTCTTTATTACCTCTGCAGATTCAGGTGCCTTGGTGATTGATACTATTACCGCTGGCGGTGAAACCAATACACCAGTATGGCAACGTATTTTCTGGACCTCAGTAATTGGTTTTATTGCCGCTGCATTGCTATTTGCTGGTGGGTTGTCGGCACTACAAACCTTAACCATTGCCTCGGCATTCCCGTTTATGTTTGTTTTATTGTGTTTCTGTTATGGCTTATTTAAAGCACTTAAACACGACTACATGCTGCAAAATAGTGTGCAAACCCACAATACTTCAGTGCAATTTTCAAAAGCCAATATCTCTTGGAAAGAACGCCTAGATTCGCTGTTGGTTCACCCGCTTAAGCCAGAAGCCGAAAACTTTGTAAGTGACGTAGTGCGCCCAGCACTTACCCAATTGGTAGAGCAATTTACCGAGAACGGGCTCAACGCTAAATTGATTGAAGACAGCGACAAGATTCGCTTAACGATTTACAAAGAAGAAGCGGAGAACTTTGCTTACGGGGTGCGTTTACGTCACTTTATGCTGCCAAGCTACGCCGATGAAAAGCACAACGATTACTACCGAGCCGAAGTGTTTTTACTGCAAGGCGGTCAGCAATATGACGTATTTGGCTATACCGAAGACCAAATTATTGCAGACGTTATTAGCCAGTATGAACGCCATTTGCACTTTTTATACTTGGCCAGCTCTGAGATTTTAGAGAAAGAAGAGAGCCCAATGCAACAAGCTCAGTATGAGGCGCAAAGCGCGAGCTAACATATGAAAATATTAAAAGCCGGATCTTTTGATCTGGCTTTTTTATTTAGCTCTAGGGGGAAGCCTAGTCTTCTAGCCATGCCAAGGCGGCCTGCTCGTCTTTAAATACTCGCACCTCACCAGCAATAAACCATTTACCTACTTTTGAGGCCCACTCAAGCCACTGCTGATGGCCTAATATGGCCATTTTTTCAAAGCTATGGCCATGTTTCAATCCCAGCTTTAAATCATCCCAGGCAGCGCGCATTTCCCAGCCTTCAAGCTCACTGGCATCAAAAAAACCGCGAATTTGAGGGTGTTTAACCTCGGCTAAAGCTGATTCAATAATCGGCGTGATAGTTTGATAATCTTGATGAGTAAGGGTGCCACAAGCTTTAAATGAGACCAACAAGCGCGTTTCTAGCCGCTCAATGCCCACTGTTATACCGTGTCTGCGAATAGTCATAAGTGCTTCCTTGTTAAGCTAAACTCGCACTACCAGTATGGTAAAGATTGGCGCACACTCAAGCCGAATTGCTCGGCATTAACAACAAGCAATAAAACCCGCGTTTAGGTTTGATGTTTAGCCGATTTAAATGCAAGATCCTTCAGATGAAAGATGAACCTCTACACATTCCACTGCCCTCGTTAATTCGTAGAATTGGCGGTAACAATGCCAAACTTGCCAAACAACTGGCAGACGCAAATAGCTGTGCAATAAAGCGTATTCGCCGCTCACGTAATTGGCAGCTAATAGGCTCGGAACAAGCCGCTATAAAACTCTTAAAAAGCTTAAGAGACTTGCAAAATGAAGGCATGCGCTACTTAGTGACTAAGCTAGATGAACAGCTCAAGGCTTTTCAAGAACAGCAAGAGCCTAAACGCGATAGGTTACTGCGTTTAGTGAGTGAGAAACCTAATATTACTTTAAGCGAACTCATCGAATTAACAGATTGTACGCTGGCAGAAGCAAGGCTAGCACGATTTGAATCGGAGCTATAACTTAGCGACAAAAAAAGCCATGACCAATTGTCATGGCTTTAGCTGTGAATCAATCAACCCTAGCTTTTAGTTAGCGAAAATTTATCCGCATTCCATTGCCAGTCACCCGCTTCACCGATACTCATAATACGAATAGTATGCTGGCCTTCGCTCAGCGTCACGCTGTCGCTAATCAGGTTAGCCACAAATTCATCCCAAGAGCCGTTATTGCTAATGACAGCCGTTGCTACTGATTGCCCATCGACTAAAACCTCAATGCCCGCATTAGGCATTGTTGTGCCAGCATCAATGCTTAAACGATAAACCCCAGCCTCATTAACGCTAATCACGTAGTCGGCATAATCACCGGTTTGATTGAAGTTAATCGCTGAACCACCATTAACGTTGTAGGTTTGGAAGCCATCATAAGCGCCTCCTGTTGCGCTAAAGCTTTCAGCTTCTATCTCTATGACTTGTTCATCGGGGGTTGGGTCGGTGCCGGGCTCAGTGCCACCACTATCACTAATGGGTGTAAACACTAGGTTGTCGGCGTTCCATTGCCACGCATTGGGTTCACCAACACTAATTAAGCGAATACTTTGTTCACCACTAGCGTCAATCAATAGATTATCTGCGATTACAAAGTCTTGAAAAGCATCCCAACCACCGGTGGCATTAATGCTAGTCACGCCCGCAGATTGACCATTAACAAGCAGCTCTACACCCGCATTAGCCATGGTGGTACCCGCTCGCAACGTCACCGTATAACTAGCCGCAGCCAACTCTACTGTATAGTCTGCATAGTCGCCAGTTTGATTAAAGTTGATACCTTGGCCGCCAGCAATGTCATACACCTCAAAACCACCATTGTCGCCTCCGGTTGCGACAAAGTTTTGAGCTTGCAGTGTCACTGCAACGGGATCTGTACCACCGTCACCTGGATCTGTGCCACCGTCACCTGGGTCTGTGCCGCCGTCACCTGGATCTGTGCCACCGTCACCTGGGTCTGTGCCACCATCACCTGGATCTGTTCCGCCATCACCAGGGTCTGTGCCGCCATCACCAGGGTCTGTGCCGCCATCACCAGGGTCTGTGCCGCCATCGCCTGGGTCAACATCCCCCTCTAATACTTGAGTAAAGTGCGCGCGGGCGCCATTCCACTGCCAACCAGAACTACCTGAACTCATCACTCGAACAGTATGAGTACCGGGTTCTACCTCAAACAAGCCTGCCAGATCAGTGCGTTTATTCACGTTCCAATTCCCTGAGGAAGCAATGTCACCGCTAAGAACTTCAACGCCATCAATGAATATCGTTACACCAATGCCGTTAGCAATGTCGGTGCCAGCAGAGACTCCTGCCATGTAAGTGCCACCACTGCCAAAATCAACGTCAAAGAAGTCTCCATAGTCGCCACGGGTATTAAAGGTAATTACGCCGTTGCCTACGCCCCAGCCAAACACGTTGTCGTTCTCAACCTCTTCCCCGTCTTTACCGGTTGCACCGTAGTTAACCAACTCCAAATCAAAACGCTTACCAATTTGCAAAATGTCTGCACTAACACTAATGCTCTTGCTTGGAAGGTCGGCATGGGAACCAGTGAAGGTGACACTACCAGCTGTTTTTGTTGTGACCATGCCAGAGCGATTAATATCAGCAATACTTGGGTCGCTAGACACCCAGTTCATTTGCTTATCGGTAACATTGCTTGGAGTGAATTGTGGAACTAAAACATAAGGAATATCACTTTGAATCTCGATATGGCTCTGCTTAGCCGCTATATCTTGCAAGGTGATCACTTCAGGCGAACCACTGACAGGGTTGCCCCATTTTTCACGATACGCTTCGCTACCGCCGTATTCTGCGGCTACACGGTTCTCACCGGGTTTTCCGTTTAAGCCGTCACCACTTTTAATGGTGGGATCCATAAAGTAACGACCACGCCAATTTTGCTCAGTTTGTTCGTTTGTCCACACTCTCACGTATTCAATCTGGTGAGCAAAATCTAGCTCATTGGCACTTGGCATACCAAACCAATCAGGCATGGTTTCGGTATCCAACAACAAGTACAGCGGTGTATGGTAGTAACGGTTTTTCATTGAGCGAATAGGCTTGCCGTCGAAGTACCAGATGATTTCCTCAGGTCCCCAGTAAAAACCGTAGACATGGAAATCATCAGCAAAATCGATGTCGGCTTTCCAGTGGCCACCGTTTTGATACGCCGTGTATTCATTGCCTTCTTCATTCACGTAAGACATTTCTTCGCCTTGGTGAATAAAGACCCACGAGTTCATATTGTAATAAGGAGCCCATTCTGAGCGTCGACCTGACTGCTCATAAACATCTAACTCCAATTTACTCTTAACGTGTCCCGGCTCGTTAAACTGCGATAAAAACTCCTTATCTTCTAAGGTTTCGGCATACAACCAGAAGCCACTAGAACCAATGCCCACTTTAGATTTAACTTCAAAATAACCATAACGAATAGGGTTTACGTTTTGCACACTGGCCGACGTCCAACCGTAATACCACTCATTCCAAAAACCGTGTGGCGTATAGGCTTCGTCGCTGCTAATGCTGAGGTGTAGTTTGCCGCCTTCTTGCTTAACATTTTTAGGCGCAAATACTGCTGGCGCTCTTCCACCCCAAATATGATTATTAGGTAACCATTTACCGGCTTCTTTGCCGATAAGGTTGTACTCATTAAACTGAGGGCTATCAAATTCATCACTAAGTTTTTCTACCATTGTCCAACCACCTTGGTTGGCTAAATCTGATAGCGGATAGTTTTGATGTTCAGGGCTAGTACGCTTAACTGCATCGGCAGGATCCCAAGGAGATAAGCCATTTCCGGGCACTTGTTCAGGCTCTTCATAAGCTTCTTCTGTCAATTGGCCGTCAGCATCGTAGTAGCTATCGGGGTATTGATGAAATGAGCCTTCCCAGGGGGTATAGATTGCGTTCACTGGTGTACTGCTAAATACCAGTGCCACAGCACTAGATACTGCGAGAGCAATTGGCGTCTTGGGCCATTTGGTAAACATGATCTTCGTCCTTAAATATCACCGCTGTATTGCGGCATAAATGATTAGTGCAAACTTACGCAGCACCGATTAGCTCACCACTAGGGTGAGATCAGTTAGCACTAAACCGGCCACCCAAATGGTGGTGACCAAAGAACGTATAAACTAGGAAAATCTATGCAAAAACAGTGAATAGCCACCGAAATTGAAAAGCTAGTTGACCTATTGCTTGTATATTTTTGTTTTTATTTGTGGTGTTGAAAACGCCGAACTCCTTTTTGAAAAGGCTATCAACGATCAACAGTGACCTTTTTACCAACAATTATTTATTTTATGAACAAAAATATTAATAACAATCAATCGAATAAAAATTCAAATATATTATTAAATTAGCAGTATATGTTTAACTTAAAGATTTTAAGGCCGTATCAGCAGTGTCAAATTCGCTACACGCTAAGCCAATTGCGGCCAAAGTCGCTCTACCTGCTGAAGCGTACTTGCGTAAGGTAAGTGCTCACAACGGCCAAACCCACTGAGTTGACGTAGCTTAAATTTGGTAGACCAAGGGCTGGTAATGCCGGTTAAGAAGCGGCAGGCCATAATCGGGCTTAGCTTGGCTTTGTTGCCAGTACTAAGGTGCAGGTGTAAAGCTTGTAAGTCACTCAGTATTTGCCCGTCGTTTAATGCAACGCTTGCGGTGGAATAAGCTAATTTAACCACTTGACCTCGGCACACGCTGCAATGGCCACATTGCTGGGGTGCATTGTTATCATCAAAATAACGCGCTAACTGGTAGCTTAAGCAGCTATCTAGCTCAAAAAAGCGGACGAGCTGAGCAATCCGTTTTATCTCTTTGGTTTGGGTATCATTAAAGTAAGCACTTAAACGGCTAGCTAATTCTGGCTCTGCTAAGGCTTGGGTATTCACTTGATACACTTCGGTAATTTTTTTGGTTTCCAGTTCAATTAGGCCCTGCTCCGCCAAATACTCTAAGGCGGCAACGACTCTTGAGCGCTCGGCTTGGTATTGCTGATACAGCGTATCAAAATTAAGGCTTCCCCAAATTTTCTTCATTTGGGTATGTTCAAAAATGGCTTGAATGAATTGCAAGCGCTCGCCAGAAAAGCGCGCTAATACGGCATTTTTGTCTTGTAAGAATTTGTATTTAAAATCGGCATAGTAAGCATATAAAGGTTTAACTAAACCTTGTATTTCTAACTGCACCAACAAGGTTTTTAAGGGTAATTGGCGAATATTGCTTAGGTTGCACAGGGTATTTATTTGTACTTCCCACTGCTGGTTTTGGCTTTCTTCTCGTATAGTGTTTAGCACACTCTCCACGCCGCTTAATTCTGGCGTATCACCATAAACAAAGTTCTCTACAGTGGTTAAGCCGTCTAAATTTGCTAGCGTTAAACACTGCGACAATTGCCCATCGCGCCCTGCCCGGCCAATCTCTTGGCTGTAATTCTCAATCGACTTCGGCAGATCATAATGCACCACAAAACGAATATTGCTTTTATCTACCCCCATGCCAAAGGCAATGGTAGCTACCACCACTTGCACCTTGTCATTCATAAAATCATTTTGAGTTTGCTGGCGCTGTTCGTTGGCAAAACCGGCATGGTAGGCCACCGCATTTATGCCTTGCTGTTGCAGGTGTTTAGCCACCTCTTCTGCGGTGTGCTGCAAGGTAACGTAAACAATCCCTGCCCCACTTTGCTGGTTAACAAATTGGCTTAAGGTTTGATGTCTGTCGGCACTGCTACAGGCTTGCACCGACAAATCTAAATTAGGACGATAGAAACCAGTTTGTACAATGTCTTGCTCATTAATCGCAAACCGCGCAGCCATATCTAACTTTACTTTTTTAGTGGCGGTGGCGGTTAACAGCAGCACCAGTGGAATATTAAGCTCTTGGCGATACTGTGGCAGCTTTAGGTAATCTGGTCGAAAGTTATGGCCCCACTCAGAAATACAGTGCGCTTCGTCAACCACCAACATCGACATAGGCACCGATTGAATAAACTGGCGAAAACGCTCATTTTTAAAACGCTCTACCGAGACCATTAAAATCTTGGTTTTACCGCTACGAATATCACTCATTACCTGCTTGCTTTGCTCTGGGCTTAGGGTTGAATCTAAACTGGCTGCGGCGATTCCTTTAGCTTGTAAAAACTCCAACTGATCTTTAATTAAAGCTAATAAAGGCGACACCACCAAAGTAAGGTGTGGTAGCTGTAAAGCGGTGAATTGGTAACACAAGGATTTACCAGAACCGGTGGGAAATATCGCTAAACACGAGCGCTGTTCCAGCAAACGTTCTACCACTGGGGCTTGCCCATGGCGGAAGCTTTCAAAGCCAAAGGTTTGTTGTAACTGGAATAATAAAGCGTCGCTCATGTTGTGTTTACTCGTTGAGTGTTTAAAAAGAAAATTTAGCTAAAAGCATCGTACAAAGCGTGCGCGGCTAAGCCAGTAAATACGCTAATAGCCACACTTAGCAAAGTGCCCAGCATAACGTATTCGGTGAGTTTACGGTCTGACTGCCCGGTTAAGTCACCAAACCTAAAGATTGATTTGGCCGCCACAATAAAACCAATGGCCGCAAACTGATGCAGCAACACACAGGTTACAACTAAGCTGCGCTCAACCATGCCAATTGCCTGGCCAGCCATAGGCAAATTTTGCTCTGGTTGATGGGTAATTGGGCTCCAACGCTGTAGAACTAACGCCAACAATTTAGAACTTGGGCTAAGTATCAGTAGATACGCTAAAGCAATAACTAAAGGGCCTGGTTCTAGTAGTTTTTGGCTTAACTCGTCTACCTGTTCCCATGACTGCGTTAACTCTACCACCAGCAACAATAACACCAGCATTTGCGCTAATTGTCGGCCTATAAAGTAGCGGCTTGTATCGGGTAAATACGCGCTCACGCCACCAATTAATATACTCGCCACCAGCAGCGCTGCGGTAGCTACCAGTAAAGACACACTGGCACCTATTAAAGCCCAAGCCAGCAATATAAATATCAAGCTTAGAACCAGTGCTCGGCCATATAAATTGGGCGCAGCAAATTTTAATTGCTGAATATTGCTAGCCCAGTTAGCAGGTATACAATAAAACTCAAACAAGACATAGGCCAAGCCGATGCTAAGAGCGAATTGTGCTAGCTGTTCCATAGTAAAACTCATCCATAAGTTGTTTAAAAAAGTGTTTGTACTCGTCTAGCAATTGATATTGCGACTGATTAAGCAGCTTAGTGGCATTTACCCGCGAACTGCTTAGTTGCTCGGCCAAGGCAGCATGGCTAGGCTCGGCCAATTGCCAATATAAGAATAAGGCCTTAGCCTGCCTAACGGTAAGTTCTTGTATTTGACGATCGGCAAACTTGGTTAACAAGGCAATACGCTGCACAAACTGCTCATTGTTATTAAAAATGCCTAAGTAATGGCGCTTTAAACTATCAAGCCCGCGCCCAGAAAGAATAAAAGCTTCGCCATTTGAGCGAGAAACATACTCCGCCAACGGGTCAATTTTACCAATACCAATGCCTATTCGCGCATCAAAATTTTGTGCATTACTGCCATAAGCTTTTAAACCTAAGCGAATGCTTAGCGCGCACTCTAGGGCATTGCGTGGGTCGTTTAGCACTAACTGAAAAGCATCACCCCGAAAAATCTCGTAGCGACACTGATATTGCTCACTCGCTTGCGCTAAGTGTTCACTTAAACGTTGTAAAACTTTGGCGAAGTCTTCGCTACTCAGCTCACTAGAGCCAACTAAGTCTCCGGTAAGCACTGCTACTTGTTGCATATTCAGGCCTGTATTTACTGATAGAACAAAAGTAACCCAAATTAGTTACTTAATCAAATGTAACCATTTAAAGTTACTTAAGCTTAAGTAACTCCGTTATTCAAAATTTCACGCTCGGTGATACTGACTTCAAACAGGTGATTTTTCTGGCAATCCATACACCAACAAACATCATACAAATACAGATAAATAACGCCGTAGCGAACTAACGAAAACAATCACTTAAGCTCTAAGTTAAACGCTGAGTAAACCTTTATACCAAAGCTTAGCCAACAAAAACCTACCACTACTCACACTGCTAGCCCAATAGTACAAAATACTCATCAAGCAAGGTTCACCTCCGTATTTGTATGACTAGTTCACAAAACAAGCATTTTTGTATTATAAAATTATCTTTTGCAATGAATAGCTGATTTTTTAATCACTAAGCTCGCTAACATTAAATTTCATAAGTTGATTATCAATTTTATGACAGGGCCATTTACTTAACAGAAGCAGGTAAGCAGTAGGTCTACAAATAGTGGGGCAAGCTAAGGATAAAACCGCTCGTCTTAGTTTACCTAAATGTACATTTACTTTAGCAACAAGGTTTTCCAATTAAGGATATTAGCGATGAAACCTATTGATAAACACGCTGCATCGAACAAGTTCCTGTTAAACAACAACACCCTGAAAAAATCAGTGTGCTTTGTTGTTCTAGCGCTATCTTCTTCGTTAGCAACTGCTGCAACGTTCAACATGCAAAAAAATGAAACGGGCTACTCTATAGACGGAAACGGCGGTGCTGTTGAAGGACAGCAGCTTTACCTATGGACAACCAAAACCACCAATACCAACCAAAACTGGGTGCAAATTAGCCATGGTGATGGTTACTACTCCTATAAAAAAGAAGGCACCAGCCTTTGTTGGGACGGTGGTTCTGGCGGTGCAAAAAATCAAGCCGTTACATTAGAAGCATGTGACGCAAGCAACTATGACCAACACTGGAAAAAAGTAAAAGTCACCAGTGGTACCGAAATCTACCGTATCGAAAAACGTAATGCTCCGGGCTTTTCTATTGATGGTAATAGCGGTGGGGCTTTACGCCAATCACTCTACCTTTGGAACTCAAGTAGCAGCAATGTTAACCAGCAATGGGAACTCACCAGAACCGATGATACATCTGGTGGCGGCAGCGGCGGTGGTGACTACAACTTAGATGCCTCTAAAGCACCTTCTGCAAATTTTGATTTATTGGATTGGTACTTAAGCATTCCAAAAGATGAGGGTGATGGTTACGCCACCTCGATAAAAGAAGTTGAGCTAGCTGCCAGTTACGAAGATGCCTATTTTTATACCGGTAGTGATGGCGGCATGGTGTTTTACACGCCGGTTAAAGGGGTCACCACCTCAAGCGGCACAAAGTATGTACGCACCGAATTGCGTGAAATGTTGCGCCGCGGAAATACCTCGTATTCTACCAGCGGAAAAGACAACAACTGGGCGTTTTCAAGCATACCAAGCAGCAGCCAAAGCGCTTTTGGCGGCATTGACGGCGTACTAGACGCAACCCTTGCGGTAAATCACGTGACCACAACAAGCTCAAACAACGAGCAAGTGGGGCGAATTGTGATTGGGCAAATTCATGCAGAAGGGAACGAACCTATCCGCCTTTACTACCACAAACTACCGGGTAACAGTAATGGTGCTATTTACTTTGCCCACGAAACGTCGAAATCAGACGGTGGTAACGAAACGTGGTACAACCTACTAGGCAGCATGGTGAGTTCAAACGGTGATTTAAACAGCACCTCTAACCCATCAAACGGTATCGCCTTGAACGAAGAGTTCTCTTATACCATTACGGTGAATGGCGACTCACTTACTGCCAAGATCAGCCAAAATGGCAGCCAACTCGCCAGCAAAACGATCAACATGTCTGGCAGTGGATATGATGATTCCAGCAACTACATGTACTTTAAAGCCGGCATCTACCTGCAAGACAACAGCAGTAACGATAGTGACTACGCAAAAGTAACGTTCTATAAATTGACCAATACTCACGATAACTACAACCCATAAGTTGAGCTTTCAGAGTATCTAACAAGCAGACAAAGGCCGCTAGTTAAGCGGCCTTTTTTATGTTTTAAAAACAACAAATTGTAGATGACTAGGTTTAGCTAAGGTAATGGATAGCTCGCTTATGCCCTTCTATGTGTTAGCTATAGAGTAAAAGCTTTCGCCTGCGGCGACGTCATTTTTCTTTGACGAGCAAAGAAAAACGAAGCAAAAAGAAAACTCGCCCTGCATCTTCTTAGATCCTCCGTTGCGCATTCACAAGGGAGTTGAAGTAACTCGCTATGCTCAAACAGACTTCAACTCTGCTCCCTTGTTCATTTGCGCGACTCGGCGAAGATAATGGGATTTAAAAGCACAGTCTTGGCTGTCGAATGTATGAAATGTTTTTGCCCCATTACGAGTTGCCGCTCCCAAAACACTACTCTTAATAAAGCTATGCAACCCTCAATTTTCTATTTTTGGACGAAGCTCTGTATTTATACACATGCGAACTGTGATTCCTTCTTTCCGCAAAGGCTTGCATTCTTTCGTGCTGATGCTTTTGTTATTTTTCGAGCTAGGTGGCTGATGCAGCTTAGGAAAAGTGATACCTTGGTCTTTTAAAATGTATGATAAGTTGTTATGTGAGAAAAGGATTAATCAGTGATCGTTGAATTTGGCTTAGTAAAAAAACCTCAAGATGTAGTTCTGAGTGGTAATTTATACATTACAGCAGAAGAAAGGTTTCAAGAAACAAAAGTAGCTGATATTTGGCATAAACTAGACGGAAGTGATGCTCATCTTAAATATACTATTCATGAAAATAAAATGGATTGGGTATTTCTAATGCCAGTACATGAATCTGATGGCTGGGAAGTCGTAGAAATGAATGAGTATTTTCTTCAATTTAAATGCAAGTCAATCACATAACAAACCAAAGCAGTTCATGCCCGCTTTTCCCGCTAGCGCGGCGGGCATTGGACTCGTAAACTCGCCACTGTTTAGGGGCGTTATATTTACCAGAGGGTTTATGTTATTTCCTAAAATTCTCTTTAAATACCGCAAGTTCGACAAAGGGTGTTTGGAGTTATTACTTAACCGTGAGCTATGGTTTGCTACCCCAGCTTCACTGAACGATCCGTTTGAGGGTGAAGCATCATTCAATGAAGTATTGAATGCAGTTTGGGAACACTACCCATTTCCTTCGTCGCAACGCGAGAAGTACAAGAGAAAGATCGAAGAACAACTTGCCAAAACTGGTATCTGCTCATTTAGCAAAGCTCGTAAAAACCAGCTCATGTGGTCTCACTATGCTGATGAACACAGAGGGGTATGTATTGGCTTTAAGGAGCATATTTTAAGGCCAGAAGGTTCATCAATCGCACCAATAGATGTGACTTACCAAGACGAGTATCCTTTTGAAGAGATTATCGAGCGCTTCAAGTACTTCGAACAGCTCCCTGGAGAGAATAACGTAGATAGTGTCGCTGGCGATATTCTTTACTCAATTCTGGGCACCAAGTATTCGAGTTGGCGCTATGAGCGAGAACGCAGGCTTGTGTTCTATAGATCCGAAGCAAAGCAATTCGATCCAGAAGCAGTTAATTCTATCGCCTTTGGGCTTCGAATGGAGGCTCGAGATAAATCGACGTTAAGAGAGATGATATCCGGTACAGAATGGTCCCACGTGAAGTGGTATCAAGCAGTTAAGTCGAAAACAAAATATGCTTTGGACTTCGAAAGAATATAACAATGCAAGTCACTAACTCGTCGCTACGCTCCTCGGAGACAAAGGCCACGACACGGCAAGCCGCTGTCCTTTGCCCGTGCTTGCGGCGTTAATGTCTAAGCTGATTCACTTATGACCAGATACATGCCTAAACAGGCTTAACTCGCAGCTGCCAAACGCATGACCGGTTTATCATTAATCGGTAAATGAATCAGTGCAGCGATAAAAGCCAGTGCTACAGTTGACCACCAGATAGGTTCGTAAGAACCGTAGTAATCATAAATACGCCCGCCTGCCCAGGCGCCCAGAAAACTGCCTACCTGATGGGTAAAAAATACTAAACCGTATAAGGTAGAGAGATACCGTGCACCAAACATTTGTCTCACCAATCCAGAGGTTAATGGCACTGTACCCAACCAACAAAAGCCAATTGCCCCACCAAAAATAGCCGCGCTGCTCTCGGTAACCGGTAGGGTGACAAATCCGGCGATGACTAGGGTTCGCATTAGGTACAAGGCCGACATAACATGGCGCTTACTAAACCTATCGCCCATTACGCCCCAGAAATACGAACCAAAAATATTGAAGATACCCACATAGGCTAAAGCCATTGCCCCGGTGGTTGCGCTTAAATTTTTATCGGCCAAGTAGCTCGGTAAGTGCGTAGCAATAAACATCACATGAAAACCACACACAAAAAAGCCCGCGTGAATCAGCCAATAGCCTTTATGAGAAAACGCCTCTGATAAGGACTCTTTTAGCGTTTGCTTGTCGTCTAATACAGTTTGATTGTCAGTGCTAGGTTTTGCCGTTTTCATGAACATGGCAAAGGCAATCATTACTGCACATAACAAGGCAAAGCCTTGAAGTGCTCCCTGCCAGCCTACTTGGCTCATCATTAGTTGGGCACCTGGTATCATTGCAAACATACCAAAAGAGCCTGCAGCGGTGGTTAACCCAAAGGCTTTGGCGGCATGTTTGGCCGGTACTACCTTAGCCACTGCGCCTAATACAATCACATAACTGGTGGCGCTTAGCCCCGCCCCAACTAATACCCCTAGCGACAAATACAGCATGCTTGGTTCAGCTGCGATAGAGCTTAAATACAGGCCTAAAGCGTAAGCAATAGCACCTAAAATAATCACTCTTTTAGCGCCCCATTTGTCGGCAGCCATGCCCACAAAGGGCTGAAATACGCCAAACAGTAAATTTTGCAGCGCAATAGCAAAACTAAAGAACTCTCTACCCAGTTGAAAGTGCTCAGACACTGGCATCATAAATATGCCAAAAGACTGCCTAATACCTAGGCATATCACCAGAATGCCAATGCCAAGCCAAACTAGAATGGGAAATCGAAAAATACTCATTGTGCCTTCTTACTTACTTTAATGATGTTGATGATGAGAGTGATGGTGGCTGCTATGCATGCCTTCATCATTCATTTGGTGGCAACCGCTATTCATAGCTTGCTCGGCCAACAGCTTTAATAAGCTTGGCGAGTGATGTACCAGCAGCAAAGACAAACTCAATAAGGTGAGTATTCTTAATACTTGAGCAAGGGTAGATTGCGAAAACATGGGCGTTATTAGTTACAAACAATAAAAAGAAGCGCGGAGTGTAAGGAAGTCGATGACATGTTCCAAATGAATTTTTGTCACTTAAGTTATGCAGTGAGCGCATAGTTTATTTGTTAGGCAGCGTTTGTGTATTTCGCCCTATAAAACAACGCTGAAATAAACGCTAAGCAAAACCAAAAAGCCAGCGAGTATTCGCTGGCTTGTTAGTGTATACGTGTCAGGTAGGGGCGCTTACATGGGTTTGTCTAAGCTAAAACTAAAGCGAGTGCCCTCGCCTAAGGTTGACTCAACACTAATAGAAGACCGATGCAATTGCACAATTCGCTTAGCAATTGCCAAACCTAAACCCCCGTGCGAACTTTTATCTTTCGCGCGATTAGCCGCGCGATAGTGGGCGTCAAAAATATGCGGTAAGTCATCGGCGGGTATACCGGTGCCGGTATCACTCACGGTAATTAACAGTTTGTCACTTTGCTGTGCTGGACTAATTAGCACCTTAATTTCATCTCCATCACTACAATGGCGAATCGAGTTTTCCAGTAAGTTAGTAAATACCCGCTCAATGCGTTGAATATCAGCACACGCGAGCAGCGATGGGTCTTGCGGGTCCACACGCATGCTTACGTTCTTTTTATGAGCCGCTAACTCGAGCTTTTGAATGACATCTTGTGCCAGCTCTGCAATGGCCACTGGCTCTTCGTTAATGGTGGCGGAGTCACTGTCGAGGTGAGCGAGTTCAAATAGCTGTTCCACCAAACTAGAGGTTTTACGGGCGCTACTCAATGCCACTTTAATCAATTGCTCGCCTTCTTCGGCCGACAAATCTTTATGTTTTAATTGCCAAGTTTCTAAATAGCCCTGCAGCGATGCAAGTGGTGTACGTAAATCGTGAGATACATAAGAAATAAGCTCGCGGCGCAATTGATCGGTATCTTTTACCTTTTGGTATTGGCCTTTAATGGTGGTGGCCATATCGCTAAATGCCGCCCCCAACTTTTGTACTTCGTCGTGTGAGTTATCTTGCCAATGCCCCGCTATGTTCGAGCTTTGTTCCAAACCCACATGCTGGAATTGATCGATATCTTTAGCCAAGCGGCGCAAGGGTTTGGTGAGCAAACCAAATATAAGAAATACCACCAGCAAACTAAATCCAAGGATGAACAGTAAGCCCAGCATGCTCAGCTTCATTATGTGGCTGCCCTGCAATAGCTCGGCCACGCTATCGTATATCTCACCACCAATAATGATGTACAAGTAACCTTTAACTTTGCTTCCTTCATGAATTTCGGCCACCGAAAAAATCTTTCGTCGGCTGCTGGAGCGCGGGTCGTCTCCAATAATCGGCATGGCGCTGTCGCCATTAATAAAGTGACGGATCGGTTTTAAGGCTACTTGCTTACGTTTAATTTTACTGGGATCTGCTGAGTAGGTCACCACGTTGCCGCTGGTGTCGAGAATATAAAACTCAAAGCTAGGGCCAAGAATCATCATTGAATGAAAAGCTTGTTTAATTGCTTTGGGGTCAAGCTGCCCGTCTTTGAATAACTGGCTGTCGTGCACCAAATGTTCGGCCAATTGTAGGTGCAGCTTCTGCTCAATTTCATTTTGGTATTGCTGCGAGCTTTGGTGAGCCAAACCTAACAACAGGCCACCGGCAAGGATAAAGCACACTACTACCGCCAGCATTAGTTTGCTGTAAAAAGAACTAATAAATTTAAACATCATTAAACTTGTACCCTACTCCCCACACGGTGAGCACATATTCAGGATTAGACGGATCGCTTTCTAATTTAGTGCGTAAGCGGTTGATATGAGAGTTCACCGTATGTTCGTATCCACTGTGTTTATATCCCCACACTTGGTCAAGCAGCTGTGCGCGACTAAATACCAAACCGGGTGACTTGGCTAAGTGATGCAGTAAATCAAACTCGGTAGAGGTAAGTTCAACGGCTTGGTCGCGCACCGACACTAAGCGGCGGGCGACATCGATAGTTAAATCTTTCCATTGCATCACACTGGGTGCAGGCTGGTTTTGACTTTGAATCAACATATCTACTCGGCGCAACATGGCTTTAACCCGCGCTTGTAGCTCCCGTACACTAAAGGGTTTGGTGAGGTAGTCGTCTGCGCCCATTTCTAAACCCACCACACGGTCGGCTTCAGAGTCTCGAGCGGTAAGCATTAAAATTGGGGTGTTTTGTTGTTGCGCGCGCAGTTGGCGGCAAATATCTAGGCCATCCATGCCGGGCAACATTAAGTCGAGAACGATTAAATCAAAGTTGTCTTGGCTGGCTTTGGCAAAACCTTCCGAACCGTTTTCACAACTTTCTACCTGATACATCATGTCACTCAGGTTCATGGTGATCAGGTTATTAATATCGTGGTCGTCTTCAATGACCAGGATCCGAGGGGACATACAGGCTCCTTTCCTTGTATTTATAGACAGACCAAATAGTTACGCCCGCACCGCAGCACGGGCGTAATAACAAACAGTATTAGTTGGTACGAGTAATGACTACGCGCCCAACAGTGCCTGAGATTCGATGATCAGGCAGCAATACTGACATTGCGTCGTCGGCTTGGGTTACTAGACCGGGATGGCGAGAAACTTTGTTCATCGTATCATCTCGGGCTGCGTTAAAGCCTTCGCCGCCGTCTGCTGGGCCAGGAATAGAACCCATTGCTTCACTGTTTGCTTCCGTGCCAGCATCGTAAGCGGGTAGCGTGTAACTCATGCTGTCGCCTACCATTAAGCCTGAAACATCAATAGCATTCAAACCAGTAAACGCATCATTTGTGTTTACCATCATGCTTGCTAGGGATAATTTCATCTCAGTGCGATCTTCAGCACTAATCATTAGTTTTTCGTAATTACCTGGGCCAATAGCCCCTGCACCTAGTACTGCAACGTTAGTATCGGTAAACATCGCCGCTAAGTCGGCAGCGTTTCCGCCTTCAGCCATGGTTTCTAAGGGTACACTCGCAGATAAACCTACCGACCACAAACTCATCGTAGCACCGTGTATACCTACCACTACTGGTGATAAAGGTTGTGCCGCGGTGTCGTTGTACACGGTGACTTCAAAGTCTAGTGTATCGGGTGGCAATACAACAATGGTGTCATCATCACTGCCACATGCACTTAGTCCTGCCGCCATTACCGCTACGGCCAAGGCTCTCTTTGCAAAACTTGAGATAGCCATAGATCCTCCTTAATTACTTAACGGTAACAACTACTTTAGCCACTGGGTTTAACCAACGGTGAATGCGGCTATCTAAATCGCTCATGCCGCCAGCTGCGTCTTGGTCACCTACGTTACCAGGGTGAATATGAATTTTAGTATTAGCTGAAGCGGTTGCTACGCCGCTACCACCAGTACCTCCGTTCATGCCGGGGTTAGCTGGAATACCTGGAACACCAGACATACCACCACCGTTTACAATTTCATCGTTGGCTTCGGTACCAGCGTCATAACCATTCATGTAGAAGGTATAAGTGCCGGCTTCGCTCGGAATTTCCCAGCTATCTTTACCCACAAAACCATCGTTAGTTGGCAATAACATTGCCACGATACTGAGGTGAGTATTACTGCCAGTGTCTAAATCACTAACCATTGCGTATTCAGTTGGGGCAAGTAAGCCACCAGCAGGGTTAGCCGATGAAACAGCAGATATACCGTCGGCAATGGTTTGTAGACCAGAGATATCGCCACCTTCAGCCATTGCTTGCAGAGCTGAAGAGGCGGTTTGGCCTACTTCGAACAAATGTGCGTCAGAGGTATGTGCAGTAACTAATAGCGGTGTGTAATAGATACCTTGGGTAAGGTTAGTGATTTTAACGTCTACCACTGCGGCTTGGCTTAATGTACTTACAGCAATCAATGGCATTGCTAACAACGATGACTTGAGATCCATGGTTCGCTCCTTTTGCGGTCCTTATTTAACAGTCAAATCCAGTATAAGAAGCACATGTCCCAACCAATTCACAGAGTTATCACTTTTTCATCACAGAATACATTTTCAATTTAAATCAAATAGTTAAGACTAAAACTTAATTAAAAATATTCCTTTTATAACGGTACAGATAAATATCTACTGACTTAAACAGCAATAATGAATACCACTTTAGTGGTATTCATTGCACCACTTTGGTCGTTACTCGGCACCAAAGTGGGTGAATAATCTGCGTACTCTCCAATCCCAAAGCAAACAACAGCCTACAAAAATACGCTAAGCCATTGTTATTAAACAATTAGCTAAATAGTTATTCATACAGATGATCTTAGGCTCATTCGTTGCAACGATAGAAATATAGATTCATTCGTTTCATTTAAATTTAATCCGCTAAGGAAGCCCTATGTTTACTTTAAAAAAATTGATTGCTAGCGCCGCTATCCTAGTCTGCGCCCTAACCAGCACCGTAAGTCAAGCCGACCAACTATCAACACTTATGGAACGCGGTGTACTAAAAGTGGCGGTACCTCAGGATTTCCCTCCTTTTGGCTCTGTGGGCAGTGACCTACAACCGATGGGTTATGACATTGATATGGCGCGTTATTTAGCCGAACAACTGGATGTAAAGCTGGAGCTAGTGCCGGTGACCAGCGCCAACCGCATCCCTTACTTACAAACACGTAAGGTAGATTTGGTAATTTCTAGCCTTGGTAAAAACCCAGAGCGCGAAAAAGCCATCGACTTTAGTGAAGCCTACGCGCCTTTTTTCTTAGGGGTATTTGGTGCTGAAGACGTAACGGTAAGCTCAGCCCAAGAACTTGCAGGCAAAACCATAGGCGTAACCCGTGGCGCTGTTGAAGATATTGAGTTAAGTAAACTGGTCGACAACACCACGACCATTAAGCGCTTTGAAGATAACAACACCACCCTTTCTGCTTACCTATCTGGCCAAGTTGAACTGATTGCTACCGGTAACTTGGTCGCCACTGAAATCGCCAAGCGCGTGCCTACCCGCAAGCCTGAAACCAAGTTTTTACTTAAAAACTCACCTTGTTATGTTGGTGTACTTAAAGGCGAGCAAGCTTTAGTAGACAAAGTGAACGGCTTAATTGCCCAAGCGAAAAGCAGTGGTGAGCTAGAGCGCCTATCACTGGCCTGGTTTAAAACCTCGTTGCCTAAAGAACTATAAGACAAGGAGCGCATAATGAGCTACCAACTGGACTTTAGCGGCCTACTGCCCTACTTACCCGAGCTCGCCAAAGGTTTATTAACCACCGCCGAGCTAACCGTGTATTCCACCTTTGCAGGAATACTGCTTGGCACTGCAGGTGCGGCAGGGAGAATAAGTAACAAAGCTTGGTTGCGGTGGCTGATTAGCGCCTATGTAGAAGTGATTCGAAATACCCCCTTTATTGTGCAGTTATTCTTTATCTTTTTTGGCCTGCCAGCGCTAGGGCTTAAACTTAGCGCATGGCAAGCAGGCTGTTTGGCGATGGTAATAAACCTTGGCGCTTACCTCACCGAAATTATTCGCGCGGGGATTGAAGCCACACCAAAAGGCCAATGGGAAGCGGGTAAAACCTTAGGGTTAAGTCACTGGCACATTTTTAGTCGCATCGTACTTCCTACCGCTATTCAAAGAATTTATCCTGCGCTAGTAAGCCAATGCATCATAGTCATGCTGGGCTCTGCCGTGGTATCGCAGATATCGGTAGAAGAGCTCACCTTTTCTGCCAACTTTATACAATCGCGCAATTTTCTCAGCTTTGAATCCTATTTAGTGACGGCACTGATTTACTTATTGCTCGCCATTGCCATGCGCCAGTTGTTCGAGTTAAGCGCTAGGCGTTTATTTAAAAACCCGGTCTTGTAGGAGCCAATGTTTATGATGCAATTTACTGATTGGGACATTTTACGCAACCTGCTACTCGCCGCTCGCTGGACCATATTGCTGTCCCTTGTCGCCTTTGCTAGCGGCGGCTTAGTCGCGCTAATGCTTACCTTTATGCGCATTAGCAACAACCCTGTTTTAGCCGCACTGGTAAAGGGTTATGTGGAGCTGTTTCAGGGCACGCCTTTATTAATGCAGCTGTTTATTATCTTTTTTGGGTTATCGCTAATAGGTTTAGATGTTAGCGCTTGGACCGCTGCCATTATTGGCTTAACCCTATTCACCAGTGCCTTCTTATGTGAAATATGGCGCGGTTGTATAGAGTCCTTACCCAAAGGGCATTGGGAGGCTGCTAGAACCTTAGGTCTAAGCTTTTTTCAAACTATGCGTTACATCATTTTGCCGCAGGCATTAAAAGTTGCTATTGCCCCCACCGTGGGGTTTTCAGTGCAAGTAGTAAAAGGCACCGCACTTACGTCAATCATCGGCTTTGTAGAGTTAACCAAGGCTGGCACCATGTTAAACAATGCCACCTTCCAACCCTTTAAAGTATTTGCCTTAGTGGCTGTACTGTACTTTTTATTGTGTTTCCCGCTGTCGCTGTACAGCAAGCATTTGGAGAAGAAACTCAATGTCACTGGTTAGTATCGAAAACATTCATAAATATTATGGCCAACACCACGTATTAAAAGGTATAGATCTAAAAATAAAAGCGGGCGAAGTTATCTCTATCATCGGCCGCAGTGGTTCGGGTAAAAGCACTTTATTACGCTGTGTGAACGGCTTAGAGCCTTTTCAAAGCGGTGCGATAATTGTAGATAAACAAGCCGTAAGTGAAGATGAAAAACAGCTTAGGCAACTGAGCCGCAGTGTAGGCATGGTGTTTCAAAACTTTAATTTATTCCCCCATATGACAGCCGGCGAAAATATTATGTTGGCCCCCAAATTAGTACTGGGGAAAAACAAGCAAGAATGCCTAACGCTAGCCAAAGAAGTACTCGAAAAAGTGGGTTTAGCGGACAAGTTTGATCAATACCCCACCAGTATGTCTGGCGGACAGCAGCAGCGGGTAGCCATTGCGCGCTCGTTAGCTATGTCGCCCAAAGTATTGCTGTGTGACGAAATTACCTCGGCCTTAGATCCTGAACTGGTGGGCGAAGTGCTTAAGGTGCTTGAGCAACTGGCCGCCGATGGCATGACCTTAATATTGGTGACCCACGAAATGAATTTTGCCCGCGATGTAGGCGATAGAGTGGTGTTTATGCATCAAGGAAAAGTGTGGGAAACCGGTGACAGCAAACAGGTTTTTGCTCAGCCGCAAACCACAGAATTACAAAGCTTTATCTCAGCAGTACTCTAAGCTTTAGCAAACCAATCTCGTAAAAGGAATGAATCATTTATGACTACATCGGCCTGTGCGTTTAACCAACGTATTGTTGAACACTATTCGCAACTTTCTGCTAAAGCGCGTTTAGTGGCCGACTATTTACAGCATCATCCCGATAAAGTGTTGATTCAATCTACCGCAGAAATTGCCAATGCTTGCCAAGTCTCTAAAGCTAGTGTTAGCCGTTTTTTTCGCCAGCTAGATTACCAAGATCACCAACAAGTATGTGACGAGCTTAGACAAGAGCGCGAATGGGGCCAGCCGCTACTCACCAGTGAGCCCAGTGATACTAGCGAACATAGTGATTTAGCGGCCATTAGCCAGGTGTTCAAGCAGCTAGAACAAATGGATTGCGAGGCGCTAGTGCAGCAAATCGGCCAAGCCAAGCGTGTCACCATTATTGGTTACCGCAACAGCTTTCCGCTGGCCATGCACTTTCGTCAGCAGCTAATGCAATGCCGTAAGCAGGTACATTTACTGCCTATTCCCGGACAAAGTATTGGTGAAGAACTAGTGCAGTTTGACGATAAAGATTTGGTGATTCTGATTGGCATTCGCCGCCGTCCTAAAATATTTTCAGCGCTCATTGACCAATTAGAGCACCTTAATTGTTTGCTGATCACCGACCAAAGCGGCCAATGCTATCGCTCTAAAGTAAAACACTTGCTAGTGTGCCCAATGAGCAACCATTCGCCCCTAGACAGTTACGCAGCCCCCATGAGTTTACTCGCCCATTTAAGCAATAAGGTCTACGATTATTTGGCACACTCGGCGCACACTCATAGCCACCAAATCAGTAACAATTATCAATTATTAGACGAACTAGAACCACACAACTAACAGCCTGTTGTTCCCTATTCCCTGACACAAAACAGAGAGAAACAGTAAACAGCAATGAAACAATTGAACCAAAATCTTAAATTAAGAGCCAGTTAGCTCATAAAAAAACGCCACCGTATAACCACATAAAACTCGATAAATAAGGATACACATGAGCCAAGTAATGATTGCCGAGCAGCCAGCCAATGCCCCCGCATTTAGTCAGCAGTTTATTAACCTAGCCGACCAACGTTTAGGCAGTAAAGTGGTAGCGGTAAGTGATGATTTTTTTGCGGCTGCTGATCGTATGCTTAACCACCTGCCGGCCGAATTTTATCCCGATAAATACGATGATAATGGTAAATGGATGGATGGCTGGGAAAGCCGTCGCCGCCGCGACTCAGGCCACGATTGGAGCATTGTTAAACTTGGCGTAGCTGGCAGCGTTAAAGGCTTACAAATAGACACCAGTTTTTTCACCGGTAACTATGCGCCCGCAATAAGTATTGAGGTTTGCCATTGCGAAAGTGATTTACCGGCAAGCGATACCCAGTGGCAAGCACTAGTGCCGGCCAGCGCCTTAAGTGCCGACAACAGCCACTTTTTTGAAGTAAGCACCGAGCAAGCCATTAGCCACGTGAGAGTAAATATTTTCCCTGATGGCGGTATCGCAAGGCTTAGAATATTTGGTCAACCTGCTGCCACCGCGAACAGTGACCAACGCATTGATTTAATCGCCCTTAAAAATGGTGGCCGAGTGGTTGGTTTTAACGATGCCCACTACGGCACACCAAGCAACTTATTAGCACCAGGCAAAGGGGTAAACATGGGAGATGGCTGGGAAACCCGCCGCCGCCGCGAACCGGGCAACGACTGGTGTATTATCGCGCTAGGCCAAGCAGGTAGTGTTGAAGACATCGATATTGCGACCACTCACTTTAAAGGTAACTTTCCCGATAAACTGTCTATTCAAGCCGCCAATATCAGCGACCCTAACGATTTGAGTTTAATCAGCCAGAGTATGTTTTGGGAAGAGTTACTGGCGCCCCAGACTTTAAGTGCCGACAACGATCATCACTTTAGCGAATTAAATCCCTTAGGTACTATTAGCCATATTCGGATAAACATTTTCCCCGATGGTGGGATTAGCCGAGTACGACTTTGGGGCAAAGTAAAAGGTAATAATTAATGTTGGAGCTAACACTCGAACCGCTCACCAAAGCGGCTTTTGCTGCTTTTGGTGACGTGATAGAAACCAAGAACACAGAGCACTTTGCGATAAATGGCGGCTCTACCCAGCGTTATCACGATTTAGCTAAATTGCAGCACAGCGGCAGCCACTCAGCAATGATTTGCTCTATCTTTCGTGGTCAAGCATTTGAGCTGCCACTCACTATTTCGATGATGGAGCACCACCCCTTTGGTAGCCAGTTATTTATGCCGTTATCTGCTCGCCCCTATGTGGTTGTGGTGGCCAGTGCTGGAGCACTCAAAGAACAACACATTCGCGCTTTTTTAGCTCAAGGTAATCAAGGGGTAAATTACCATAGTGGAGTTTGGCATCACCCTCTTATCAGCTTGCAGCAAACCAGTGACTTTTTAGTTATTGACCGCAGCGGCAAAGAAGCTAACTGCGTTGAAAAAACCTTAAGTGCGGCGATACGTTTAATCGCTTAGCTTAATTAAGGTGCTTGGCCAAAAAATCATACACCATGCGCAAGCGCCTACTGGTATTGAGCTCACGATGTACCACCAACCAAGACGGCGTAGCAAAGGCGGGTAAATCCGCAAAAGCGCGCTCAACTAAGGGCTCCTTGTCTCCTACGTTCTCCAGCATAAAGCCTATGCCTAAACCTTGTTTAACCAACTCCCATTGCACAAGGTGATTACTCACCGACACCGGAAAGTTGCTTTGCTCAAGCGCAAAGCCGGATTTACTTAACTCGTCGATTAATTCATCACTTTTACTAAAACCCAAAAAATCCGCCTTAGCTAAACTTGTTATCGTACGCGGCTGGGGCCACTGCTGAAGATAAGCCCGCGCAGCGTACATATGCACATTAATATCTTTGAGCTTACGCGCAATCAGTTCAAGCTCTTTGGGTTGATAGGCGCGAATGGCAATATCAGCTTCTCGTCGCAATAAATCACTGCTGTCATTACTGGCAATGATTTCTACACGGATACCTGGAGCATGATCTCGCAACTTAGCAATAATTGGCGGTAAAATGTAAGCTGCGACCGCTTCCGATGCTGAAATACACACATCGCCCTCAATCGCTTCTGCGCGACCAGATGCAGATAACGACAAACTGTTCGCCGCATCGCCCATCGCCTTTACGTGTGCCAGCAGCTCCAGCCCACTGCCAGTAAGTTGTAAGCGCCCACTCACCCTTTCAAACAGCGACACACCCAGCTCTTGCTCTAAGGCGCTAACTTGCCGCCCAAGTGTAGGTTGCGTCATATTCAAAGCTCGCGCCGCAGCCGACAAAGAGCCCTCTTCTGCAGTCACCAAGAAGGCTCTTGCCCGATTCCAATCAAAGTTTATTGAACGCCAATCCATTCGAATATGCATACCTAAGATACATAAAACTACATTGTTATAGCTTTATTGCATGGTTACTATTTACCCATTAGCAAGACAAAGCAAATATTAAAAGGAAGAACTCGATGGCGGCTAACGTTAAATTTTGGGATAAACATGCTAAGGGCTATGCCAAGCGAGTAATTGCAGATAACCAAGCTTACCAATACAAGCTAGACCAAAGTCGCCAGTATTTTTCCAAGCAAGCCACCGCTATAGAAGTAGGTTGTGGAACCGGCTCAACAGCGCTGTTGCACGCCCCTCACCTTAAACATTTACTTGCTACCGATTTATCGTCGGGAATGCTAGACATTGCCGAACAAAAACGCCAGCAGCAAAACATCGAGAACGTAGATTTTAAGCAAGCAACAATTGAAGATTTAGATGTAAACGAACCGGTAGATGTTGTGTTAGCACTTAACCTAATTCACCTTCTCGAAGACAAAGATACCGCCATTGGCAAAATAATGACCTGGCTAAAACCGGGCGGCGTATTGATTACCAGTACCCCTTGTTTAGGCGACAGAATGAAGTTTTTTAAGGTAATAGGCCCTATAGGTAAAGCACTAGGCCTAATGCCTTTGGTTAAGGTATTTACCGAGCAAGAATTGCTGAGTAGTTTTATTCAGCAAGGTTTTAGCATTGAACAGCAATGGCGACCTAATAAAGCCATTTCTAGCTTTATAGTCGCTCGAAAACCAAAGGCAGAATAGCGGTGTTTACACCGCCGCTTTAAGTGAATTTTCGCTTAGGCATTCTGCCAAAATTTGTTGCAACAAAAAGGTTTCTCGCTCAACCGACATCCCCGCTTTCGGGTTGTTTGCTATGGTGTCTAGGTTGTGCTGAATAGCGTGATGAATGTTTAACCAAACTGGCTTCATGCCATTGTTGATTTCATAGTCTTCTAAGGCATTGTTGCCCAGCTCATCGTCAATTTCACACAGATAACAATAAGACAGCATATGCATATAGTCGGCATCATCTTTATACCAGGGGCGATATTCTTCATAGCAGCCAAAGGCTTCTATATTGCGAATATTTTGTGCACCAGTTTCTTCACTCAATTCCCGCTTTAAGCCAGTAATAAGGTCTTCACCTTGATCCACGCCACCACCAGGTAGTGTGTAATCATGATAGCGCTCGGTATACATCAGCAAGATATCGTCACCCTTCAACACAATCGCACGTGCCGCAATACGCTCTAAGGCACTACCGGTAAGAGAGCCTAAATCGGAATGAATGGTTGATTTGAGTAAGCGCATAGAGATTTAGCTGATTGAAAAATGGCTGGCGAATTTAGCAGTTAAGTCCTAAACAAGCAAACCCACATTAATGCGGTGACTTCTGGGTATAAATAAAGTTTTTTATTTATAAATATTTATGTCGATAAATTTTACATAAGACAAATATTAAGTCTTACCTTAAACCTTAACTACATGAAAAATAAAGGATAGTTATATAGGGCTTGATTCTTGCTAAGTCGTAATTCGAAAAATAACTATAAATCATTGGTTTAACTAAGCATCTTTGTAACAACATTGAAGGAATATACTTGTGCAAAAGACATCTTTAGCATTAATCACAACAGCGAGCCTCCTCCTTGGGTCCTTTACCGCTCAAGCCACCATGTTAAGCGGATTTGGTGGAGACGCTGGTTACGGTGAGCTAGCCATGGGCAGAAATGATGATGGTTCATCGAATCAACTCGACCTACCCTTTGAAATTAACTACTTTGGCAATAGTTACAATCAGTTTTTCGTAAACAACAACGGGAACATTACTTTCGAAAGCGCATTAGATGGCTTCACTCCAGTCGCCTTCCCCGTTGCTGAGCAGCCAATGATTGCGCCATTTTGGGCTGATGTAGATACCGGCTGTGCTGAATGTGGAGAAGTATATGTAGGTAGCCCTTCTGACGGTGTAGTAGCAGTTACTTGGGATAACGTGGGTTACTACGATGAAAACTCAGACAAAGCTAACAGCTTCCAAGCTGTACTGATCGACCGTTCAGATACAGGTGCTGGCAACTTTGATGTTGAATTTCGTTACGACAAATTAGAATGGACTACTGGTGATGCCTCTAACGGATCAAACGGCTTAGGCGGCACCCCCGCTCAAGCAGGTTATGATGCTGGTGACGGCGAAAACTTTTTCGCTCTGCCTGGTTCATTTAGCGAGAATATTTTAGATCTCGTTTCAAGCTCTAATACTGGCGAAGACGGCGTATGGCGCTTTGCTATTCGCGAAGGCGCGTTACCAGGTGCAACCCCTGACAACCCAATAATGCCAGTAGTAGTAGATGGCGGTTGGGGTTTTGAATTCAACGTAGATGCCGATGAATTAGTCTTTATTGATCCAGATGTAGCGGTTGGTTACGACTACATTGTTGATTCAGGTCCAAACATTCGCACGGTTACGCTACCTGCTGGTTTCGACGACGATATGTTCTTTATCTGGTTATGGACTGGCGTAGATTGGGAACAAGTTGCCAATTTAGCTGCTGGTGATGTTTATGACTTTGGTGTTGATGGTGTTGACCGTTTCCGCGTAACAGGCATTGACACGTCAAACGAGCTGGACCCAAATGACGAACTAGCATTTGTTACCGGATTAACTTTTGCTGGTTCAGGCACCGTTGCCATGCGCCAATTACCAATTCTAGAGTTTATTCCTGGCCCAGGTAACGCAGTACCAGAACCTAGCACTTGGTTGTTGATGTTAGTAGCAGTAGTATTGTTACTTAGCTCTCGAAAACGCAGCAACTCTGCACCAATAAGCTTAATGCCTGCATAAGCTAAGCGGTTAAAAGTAAGGGAGCTTAAGGCTCCCTTTTTTGTTACGGACAACTTATGAAAAATGTATTTATCGCTTTATTTTCATTGCTTATCACTAGCACCACCTTAGCTGAAGATTTTGAAGCGTGGACAGTTAAATGCCCACCGGGTAAGCCCTGCGTAATCACTCAAATGATTATGAAGAAACAAGGCGATGCAGCAAACGTTATAGCCGGAGTGAGCTACTTCAACCATGCAGAACAACCCATTTTAAAAATTAGAATTAGCGCAAACGCTGAGCCTAAAAAGGGCTTGGGATTAAAAATCGATGAGCAAAAAGCCCTTCATTTGCCTATCACTACCTGTGACAACAAGCTTTGCGAAGTTAATGTAGTCGCCGATAGGCAATTGATAGAAGATCTACAGAACGGAAAATTGATGTCGATTGCTTACATCCTTAAAAGTAACCAGCAACAAACCGCATTTCCGGTAATACTCACTGGCTTTAAACAAGCTTATGGCTCTATTCAATAAGCAAAAAAAAGGCCTCGCAAGCGAGGCCAAACACCACAGGGAATGTGGACTTGCACAAACATTTTTTGCTTTAGCTTTTTCGCAAAAAATGAAACTTTAAGAACTTACGGTTACTAGGCTTGGGTAATCGGTATACCCCTTGGCGCTACCACCATATAAAGTATCTTGATCTAATTCATTCAGATCCGCGCCTTGTTTAAAGCGCTCTGGTAAATCGGGGTTAGCAATAAATGGCGCGCCAAAAGACACCACGTCAGTACTATCATTTGCAATCGCTTGTTCTGCACTCTCTGCGCCATAGCCACCGTTTGCCATGTATGCACCTGCAAAACGACTGCGTATTTGGGCAAAGCTAAAGCCTTCGTTACTCGCGCCAGCGAAGTTCTCAACAACGTGTAAGTAAGCCAAATTCATTGGGCTTAACTGCTCAGTTAAGTGGTTAAAAAGAGCTTGAGGCTTGCTATCAGACATTGAGTTGAAAGTACCGGTTGGCGAGATGCGAACTCCAACTCTCCCGCTCCCCCATACTTCAGCAACGGCAGCAGTAACTTCAAGCGTCAAACGCGCTCTATTTTCGATAGAGCCACCATAGTTATCGCTACGCTGATTAGTGCCATCTTTAAGAAACTGATCTAACAAATAGCCATTGGCTGCATGCACTTCTACGCCATCAAAACCTGCTTGCTTGGCGTTAATTGCTGCTTGCTTAAACTGCTCAACAATAGAAGCTATTTCATTACTTTCCAAAGCACGCGGTGTTTCAAAATCTAAAAAGCCTTGCTCGGTAAATGCTTGCCCTTCTGGTGCTATGGCCGAAGGTGCAACGGGTAACCCCCCATTTAACTGAATAGCTGAGTGAGAAATGCGGCCAACATGCCATAGTTGCAGCACAATTTTTGAGCCCTTAGCGTGCACCGCATCGGTAATGGCTTTCCAACCTTGAATTTGTTGCTCGCTGTGAATACCCGGTGTAAAAGCATAACCCTTGCCTTGCGGTGAAACTTGAGTAGCTTCAGTAATAATTAACCCGGCACTGGCGCGTTGTTGATAATACTCAACGTTAAGCGCCTGAGGTATATCACCGGGTTGGGCTGAGCGCGAACGCGTAAGCGGTGCCATCACCACGCGATGCTTTAAGCTAATATCGCCTAAGTTAATCGGAGAAAATAAGTTTGCTAGAGACATAATTAAATCCTTTCAGTTATCACAAAATGGCTTGGCTGGTTTATCTATTACTTAGTGCCAAATAGCTTTCGGCTTTAAGCCAATATTCGGCGTACAATTGATTAAAGTCGTCGACCACTGAACGCTGCACCGCAGGTAAGGCCAACAAACGCTCGCCTAAACCACTTAAGCGAGGAAAATCGGCCAACCAATCTTTAGCGTATAATGCTTTCGTAGCCGCGAAACGGGTGAATAGAGGAGCTAATGCAGTATCGATTAAGGCTAAATCATCCCCATTAAAATAGGCGTTTTCAGTAGTAAGATTTTCTAAGCGGCTTAGCTTGTCTTTTAGGCCCGCTAAGGCTGAATGGTAATCGTCTTGATTTTTCGCCATCGACGTTTGATACTGAGCCATTAACACTTGGCTAGCATATTCAATCCACCCTCGGTCTTTGGCTTTTTGCAAAGGATCTACTGGCATCAACGAGCCTTCGGTAATTTCATCTAGAAACTCATTAATCACTGCTGACTCAAACAAGACTTGGTCACCATATTTCAATACTGGTACCTTACCTAAAGGTGACAGTGCGAGAAACCAGTCTGGTTTGTTAGCCAAATCAACATATTGTATTTTGAAGTCGATCCCTTTGTGCAGTAAGGTAATCACCGAACGTTGAACAAAAGGGCAAAGCTTAAAACTAATCAGTTCAATACTTTGATTGGGCTGGTAGGTGGTGGGCATGATATTTTTCCTTGTTGTAACAAACAAATATTCACCTGGTTACCAAATACAACTTTTGTATCCAAACGAAACATAGTATCTTTTGGTAACTATAAGAATGTTTTGACGAACTACAAGTACGCACAAATTAGATATTTAGTTTCCTAGAGGTGCCTAATGTTGGATTCAGCGGCTTCCAGCCACGAAAAAAAATATGAAGTTTCTGAGACAATGCATGAATGTCCGGTGACTACAGCCATTGATGTGATTGGTGGAAAATGGAAAGTGATTATCTTGTATCAGCTACGAGGGAAAACGCTTCGCTTTGGTGAGTTGAAAAGAGAGATCCCTAAAATCACTCAAAAAACGCTAACCCAGCAACTGCGTAATTTGGAAAAAGATAAACTGATCGAACGAAAAGTATATGCTGAAGTGCCGCCTAGAGTGGAGTACACCCCGACATTTTTAGCCGAGCAACTAAATCCAGCCTTAGATTTATTATGTGCTTGGGGAAAAGACTATCAAAAAGCCCACGAGTGATCTAAATACGCCTCAGCAATACATCACGGATCAAACCAAGTGCGTGCTTTAATTGTTCAATGTCCTGCGTGGCCATTAAGCTTATCCGCACTGCGGGTCTTTGTTGGCCTTCAACACTAAAATGTTGCTCACCGCTAAGGTGAATACGGTGTTTTAGCATCACCGCTACAAAGGATTTACTGGTCCAGCCTTGTGGCAAGTAAAGCCAAAGATGATAAGCACAGTGCTCAACGAGCGCTTGATTCACAAACTCTAACTCACTAAAAATGTGTTTCGCAGCTTGCTGACGGACTAAGGCCTGGCGCTTTTGCCACTGGCTAATTTGAGCCACAGCGCCGCTTGTTATTAGCTGACAAGCCAATTGCATGAGTAAAGGGGAAGGCAGCCATACCGTTGTTCTCACTAAGTTTATGTAGTCATCACGCTCACTTTTGGGTACCACCAATAAGCCTAAACGCAAACTAGGCGAGACGCACTTAGACAAGCTGGTTAAATAAACCGTTTGCTGTGGCGCAAAACAATAAAAAGGCTTGATGTTGTCGTCTGCTAAAAAGCCATAAATATCGTCATCAATCACTTGAATAGCATAGCGATTAACTAGCGCAGCCAACTGTTGTCGCCGCTGATTTGGCATCACGCTTGCGGTTGGATTTTGACAAGAAGCCACCAATACTAAGGCCCTAATAGCTTGCTGTTGATATTGTTTTTCTAACGATTCAACCAATAAACCTTGTTCGTCTAAGTCAATAGGTACCGGTATACGGCCCGTTTGTCGAAGTACTGAAAGAATCCCGGGGTAACATAAGCGCTCTACCGCTACTCGATCACCCACTTGGGTAGTGGCAAGCACTGCCACTAACAATGCATGTTGCGCACCGTGGCAAACTATTACTTGGCTTTGCTCAGACACAACACCTTGGCTTTGTAGCCATTGGTGCATAATAGCTAGTTGCTCTGGATTACCGGCATCATCTTCGTAATCGCAATATGCTGCCAAGTCATCGCCAGCTAAGGCCTTAAGCTGAGTACGTAAGGGGGCTAATAAGGGTCCATTTAATGGTGTAACTAAGGAAAGGTTAAACTCATTTCGAGTTCGCCCTTTTATACCGTCGCTAAGGTTTACGTTAAATGAAACAAAAGTGCCTTGCCCCACTCCCGAACTTATCAAGGCTTTGCTTTCTAATTCTTGATAAGCCTGCCGCACCGTAACGGCACTACTGCCAATCTCTTTGGCTAAAACGCGATGAGCAGGTAACTTGTTTTGGTAAGCTAAGTGCCCCTTTAATATTGCATTCTCAATGCAACGGGCTATTTCCAGGTATAAAGGACGAGCTTGCGGGTTAAAACTCGCTAACAAAGCTTGCATAGAGATATCGATATTCCATAAAAAATAGCATGAGGGCGAACGCTGAAGCGAAGAGCCTTACGAGATACTATGCAAGTATATCAAACTAGCCAGGTTTTAATTTGTACACCGCTTTGCTGAGCACGCAGTAAAGCAGCTACCTAGAAAAGGAATTTTGATTCACCCAAGCTGGCATTGGTCGCTTAGTCCATTTTGCAAACGACATTTTCTCAGCCAAATAAAACTGGCGATAAGCCTCTACCGCATCCCCTGTTTGTTTATATTCAAGGGGCATAGCTTGAGCGAATTCGGTCAAGCCCTTTTGGCCATAGTGAAATTCGGTAAGCTTCTCCAGCACCGCCATCGACTTATGGTCTACCTCTTTGTTATAGCGATAACGGTACTCTCGGTTTAATTCTACTGTTAATTGCTTAAGCCACAAAAAATTGTCATAAGATTGCTCAACCCAAAGCACACAAGGGTGGTTAAGGTGAGTAGATTTGTAAGGCGTAGTAAATCCTTTTTTATTTAAAGCGGTACACAACATTTGAACGCTTTCTAAAATCATTTTTACCACATGTTGGTCGCAGTGAAACTGCGCACAGCGTTTAATATCATGGTCCAGAATAAAAATGTTCATAAGGTTTCTCATGTGGATTGTATAAGCTGCATCCGCTCTATTGAGCAGTGCCAGTGACAATAATTTGAAGTTATAAAATCACTACGTTGCTAAGCGCTCAATCGATTAGAACACTTCACATTTTTTATCGCTTTCAATAGTCACAACAACTCACTATGTTGAACTAGTAGTGCGCTTTGCCATTGCACTAGTAAAACAAGTCAATTTGTCGAAAACTTACGCTAAGTTCAGTGAACCGTTTACATTGAACTAGTTCAATGTAAACATCATTTTATTGATTGCCGCAAACTACTTGCTTAAACATTTAAAGGGAATACACGATGAGTAAAGCACCTCTAACCACGGTTGCATTTATTGGCTTAGGAACAATGGGTTTTCCTATGGCTGGACATTTAAGCAACAAGGGCTACGAGTTGGTGGTGTATAACCGCACCGATGCCACAGCAAAACGCTGGTTAGAGCAATACACCGGCACGCAAGCCTTTACCCCAGCAGAAGCCGCCGCCCAAGCCGATGTAATTATTACTTGTGTGGGCAACGACCAAGATGTACGGGCTGTATGCCTTAGCGAAAATGGCATTATGCCTGCAGCCAAACCAGGTAGCATTTTAATCGACCACACCACCGCATCTGCTGAATTAGCACGTGAGCTATATAGTGCCGCTCAACAACATGAATTAGCATTTCTAGACGCCCCGGTATCTGGCGGTGAAGCGGGTGCAGTAAACGGCGCATTAACAGTCATGGTGGGTGGCGAGCAAACCACCCTAGATAAAGTGGAGAGCTTACTTGGCAGTTATGCCAAAGCCGTTACGTTAGTTGGTTCTGCAGGCTACGGACAAACCTGCAAAATGGTCAATCAACTTTGTATCAGTGGTATTTTACAGGGCTTATCTGAGGCTTTACAGCTTGCAAAGGCGGCTGACCTAAACATTGATACCGTTGTGGAGGTATTGCAACATGGCGCAGCCGGAAGCTGGCAATTGACGAATCGAGCGAAAAGCATGGCAAACAACCAGTTTGATTTTGGTTTTGCGATAGACTGGATGCGTAAAGACTTAGCCATTTGTTTTAATGAAGCTGACAAGCTAGGTGTGCCGCTACCATTGGCAAAACAGGTTGATGAACAGTATGCCAAATTGCAGCAACGTGGGTTCTCACGTGCTGATACCTCAGCCTTAATCAAACAATTTGATCAAGAAGCGCGATAACTTGCGCTCAAAAAAAACCTAAGGCCGCAGGCCTTAGGTGGGAGTCACGCGAGAACGTGAATATATAAAATAAAATAGAAGTTCAAATAAAGCGAAAAGTGCGAAACATTCAGCCTAACAAGACGGCAATAAGGGAAGTGTTTATTGCCTGCATGTTTAAATAGGCTTTCAATACCTCGCGCAGCGTCAGTGGCTCAAACCAACAACATCTTCGCTAGCACACTAGTAATACTAACCCATCTTGAGAGAAGCCACTTAGATCCAGCATGATTCGCTGTAAGCATTACTATACAGATTCTTTGAGAGCTAAAGAAAAGCCGATTGTTCAGCTTTAGCTTGCGCTATACCTAGAGCTAGACTAAGCTCGCGTGCAATTGTAGTTGGCAACTTTGATTGCCCATTACGCTACCCTATTTCCATCTTTACTAGGTAACAATAATGACTCTTATTGCCGTTCCAGATTTAGCGAAACCTGAAGCTAAAAGCCATCACAAACCACGCCATTTGAAAAAGTTAGCGATTGGTCCTTTCGCACAAACCTGCGCAGAGATTAGATTTGTTGCTGATATCGAGAAATTTGACGAAGTAGACGCTGCACTTGCCGCGACTCAACAGCAGCAAGGTTGGGATTTGTTTATTGCTTACTTTAACGAGCAATACCACGTAGCAATCAACTTCTTCACTGAGCAAGCTGAGCTAGAAGCTGTTGTTGCACAAGCAAATGCCACTATCGTTGAAGTACTAGGCGATGTTGAACTGCAAGTTCTTGCTGGTGATGCAAATTATGGCGATTGGGATAGCTGCTACGCAGAGTAAGTCGCATCCCATTTTTATTGGCGCAATTCCTCGATTAGCGCCAATAATGGCCTAATAGCCGAGTTCTACTTGGTTAATTTGTTGTAATTGTTTCACGGCACTCAAGGTCATCTTTAACGGCACCCAAATAAAATACGCTGAAGCAAGTATAACCATCACCGGATCAGCATACACCGCAAATTCTGCATACCGTGTTTTAGTCAGCACAATCGCAATGCCAAAGCCCATTAACACCGACGCGCTAATAACACTGTCCATTAACCATTGTTTTGCTTCCGCATCTAACAGCGCCGACTGAGAAGCACTTTTATTTAAAATCCAATACGTTGCGACACAACCCACTACATTAACAAGGCCAAAAATTAACGCCAATCCTGTATCAACGTCACGCCCGCCATGAATAATAGCTAACACAGCAGTAGCAAAAGACACCAGACACATCACGCTAATCGCTAAACCTTTAAAAGCAACAACCGCAGGCTCAATCATCAGCGCTTTGTTGGGTTTATCATCAAATACAGGGTGCTTCTTTAGCGCTAAGGAACCTAGTGATACCAAGGTGAGCGCTAAACTGACTAAGGAGTAAGCACCATCAAATACAATCACTAAAGAACCAGCCCATAACCCTAAACTGATACCCAGTAATGCAAAAAATAAAGAGGAGAAACTAGAAAAGCTTAACAGTGCTTTTTCCGACCAACCAGAACCAAACATTTAACTACCAATGGCGCAACTAAGCGACATAACCTTCTATTAAACAATAAAAGTTCGCCATTCTAGTGGGTAAATAATCTACATTCAAGAGTGCCACGCTATGCTAGTAACACTCTTTGCTTCGTAATTACAGCTCGGACTCAACTAAAGCCTTAATTTTGTGGGCTTTTTCAAAATGATTAAGCTGATGGGCGCTTATCCACCAGCTAGCGGCTTCCATTAGCAAAACAGGATCATCATTTTTATTGGCGAAAAACGCATAAAAAGAGAGCCCTACATCACTCCCTTTGCTGGCCATTTTCTTATCGCACACTGTCACAATATGTTGTTTAAGACTGTCGCGCATTTTGATCCCCTTATTCGCTAGCTGTCCAACCAGGCGCAATGGCCAAGCCAGCCACACCTTTAAGCACTGAACAGTCTTTTAAGGCTAGCTGATACTCGCCACCACTTAAGCTATGTGCAGTCGAACAATCTACATTCCATTGTCGCAGCAAATACCCTGCTAACGCAGCCCTTACTTCTAAGGTTAGTAAGCCATTATGCATCGCGTAGTCCAGCTCAATGGCCTGTGGATGAACCAAGCTTGGGTGAGCAATCAGTTCAAGCTCAACAATGTGATTCCACTGTTTATCGTATTCACGGGCTTCTAAGGTCTCGATAGACTGATCCAGCACAGCAAGCTGGGTAAAGCGGGTGCATACAAAATCACGAAAACTGCTACTCACCCGGTCAAAAGCACGTACATGCCAACGGTGACCATTATTAACCAAGCTATGCGGAACGATCTCTCGGCTAGATTCCCCCGATGAAACAGACAAATACAAACATTGTAAGGGAACGCGATGATGAATAGCGCGCATAATAGCCGCAATAAACTCTGCTTTAGGGTGCACCAAGCGTACGGCGTCAAAGCAGGTATCACTAGGTTCTAGTGGAAATGATAAGCCGTCGCCAAAGCCATGAGATAGGCCGGTTAAAATGGCTTCTGGATTATGGGAAAACAGCGGACTAAATTGATCTCGTCTTAAATAGCGACGCGCCTTGTGATCAAGAAAAGCATTGTTGGGCGCAAACTGCTTGTAGCTTGATAGATCTCTAGTTGCAGCCGCAAGACCAGTTTGAAAACGGCTAATCAAATCGGCTCGGCTTACTTCACCAAAATATTCTAAGCTAAAATCGATAAACGCTAGGCGACTGCGTTGCCCATGACTTAAGTCTTTTAGTTCCATTAATTAACACTCTACATTCCCAGAAAGCAAAAATATTAACAAGGGAGCTTTAGACAGGCAATCATTTTGATTAGCACTTATTTTAGTGTTGATGGGCAGCAAACAAAACTGCAACCCGTTACTTCCATAGCACTATAAATATCAAATATTGATCATTATTTTTTACATCTCAAATTGATTTTTAATCAAAACACCTGCCGTAAGCCGCAAAACAAGACGATACCTATGAAATCAATTTATATTTAATTATCAAAAATTTAAAAAATAATCCTGTTTTACATCACACATCTACGTCACATAATTTTAGCGCCAAGCCTTAGCCTCCCCCAACTCAATATGTACAAAATATAAACTACAGATGTTAACGCTAACAAATACAAAAACATAAGGATATAAAATGAAGCCTTTTATAACTACGCGACCACTCTTTAGCTGTGCACTGTTTAGCTCAGTGTTACTACTAAGTGCTACCGGCTTTTCGGCAGAAGCAGCGCTTAGCAAGCAAAATTTAGCCAACTCCGGATATTGGGGTGGTATTTTGCTACCCGATAACAACGCAATTAGCGCCTCTGAATTGAACACCATTTACAATCGTTTTGTAGATAACTACATCGTTAATGTTGGTAGCGATAAAGCCCGTGTAAAATGGGGATCTGGCGGTGCATTGCGTGATGGCAGCGGAAACGTAAGTAAGGATGCTTACGCTACCGCCTCCGAAGGCATGGGCTACGGTATGCTGATTACCGCTTATGGCAACGACAAGACTCGCTTCGATAAACTGTACCGTTTTTACAAAAAAACTATTGATGATAACAACGCTGCCTTAATGCCTTGGTTGGTATGGGACAACGCCTCTCCAGTAACTAATCAAATTTGTTACGGCATTGTGGGTCAAAACCAAACCTGCTTTGGTGCTGGCGGTGGCGGCCCTGCTACCGATGGCGATGTTGATATCGCGATGGCCTTATTTGTTGCCGCAGACAAATGGAGCGGTACCGGTATTGATTATCGCGCTGAGGCCATTCACATCGTTAACGAACTACACGACAACTGGCTGCATTGGTGCGCCGACGACGGTGGCACTTGGGTTGTTAAGCCCTACCAAAAATCTAATTTTGATCCCTGTAAAGACGAAATTGATGCCTCATACTCCATTCCTGCTTTTTTCCGTTTCTTTGCAGAAGTGGCCGCATTAGACAGCAAAGTAAGCAACACCAACGATCGCTGGAATTCAGCTGCACGTGATTTATATGCCAAGTTGCTAGATAAACAAAAAGCGGGCCCTAACGGAGACAAAACCTTTGTGCCTGATTGGATGAAGCTAGACGGCAGCGATGTATCCGGTCGCAGTACTAATTATGGTTCAGACGCTTCACGTATCCCATGGAGAGTGACCATGGACTACGCCTGGTATGGCACCGACGAATCGCGTAACTGGACACGCCGTTTAATCAATGACCTTGTCAACAATTCCAACAACGGAGACATATCAGGTATTGAGGCTGATATTGCTCGATCTACTGGTAATAGCGCCGGTTACAACGGGCGGTCATTTTCTGGCGGCTTTGCGGTTGCAGCCATGCTTTATGATTGGTACCCCGCTAACGCAAACAACTATACCAACCATTGGGTTAACGAAACCCTCAATGGTAGTTTACCGTGGAACATAGGTGCAAACGGTTATGAGAATGCCAACAACGATTACTACGGCATGGCGTTATCAACGCTGTATGCGCTCACCCTAACCGGCAATACCTATAAACCCGCTGCGAACTGACAACAAACCTGCAAGGGTTGGTTGTGCCGTACAACCCTTGCTTAACCCGCAACTCTAAATGGAACAGCTAATGAACAGCTAATGAACAAACTAATAAGAGTATTGTTATTACTTGTAATGGCTAACCTAGCATACGGATGAAATGCCGCGACATTAACCGATAAAATGGCCAAGTAATGCGAGAGCACCGATGCCCCTCGGTAACCCTTATGCAAAACCTAGCGCACTGTCACTACCAATATTGAATTGCGGAGGAATGTAAAAACTTAGGTTTTAATACCGTTCGAGTGGCGTAGGTTGACCCCTTTGTTGCTTGGGATCCAAAAGGGACACCTAGTCTAGGGGCTAATTGGTCGGTAGATGAAGTGAATTCCAACGCACTCGTGGCTTTGACATGATGGCTGAATTCTGGCGTAAGGTGGCAAGCCGCTATAAAGATAATGACTTGGTTTATTATGAATTGAACAATGAACAAGCCTGGAATGACGCAGATTACAAATCATCTGCTTTTATGGAGCCAATGCCTCAGGTCTACCAACAAGTAAGACGTGATGCACCTCAACACTATATTATTATGTTCTCGTTCCATTCAATTGCGCTGAATATGAAAAGTATCGTTGATCAATACTCTTGGATTGATTGGAGCAATACCTCGGTAGGCTTTCACTTTTATGGCGCGCCTAACGGCAACATGAACCAAGAAATTACCCACTTAAATGACCTGCTAAACAACTACCCAACTATTTGTACTGAGTGGGATTACTTAGGCTAAGGCCATAACTACGTTAAGCGCTACGGTTATGATGTAAACGCCAAGCCTTAGTTCACTAGTGCTTATTCTAATCGCAGTGTTTCACCAATTGCCATACTCACAAACTCACCTTGTTTAGCGTGCTCGCTCAGCTCTATTAATTGCTCTGCAGGCTCCATTACAGGCTCAGCGGTTAAAGGGTATGTGCCCCAGTGCATGCCTATCGACAGTTTTGAGCGCACATCATTATGAATCTTAATCGCCTCAGGCACGTTCACGTGCTGGTCTTTCATAAAGTCGCGAGGGGCGTAGGCTCCAATAGGGATAAAAGCTAAATCTATCTCACCCGCCCATTGGCCAATTTCCTTGAAGTCGTAAGGGTTGTAACCAGTGTCTCCGGCAAACCATAAACGTTTGTTGTCTACTTCAATTAACCAACTGGCCCAATGGCTTTTATTGCGGTCAAACAAACCACGTGCTGACCAATGCTGACTAGGCGTAGCTGTAATCTGGGTATTTGCTCGCTGTTCTGAATCCCACCAAGCCAATTCACTAATATTGTTGCTATCCACCCCCATTTTTTCAAACCAAGCACCTAAGCCCTCGGGAACTAAGTAATGGGTAGAGTTACCTAAGGCTTTAACTGCCATTTTATCTAGGTGGTCATAATGATTGTGTGAGATCACCACAAAATCAATCTTTGGCAAATCTTCCGGATTAAAGGTAAGCGGGACTAATCGTTTAGGGCCAGCAAAACTCACCGGCGATACGCGTTCACTAAACACGGGATCTGTAAGAAAAGTAACACTAGGTAACTGCACCAAGAAGCTAGAGTGGCCTAGCCAGGTAATTTTATTGGTTTGCTGCGGGTTATTGATTAGCGCTATATCTACCGTTTGACGTGGAATATCGCTGGCCTGGGCAGCTTGGTCAGCCCACACTTGCTCGCCAAAATAGCGAACATACAAAAACTTGAAAGGGTTTTTCTCTATAGGGGGAATATGGTTGTTTTGATAAACCTTATCCGACGAACTACACGCCACAATCAGGCCTACGGTGAACACTACAACTAGCCCAGTTAACAACTTCGTCACTATCAATCCTTTGGAGTTACACTCAATAATATTGCCACTGTAAAAGTTCTATAGCGCTTAAGGCAAGTACCAGAGCAATAAAAAAGCGCTAGCTACCCGCTAACGCTTCATCTTCACAGCTAGAAAAAATTAATCTAAAACAAACTCTTGGCTTAAGCTCATCACGCTAACGCGTCCTTTGCCTTCAGCTTTAGCGCGATATAAAGCGCGATCTGCTTGTTTAAGCAGCCAATCTTCATTTAGGTCGGCATGCTCTACTCCACCGCAATCAGTGATACCAATTGAGCAGCTTAAATCTGGCAGTTCGGTCACTAACTCTGGTTTATCAGCCCAAGCACTCAATTCATTCTTAAAGTGATTTCGGTTCTGTAAATTAGTGAGTAAACGTTCTGCGGTAAGTTTTGCTTGAGCATGATTTGCACTAGGAAACACCACCACAAATTCGTCGCCGCCCCAGCGCGCAATAATGTCTCCAGCACGCATGGTTTGTACGAGTAAATCGGCAAACGCGCTAAGTACTTTGTCGCCAACATCATGACCAAGCAAGTCGTTAACGATTTTAAAATTGTCCAAGTCGATATAAGCCAACGAACAGTGATACGTGCCATTTTGCTGCTCAAACATCACCAATTCTTGGTCTAATCGTGCCAACAAAGCTTGGCGATTAAATAAGCCCGTAAGCGAGTCTGTGGTCGACATTTTCAGCAAATTTTCGCGGTGTTTTAGTTGCTGTAATTGGCTGCCTAACTGGCGACTAATAAGATTTAAAGTGTCTTGATCTTGTCTATCGAAGTAACGGTTACTATTAAAGTTACAAAGCGTTAAAGCGCCATAAAGGTGCTCATCAACAAAAATAGGTAAACAGGCTAATGAGTTATACGTCGCGCGTTTTCCATCTTCACCTTTGGAGCTAAAACTGTTGTTTATCCAGGTGGTATGGTTATCTTCAATATGGGCTAAATAATGTTGTACTTGTTCTTCGGGAATCGCTTTTCCTACATGAGTCCACTCTGTCCAACCTTCAGAAGTAAAGTGATGAATCATGCCGACTTGCACGGTAAAATTGCCACACACCAGTTTTAAGCTCTCAACGGCTAAATCCATGGTGCTTTCAAAACGTTCAGGCAATGATTGCATTCGGCTAATCAACTGCATCTCGCGCAGCCGCTGCTGCACTTGCCGTAACTGAGTATCTTGCTTGGCATTACGCACCAAATCGAGCAAGTTTAAAGAAACATCGTTTAGCGGAAACTTCTCAATGTCTTTAGCATAAAAGGCATTACGTTTATCAATAACCTTTTTTATACCCTTAAAAATTTCGGTGAAACGCGGCAAGACTAAGGATTCGCACATGGCTAAGCTAGATTGCAGCAATCTATCGCACGCTTCCCAGTTACCTTGTCGGCTATAGACTTCCAATAATTCGGTACTGCATTGCGGCAGTAGGCGGCTATCCATATCCACGACTTCGCCTAACAAGGCGGGCGCTTTTTCAAAGGTTTGCTGAGCCTCATCGAGTCGGTCATCTACAACATCAAGTGAGCCTTGCAATAATGCTCTTAAAAAGGCACCAGTACTAGACGGGTTAAATGGTAAACCTTGCATGCGTTCTAAACACTGCTGGGCACGAGCTAACTCACCTAATTTAGTATGGCAAAAGCCTTTTAGACTAAATACATCGTAAAGGTTACGAAAAGGAAAGTGAGTCATTTGGCGTATACGACAAATTCGCACTAACTGCTCTAATACGTCACAGGCTTGCTGGTAATCTCGGGTACAAAAATACAACCACGCAAAGTTGTACAAAGTAACTACTAATTCCGAGTAATCACCAGTATGGCGAGCAATAGAATAAGCGGCTAGGTATTGCTGTTGTGCTTCTGGGTATTTTTCCAACAAGGTATTAAAGTAACCGGTACCGTTATACATTCTTACCCGTTCGCTGGCTTCACCCAGTTGTTCGCGAATACGCGAACTTACAGCAAAACAACGAAACGTAGCGTGGTAACGGCTAATGTAAGAATAAATAATGCCTTTGCTGTGATAGCTGGCGGCAATGCCTTGGCGATGCCCCATACGGCGAGCCAGTATCAGTGCTTGCTGAGTAAAATCTAGTGCAATAGTTGAATCGAGCTCTTCATAAAACCGCAAATACGTGTAGTAGTTACGCAGTGCATACAGGCGTGAACAATCCATATTGTATTGCTTCAATACTTTGTCTAGATGTTCAAACTCAAGTAACTGTAAAGGTGTAGATGACTTATCGTGGGCATAAAAATTCACAAATAAAGATTGCGCTAACAAGTGCCCATCGGCCGCTTGCTCTGCCAACTCTAAGGCTGCTTCTGAACATTGCATCGCTTCTTCAAAGCTTTGCTGCTGTACCAGGGTAATACTTAACAAATTAAGTAAATGTACTTTATTAAACGCCGGCTCTAAGGTTTCTTGAAACACTTGTAGCAACTCTAATTCGGTCACCGCAGAATTCAACTCGCCTTGATAAAGCAAGGCTTCAGCTAACTGAAGCTGCAAGCTAGCTTTTGTAGCATCGTCTAAATCGTTGCTTTCAAGCATTAAACGCGCCGCCATTTCAGCTTCTGGCCAAGCCATAAAAGCAATATTTTCGGCCACTAAGGCGTCTGCACTTTTTATACAATCACGATACTGCCAACGTGCTTTTAAAGGCGATTGGCTTGCAGGTACTTTGTGAATCAGCGTGGTGTCGTCTAACCAATCTAGAAACCCTTCCCACGCTTCATCGTCTTGGCGATTGGCTAAGGCATATTGAGTATCAATTGATACCAATACCATTAGCGGAAGGTTAGGTTTTTGATTGACCAAAGCTTTGACCAGCTGAATGGCCGAAGCAGAAGCAAAGTGCCAACCACTAAGCACTACCAAACAAGGCTCTAGCACCAACAGTTCGGTTAACTTAAGGATCGCTTTTTCAATAGATTGCTGCTCAAAGTACAAATCATCCACTATGACCATTTCACTGCGGGAATAGGGTTTGCCTTCTAACATGTCGCATATATTCTGCTGCAGAGGAACAAAGTCGGTGACTTTTTTCGATAATTCTTTGGCAGTATACGGTGAGCATTCAAAACGAGCGGTTAACAAGGCAAACAAAGCACTATAGGGCGAATAAGCACTAAGATTGTTGAGCGTAATCATGTACATCGGCACTGCTTGCTGCTCTGAAAAATCAGAAGCACAACGCGCTAAGTTTTCAGGGTCGGAACACTGGAAAAAGCTAAAACTTGCTTTGTTTTGCAGCGCTAATTGCCAGTCAATGGTCAATCGCTTAGAGAAATGGTCTACTTGGGGCATACTTGAAATCGCCCTCCCAGGCAAACTTGAACACTCGCTATAGTAAGATATTTACTCAATAATCGATGCCAAGATGGTCACATAAAGCTCGGGAAAAAGCCTATATATACAGCTAGATAATAAAACTGATAACTTGGTCAACTTTATTTAGTGTTAAGCTCGCCAACGCTGAATCAAACAGCCCATGGGTAAACAACAAGAAATTAAACTTGATAGTCACACTCGTGTTTAGGTGCTCGTATGACGTACTATATCTAGATACTCGAACCACAATTATTTTAATGTCTTTAAGTATCCAACAACAAGCAAAACTTTGCCAAATAAACCAAACCAAACAGATTCACCATAGCGAGTTGATTCAGTCACTATGGGGCGGATATGGCGAATTACTAAGAGTGCACTTTAAGCAGGGGTTGCGCTCTAGCCTAGTGGTTAAAAATATTCGTTATCCAGAGCAAGTAGAACACCCTCGCGGATGGAATACTCAAGGCTCTCACCAGCGTAAAGTTCGCTCTTATCAAGTTGAACTTGCTTGGTATCAACACTTTGCAGCAGCCTGTGATAACAATTGTTACGTTCCAAGCCTGTTAGACCTAAGTGCAGATAACAATCAACAATGGCTGGTTCTTGAAGACTTACATACTCTCGGTTTCAATCAAGTAAAACAACAAGTAAGCGCAGAACAAGCATTGATATGTGTGCGTTGGCTGGCTTACTTTCATGCGCGTTTTTTACAAGCCTCAGCAGCACAACTTTGGCAACAAGGTAGCTACTGGCATTTAGCTACCCGCCCAGACGAACTCGCTGCCATGGAAGATAGTCCACTCAAGCAAGCAGCGACGGCCATCGACCAACAACTACAAAACAGTGACTACCATTGTTTGATTCACGGAGATGCCAAACTTGCTAATTTTTGCTTTAACCAAGAGGTGAGCCAAGCAGCTGCGGTAGACTTTCAATACGTGGGTAAAGGCTGTGGCATTCAGGATTTAGTCTTGTTTATGGGCAGCTGTTTAAGTGAACAGCAATGTTTTGAACAACAAGACCATTTTCTTGAAGTCTACTTTAACCAGCTTAAGCAGGCTATTTCGCACTATAAGATAAGCTTAGTAAACGTTGCCGAGCTAGAACGTCAGTGGCGCGCGTTATATCCCTTCGCCTGGGCCGACTTTCAGCGGTTTCTGCTTGGCTGGAGCCCTGACCATTGGAAACTCAATAGTTACAGCGAACAACAAACCCAACGTGCGCTTAAGGCCCTAGCTTAGTGAATAGCATTAATCATCCATCAATATCCTGCCCATTTAGCGCGGCGAACCTTGAGCAGCTTACGCAACTCGCCATTGAAGCCGCACAACAAGCCGGTGAGTACATCGCCGCTTTCCCGCGTAGCTCACTAGAGGTTGATCGCAAATCTTCTACCCTAAGTTTAAGTGCGCAAGTGGTGACTCAGGTTGATGTGTACTGTGAGCAATTGATTTTAGACCACTTGAAACAGGCTACTCAGCAATTTGAGCTGGCGGTATTAGCCGAAGAAAATACTCAGCAACACAGTCTTAGCCAACACCCAAGGCTCACTCAACCAGCATTTTGGGCCATTGACCCTCTTGATGGCACCCTACCCTTTATTGAAGGCGGCAATGGTTGCGCGGTGTCTATCGCCCTTGTAAACAAGCAAGGTCAGCCATTGATTGGAGTGGTATACCTTCCCTTCTCCAAAGTTTTGTATCACAGCTACTTTGACGTGAACTCCCATCAATACCGAAGCATTAAACAGCAGCAAACGTTTAGCCTTAGCACGGCTAAAATTAACCAAGCCTTAGTATTTTACTGTGATAGAAGTAGCTTGAAAGAAGCCTACTTTAGCCCGCTAAAGCAGCAGCTAAGCGCCTTAGCTAATCGTTTAGGCTACCAAGAGTTAGTGGTTAATCAAGATGCTGGCGCGGTAGTAAACGCTTGCTCAGCAATGGAAAGCAATGATGCTTTTTACTTGAAACTAGCTAAGCGCAACGAGGGCGGTGGCAGCATTTGGGATTTTGCCGCTACCGCTGCTATTGCAAGGGGAAGAGGAGCGTGGGTAAGTGACAGTTTGGGTCAAACCCTAGCGCTAAATAACTCAGGTTCTAGCTTTATGAATCAGCAAGGCGTGTTGTATGCCAGCTCCCAAGATATAGCTGAACAGATTTTAGCTTTAAAGCTGAATCAACAGTTTAGTGATATCTAAGGTCAAAGCGACCAAGCGAAAGCTAAGCAACAAAAAAGCCAGACAAGTGTCTGGCTTTTTATTCCCGACTAAGGCTTACACTGCAGTATGAATACAGCTCACTGAGTGATCGCTAGTACCTTCCAACTGCGGTTTTAACTGAGCACACTGCTCGGTAGCAATTGGACAGCGAGTGCGGAATACACACCCCGATGGCGGGCTAATAGGCGAAGGTAAATCGCCTTCTAGCAAATCAATGGTTTTGTTACGTTCCAAATCAGGATCAGGAATTGGCACTGCCGACATGAGGGCTTTAGTATATGGATGTGTGGGTTTATCAAATAGTGCTTTCGATGTGCCCAGCTCTACTGCATTCCCCAAATACATCACTAACACTCGGTCAGAAATGTGTTTCACTACCGATAAATCATGAGCAATGAAAATAAGGCTAAGCCCCATTTCAGCCTGTAATTCTTTAAGTAAGTTAACCACCTGTGCTTGAATCGATACATCTAAGGCAGAGACCGGTTCATCACAAATAATCATCTTAGGTTTTAAGATTAGCGCCCGTGCAATACCAATACGTTGACACTGACCACCAGAAAACTCATGCGGATAACGGTTAATAACGTTAGGCAATAAACCTACTTTGGTCATCATCTCTTTTACCTGCTGCTTAACTTCTGCCTTGCTCAGCTTGGGGTAAAAGGTTTGTAAAGGCTCGGCAATAATATCGCCAACGGTCATGCGTGGGTTTAACGAGGCCAGCGGATCTTGGAAGATCATCTGAATCTCTTTACGTTTCTCACGTAGTTCTTTATGGGGCAATTTAGTTAAGTCTTGGCCTAACCACACCACCTTACCCGCTTCGGCTGGCACTAAGCCAATCACCGCACGCGCAAAGGTAGATTTACCACAGCCAGACTCACCAACCACACCCAAGGTTTCACCTTGATAGAGTTTTAGTGATACACCGTCTACCGCTTTTAAAGTAGCCGCCGGTGCCCAAGGCAAACCTTTGTTGTTCTTAATTTTGAAATAGACTTTTAAATCCACTACGTCCAGCAATAAGGCTTTATCACTCATGTTATTGGCCTCCGCTTAAGTGGAAGTTGTCATGGCAAGCACGCTGACGCTGATCGCCAAAAGTGCTTAGTTCAGGCGTGTGCTGACGACAGTGATCACTCACTCTGTGGCAACGCTCCTGGAATGGACAGCCCTGCGGAAGCTTTAACAAGTTAGGTGGGTTACCCGGAATTGTTGGCAGTATTTCACCTTCGGTATCCAAGCGTGGAATCGCTTTTAACAGGCCTTCTGTATAGGGGTGGCTTGGTCGATAGAATACGTCTTTAGCGCTCCCATATTCCATGGTTCGCCCGGCGTACATCACCAGCACTTTGTCACAAATACCCGCTACAACTCCTAAGTCGTGAGTAATCATAATAATCGCCGTATTAAACTCACTTTTAAGTTCGTTTAACAAAGTCATTATCTGCGCTTGAACGGTAACATCCAAGGCAGTGGTAGGCTCATCGGCAATCAATAATTGTGGTTTGCAAAGTAAGGCCATCGCAATCATTACGCGCTGACGCATACCGCCAGAAAACTCATGTGGATACATCGCCATGCGCTTTTCAGCTTCTGGCATTTTCACCGCATCTAGCATGCGCACTGCTTCTACATGGGCTTCACGATTACTCATGCCTTTGTGCAAACGCAATACTTCTTTAAGCTGCTCACCTACTTTCATATAAGGGTTGAGCGAAGTCATTGGGTCTTGGAAAATCATCGAGATTTTCTCAGCACGAATAGCGTTTAACTGCTGTTCAGGCAAGTTAAGCACTTGCTGACCATTAAACAGCGCTTCGCCAGAAATGATGCCGTTTTTCGCTAGTAATCCCATTAAAGCAAAAGCGGTTTGGCTTTTACCAGAACCCGATTCACCCACAATGCCTAAGGTTTGTCCGGCTTCCAATGAAAAGGTTAAATCGTTCACTGCTGTAACACTGCCTTCAGGAGTTGAAAACTCCACGCGAAGGTCTTTAACGTCTAATAAACTCATTGTTATACCCTTGCCTTACCGATCTTTCGGATCTAAGGCATCACGTAAACCGTCGCCTACATAGTTAAAACTGAATAGTGTGACAACCATAAATGCCGCTGGATACAGCAATTGCCAAATGGCAATTTCCATGGTCTGCGAACCATCTTGTAATAGTGCGCCCCAAGATGTCATTGGCTCTTGTACACCTAAACCTAAAAAGCTTAAGAATGACTCTGTAAGAATCATTTGCGGCACCAGTAAAGTGGCGTACACCGCCACAATGCCTAATACGTTTGGCACAATATGGCGAGTAATGATCTTCCATTTAGATACACCACATACTTCGGCGGCTTCAATAAATTCTTTGTTTTTAAGGCTTAAGGTTTGGCCACGAACAATACGCGCCATGTCTAACCACGATACTGCACCAATCGCCACAAATACCAAGAAGATGTTACGGCCAAAAAAGGTCACCAACAAAATCACAAAGAACATGAATGGAATACCATAAAGGATCTCTAGCAAGCGCATCATGACTCGGTCTACTGTGCCACCCAAAAAGCCAGAAGTGGCGCCATACAAGGTGCCAATAAGCACCGCTACAAATGCCCCCATTACGCCAACAAGTAACGATATTTGACCACCTAATAAGGTACGTACAAACATGTCTCTACCTAAAGAATCGGTGCCAAAATAATGGCCACTCTCGATAGAAGGTGCATGATGCATAGCGCCCCAGTCAGTATCGTCAAAAGCAAACTCACTAAGGTGCGAGCCAAATGCCACTAACAAGGTAATAAATACTAAGATGCCCAAACTCACCATCGCCGCGCGGTTGCGCATAAAGCGCATGCGGGCGTCTTGCCACAGGCTGCGACCTTCAATTTCCAACTTATCGGCGAACTCGCTAAGCGCTTCGCTGTTCTGTTTATTATCTAACATAGCAGCCTCCTAGTAGCGAATTTTCGGATCGATGAAGGCATATAAAATGTCGACAATCGCATTGAAAATAATAGTGAAACTACCAATCAGAATGGTTAAACCTAATACTAATGAGTAATCTCGGTTAAGCGCGCCGTTTACAAACAACTTACCAAAGCCCGGTAAACCAAAAATGGTTTCAATCACTACCGAGCCAGTAATAATACCGACAAACGCTGGCCCCATATACGACACCACTGGTAGCAGTGCAGGACGTAAAGCATGGCGCAATATGATGTGGCGATAAGGTAGGCCTTTAGCTTTAGCGGTACGGATAAAATTGGAGCTTAATACTTCAATCATGCTACCGCGCATAATCCGCGCAAAAGACGCAACGTAGAGTAAAGACATGCCAAGCATCGGCAATATGATGTATTGCAATTGCCCCCCATTCCACCCGCCTGCGGGTAGCCATTGCAGCTTAATGGCGAAGATATACACCAAGGTAGGGGCTAATACAAAGGAAGGCATCACCACCCCGGCCATTGCCGTAGACATAATACTAAAGTCCATCCAGGTGTTTTGTTTAAGTGCCGCTAGCGTGCCAACAGACACACCCATTAATACTGTGAATATAAAGGCGATTGAGCCAATTTTGGCAGACACCGGTAGGGCTTGCGCCACTAACTCATTCACGGTGTAGTCTTTATATTTAAATGAAGGGCCAAGGTCGCCTTGAGCCAAACTGCCTAAATAGGAGAAATACTGCTCCAAAACCGGTTTATCTAAACCGTATTTCGCCTCGATGTTGGCGAGGACTTCAGGCGGTAGTGAGCGCTCACCAGAGAAAGGGCTTCCCGGGGCAAAACGCATCATGAAAAAGGTGATAGTAATCAATACCAGCAAAGTGGGGATTGCTTCTAACATTCGTTTTAAGATGAACTTAATCATACAAGTATCCAGCTTTTATTTATTTTCGTTGCACACTATTAACTAGCTAACAACAAAATAAGGCACCCTGATAAGCAAGGTGCCTTATTCAACAAACATCAATTATTTAGCGATGATGTATAGATCTTTGGTGTAAATTTTATCTTCCGCGTTATTCATTGGGTAACCACCCACTGTTGGTTTAACCAAACGCGCATTTACATAGTGGTAGATAGGTGCAAGCGGCATATCTTGAGCAAGTTGCGCTTCCGCTTGACGGTAGTTATCACTGCGAACGGCATCGTCTACAGCAGCCATCGCACCATTCATAAAGCCATCGTAAGCAGGGCTATTGTAGAATTGGTCGTTGTTACCGTTGTTGCTTTGCATTAACGAAAGGAAGGTAGACGCTTCGTTGTAATCACCACACCAACCCGCGCGAGTAACATCGTAGTTACCGTTACGGCGGTTATCTAGGAAAGTTTTCCACTCTTGGTTTTCAAGGTTAACTTTAACACCCAACGTTTTCTTCCACATAGACGCTACCGCAATAGCAATTTTCTTGTGGTTCTCACTGGTGTTATACAACAAAGTAAACTCTAAAGGCTTGTCTTTACCGTAACCTAGCTCGGCCAGTAACGCCGCTGCTTTAGCGTTACGCTCTTTTTGTGTCCAGGTTGCGTAATCTGGCGTATCAACTTGTAAGCCAGCCACTTTTTGGTGAGCAAAATTGTAAGCTGGCAATTCGCCTTTACCTACAATGAATTTAGCGACTGCGTCACGATCAATGGCGTAAGACAAAGCTTTGCGCACTCGAACATCGTCAAACGGGGCTTTTTTGTTGTTAAAGCCGTAGTAGTAAGAACATAAGTAAGGCGTTACTTTTAACGAATCTGGCTGCTCTTTCTGCATACGCTTAAAGTGCTCGTTAGCCATTTCGTAAGTCATATCGATTTCACCGGCTAAAAAGCGGTTCATGTCGGTGACTTGGTTCTCGATAGGTAGGTAAGTCACTTTGTTAATAACAGTACTGTCGTTGTCCCAGTAGTTATCATTGCGAGCCATTACGATTTTCTCGTTAACTACCCACTCGCTCACTTTATAAGCGCCATTACCCACGAAGTTTGCAGGTAGCGTCCACTTGTCACCAAACTTCTCTACCGTTGCGCGATGAACTGGCTTCAAGGTGGTGTGAGAAGTCATCGCTACGAAATACGGTAGCGCTTGCTCAAGTTTAATTTCGAGGGTGTAATCGTCTAAGGCGGTAACCGCTAATTCAGAGGCTGGTTTTTTGCCATCAATAATCTCTGCTGCGTTTACCATGGTAGTCATTTCTAAATACCAAGAGTAAGGAGCGGCTGTTTTAGGGTCTACAGCGCGTTTGAAACTATATTCAAAATCGTGAGCCGTTAATGCATCGCCATTTGACCATTTTGCGTCTTTACGTAGGTGAAAAACGAAGGTTTTATTGTCTTTAGTTTCCCATGACTCTGCTACTCCAGGCACTAAATTGCCATCGCCGTCTTGGTTTACTAACCCTTCAAGAAGCTCTCGAATCACGTTTGATTCAGGAACACCTTCGGTTTTATGAGGGTCCAAAGAAGCAGGCTCAGTACCGTTACCACGGACTAATTCTTGTACCGGCGCAAGTTTAACGCCAGCAGGAACATCTGCAGCAAAAGTAGCGGTAGTGAAGGTACTTAGTATTGCGGCGCTAACGAGGCTAGCCGCGAGGGTTTTAGCAGTTTTCATTTTCATCTCCATATTGACACAGTGAGCTATATTTTAGCCTTCTGTGATATTTCCATTCACTTTACATGAATATTAAATCAGTACAATATTCTAATAAAAAGCTCATACACGCCAGATGCTACACTCGAATAACAAAAACGACAAATAATAAGTTACCTTTTACAGCCCATTCATCCCTATTATTCTCGCAAATAAATAGTTTTTTATTGTTAAAGCACTAAGTTAAGCTAACCTCTAACAATTATTGTTAATGATCAGTAAAAATCACCTTTACTTAGAATTACCACCCTTTTGTATTACAAAAGAATATGGTTAAAATTACAATAAATGTTCAAAAATTACACCAATCGCTAAATATCGCTGTAATTATTTAGTGATTTTTTTACATTTGTAACTTAGCAACACATGATCTGGATCAAGTGGTACCACTAAAGGGCTATTATAATCGCTGGTGAAAGTTAATTACTAAACCACTAAAGCGACATAACGGTCTACGATTTTCAGATTCGAATTAGACAGTATCGGTTTACTAATTAGTTTTAGTTTAAATGAGGAGAACAGGATGCCTGTAGGTAATATTGATGAGTTAAACGCAATGGTTGCTCGAGTAAAGGCAGCGCAAGCTGAATTTGCATCTTTTGACCAAGAACAAGTGGACAAGATTTTCCGCGCTGCGTCACTCGCTGCTTCTACAGCACGTATCGAACTAGCTCGTATGGCGGCTGAAGAGTCTGGCATGGGCATTATGGAAGACAAAGTGATCAAGAACCACTTCGCTTCTGAGTTCATCTACAACAAATATAAAGACGAACCAACTTGTGGCGTTATCGACCGCAACGACGAAGGCGGCACAATTACTATCGCTGAGCCAGTGGGTATTGTGTGTGCAATCGTACCAACGACTAACCCAACGTCTACAGCCATTTTCAAAGCTTTAATCAGCTTGAAAACGCGTAACGGTTGTATCTTCTCTCCGCACCCACGTGCTAAAAACTCAACTAACTTCGCTGCTAAGCTCGTGTTAGATGCAGCAATTGAAGCCGGTGCCCCAAAAGATATCATCGGTTGGATTGATACTCCTTCTGTTGAATTGTCAAACGCATTAATGAAGCACGATGACATCTCTCTTATCCTTGCAACTGGTGGCCCAGGCATGGTTAAAGCTGCTTACTCTTCAGGTAAGCCAGCAATTGGTGTTGGCGCGGGTAACACACCTGTTGTTATCGACGAAACTGCTGACGTTAAGCGTGCTGTTTCTTCTATCTTAATGTCTAAGACTTTTGATAACGGCGTAATCTGTGCTTCTGAGCAAGCGGCTATCATCGTTGAATCTAAGTACGACGAAGTTATGGCGCGTTTCGCTAAATACGGCGCAGCTGTGCTTAACAAGGCTGACGCAGATAAAGTACGTAAAGTACTGCTTATCAATGGCGCGCTTAACGCTAAAATCGTTGGCCAACCAGCATACAAAATTGCTGAGCTAGCGGGCGTAACAGTACCGAAAGCAACCAAAATCTTAATCGGTGAAGGCTTAGAAGCGTCTTACGATGATGAGTTTGCTCATGAGAAACTATCTCCAACGCTAGGTGTGTTCAAAGCGAAAGACTTTGAAGATGCTGTTCGCCAAGCGGGTATCGTATTAGACATCGGTGGTGTTGGTCACACATCTGTACTTTACACCGACCAAGATGCTAACGCTGATCGTATTGCTTACTTCGGTGACAAAATGAAGACTGCACGTATTCTTGTGAATACACCTTCTTCACACGGTGGTATTGGTGACCTTTACAACTTCGAATTAGCGCCTTCATTAACGCTAGGTTGTGGTTCTTGGGGTGGTAACGCGATTTCTGAAAACGTGGGTCCAAAACACTTAATCAACAAGAAAATTGTAGCGAAGCGAGCTGAGAATATGTTGTGGCATAAACTTCCTAAATCTATCTACTTCCGTCGTGGTTCATTACCCATCGCTATGGACGACCTAGATGGCAAGAAACGCGCACTTATCGTGACTGACCGTTTCTTATTCAACAATGGTTACATCGACGACCTTCGCTCTATCCTTAAAGAAAAAGGCATGGAAGTTGAAGTATTCCACGAAGTTGAAGCTGACCCTACATTAACAGTAGTAAAAGCCGGCGCTGCAGCATGTCATAGCTACCAGCCTGACGTTATTCTAGCTGTTGGTGGTGGTTCACCAATGGACGCTGCGAAAATCATGTGGGTAATGTACGAGCACCCAGAAACTGATTTCGAAGACCTATCAATGCGCTTTATGGATATCCGTAAACGTATTTACAAGTTCCCTAAAATGGGTTCTAAAGCAGAACTAGTATGTATTACTACTACTTCTGGTACTGGTTCTGAAGTAACACCGTTCGCCGTTGTAACTGACGATTCAACTGGTCAAAAATACCCATTAGCTGATTACGAACTAACGCCTAACATGGCAGTAGTTGACGCGAACTTAGTAATGGATATGCCTAAGTCTTTATGTGCCTTTGGTGGTTACGATGCGATTACTCACGCTATGGAAGCTTACGTTTCTGTACTAGCCAACGAGTACTCTGACGGACATGCACTACAAGCACTTAAATTACTTAAAGAATACCTACCTAGCTCTTACGCTAACGGTAAAACAGACCCAGTTGCTCGTGAGAAAGTTCACAATGCTGCAACTATCGCTGGTATGTCTTTTGCGAATGCCTTCTTGGGTGTGTGTCACTCAATGGCGCACAAACTAGGAGCTGAGTTCCACGTACCACACGGTTTAGCAAATGCGTTGTTGATTTCGAACACTATTCGTTACAATGCAACTAACAACCCAACTAAACAAACTGCATTCTCGCAGTACGATCGCCCTAAAGCGCGTGCTCGTTATGCTGAAGTTGCGGCACACTTAGGCTTCACTGCAGGTAACACTGAAGACAAGATTAACGCATTGTTAACATGGTTAGATGAAATGAAAGTGGCGCTTGATATTCCACTATCAATTCAAGCAGCTGGTGTGAACGAAGCTGACTTCTTAGCGAAAGTTGATGAGCTAGCGGTTGACGCGTTTGATGACCAATGTACTGGTGCAAACCCACGTTACCCATTAATCAGCGAATTGAAGCAAGTACTACTTGATTCATACTACGGTCGTCCATACACCGAAGCAGCAGACAGTGCTGAAGCTGAGTCTCAAAAAGCTAAAAAACCAGCGGCTAAGAAAGCAACTAAAGCGAAAGCTTAATTGCTAACTAAGTCCTGAACTTTAAGGCTCCGTTTACGGGGCCTTTTTTTTACTTTAAAATTCGCCTTACGCTTTGTCATATCGGGCAGCTATACTCATTTAAAGATATTCTGGGGTTATTGTTATGTCACTTTCAAAAGCTATTGCTCTATCGGCTTTGTTAATTAGCACCGCCAGCCTAGCCGAGGTTTTGCCCTTTGAGGCTGAATATAGCGCGAACTTTAAAGGCATCCCTATTGCAAAAGGCTATCGTCAACTTATCGATTTAGGTAACGATACCTATCAAATTAAAAGCATTGGCACTGCCCTCGCTGGCGGTTTAAAGTACGACGATACCTCGCGTTTTACCTACCATGAACAAGACGTACAAACTTTAGGTTTTGTGCTGAAGCAAAGCGGCCTTTTTTCTACTACCCAGGTCACAGGACATCCCGATAGAAAGGGTGGATTAATTGTAGATGTTGATGGCGAGCGCCATCATTTTGAAGCGCCAGAAGATGTACACCAGTTAATGGATGCGGCGGGCTTTTCAGTACAACTACAGAATGACTTAAAGAAAGGCCTAACCGATTTAGACTATCACTACAACGTGATTGACGAGGTAGATAACTACCGCTTTACCGTGGTGGCGGAAGAAACCGTTGAAACTAACTTGGGCACTTTTCAAGCCTTAAAAGTTGAACAAAAGAAACGAGAAGGCCGTAGCACTTGGCTATGGCTAGCGCCAGAGTTAGATTACCATCTGGTTAAAGCTGAGATTATTCGTAACGGTAAAAGTTGGGCAACCCTTGAGGCCACTCGACTTGATATTCAAGGTTTAGACGATCAACAAATCGTTAAGAACTAAATCAGAAGAACTAAATCGGAAGAACTAAAGCCTACCGTTAATACTTCATCATCTGCGTGTTCACTATTTTACTTTGAACACGCTGCAATTCAGCTTCTGCCCAAAACTGATACGCTTGCAACTGAATCCAGTCGCTAAACTGCTTTATTTTGTCACGATTAAAATAGGGTTTAGGTGCAACCAAGTAATAGCTGTAACGCGGCTTCACTTCTACCTTTCCTAGCTTTACTAACACACCTTGCTGAATATATTTCCATGCCAAGCTATGTCTTACTAAGGCTATTCCTTGCACCGCTAACGCCCCCTCAATAACCACATGAGCGCCCTGGTAACGTAAATTAGCCTTAGCTGTACTTGATTCATAACCAGCCACTTGCAGCCAATGTTGCCAGTTCATATCTGGCCTCGCATCATCTATCACGGTGTGTTCGCTTAAGTTATCGAGCGATTCAATGGGGTGCTGCTTTAAATACAAGGGATGACATACTGGATAAAGATGATCATCCATCAATTTAACCGAATGCAATCCTTCGTAATCACCCAAGCCATAACGTACACATAAGTCCACGCGATCCTGGCGAAAATCAATCAAGCTGTTTTTGGGCATAAGCATTACCGACAAATCTGGATGCTGCTGGCTAAACTCACCAAGCCGTGGCACCAGCCAATGCTGAGCGAACGATGGCAATACCGATAACGATAAGCTGAGTGGATCTGGGTCTTGGCTAATTTGTCGTACCCCATCCTGCAGGCTACGAAAAGCCTGTTTGGCATAGTGATGCAAGGTAACACCTTCCGGCGTTAGCACTACCTTACGATGTTGCCGCTCAAACAACTGTACCTCAACTCTCTCTTCTAACTGGCGAATTTGCTGGCTCATGGCTGCGGCACTAACAAACAGTTTCTCGGCAGCTTGTTTAAAACTGCCCGTCTCTGCCGCCAGATAAAAATAGTACAAGCCCTGCAAGGGTGGCAAACGCTCACTCACTTAAGTTTTCCTTAACCGAAAGTCAATTTTAGTCGTTTGTCAGCTTACCCCAATTTAGCGTACTTTTTAACCATCAACACAAAAGGAGTTCATCATGAGTTACTTAAATCAGGCCAACCGTCACGTTCAACACAGTGTTTATGATGTAATTAAATTAAGCATTACACGCTTGCCAAACTACATTAGCCGCTTACTGTTACGCAGAAAAAGCCGCAAAGAGCTAGCGTCACTTCCAGACTACTTACTTAAAGACATTGGGGTAAGCAGAGCCGAAGCGATGCACGAAGCGGAAAAACCATTTTGGAAATACTAAGTCTACGCAAACAAAGGTATTTATCATAAGGGCTTTATAATTCGTTGATGTTAATGTGTTTTATTTAAAGCCCTAAACTAATTGAGTTTTTACAAAATAAAATCTGCTCTGAGATATATTTTTACAAGATGTTTTTTTTGATTGTTTTCCGCTAGAATCATCGAAATTAAGCCACGCCGCCCGCCTCTAGTGGCAGCAATAAATGGATTTAGCGTTTCTTCTTTATGGATCAAGTACAATTTCACAAAGTACCGCCTAATTGCGGGATTAACCTAAGCATTACCACTCGTTTCAAAAAGGCCGCTGACTTTAAGGGCCATTGGATTGGTGTTGATCAAACCAGCTATATTATTTGTCGCCTCAATGGCGGGGACGCAAACTCAGGTATTAACATTATTAGTGAAGGCTGCGAAGTCAACGCGCGTTTTCATTGGGACGGCAAACTTATTGCCTTCCGCTCTGAAATTGTCACGCTAATTAATGAACCTGCCCGTTGGATGATTTTACAATATCCGCAAAATGTTATGTCTATGCCACTGCGTAAATACGACCGTTACGAGTGTTACCAACCCGCTACCTTACACTTAGACTCTAAACACGTATTACGCGGTGTACTAAAAGACATCTCCTCACGCGGTTGTAAGTTTGTACCTAGCGCGGCTAACAAATTTAATATCAATGTGCTTAAAGATAAGAACCTTCAGTTACAAACTCGCTTTCCTAAACGAGATGACCCGATAATTCTTACCTGCCAAATAAAAAACACTCCGAACGAGCGTAATGAATTTGCACTCGGCTGCCAGTTTGTTCAAGATTACGAGATTGTAAATGAACAAATTGATAGGCAATTAGTTGATAAAGCCTATGAGAAGAAAATACAGGGTATTGCTTGAGCCAAACCTCCCGCTCCATTTTAATTACTGGCTGTAGTTCAGGCATTGGTCTGTACTGCGCCCAGCAACTTCATTCGCGCGGTTATAAGGTTATCGCTTCCTGCCGAAAGGCTGATGATGTTCTGCGTCTCCAGCAAGCTGGTCTTCTCTGCGTGCAGCTAGATTTGGCCAGCGATACCTCTATAGAGTCTGCTTGGCAACAAGCCTTAAACCTTAGCAATGGCCAGCTCGACGCAGTGTTTAACAACGGCGCTTATGGCCAGCCAGGGGCATTAGAAGATTTACCTACCCAGGCCTTACGTGAGCAGTTTCAAACCAATCTTTTTGGCTGGCACCACCTAAGCCGTTTGGCCATAGCACACATGCTCAAACAGCAACATGGTCGTATCATACAAAACAGCTCGGTATTAGGCTTGGTGGCCATGAAGTACCGTGGAGCTTACAACGCCAGTAAATTTGCCCTAGAAGGTTATACCGATACGCTACGTTTGGAACTATCTGACACGCCGCTGCACTTATCACTTATCGAACCCGGTCCTATTACTAGCCAGTTTAGACAAAATGCCAAACGCGCTTTTGAGCAACATATCGATGCTAACAATACTCGCCACCAGCAAGCTTACCAGCAAACGCTTGAGCGATTAGCGCAAGAAGGGCCAAGTAGCCAATTCACCTTGCCCGCTAGCGCCGTTTACAAAGCGCTATTGCACGCATTAGAAGCCAACAAGCCTAAAGCGCGTTATTACGTCACCTTCCCTACTCATTTGTTTGCTTGGTTACGGCGCATTCTGCCGGTTGCCATACTGGACGCAATTCTTAAAAAAAGCTAAAGCTACTGGCACCTTAAACCACTCATGTTAAAGTAGTTTTCTCTTTGTATGAGTGGATTAACCATGAAACCTTGGATCAGCCGTTTAGGCTCTTTATTACTTATATTTTCTAGCAGCCAAATTGCTGCAGAGCCTTCGCTTTGGTTAGCAACTAAAGGACATCAACAGCTGTATCTATTTGGATCGATTCATCTTGGTACCGAAGATTTTTATCCACTACCTGCGCCATTTACTGAGGCTTACCAACAAAGCCAGCGCTTAGTAATTGAAACTAACGTGAGCAACATTAGCAGCCAAGACCAACAAGTGCTTAGTGCTGCTAGCCAACTGCCTGCCGGCAAAAGTCTTAGTGACTATATCAGCCCTCAATACATGACGCTTTTAGCCAAGCGCAGCAAAGAATTGGGTTTTTCTTCGCACATTTTCGATAATATGCAGCCCTGGTATGTAGCGGTGGTACTTAGCCAGCTGCAAATGCAAACTTTAGGTTATCAGCCAGAGCTTGGTCTAGATTTGCACTTTATTAAGCAAGCGGCACATAGTAATACTCCAGTATATGAGCTTGAAACTTTTGCCGATCAAATAGAAGCATTAAGTAGCCTAAGCAGCATTCAAGTTCCGTTACTGGAGCAAACCCTTGATGACTTTGACCAAGTGCCTGATTTATTCAAGCAATTAGTCAGCCATTGGAATAACGGCGAGAATAACAAGCTACTTAACTTACTCAACGACGACCCAATGTTTCAACAAGGGGCTGAACAGGTACTTGAAAAACTTCTTTATCAGCGAAATCGCAACTGGATGAAACAACTTACTCAGCTTGAAAATACCAGTTTCGTGGTAGTGGGTGCCATGCATTTATACGGTGAGCAAGGGCTATTAGAGAGCCTTAAAAAACTGGGTTACGCAATCCGTGAAGTCGATCCTTTAACAAATTGACCCACATCAATTTGACATTTCATTGACTAAATTATGCTAACTTTACTTACTTGAAAGGAGAGTTAGCAATGGAACTTTGGCTAGATTTACTGTTCGGTAACAGCATTGGATTAATGTCTGTCACTGTAATTGCCACTACAATTGCATTGATGGGTTTTTATACTTATTACTTCTTGAAAAAAATTCGTCAAAGCGAACCTCCACAAAATTAAGCAAACGCAGCGGTTGCACCGCTGCCCGCTCTGTTTTATAAAGAAGGGACTTCGTTGTTCAGGGGTTCTTTTATGTCTAATGAATTTGATCTTTTCCAGCAAGAAGTTGCTGGCGTAAAACCGTTAAAACAAGATGCGGTACTCAGTGGTTCTGATAGCCTCAATGATGCAGCCAAGCAAGCGCGTCAACAAGCCGCAGAGCATCATCACGCCACTTCTCAAGATTATTTATCCCTCGAGCATGTCACCCTGCTTCATCCTGACGATTTAGTGTCATTCAAAAAGTCAGGCTTACAACAAGGTGTGTTTAAAAAGCTACGCTTAGGCAAATATGAGATTCAAGCCAAACTCGATTTACATAAATTTAGGCTAGAACAAGCTCGTAACGAGGTGGTGAGCTTTATTAAGCAGTGCCAAGAGCTCAATATTCGTAGCGCCCTTATCATTCCTGGTAAAGGCCACAACAGTGAACCGCCCGCTTTACTTAAAAGTTACGTAAGCCAATGGTTACCACAAATTGATGCGGTATTAGCCATTCATAGTGCCCAAACCATGCACGGTGGCACAGGCGCTATTTACGTTTTATTGAAAAAAAGTGAGTCACAAAAACTCGATAACCGTGAGCGTCACGCTCGCCGCCTAGCGTAAACTAGGTTACTCAAGGAATTACTATGTCTAAGCAAAGCGCTTACCAAGCACTCAGCCAACATTTTCAGCACCTTTCTAAGCTGTCACATTTAAGTGCTATATGCGGCTGGGATCAAGCTACCATGATGCCAGATGGCGGCAATCAAGCACGCGCAGAAGCCCTTGCCGAACTAGCGGTGCTCATTCATGAAAAAGCCACTCGCCCTGAAATGCAAGATTGGTTAGGCCAGGCTGCACAAGAAAACCTTAACCCTATTCAACAAGCTTCATTAAGAGAAATGGAACGCAGTTGGCGCAACAATACTGCACTGCCAGCAGACTTAGTAAAAGCAAAGTCTTTAGCCACTGCTCATTGTGAGCACGCTTGGCGAGACCAACGTGGCGCCAACGACTGGAAATCTTTTCAGGTAAACCTGCAAGCCGTTATGCAACTGGCGATAGAAGAAGCACAGATCCGTGCCGAGCAAACAGGTTTGAATCCTTATGATGCTATGCTGGATTTATACGAACCAGGCATGCAAATGCAACGTTTAGACACGGTATTTAGCGAGATCCAAACTTGGTTACCGCAACTAATTCAACAAGTGGTTGATAAGCAATCTACCTGGCCTGCACTACAGCTAAATGGGCCTTTTCCTAGCGAGCAACAAAAGCAACTTGGCTTGGCTGTAATGGAAAAACTGCAATTTGATTTTAAGCGCGGCCGATTAGATGTAAGCGCTCACCCCTTCTGTGGCGGCGTACCTAGCGATGTTCGTATCACCACCCGTTACGAAGAAGAAGACTTTACCCGTTCATTAATGGGTGTAGTACATGAAACAGGACATGCCCGTTATGAGCAAAACCTACCGCTAGATTACCTAGACTTGCCCCTTGGCCAAGCCCGCTCTATGGGTATTCATGAAAGTCAGAGCCTATTTTTTGAAATGCAGCTAGGGCGCAGCCAATCATTTGTAGAGCAGCTGCTTCCCTTGGTTAATCAGCATTTATGCCAACAACAACCCATGCAATTAGAAGAACTTAAACGCCACTACTTAAGCGTTAAGCCCGGTTACATTCGCGTCGACGCAGATGAGCTCACCTACCCTGCTCATGTTATGTTGCGTTACGAATTAGAGCGAGACTTAATTAATCAGAAAATTAGTGTGGCGGATATCCCAGAGCTGTGGGACCAAAAGATGAAGCAATATTTAGGCTTATCCACCAAGGGGAACTTTAAAGATGGTTGCATGCAAGATGTACATTGGCCTGCTGGCTTAATCGGCTACTTCCCCTCCTACTCACTTGGGGCAGTGTATGCGGCGCAGTTTCATGCTGCTCTGGTAAAAGCAAAACCAGATACTCCACAAGCGATTGCCGCTGGAGATTACAGTGGAGCCTTTGCTTGGCTTCAACAGCATATTTGGTCGCAAGCCAGTATTTATGAAACCGATGAGTTGGTACGCCGCGCCACTGGCGAAACATTGAATAGCCAGTATTTTGAACAACATCTTCGTACAAGGTACTTATAGAAGAGGCTAATAGGCAATTGCTACCCAAGTAGCAGTTGCCATTCCCACCTTAAGCTTGTCGCGAATCCCACTGTTGATGATTAAATGGCTCATTAAACGATTGATTCAAGCAACCATCAGATCTTCTCAGTAATCCATAAACTAAATTACTCACTTTGGCACCAGCTTTAGCTAAGAGTGAAGCTGGGTTACTGTCGCTAAGACTTGCACAACTCCAGAATATTGAATTAAAAGCTTCGGGGGCACGTTACTTTGACTCTCTGATAAAACAATTGGACGCTATACAACTAGCGCCCTAGTTCTTGGGTTAATCTACGCTTCGTTCGCGTCTAGTAACAACCAATCTTGAGGATTCAATGGGGAAGGTGCGTCCACTTCGGAGATACTGGAAAACGACCAAATAAACATGGTGCGGAAAAAACTATCAAGATCGTCCACTTCGCCATTTACCGCCACCTGTTTAGTAGGAGGCAAATTGCCAATCACATCACCACCAAAGGCCAATAAGCTTAAAGAGTCTGCGTAGAAATCAACGGTTAGCACAAAAAAACGCGTATTATCATTAAAACAAGTAGTTTTATCATCTTGCGCACCAGGCGGAGACAGGGTGGAATGTATATTGTGAATAGTCATAATAGACCTCATTTACGTTAGTCAGAGAAAAATAAAGCATCCCTGTCACACAAATATGCCTACACTTCTGCAGGTCTAGTCCATCAATTTCGGACAATTATCGCACAAAAAGCCCTACAAAACGACAGCTTTGACTAGAATTTTAAACTAAGCCTCAAAACTAGCAGTTCGAGACTAAATTTTGCTCTCGTTTGGTTATTTGCCGAGCATCAGGCATAATCCTTTGCACTATAAATTAGCTAGGATTTTAAGCTCGCTATGCACAATGCTGAAATAACCGGTTGGGGCAAATGTATGCCTCCAGCACGACTCACTAACCACGACTTAAGTACACTTCTCGACACATCGGATGAGTGGATTAGTAGCCGCACAGGGATTAAAGAGCGCTGTGTTTCGCATGTTGATATTGCTGAATTGGCAGCAACAGCAGGCTTACAAGCTTTGGCAGCCGCCGGCCTAACAGCAGATCAGCTAGACGCGATTATTTTGTGTACCTGCACCCCTGGCACCTCGGTACCGAGCAGCGCCAGCCGTGTTCAACAAATTTTAAAAGCTGACCAGGCTGCAGTATTTGATATGAACGCTGCCTGTAGTGGCTTTGTTTATGGTATGCAAACGGCGTCTGCACTTATTCAAACCGGAGCAATGAAGCGCATTTTGTTAATTGGTGCTGAGCGCCTGACTCAACTTCTCGATTGGACCAAACGCGATACCGCCGTATTATTTGGCGATGGCGCAGGAGCGGTTATTTTAGAAGCTAATGACGACGCAGAAAAAGTGGGGTTCTTAGCGGCCAAGTTAGGTTGTGACAGCGAAAAGCGTGAGATTTTGTTTATCTCTGATTTCGGAACAAACCGTAAGCGCTTTTCTGGTGTAGACACCTTATACAACTTTCAGTTTGAGGGACCAGAAATCTTCAAACGCGCAGTAAAAGGCATGGGCGAAGCGGCGACTAATGTGCTTGCACAAGCCAATATAGCCAATAACGAAGTTGACTTTATTGTGCCTCACCAAGCTAACTTACGTATTATTGATGCGCTGGCTAAACGTATTGATGCTCCGTACGACAACATTATGGTGAACATTGAAAAATACGGTAATACCTCCGCAGCTACCGTACCAGTTGCGCTTTGTGAAGCCTTAGAAGAAGGTCGAATCAAACCCGGTGATAACGTATTGCTTGCAGCCTTTGGTGCGGGTTTAACCTGGGGAGCGGCGGCTATTCGCTGGGGTAAGCGGGTTACGCCAATCAATCAATCAGACGCCAGCTTAAGCCCTTGCGATAAAACTGCCTTAGAGATCCTTGCGCCAGCCATTAAGGGCTGCCAAGAGGCTCGTAAAGCGGAAGCTGAGGCCTAAGTAACTAAAACCTGATACAGCTAGATACTAGTCTAGCTGTATCCATTTTAACCCAGCACTACCACTGACTTAAACGAGTTAACCAATGCTGAGTAAGCTCTATTTCGCAACTTAAATATTGGCTACCAGATCCGCTGCCTCCAGCCATCATTAAACGTTCCCACTCACACAAAGAGCGTCTAAATTCACCAAACTCAATCTTAGCGTTATCTAGTGCACTCACGATCCCTCTTGCGCCTTCACTAATGGATTCCAATTCAACAGCTTGATGATTTAACGCCACTAAACGTTGCCGCACTTGATGGTCCAATTGTGCCAAGCTGTTTTCTAAGCATTTGTTTACTTCTGGCTTGGTGTCTCGCTGCCAGCACTTGCCAATAATATTCACTTTGGGTGAACCCGCCTCAGCGCCGCCCAGAGCTTGTTCTTGAGCAAACGCACTCGGCATAGAAAAGCTCAGCGCTACCGCTGTAAAAAAACTAACGATTGGTGTATTCAAGCGTAACTCCTTGAGAATGGATCTTAAGGCTAGTGAGTGAGCCCATGTTAAGGGGAAGCGTCATAGACTGCTCGATAGCTAAGTTTTGTACCTCTCCCACAATGGTGCGGATAACACCCGCATGGCAGATGCAAACTATGGTCTTTTCTTGCTCTGGAAGCGCGCACAGTTGCAGCCATTCATTCAATACTCGCGCTCGAAACTCGGTCACCGTTTCGCCCGTTTTTCCTAAGCGAAAAGAGTTTAAATTATCGGCCCAAGCTTGTAATTCCGCGGCTGGAATAGTATCCCAGCTTTGCCCTTCCCAAAGGCCAAAGTTTATCTCTTTGAGCCAAGTTTGGTATTCTACTACTTTCGCTAACCCCAAAGCGTCAGCTAACTGTGAGCAACGCTGTAGTGGGCTGCAAATAACCTTGTCGATAGATAATGCAGCAAGCTGAGCGCTGAGTTTAGTTACCGCCTGTGTTAAGCCTGTCGATTCGGCTAAGACATCTAACTGGCCGTAACAATGATTTGGCGCAATCAGTGGAGCGCTGTGGCGTATCAACAATACTCGGGTCACACCAATACACCGGTATTTAACCCAGCCACCAAGGCAATATAAATCATCACTTCTGCGAGCTGCTGCTGAGCCCCTAAACCGTCGCCAGTATAACCACCAAGCTTTAAGTTAAGGTATCTGGCCCAAAGCACTGTAACGACCAAACTACTTATCAGAGCAAGTGCCAAAAAATCAGTACTGATTAAGATTGCCGGAACAGCTACCCAACATAATGCAAGCACAAGTTCTTTACGCCCAATAGACTGCGCGACTGCTTTAGCTTTGCTTGGCTCAGATGGCTCGCGTACATAATCTAAGCGCCATATCAGTAACACCGCGCTAAAGCGGCTTAAACTATGAGCAAGCCAGATAACCAATAACAGATTCATCATCGACAATTGCTGGCTAAGGCTTAATAAGGCGGAAAACTTTAACGCCAACATGCAACACAAACCCAGCACACCATAAGTGCCTAAGCGGGAGTCTTTCATAATGGTGAGTATTTGTTCGGTTTGGTAACCGCCACCAAAGCCATCGCAGCAATCTGCAAAACCATCTTCATGAAATGCGCCAGTCGCCCAGCAACTGGCTACCATCGACAACAACACCGCTAATGGCGCACCCAATACCGGGATCAAGCCAATCATTACCGCAGCGCTAAGCCACGCGACTAACCAGCCTACAAAAGGAAAATAAGCCACGCACTGGCTTAAACTGGTCGCATTGTAAGTGACACTGTTAGGCACCGGTACTCGGCTAAAAAAACTTAAGGCGTTCAACAGCAGGTTGAGCTCATGCTTAAGCAGCTTAGCTATGCTCACGGCTAACTCCGGCGGAATCGAATGAAGCCATTTCCTTTAAAAAGTGAACTGCCGAACACACTAACGGATAGGCCAACGCCGCCCCACTGCCCTCGCCCAAACGTAAAGACAAATCTAACAAAGCCTTGACGCCTAATGCTTTTAATAAACGCTGATGTGCTTGCTCGGCACTTTGATGGCAAAACACCATGTATTGTTTTACTAAAGGGTTGATTTGGCTGGCTACTAAAGCTGCTGATGAACAAATAAATCCATCCACTAAAATAACCATTCGGCGATGAGCAGCTTCTAACATTGCACCCACCATAGCTGCAATTTCAAAACCACCGACTTTAGCCAGCCACTGCTGAGCACTATAGTCACCTTGGTGGTGCTTTATAGCTTGCTCTAACACTGTGACTTTATGCTGTAAGGCTTGGTCATCTAATCCAGTCCCACGGCCTACGCACTCTGCAACATCAAGCTGTAAACACCCCGCCATTAACGCTGCCGCACTAGCTGTGTTGGCAATGCCCATTTCCCCAAAAGCTAATAAGTTAGAGCCTTCTCGTGCGGCTTGCGCTACCCGCTCTGCGCCCACTTCAATGGCTTGTATGCATTGTGCTTGGCTCATTGCATCACTCGCTAAAAAACTTTGAGTACTTGGCGCTACCTTGCAACACTCAATCCCCTCTTCTGACAATAATTCAGCCACGCCTACATCTACAATTTCGAAATCGAGGCGGTGTTGGCGGCAAAACACATTAACTGCAGCGCCACCATTAACAAAATTTTGCACCATTTGCGCCGTAACAGCCTGTGGATAAGCGCTCACCCCTTCACTCGCTATCCCATGATCAGCAGCAAACACAATCATTTTAGGCTTACGAATCTCAGGCTCTAGGGTAGATTGAATCTGGCCAATCTGGCAGGCCAAGTCTTCAAGTTGCCCTAGGGAACCTTGCGGCTTGGTTTTAAGATCAATCTTGTTTTTCAGGGCTTCAGCCAATCCAGAGTCCAAGGCTTCAATAACAAATTTATTATGCAAAATCAATTTCCTAGCAACGTATGTGCAATCCCTTTAGCTTAGCGTGTTTAATATCGGGTTTTAAGAAAAATATCCATGAAGACTCTAGGAATTTTCTATACTGATGATAAAAGTCTTAATCTATTTGTGGGGAGCGTCGCGATGGATGATAGTGCAGAGCTATTTTTGTTTGATGAAGAAGACGAAGCCGCCAATGACTCAATAGAGCTTACGCCTTGGAAGGTGCTCATTGTTGATGATGACAGCGAGATGCACACGGTAACCAAGCTAGTGCTTAATAATTTTTCTTACCAAGAGCGAAAACTGACCTTTATTGATGCCTACAACGCCGCCGAAGCTTACGAGCTACTCAGCAACCATGCCGACGTAGCAATCGCCTTAGTAGACGTAGTGATGGAAAGTGATGACGCAGGTTTACTGTTGATTGATGATATTCGTCAGCGTTTAAATAATCACGAAATCCGTCTTATTTTGCGGACTGGCCAACCCGGTTTAGCGCCTATTAGAGATGTTATTCGTCGATATGATGTCAGTGATTACAAAAATAAAACCGAGCTTAGTGATGTAAATTTAGACACCTTAATGTGTGCTTCTTTGAGGGCTTATCAAGAAATCACTGAGCTACATTTGCAACGCAACAACCTACGTGCGGTGATAAACTCTTCTAGTCACTTAGCCAATTGTGAAAATGAACAAAAGCTGGCTACCAGTGCCTTTGAAGAGCTATCAAGTTTACTTAGCAAACAACTTAATAATGTCTCTATTAGTGGAATGGCGATTAGCGTTTATCGCTCAAAACTATGTGTTTTACATAGCCAAGGTAAGTTGGACTATTTAAAAGAAATTCACAATCTACATGAACTCCCCAATCGGATCCAAAACCTGATAAACCAAGTTCAACAAACTCAACAACATCAATACGCAGAAGGTAATGCGCTGTTTTATTTAGCGAATAGTGATAGCGAGCCAATGATGTTTTATTTAGAAGGTTGGACAGAGCAAGATCAGCCGCAATTCGAACCCTTAAGCTTTTATATTCAAAGTACCTCGGTACGATTAGAGAACCGTCAATTGCAAAAGCAATTGGCTCACGGTCAACTACAGCTAGTCGAAATGATCTACCAAAGTATTCAAAGCGAACGCCCTAAAACAGAGTTACAGCGCACTATTGAAAACAACTGTGAGCAGCTAGCGCCCGCGTTAAAGCTAAATCCTCAAGAGTGCCTTTACCTGCGCCAAATTGCAGGCTTTTATGATTTAGCCAATGTGGGCCTGCCCGACGTACTGCTCAGCTGTAATATGCTAAATAAAGATAGCTGGAATAGAATTTCTGAGCACTGCGGCTTACCTGAGTATCTTCAAGATCCCAGCGTACAAATGATAATAGACGCCGCCTTAATAGTGGCGAACCAATATCAAGAATATTGGGATGGTAGCGGCCAGCCTTTAGGCCTAGCTGCCGAAGCTATCCACCCCTTCGCTCGAATCATTGCACTGGCGGTATTTTTGGCTGAGTACAGCAACAGTGAGCAACTACAGCAGCAGCTTGAACAACGCGCAGGCCAGCGCTTTGACCCGCAATTAGCAACATATGCGACTAATAACCTTATCTAAGCGCAAATTTAGCTCATCAATGTGTAAACTCTAACCAATATTAAGCTGCCTTATGGGCAGCTTCTTGCTACACTTCGCCCTTGGTCAAATTTGGGGTCTTCCGGTGTTACTTTGCCCTTGCGGCAGCAGTAGTGATTTTCATCAGTGCTGCCAGCCTTTTATAAACGGTACTTCCAAGCCTGTTAGTTGCGAGCAATTAATGCGTTCGCGCTACACCGCCTTCACACTTGGAGATGCTAACTATCTATGGCAAACCCACCACCCTGATTTTCGTCAAGGTGATGCGCCTAGCGCCTTTAGCGAAGACGAAAAAAATCAATGGAAGAAGCTACAAATTCTCTTTAGCTGCCACCTTACCAATGGCCTAGCTGGCATAGTGGAATTTAAAGCCTATTACCAAGAACATGATCAGTTAAACATTTTGCACGAGCGTTCTAACTTTGTAAAAAGCCAAGAGCGCTGGTTTTATACCGATGGCGAATTTGCGCCTAAGTCTTTGGCTCGCAATGCTAAATGCCCCTGTAATAGCGGCAAAAAGCTAAAGCAGTGCTGTAAGAAATCTTAACTTTAAAACTGAATAAATCGAAAAGACAATGGAAAGAAAAATCCTTTTAACCGAATGCCCAGATGCCAAAGGCTTAATTTCGAGCATTACCAACATCTGTGCTAAGCACCAACTTAATATCATTAAAAACAACGAGTTTGTTGATAATGCTGCCGGCCGTTTCTTTATGCGCACCGAGCTAGAGGGCTACTTTAACGATAAAACCCTGTTAGCCGATTTAGACGGCGCTTTACCTGCTGGTAGTATTCGCCGATTAGAAAGCGCAGGCCGTAAACGCATCGTGATCATGGTGACTAAAGAAGCCCATTGCTTGGGTGACTTGCTAATGAAAGCGGTATACGGAGACATGGACGTAGAGATTGCCGCGGTAGTTGGTAACTACGATAGCCTGCAAACCCTGACTGAAAAGTTCGATATTCCCTTCCATCACATTAGCCATGTAGATTTAAGCCGCGAAGAACATGAGCAACAAGTGATTGAAGTAGTTCAACAATACCAGCCAGACTACGTAGTATTAGCTAAATACATGCGTATTCTTACGCCAGCCTTTGTAGAAGCGTTCAATAACAAAATTTTGAATATCCACCACTCATTCTTGCCAGCGTTTATTGGTGCTAAGCCCTATAAACAGGCTTACGACCGTGGTGTGAAAATTATTGGCGCTACTGCTCACTTCGTAAACAACGACTTAGATGAAGGGCCGATTGTTGAACAGCATGTCATTCATGTGGATCACTCATACAGCGCTGAAGAAATGGCTAAAGCGGGACGTGATGTTGAGAAAGCGGTATTAAGTAAAGCCCTGCAGCAAGTATTAGACGAGAAAGTTTTTGTCTACGGAAATCGTACCGTGGTATTTCGTTAATTAAGCATTTTTTAATTAAAATACTGCACCTTAAGTGGCTTTGAGTAATCAAAGTCACTTAGTACCTTATACATATCCACGCCTTTCACTTCAGTATCTACTTCTTGCTGGTTAGGTTGCTTGGCTACTGAGTGCTTTAAACGTGTGAGTAAGTCCACGTTATTGATGACTTCAACGGGCACGCCTTCAACGCTGTCATCAGCATAGGCTGCATAACCACCTAAAGCTTGCTCTAAGCGAATACTGCTGATATCCCCCGCTTGCGCTCTCTTGCTCCAATTGGCTTGCACTGCAAACTCATCGTCTTGTGCCAACAAGGGGCGTCGACTCGCTAATTGAAACTTATCTCGAAGGCTTTGTTGAATTTGCTCTCGATTTTGCTTCTGCATCGAAAACTGAGCTTGGTCACAAACGTTTTGGCTCAACATGCTTAGTAACAAATGAAAACGCGCTTGCTCACCATGAGCGGTACTTTGGTTAAGCGTATCGCCCAACTGCAGTTCGTCACATAAGCTGCTATTTCTAATTTGTTCAACTAACATATTGCCCCTCCGGTTCTCTCTCTAGCTATCGGAAAAGCAAGCCAAAACTTTAGTCTATTCGCATCAAACGCGCAGATAATAAGCAAACAGTAGTCAGTCAGTAAAAATCTGCTTATTTTTACTTTACAGCCCACTTTGTTCTGGTAATATGCCGCTCCACAAGCAGGAGGGGTTCCCGAGTGGCCAAAGGGAACAGATTGTAAATCTGTCGCGAAAGCTTCGGTGGTTCGAATCCACCTCCCTCCACCATATTTGTTAAAGAAAGACACCTTAGGGTGTCTTTTTTTATGCCCGCAATAAATGCCAATCGTCACATCTTCGCTTGATCAAAACCAACAGACACAGAAAAACACAGCTCAAGTTAGATAAGAGCTATTGCAGGCGAGAATAAACTGAAATGAATGGGCGAAAGGAGAAGAGAAACAAATACGCCAAGCTAATTTTAGCTTGGCGTTCCAACCAAATACGGAAAGTAATAAACGGTAAATAGACTAACTTACTAAGTAGAAAGACATACATTGTGCAAATCTAACCACTCAACTAAGGCGGTCCAGCCATCTTAAGGATAAGCCTTAAGATCTGTAACTTTCCGACCTTGGATCACTCCAAGTTTGGCTTTGACTCAGCGTTGGTGAGACCAAAAGTCTCACCAACAGATTAATATTAAATCAATTCCGGCCAGTTTGGCAAGATCAAATAAACGATAGTATTACTCAACTAACTCTCTGCGCCCTTCTCTGCTTTAACCGAGATAAACTTATGCTAGGATAGCGAAAAGTGATCAGAAAACTCATAAATGGCAGCGCAATACAATTACAGCGGGAAGCAAATACTTATTGTTGATGACCAACGAGCGTTTCAGGTCATGCTTAAGGCTATGTTGCAAAATTTTGGCGCAAACGATGTTTTTTTTGCCAATACTGGTGAAGCAGCAGTAAGAGCCTGTCGTAAACGAAAATTTGACATTTTGTTGGTTGATTACAATTTAGGCACCGGCAAAAACGGTGGCCAATTACTTGAAGAGCTAAGAGTTAGCCAACTATTAGAAGTAGACGCTCTATTTTTTATCATTAGCGGTGATAACAACAAAAGCATGGTGCTAAGTGCTTTAGAGATGGAACCCGATGAATTTATCACTAAACCCTTCTCGCAGTTTCAATTACATAATCGCTTAGCCAGAGCCCATGTTAAACGCCAAAGCCTGCGTGAAGTTTTCCAAGCATTAGCGAAGAAAGACTACAACAAAGTCATTGAGCTATGTGATCAACAGATTGAAGCAGAAAGTCGCTACACTAATTATTGCCGCAACATGCGAGTAGAAGCACAAATTGCCTTAGGTGAATTTGAAGCCGCCAAAGTGGCTCTTGAAACCATACTTGAAGAACGCAAACAAACTTGGGCTAAGGCAACACTTGGCCGAGTGCATTTGTTACTTAAAGACAATAAAAGCGCAATTAATACACTTAGCCGTTCGGTAACCGAAAGCCCGCTATTACTTACTGGTTACGACTGGTTAGCCCGCGCCTATCGCGCCGAAGGCGAAACCGACAAAGCATTGGAAACGGTGCTTAAAGCCTCAAAGCTGGCAGTAAACAGTATCGAACGCCAACAGTTGTTGGCCGAACTCGCCATGGAAGCAGGTGACCTTACCTTAGCTAAAGAAACCTTCTCTACCATTTTACAGTTAGCGCGACGCTCCATTCACCGTGGTCCACATCATCTATGTAATTACGTTCGTAGCCTGATTGATGAAGCCCAGAATGAAGATGACTTATACCGTAAAAACCGCCTGCTACAAGAAGTAAACTCGGTGCTATTTCACGCCCGCCGTGAAGAAGGTAAAGACGAAGACTTTAACTTTGACGCCTTTGAAGGCATTAGCCAAGCTCGTGTACATGCCACTAAAGGCGAAATGAACAAAGCCAAGCGCTTACTATTTGATAGTCACGAAGGCTTGTTAGAAGAGCCCAGTAAAGTAAGTGGCGAACTGTTACCCGATACCTTTCTAACGTTGAACTCAGTGGGTGAGTTTGAATATGCGATGCCCTTTGCTGAAGAGTTAGAAAAACGAGCTGATATAGACCCGATTTCACTCTCTTCGGCCCAAAAAGTACTGAGAGCTGAAGATTTTGAATTGAAACTAGGCCAGTTCCGCGAATACAATAAAATGGGTATCGAGGCTTATGAAGAGAGTCGCTACATTGAAGCCACTAACTTCTTTGACAAAGCGCTCCAAGTGGCCCCAGGCAACACTGGTGCCATTCTCAATAAGATCCAAGCGATACTTAAACAATTAAACCAATCACAAAAAGGCATTAGTGGCCAACTGCTCACCGACTGTAAAACCACAATTAAGCTTCTCGACGGCTTGAAACTCAACGATAACCACGCCGAACGTTACTCAACCCTGAAAAGTGAGTTTCAGCAACTAGGTAGCAAAAACAAATAACCATTGCGCGACAATAAGCACCGCCAAAGTCCTTAAACATGCTAGTGCTGCCACGCTCGCAAAATCCCGCTTTTGCAATACACTTATGATTAAGCAAGCTTAAAAACTAGCTAATAATCAGTTTGTTGGTAAGCGACAGGAATTTACAAGCAATGGCAAAATGCTCTGAATGTTTATATCAAGACAGCTCTGGTGCAAACTGTACAGAGCCAGCCCTAAGCAGTGGTTTGTGTTTCTGGCATGATCCAGACGAAGATAAAAGCGGTGACGAGATAAAAGAAAAGCTCGAAAGCTACGCGAAACGCGGCGGAATGCTGCGTGGTATCAGTTTAAAAAAAGCCAACCTAGCAGGCATCGATTTAGTCAATTACAACAATAAACAAGGCTACGACATGACCGGCGTAGACCTTTATCGTAGCAACCTAAGAGGTGCCCACCTATTCAACATTAACCTGCAACATGGCAGCTTAATGAAAGCCGACCTACGTGATGCTAACCTCAATCATGCCAACCTAACCAAAACCAACTTGCTGGGTGCAAAAATGGACTTGTGTAAATGCGATAGCCTTTGTGTGGGAGAAAAAGTGCTGCAAGAACAGCTTGGCAGCGCAGCAGAGAAGCAGCAAGACAAAGATGCAATGGCAGACTACTACCAGCAGGCCGAAGAAGTTTACCGCTGTTTACGCAAAACCGCTGAATCTGAAGGCTTGTTTACCACCGCAGGGATATTTCTAAAAAAAGAACTCACCATGCGCCGCTATCAAATGCCCAAATACTCTTATAAGCGCGCCATCTCAAAACTGGTGGATTTAGTGTGTGGTTATGGTGAACAACCAATGAGGGTTGTACTTACCTCCCTACTAATTATTTTAAGTTGTGCAGTAGTCTACTTTTTTACCGGGATTCATTTTAACGGCAATGTCGTATCTTTAGACTTAAGCCAAAGCGTTGGACACAATATTGTCGCGTTTTTTGAGTGTCTGTATTACAGCGTGGTCACCTTTACCACCCTTGGTTACGGCGACTTTACCCCAGTAGGTTTTTCACGTATTTTTGCCGCAATTGAGGCCTTTAGCGGAAGTTTTATTATTGCGCTTTTTGTAGTGGTATTTGTAAAAAAAATGACCCGCTAACCACCCTAGAAAAAACCACCACAAATCAATCTACAAAAATGAAGCGTTTTGGCTTAGTCTTAGGCTAAGCTTTCCGCTAATCATTGGTTAGCAATAAAAACAGAGAAGGATCAATACATTGAAATTTGTTGTGCTGGCGGTGCTGGCGATATTTGTAATCTTGTTTATTTTACGCGCCAATAACAGCGCAAAAGCCACTAAACAAAACCGCCAATTAGGCCAAGATTTCTTAAGTAAAAACGGCCAAGAAGACGGCATTGTTACCACTGACTCCGGCCTGCAATATAAAGTATTGGAAGATGTGGTTAATAGTGATGAAAAGCCATCGGCCAACAGTACCGTAACGGTACATTATCACGGCACCTTATTAAGCGGGCTGGTCTTTGATAGCTCAGTTGATCGCGGCCGCCCAGCTCAATTTCCTTTAGGTCAAGTAATCGCCGGCTGGACAGAGGGTTTGCAATACATGAGTGCTGGCGAAAAATTCCGCTTTTTCATTCCTAGTCAGCTGGCCTATGGCGACCGCAGCGTGGCTTCTATCCCACCGGGTTCAACCCTGGTTTTCGATGTAGAGCTCATCTCCATCGACACCAAATAAACTCCATAAAAAAGCCTTGGCATTGCCAAGGCCTTTTATTCAAACAACCTCTACCAGACTAAAACTGCGCAAGCGCTTGAGAAAAATCAGCCAGTAAGTCTTCGGTGTCTTCGATACCAATAGAGCAACGGATCATTGTTTCACTAATACCAGACTCTTGGCGAGCAGCTAAACCCATTTCAAAATAGATAGTTTGAGCTACCGGCAAAGCGAGTGTGCGATTGTCACCAAGGTGGGTGGCATTAATCACAATTTCAGTTTTATCTAAAAACGCTGCACAATCAATTCCGTCAACTAAATCAAAACTCACTAACGCGCCAAAATGCTTGAACAAGTCATTTGCACGCTGATGTTGCGGATGTTGTTCCAGACCAGGGTAATACACCTTGGCCACTTTAGGGTGAGCATCCAGCATCTTAGCTAAGGCTAGCGCATTGGCGCATTGGCGCTCCATACGTAACGCCATTGTCTCCGCCCCAACCGACAACAGATGAGCCGTTTGCGAGCAAAGGGCGCCACCAAAGTCACGCAGGCCTTTTTTCTTAATCTGATTAATGCCCCACATTTTAGGGTCACCGCTACGATAACCTTCAAATATGTTGGGGTAATTCGTCCAATCAAATAAGCCAGTATCACTTACCGAACCGCCTAACGCATTGCCATGGCCACCCACATACTTGGATAACGAAGTAACGATTAAGCTAGCGCCTACTGTTTTTGGCTGGAACAAATAAGAAGACGTTAGGGTATTGTCTACCACGTAAAGCAAACCACGTTGCTGGCAAAGCTCGCCGATACCCGCTAAATCAACAATTTGAGTTGCAGGGTTAGCAATGGTTTCTACAAACACCATTTTGGTGTTAGCTTGGCAAGCCTGTTCTACCGCATCTGCATTGGTGGCATCAACCAAAGTTACTTCGATTCCGTAACCTTTTAAGGTGCCAAAAATGCTGCTGGTATTGCCAAACAAGAAGCGGCTAGCAACAATGTGATCCCCCGCTTTTAACAGAGTAAGAAATACTGTGCCAATTGCTGCCATACCAGTACCAAATACTAAACAGCCTATACTGTCATCTAACATGGCAATTTTGCGCTGCAGGTAATCTAAGGTAGGAGTAGATTGACGAGCATAAGCATGCCCTATTTGTTTGCCTTGAAATACATCAACTAAATCTTGAGTGGCAGCATATCCATAAGGCACTGAGTTATGAATAGGTGCATGTACTGCGCCGTCTTCTACACCAGCTAAGCGGTCGCAATGTACCAACTGGGTAGTAAATCCTTTAAACGTCATAGGGCTACTTCTGCTAAAAATCCAATTGAAGCTATTATGCCCTAGCCCTTAGCCAAAAACGACCCGAGGCACTTGGCTTATTTAGCCCAAATACTCTGGCCTTTAGCAATCACTTGCTTGATCTCTAGTGTATCGGGGTTCAATACCACCATGTCGGCGTCAAATCCCTTGGCAAGCTGGCCTTTATTAGTAAGCCCCAGAATCTTAGCAGGGTTGGCACTGATCACCGACAAAGCAACCTCTAGAGGAACATCATAGTCCTGAACAGCTTGTCTCGCCGCTCCATACAAACTCTCGAGTTTACCGGCTTGCATGCCCACTAATTCACCTTCTGAATTGAATAGAGGCAAACTCGCATTGGCGTCGGAGCTAAAGCTCACCCGTTGCCAATCTAAGCCTTTATCAACAATGGTTTTAAGCGCTTGAGGACAACTTACCTCGCCTTCTTCGATAAACTGCGGAATAGTACTGGTAGTGAAATCGATGGCGCCACCTTCATTCAAAAAAGCTAAGGCGTCGTTAAACAAGGCTTGATTGCGATTGCAATGTGTAGGGTAAAGCTGAGTGACTGATAAGTCGGATTGCTTAATAATCTCTCTTAACATGCTCAGTTTTCCTTTGCCGTCACCAACATGGAAAAAACTGATGCCTTTTTTACCTGCTAATAAGCCTGCAACGCGCGCTTCGGCGGCCACTTCAATAAAGGCTTGAACCGAGGCTTGGCTGGCTCGATGGTCGGCAATAGCAATTTCACCCACCCCAATCATTTCGGGAATGAGTACGATATCTTGCTCAATCGAGCCGGTGATGGTTTTCACTGGCAAATGATAAGAGCCAGTGTAGCAATAACAGCTCAAACCCTGTGCCGTTAACTCACGTGTCTTTCCCAACACTTGTGCGGGACTGCGGGTGACACTATCGGTACCTAAGGCTCCGACCAAAGTGGTCACCCCCGTAGGTGCGGCTTCATCAAAACTTAACTCAGCGGTACGATAAGCAAAACCACCCTCACCGCCACCGCCAGTAAAATGCACTAGCGCGTCAACAAACCCCGGCGCTAAAATTGCGCCAGCCAAATCCAAGGTGGAGAACAGTGCCGAGTTACTTTTAAGCTCTATGTGAGGAGCAATTTCAGCAATTTTTCCATTAGCGATCAGTAAGTCCATTTTACCTCTTGGACTTGGCGAATAGAGCTGAGCATTTTTAAGCAGAGTAAGCATAATATGATTCTTGTTGAGCTGATAAAAAAAGGGGCTTTCGCCCCTTTCTATAATTAACTTAATGGCCGTAAATGGCGGTGCCAACGTTTTTCCCACTGCTTAAATCCAAACACCAGTAAAAAAGTGACACAGAGATAAATCAATGCAGCAAAAGTGAATGCTTCAAACGGGGCGTAATACTTGGCATAAACATCGCGAGCGGCACCGGTTAAATCAATAATAGTAACAATGCTGGCAATCGAGCTAGCGTGCAGCATAAAGATAACTTCGTTGCTGTAGGCGGGTAATGCTCTACGCAAAGCACTAGGCAAAATAATACGCGTCATCGCTTTAGCATCAGACATACCGTAAGCTTTAGCCGCTTCAATCTCGCCGCGTGGTGTAGCCACAATCGCGCCACGGAAGATTTCGGTGGTGTATGCAGCCGTATTCAGAACAAAGGCTAATAAACATGGATAGAAGGCTTCTCGCACAATTGGCCAGAACATCGACTCTTGAATGCCTTCAATGTAGGTTACGCCGTAATAAATAATATAGAGCTGAATCAACAACGGCGTACCGCGAAATACATAAGTAAATAGCCACACACTGCGACTAACTAACACATTATCTGAGGCGCGAAGAATGGCTAGCGGTACTGCTAGAATCAAACCCAAAATCAATGATAAAAAGACTAACTGCACGGTCATAACTAAACCGTCCCAATAACCTAGAACCGTAGTGAGGGTGAAAATGTCGTTGTTGGCGAGTAAGTTTTCGATAGTTTCATACATAATAATCGCCTACCTTACCGTTCCAGCGCTAAATCGAATCTCTAAACGCTTGAGGAAAATTTCAGACACGCTGGTCAGCGCAAGATAAACAAATGCTACCGGAATAAAGAATAAGAAAGGTTCATGCACTGCACCGGCAGCCTCTTTAGCTAAGCGTACCATGTCAGCCAAACCAATCACCGACACTAAGGCAGTGGTTTTAACCAGCACCAGCCAATTATTGCCAATCCCCGGAATGGCATGGCGCATCATTTGCGGCACAGTAATTCTCCGAAACACTTGTATGGCACTCATCCCATAAGCCTTGCCTGCTTCTATCTGGCCGTTATCTACCGCTAAAAATGCTCCGCGAAAAGTTTCCGCCATATAAGCGCCAAAGATAAACCCAATGGTTGTTACACCGGCGACAAACTCATTAATATTTATGTAGTATTCAATATCAAAATTGTCGTATACCCAATCAGAAACAGCATTAACGCCGATTTGAGCACCAAAGAAGATGAGTAGCATTAAGACCAAATCAGGTACACCGCGAATAATGGTGGTATAAGCCACAGCGATAAAATTCGCAATTCGATTTTTAGATAAACGCGCTACCGCGGCTAGCATTCCTAAAGCCAATGCTACCGCCAATGATAAGAAGGCCACTTCGATAGTGATAATTGCCCCCATAAATATGGAAGGGCCGTAACCATGAAGATCTAACATAATGAGTCTCTTAGAAAGTTAACCCGAGCATTGCTCGGGTTAATGGTAGTGCAAGGCTTACTTTTTAATACTGTATTCGAAGTATTTGTCGTTAATTTTGTCGTAAGTACCGTTAGCTTTAACAGTAGCTAAGGCTTTATTGAACATTTCAATCAATTGGCCGTCACGCTTACGTGCAGCTACACCAACGCCTTCACCCAATTGTACGTTGTCGCCAAGTACTTTAAATTCAGCACCCTTCTCTACTTCAAGAATAGTACTTACACCTACAGGGAAATCGATAACAACAACGTCCAAACGGCCGCCGTGTAAATCAACCACTAGGTCATCACCAGTGGTGTAACGCTTAATGTCAGCAACTTTTGAGTAGTTGTCGGTAGCGTAAGTATCTTGAATAGTACCGCGCTGAACACCTACACGTAGACCTTTAAGTGTGTCTGGCTTGGCTGGATCAACCGCGCTAGCTTGTGGACCAAAGAAGCCAGTAGGCGTGTTGTAGTAAGCTTCTGAAAATAGTACTTTTTTAGCGCGTTCTTCGTTAATCGACATTGATGAGAAAATCGCATCATATTTACGTGCTAACAAACCTGGAATAATGCCGTCCCATGCCTGAATAACCCACTCACACTTCACTTTCATTTCTTCACAAACCGCATTACCTAGATCGATTTCGAAACCCGTTAGAGAGCCGTCTGGCGCTTTATACTCAAATGGTTCGTAAGGCACGTCTACTGCTAAACGTACAACTTCCCAATCTTTTGCTTCAACTGCTGTGGTGCTTAGTGCAATAGCACCGATCATCGCGACTAGTGTTTTTTTCATGTGTTACTCCGTGTTGTTTGCTTTAAGCGAATAAACGCTTGTCTTCCATATTTATAATTTTAGTATTTTGGCGCTAGAAATTGCTTCATACGCTCAGAATCTGGGTTCTCAAAAACTTTTTTCGGTGAGCCTCGTTCTTCAACAATACCTTGATGAAGAAACAGTACTTGGTTAGAGACATCACGTGCAAAGGCCATTTCATGAGTAACCACTAACATGGTGCGGCCTTCTTCTGCCAGGCTGCGCATCACTTTAAGCACTTCGCCCACTAGTTCAGGGTCTAATGCGGACGTGGGTTCATCAAATAGCATCACTTCGGGATTCATGGCTAAGGCACGAGCAATCGCCGCCCGTTGCTGCTGACCACCAGACATGTGCGCGGGGTAGTAATCTTTGCGATCGTACAAACCGACCCGCTCTAACAAACTTTCAGCGTGCTCTGTGGCTTCTTTTTTGGGGATACCTAATACGTTAATGGGGGCTTCAACAATGTTTTCTAATACCGTCATGTGTGACCACAGGTTAAACCCTTGGAACACCATTGAGAGCCGAGAACGAATCCGTTCAACTTGCTTATTGTCGGAAGGTAAGCGTTCACCGTTACGCAAATGCTTAAAGCCAATTTGCTCACCATGAACCAAAATTTCGCCTTGAGTGGGGATCTCAAGTAAGTTCATACAACGTAGAAAAGTACTTTTACCAGAGCCCGAAGAGCCAATAATAGAAATTACGTCGCCTTTGTTTGCTGTAAGGTCAATGCCCTTTAGTACTTCATTATCACCAAATACCTTGTGGATATTTGAAGCTTCTAGCGCAGCCACTTCACTCATAGTTATTTTTTTACCTTGTTAATGACTGCTAGCAGCAACCATGCCTAATTCCTGAGGCGCGTACGATTGTTAAATCATTTGTTACACGTTCAACCCAACAAAAAGTATCACCGCAAAAGACAAAACTCAACATTTTATGGGGCATCTAGCGCTCTTATGATTACAAAACACCCTAATAAGCCAAATTGTTAGCATCTTTATATTCAAGCAGATTGCATAGTTATATGCTCACAAGCCAAGCTAGCGCATTTATTTTCAGTTTTAGAATCTTAGCTCAAAATTTTAGCTTATTACGGTTTTTGCGGGTGTAAGCTAACACGCCCCAAAGAATTGTTATTTTTTTGTAAAAAACAGCCTGTATTAGAAGTTTATTTAAGTGACTTGGCTCTCAGTCTAACAACCACAACTTTAGTAAGTAAATTACAGAATAATCAGAATTAAGCAGAATTTCATCCCGCAAAACCCACAAAAAAGTAGTAAAATTACACAAATTATGGGCTTTTTTGATGTAGATCAAATTCCAAAACTTGCTTACTTTGATACAATTTCGCTAACTAAAGTAGAAGGCAGATGTTGTGGTAGCAAACAGCAAAAGAACGGACATAGCAAACAGCGCTTCGCCGCTTAATCGTCGCCGTATTTTGTATTTCTTTAATGTTTCTTTACTACAGTTACCCACTGCACTTTTTACGCTAAACTGCATGCAGTTATTTCACTTTTTATACTCACTATCTTTATATGTTGCTCGTCCTGTTGAGACGATTATCGCCAGTGAGAAGGATCTCAGGCTTAAAGCTACTTAACTTAAGCATCTGCGATTAATCAGTTTTTATTTTTTGTTTTTGAGGAAACTATGTCTAGTAACAACCACCAGTCTCAAGACGAAGAGCTGAGTTATTCCGAAGCACACCGCCCTGCTTCTGAATTTGAAACTCGCTCTGATTACTTAGACCACGAACTACAAATCATGAAACCTCGTCGTTGGGGTTTAAATTTACCAGGTCGTGACTTCCGCTTTGAATGGGAAGATTTGGTTCCAGCCATTGCCGGTACTATCGGTATTATCGCCATGTACTCTGCAGTAATGATGGCTTGGGCAGACGGATTAACCGAGCGCTGGGATCACATCAACCTAGGGACTGAGTTCGCCATTGAAGTGGCGCGAGTAGAAATGCTTATTCCAGCATTACTATTCTGTGTATTGGCCTCTGGGATATTTAATCCACGGGCGAACTTAGCCGGTAACCACGGACCAATGATTCCATTAATTGGTGCGATTGCTTTAGCGGGTGCTCACCCACTGGCCTTAGCGATTCTGTTGGGCGTATTCGGCTTACTATTAAGTTTCTTTAAAGGTGGTTCTAAACTGGTGAACTTAACCAGTGAAGGGGTAGCCGGCGGCTTATTGGTGTTCTTAGGTTTTGGCGGCACCATGTCAATGATTGGCGACATTCAATCATGGGCGAAAGGGCTAGAATCTGTTGACGCAGGTATTGCAGTGGGCGAAATGGGTTATGTGGGCTTAGTGGTATTAGCCGCTACCATCGTGCTGTACGCATTCTTAGCTAAAGTAGGTAAGCGTTGGTTAGCTATTCCAGCTTGTGCGGTAATGGGTCTAGTGATTGCCTTAGCCTTCGGTGCTGGTTTCGACCTTACCTTTAAAACAGAAATGGGCTTACCAAACCTAAACCCTGTTTACTGGTGGGGCTCTACTGAGCAAGGTTGGCAGTTAGGTTTACCTAATGCAGAACACTTTATTGCTTCATTACCGTTCGCTATTTTAGCGGTAGCAATGTGGTCTCCTGATTTCTTAGGCCACCGTATTTTCCAAGAGTTAAACTACCCACGCGGTACAGACAAAGTACTAATGGATGTAGATGACACCATGACGACCTGTTCTGTACGTCAAATCGTAGGTACAGCAGTAGGTGGCGGTAACATCACTTCTAGCTGGGGGACTTACATGATTCCTGCAGCCATTGCTAAACGCCCAATTCCTGGCGGCGCAATTTTGTTAGGTTCATTGTGTATCATTATTGCAATCTTAGGTTTCCCAATGGATGTGGCTGTATGGCCTCCAGTAATGAAGATTGCATTATTAGTAGGTGTATTCTTGCCGCTACTAGAAGCCGGTATGCAAATGATTAAAGATACTAAAGATTCACAATCTGCTGGTATATGTATCTTTGCAGCTGCGGTAACTAACCCAGTATTGGCTTGGGCACTAACCATGTTACTTGATAACAACGGTTTGATTGGTGATAAAGAACGTCCGAAGAAACTATCGTTTGCGGACCGTATCATTATCCCAGCATCAGTATTGTTGATTTGTTTTGTCGCCATGATGGCGGTAGGTATGTTGGAAGGCAAATACGGTATTCCAGCACTACTATAGAGTTAAAGTTTTTTACCTCTTGGAACAAGCACTATACTTGTTCCAAGAACAGCAATAGCCGCATAACGACTATTGGTTAAACCATAGAATATTCATTTGTATACCAACTTATAGGTGGGACAAAAAATGGCAGAGAAGAACGATGTTTTTGCTAGTGCTTGGGCAGGCTTTACAGCCGGCGAATGGCAAAATGAAGTTAACGTTCGTAGCTTTATTCAAGCTAACTACACTCCATATGAAGGCGATGAAAGCTTTCTAGCTGGCGCAACCGAAGCTACGGATCAGCTTTGGGACAAAGTTATGGAAGGCATTAAAGAAGAAAACCGCACTCACTCGCCGGTAGACTTCGATACTTCAGTTATCTCAACCATCACTTCTCACGATGCGGGTTACATCAACCAAGATCTTGAGACAATTGTTGGTCTTCAAACTGAAGCGCCACTAAAACGTGCGATTATCCCTAACGGCGGTATTCGTATGATTGAAGGTTCTTGTAAAGCTTACGATCGCGAATTAGATCCAATGGTAAGCAAGATTTACACAGACTACCGTAAGACACATAACCAAGGTGTATTCGACGTATACACAGGCTCTATCATGAAATGCCGTAAGTCTGGCGTTTTAACTGGTTTGCCAGATGCATATGGTCGTGGTCGTATTATTGGTGATTACCGTCGCGTAGCACTTTACGGTATTGACTTCCTAATGGCTGACAAAGTTAAACAGCACCGCTCTCTAGAAGCTGACTTTGTAAACGGTTCCGATCTTGAAGCAACAATGAAGCTTCGTGAAGAGATCAGCGAGCAACACCGCGCTTTAGCTCAAATCAAAGAAATGGCAGCTAAATACGGTTGTGATATCTCTGGTCCAGCAACTACAGCTAAAGAAGCAGTTCAGTGGACTTACTTCGGCTACCTAGCCGCAGTTAAATCTCAAAACGGCGCTGCAATGTCGTTTGGTCGTACTACCACTTTCTTAGACGTATTCATCGAGCGCGACATCGCAGCTGGTACGCTAACTGAGTCTGAAGCTCAAGAGCTAGTCGATCACTTGGTAATGAAGCTACGTATGGTTCGTTTCCTACGTACTCCTGAATACGATGACTTGTTCTCTGGTGACCCAATCTGGGCAACAGAATCAATGGGTGGTATGGGTACCGATGGTCGTACACTTGTAAGCCGTACAGCTTTCCGTTTCTTGAACACACTTTACACAATGGGTCCTTCTCCAGAGCCGAACATTACTGTTCTATGGTCTGAGCAATTACCGATTAACTTTAAGAAATACTGTGCCAAAGTATCTATCGATACGTCGTCAATCCAGTACGAAAACGATGACTTAATGCGTAGTGACTTCGACAACGATGATTACGCAATTGCTTGTTGTGTATCGCCAATGGTTGTTGGTAAACACATGCAGTTCTTCGGTGCTCGTGCCAACTTAGCTAAAACTCTTCTTTACGCAATAAACGGCGGTGTAGACGAGAAGCTTAAGATTCAAATTGGTCCTAAGTCTGACAAGATCACTGACGAAGTATTAAGCTACGACGATGTAATGGGTCGCTTAGACACATTCATGGATTGGTTAGCTGAGCAGTACGTGACCGCACTTAACTGTATTCACTACATGCACGACAAGTACAGCTACGAAGCATCATTGATGGCTCTTCACGATCGTGACGTTCGCCGTACAATGGCTTGTGGTATTGCTGGTCTATCGGTTGCTGCTGACTCACTGTCTGCGATTAAGTTTGCTAAAGTTAAGCCTATTCGTGATGAAGACGGTATCGCTGTTGATTTCGACATTGAGGGTGACTACCCTAAATTTGGTAACAATGACGATAGCGTAGATGATATTGCTGTAGACCTAGTAAACCGCTTCATGACTAAGATCCGTAAGCTTAAAACTTACCGTGACGCGATTCCTACTCAGTCAGTTCTTACTATTACGTCTAACGTTGTATACGGTAAGAAAACAGGTACTACTCCTGATGGTCGTAAAGCAGGTGCTCCTTTTGCTCCTGGTGCTAACCCAATGCACGGTCGTGACGAGAAAGGTGCAGTAGCATCATTAACTTCGGTTGCTAAACTGCCGTTTGCTAACGCACAAGATGGTATCTCATACACTTTCTCTATCGTGCCAAATGCACTAGGTAAAGACGACGATACTCAAAAATCTAACTTAGCGGGCTTGATGGATGGTTACTTCTATCACAATGCTGACGTTGAAGGTGGCCAACACTTAAACGTTAACGTGATGAACCGTGAAATGTTAGTTGATGCAATGGAAAACCCTGAGAAATACCCTCAGCTTACCATTCGCGTTTCTGGTTACGCAGTGCGTTTTAACTCACTAACGCCAGAGCAACAACAAGACGTAATTACACGTACTTTCACACAAAGTATCTAATTGAACGTTAAGTAGTTCTGCTTAGCAGAGACTACGGTTATAATTAACCTTGCCCAAGTTTTTGGGCAAGGTTTTTTTTTGGAGAAACAAATGTCAAAGATTGGGCGAATTCATTCTACTGAGTCTTGCGGAACCGTTGATGGACCAGGGATCCGGTTTATTGTATTTATGCAGGGTTGCTTAATGCGCTGCCAGTATTGTCATAACCGAGACACTTGGGACTTACACGACGGTAAAGAAGTCAGCGTCAGTGACTTAATGAATGACCTTACCCCTTATCGACGTTTTATGAACGCCAGTGGTGGTGGTGTAACCGCCAGCGGAGGCGAAGCCATTTTACAAGCTGAGTTTGTGCGTGATTTATTCCGAGCGTGTAAAGAACAAGGTATTCATACCTGTTTAGATACCAACGGTTATGTGCGCAAGCATACCGAAGTTATTGATGAGCTGTTGGAAGTCTCTGATTTAGTCATGCTAGACATCAAACAGATCCACGATGATGTTCACCAAGATCTCGTTGGTGTAAGTAACAAACGTACTTTAGACTTTGCTCGCTACCTACACAAAATTGGCCAGACAACGTGGCTACGTTATGTGGTTGTGCCGGGCTTTACCGATGATGAGCAATCGGCCCATGATCTCGGTGAATTTTTAGCACCTTTCGATAACGTAGAAAAAATTGAACTGCTGCCCTACCACGAACTAGGCAAACATAAATGGACCGCCATGGGAGAAGACTACCCACTTGCGGGTGTTAAACCGCCGAGTAAAGAAACCATGGAAACCATCAAAGACATTTTATTGCAGTACCACTCAAAAGTGATTTACTAGCGCTTTCTCGACACAAAGGTTACTGCGTAAATGATAATCTGCCCGATTTGCCAAGCTATTTTGAGCAAACAACACAAACAATGGTCCTGTGAAAATGGCCATTGTTTTGATCAAGCCAAAGAAGGTTATACCAACCTATTGGCGGTACAGCACAAACACTCAAAGCAGCCAGGTGATAGCAAAGCAATGCTGCAGGCACGTCAGCATTTTCTAAACCAAGGGCATTTTGCATTTTTGGCTAAGGCCATCAACCAAGCGCTTACGCCATTCTCAGTGCAACATATCTTGGATATTGGCTGCGGCGAAGGTTATTACACTGACGCTCTTTGCCAAGGGCAAAAACAAGCGGAGTCTGTCACGGGCATAGACATTGCCAAAGATGGCATAAGAATGGCGGCCAAACGCTGCCAACAGGCACAGTTTTTTGTCGCCAGCAATCATCGCCTTCCTATTGCAGATAATAGTGTTGATTGTGTTATGCGCGTATTTGCACCTAGCGACGAACAAGAACTATTACGGGTAAGCAAGCCGGGAGCTTACTTACTTAAAGTTGTGCCTGGGGCTCAGCATTTATCCAAACTACGCCAGCTATTATACAAAGAGCTACAAGCCCATTCAGAGCAGGCAGAAACCATGCAAGGTTGGCGCTTGGTGGAGCAGAAAAAAATAGCTGAAGAGGCAGTGTTAAATCGCCAAGATATGGAGGCTTTGTGCATGATGACCCCCTTCGCTTGGAAGAAGAATCAACAACTAGAGCAGCAGTTAGCTGCACAAAGTGAGTTTGAAATGAACTTCGAGTTTGTATTACAAATATATCAGCGTGACTGATTATCTAGCTCATCAGCTAATACAAAACTCTTATCAAAACGCTTAAACGCTTTTCTTAATAAATCAGCTAATTCAGCATAACGGGGCTGAGTAACCGCCGGGGTAATACTCTCACCAGCCTCTGCTAACTTGTGATGCAAGTCACGATACCAGTTAGCTAAGCTAGGGGGTAAATGAGAATTAGCTCTACGCCCCAACCAATATAAACCATGCAAAGGCATCAAAAATATCACCGTCGCCATCAACACAGATTGTGGTAATATTTCAGTCAAATTAGCCATATATGGCATCATTACAGTCACCACCGCAATCGCTGGCATGGTTTTCATTGCTAAAGAAGTAGCAAATATAACTCTATTCTCGGGAAATATCGGAGCCAGTACTCGCTGGTTAGGCCAGCGTTTCATGTACTCGCGCCCATCATTTAACATTTCAGAGAATTTGCCCATGGGCACCTCGCGACCTAAAATTGACTTAAACCAATAAACTAGTAATTTTTTTACATTTTCGTCTAGTTATTAGTATGACATATATGATTAAAACATGCTTTCGGTTATCATAACCTTGGCAAACGGTTTCATATAGATCAGCTTATTTGTTAAGTGTAGCTTGATTGAGACCATGGCACTAGGTCAAATCTAATTTGGCTTGGTGAGAGGTAGAATTTTTGAGGAAGGAACGTGTCTCGCTATGCCCAACGTTTTTTCTTCCACTGTCTATAATTGAACAAATTCAACAACAGGTGTCTATAAATGAGCAACAAGCTGGTACTCGTTCTTAACTGTGGTAGTTCTTCTCTAAAATTTGCTGTGCTTAACGCAGTAAGTGGCGAAGAGATTATTTCTGGTTTAGCAGAATGTTTTAATCTGGAAGATGCGCGCCTTAAATGGAAAGCGCTAGGTGAAAAAAACGAAGCAAGCCTTGGTGCTTATTCAGCTCACCGCGAAGCGATCGAATATATTGTAAAAAATATTCTAGAAACAAGCCCAGAAATCTTAAACGATATTGTTGCTGTTGGTCACCGAGTTGTACACGGCGGCGAAAAATTCACTAAGTCAGCTATTATCGATGAAGCAGTGGTTGAAGGCATCGAAGCGTGTTCAGGTCTAGCACCTTTACATAACCCTGCAGCACTTATTGGTATTCGAGCAGCTCAAGCTTGTTTCCCACAACAGCCTCACGTTGCTGTATTTGACACCGCCTTCCACCAAACCATGCCAGAAAGCTCATACTTGTACGCACTGCCTTACAAGCTATACCGCGAAAAAGGCATCCGTCGTTACGGCATGCACGGTACCAGCCACTTGTTCGTATCGCGTGAAGCCGCTGCAATGTTGGATCAGCCTATCGAACAAACCAACGTTATTACCGCTCACCTAGGTAATGGCGCATCAATTTGTGCAGTTAAAAATGGTCTTAGCTTTGATACCAGCATGGGCTTAACACCGTTAGAAGGTTTGGTGATGGGTACACGTAGTGGCGACATCGACCCGGCGATTATCTTCCACCTTGTAGATCGCGAAGGTTACACCCTAAAAGAAGTTAACAACATGCTTCATAAACAGTCTGGCCTTATGGGTCTTACTGAAGCAAGCAGCGACTGTCGTTTTGCTGAAGAAGGTTATGGCGAAGGCAAAGAGCCAGCAATACGTGCAATGAACGTATTTACCTACCGCTTAGCAAAAAGCATTATGTCTTACGCGGCAGCAATGGATGGCAAGTTAGACGCACTTGTCTTTACTGGTGGTATTGGTGAAAACTCGGCCTTAGTACGTAAACTCACCATCGAAAAACTCGGCCTTTTAGGCTTTACCCTAGACGAGCAAGGCAACTTAGATGCACGTTTTGGTAATTCAGGTAATATTGGTACGAGTTCAAGCCGACCAATCTTGGTTATTCCAACCAATGAAGAAATGGTTATTGCGCAAGATGCTGTTGCGTTAACCCAGGCTTAATACACATTCATTATCAAGGCTAAGCGTGGCTTAGCCTTGTTCTATTACTTAACTTAAGAGGTACAGCCGTGGCTCGTACAATTATGTTAATCCCAGTTGGCGTGGGTGTTGGTGTTACATCAGTCAGTCTTGGTATGGTTCGCGCCATGGAGCGCAATGGTGTAAACGTCAATTTCTTTAAGCCCATTGCGCAGCCAAAAAGCCGCGAAAAAGGCGCTGAACGTTCTACTGCAATCATTCGCCAAGCGTCAAATATTATTCCTCCTGAACCCTTCACTCAGGCTTATGCTGAAAACCTAATCAGCGGAAACCATATCGACGATTTGCTAGAAGGTATTGTTGCACGCTTCAACTCTGCCACGTCTAACGCCGAAATAGTGGTAGTAGAAGGTTTAGTTCCAACCTCAGAATCTCCTTACGCCACCAACGTAAACTACGGTATTGCTAAAGCACTCGATGCTGACATGGTGTTTGTAACAAACCCTGGCAGCGATACTTCTCAGCAGCTTAAAGAACGCATGGAAATCGCATGTAACAACTTTGGCGGCTTGAAAAACAAACGCATCATTGGCTGTATCATCAACAAGGTTGGCGCCCCGATCGACGAGCACGAAATTACTCGCCCCGATCTTACTGAAATGTTTGATAACAAATCAGACCATTCAACCAACCTTGAAGTTCTGCAAATGTTTGGCAAAAGCCCGCTACGCATTCTAGGGTGTATTCCTTGGAACGCCCCGCTGGTTGCGCCTCGTGCTAAAGATTTAGCCAACCACTTAAATGCCACCGTCATCAATGAAGGTGACATGGATACTCGCCTAGGCCGCGTTACATTCTGTGCCCGCAGTATTCCAAATATGGTTGAGCACTTTAATGCGGGCAGCTTATTAGTCACATCAGGCGACCGTTCAGACGTGATTGTTTCTGCCTGTTTGGCAGCCATGAATGGCGTTAAAGTAGGTGCACTACTGCTAACTGGCGGTTACCAACCAGAGCCTCAAGTACTCAAGTTGTGTGAAGGTGCTTTTGCTACTGGCTTACCAGTAATGTTAATTAACTCAAACACTTGGCAAACGTCACTAGCTCTGCAAAGCTTTAATGCAGAAATCCCTGTTGACGACTCTCAGCGTATTGAGCTGGTTCAAGATTACGTTGCTGGTCACATCGACAAACATTGGATTGAGTCACTCACGGCTATTTCTGCACGAGCTCGCCGTTTATCACCGCCGGCTTTCCGTTACCAGTTAACAGAAATGGCGCGCAATGCTAACAAACGCATTGTTCTACCAGAAGGTGAAGAGCCACGTACTATTGCTGCTGCAGCTATTTGTGCTGAGCGCGGTATTGCTCGCCCAGTATTGCTAGGTAACCCTGAAGTCATTCAACGCACCGCGAGCCAGCAAGGTGTGGTATTGGGTGAAAATGTTGAAATTTTCAACCCAGCAGAAATCCAAGGCAAATACGTTGCACCAATGGTTGAGCTTCGTAAAGGCAAAGGCCTAACCGAAGTGGTTGCTAAAGAGCAACTAGAAGACAACGTTGTACTCGGTACAATGATGTTAGCCAACGACGAAGTTGATGGCCTAGTATCAGGTGCGGTTAACACCACAGCAAATACAATTCGTCCGCCGCTTCAGTTAATTAAAACAGCACCAGGTTACAACCTAGTAAGCTCAATCTTCTTCATGCTATTGCCTGATCAAGTATTGGTTTACGGTGACTGTGCAATTAACCCAGACCCAACTGCTGAGCAGCTAGCAGATATTGCGATTCAATCTGCTGAGTCTGCTGAAGCCTTTGGTATCGAGCCACGCGTAGCAATGATCAGCTACTCTACTGGTAGCTCAGGCTCTGGTTCAGACGTTGAAAAAGTGCGCGAAGCCACCAAAATTGCTAAAGAGCGTCGCCCAGAGCTCATCATTGATGGTCCATTGCAATACGATGCAGCCATTATGGAAAACGTAGCCAAGAGTAAAGCGCCAAACAGCCCTGTAGCTGGTAAAGCTACGGTGTTTATCTTCCCAGATCTAAACACCGGTAACACCACCTACAAAGCGGTACAGCGCAGTGCTGACTTAATCAGCATTGGTCCTATGCTGCAAGGTATGGCTAAACCAGTGAACGATTTGTCACGTGGTGCCTTGGTAGACGACATTGTTTACACCATCGCCCTCACTGCAATTCAAGCAGGTCAAAGAAAGGTGTAAATACACCGTTCTAAAAAGCCGATCTTAGATCGGCTTTTTTTATACCTGCTGTCCCGTCCGGAAATAGGTTGACATAAAGAGGACTTCTTTATGACAACACCCATTAACTCAAGCCGTAAGCGCACACAACGAGATTACACCTTAGCCTTTAAATTAGGTGTTGTAGCGCGCATCGA
>NZ_BJEQ01000003.1 GCF_005405585.1 Agarivorans sp. Toyoura001 | reverse complement strand
AAGTTTTTGCCTGGTGGCAATAGCGTTGTGGACCCACCTGAACCCATGCCGAACTCAGAAGTGAAACGCAACTGCGCCGATGATAGTGTGGGGTTTCCCCATGTGAAAGTAGGTCACTGCCAGGCTCCAAATACTAAGCCCGCTCAATGAGCGGGCTTTTTTATCTAAGCAGTGATTTAGGCCTGTGCCTTTGTTTAGATGAACCCGTTTTTGCCTAGTGGCAATAGCGTTGTGGACCCACCTGAACCCATGCCGAACTCAGAAGTGAAACGCAACTGCGCCGATGATAGTGTGGGGTTTCCCCATGTGAAAGTAGGTCACCGCTAGGCTCTCAATTAACTAACCCCAAAGTCGTCAGACTTTGGGGTTTTTTATTGCCTGAATGAAAGTGAAATGATTTAGAAGCGGGGTGTAATTGCTAAATTGACAACTTGTCCTAACCACTACTAACCAACAAATAAACTGGTGCGTTATGCGAAAGTTTGGATGCTAAGCGCCTAGGAGTGCGTTACTGACGACACTTTTACGCTTTGTTGATGGCTTTCTTAGTGACCTTGCAAATCCTTTGTTACAATGAACTTAGCATAGAGCGACCAACCAAGAATTTATAATAATGACCCCACGCTTTTCTCGTAATGCCTCTTTACTGTCTCTGCCTAAAATAGCTCAAGATCCTGAGCGGTATGAGGTGTTATTGAGCGCTAAAGCATATCGATTAAAACTACTAGAGCTAATTGCTCAAGCTGATTCACGAATCTATATTGTGGCGCTTTATCTAGAAGACGATGAAGCTGGCCGTTCTGTTATGGATGCTCTCTATGCAGCCAAACGCCAACGCCCTGACTTGGAAATAGTGGTATTAGTTGATTGGCATAGAGCACAGCGCGGTTTAATTGGGCAACAAGATGCTCAAGGCAATGCAGCGATGTATCGCGAGTATGAAGCAAGGTTTCCAGGCTCTGTGAGACTGCTTGGCGTACCTGTTAGCCATAGAGAGTTATTTGGGGTTCTTCATCTCAAAGGCAGTATTGTTGACGACACTGTGATTTATAGCGGCGCCAGCATCAACGATATTTATCTTGAGCAACAGCAGCGCTATCGTTCCGATCGTTACCAGTTGTTAGGTAATCAACGTTTAGCTAACGCAATGGTAAATTATGTCGATCAATTTCTCATAGATTGTGACGCAGTTTCTAGTCTGTCTACAGCGACACCGTTAAGCACCCGAATGCTTAAACCTGCAATACGGCGCTTGCGAGTCACTTTGCAACGCGAACAATACAACTATTATCCGCAGGACCTCAGCGAGAGCCAAGTAGGAGTGACTCCTTTACTTGGTTTGGGGCGTCGCCAAAACCTGTTAAACAAAACCATTCGCCAGTTGGTGGTGAGTGCACAACACCAACTCACAATATGTACCCCTTATTTTAATCCCCCTAGCTCTTTGTCTAGAGAAATAACTAAAGCGCTTAAGCGTGGGGTAAAGGTTAAGCTCATTGTTGGCGATAAAACGGCCAGTGATTTTTATAGCGATCCTGAGCAAAGCTTTAAAGTCATTCATGCTTTGCCTTACTTGTATGAATGTAATTTAAACAAGTTTGTAAAGCGTCAGCAGCGTTATATCAATAACGGCTTGCTAAGTATTAATGTTTGGTCGCATGAGAAAAATAGCTTTCATGTGAAGGGGATTTGGGTTGATGAGCGGTTTACCTTACTGACCGGGAATAATTTGAACCCAAGAGCTTGGAACCTCGATTTGGAAAACGGCTTGTTGCTAGATGACCCCAACGGTTTGCTACACGCTAAGAGAGATGAAGAACTTAATAATATTCTGTGCCATACCAGCTTGGTGCATAAGCCGTCAGATCTCGAACAACTCAATCAATACCCACTACCAGTGAAGCGTTTGTTAAAGCGTATCTCTCGAGTGCGCGCTGACCGTTTACTAAAACAAATTTTGTAGCATCAAGTTTAAAAAATGCCCAGCTGAAGCTGGGCATTTTTAATGCGTATAGTTAGCTAAAGCTTAAACCACAGGCGCAGTGTTTTAGTTTCTGCTAGCTAGGGAAAGAAAAATTAACGCCTTCCCTCACCGAAGATGAAGGCCAGCGCTGGGTAATGGTTTTACGTTTTGTATAAAAACGCACGGCATCTGGTCCATAGGCATGTAAATCACCAAACAACGAACGCTTCCAGCCGCCAAAGCTGTGAGAAGACACTGGTACAGGTAAAGGAACATTAATCCCTACCATGCCTACTTGAATGTTGTCTGAAAAGTAACGTGCGGCTTCGCCATCACGAGTATATAAACAGGTGCCATTGCCAAATTGATGCTGATTAATGAGCTGCATCCCTTGTTCCATACTGTCTACGCGGACCACACATAATACCGGCCCAAAAATCTCCTCTTGGTAGGCTTTCATGTTACTGGTTACGTGGTCGATTAAGGTACCGCCAACATAAAAACCCTCGGGATAGCCCGCCACCTGAGGGTTTCGGCCATCAACCACCACTTTGGCGCCGTCTGCCTCTGCGCTGCTAATGTACATAGCAACTTTGTCGCGTTGCTCCGCGGTAATCAGTGGTCCAAAATCATTTTCTTTATTCGAATAAGCGCCCACTTTTAGGCTTTGCATGGCATCACTTAAACCCGCAATCAGTTTGTCGGCTGTATCATCGCCTACTGTAACGGCTACCGATAATGCCATGCAGCGTTCGCCAGACGAACCAAAAGCAGCACCAAGCAGTGAGTTAACGGCGTTGTCCAAATCGGCATCTGGCATAATTATCGCGTGGTTTTTTGCGCCACCCAATGCTTGGCAGCGCTTACCGTTGGCGGTTGCTGTGGCATAAATATATTCGGCAATTGGGGTTGATCCAACAAAGCTTACCGCAGCGACTCGAGAATCACTAAGTAGGGTGTCTACCGCTTCTTTATCACCATTTACTACGTTGAATACGCCATTGGGCAAACCCGCCTCATGTAATAGTTCAGCAATCAACAAGGTGGCTGATGGATCTCGTTCCGACGGCTTTAGTACAAAGGTATTGCCACACATTATCGCCATTGGAAACATCCACATCGGCACCATTACCGGGAAGTTAAAAGGAGTAATGCCTGCGACAACACCCAGTGATTGAAATTCACTCCATGAATCAATACCCGCTCCTACGTTTTTACTGTGCTCGCCTTTCAGTAACTCAGGAGCATAACAAGCATATTCAACATTTTCGATACCGCGAGTCAGCTCACCCATGGCATCGTGTACTATCTTGCCGTGCTGCTGGCCTACTAATTCACAGATTCGTTCGGCATTTTCTTCCAGCAAGCTTTTATAGCGAAACATGATTTGAGCACGTTTTGCGACAGGTGTATTTCGCCAGGCAGGAAAAGCGGCTTGAGCAGCCGATATCGCTTGTTCTACAGTAGCTTTAGGCGCTAATGCCACTTGGGTAGCGACTTTACCAGTTGAGGGATTGAATACATCTTGTAAACGGCTGTGTTCGGTTTGTGTCTCGCCGTTAATTAAGTGACCAATGATAGACATGTTATATTCCTTTTCCTTTAAAAGCTTAGGTGTGGCCTGAAAAGCGCTGAATCGTGTCGCCTAATGCATTAAATAGGCTGTCAATTTCGTTTGCGGTGACCGTAAACGGAGGTGCAATTTGTAGAGTGTCTGCACCATAGCGTACGTAGAAACCTTGCTGCCACATCGCTTGTGCGACTAAATAAGGGTTTAACGCTGGCTCCCCTGGGGCGTGTACCAGATTTAACCCTACCGCCAAGCCCATATTACGAATATCACTGACTAACTCTAATCCAGCTAACTGATGGGCGGCGCGCTCTAGTAATGGAGACATTTCTCGCGCCCGCTCAATCGTATGTTCTTTCTCTAACAAATCTAGAGTGGCCAAGGCTGCTGCACACGCAATGGGGTGAGCTGAATAGGTATATCCATGTGGCAATTCCAACATATATTCCGGGCCACCTTCTGTCATAAAGGTATCGTAAATTTCCTGTTTACAGGCTACGGCACCCATGGGAATAACGCCATTTGTCAGTTGTTTAGCCATGTTGATGATGTCAGGTGTTACGCCGCATGCTTCGGCACCGGTTTTGTAGCCTAAGCGGCCAAAGGCGCATATCACTTCATCAAAAATAAGCAGTATTTGGTGTTGGTCGCAGATCTCGCGCAAACGCGTTAAATAGCCGAGCGGTGGAGGAATAACGCCAGCGCTGCCAGCCATGGGCTCTACAATGACGGCGGCAATGTTAGAGGCATCGTGAACTGCAATTAAATCCAATAGGTCATTAGCCAGTTCGACGCCATTCTCTGGCTGACCTTTGGTAAAGGCATTTTCTGGCAGTACGGTATGGCGCATATGCGCGGCATCGACCCCCGCGCCAAAAATAGCGCGATTGGGCCCTATACCACCTACTGAAATACCGCCAAAGTTCACCCCGTGGTAACCCTTACCGCGGCCAATTAATTTGGTTTTACTGGCTAAACCCTTCTTTCGCCAATAAGCGCGAGCAATTTTGAGTGAGGTATCTGCTGATTCTGAACCCGAACCAGTAAAAAACACTCTATTTAGCCCTGCTGGCATAAACTCAGTGATTTTTTCAGCCAGTTGGAATGACGCTGGATGACCAAACTGGAACGCTGGCGAATAATCTAGTAGGCCGGCTTGTTTAGTTATTGCCTCGGTAATCTCTTGGCGGCCATGCCCCAAGCCACAGGTCCATAAACCAGACAGACCATCAAAAATTTTGCGGCCATCGGCATCATAGTAGTAATTGCCTTTGGCTTGTTTGATGATGCGTGGGTCTTGTTTGAACTGGCGATTACCAGAATAGGCCATCCAATGACTATCGAGCTGATTTTGCGTAATGCCCATTTGTTCTAGTGTTGCCATTTGCATCCCCAAGCAAGCTTCATTTGTTGGTTTAGCTTAAAACTCGCGTTGCGTTTCATAAATGTGTATCTTTCAAACTAAAGTTTCATAAAGGTGAAACAAAGTGCAGAAGATACTCGGCCAGTTAAGCGATATTGATTTACGTTTACTCAAAGTATTTAGAGTGGTGGCTGATTGCGGCGGCATTTCGGCGGCTGAAGTCGAACTGAACATTGGTCGCTCTACCATTAGTCGGCATGTGAAAGACCTAGAGATTCGACTCGGGGTAACCTTATGCCAGCGTGGGCGAGCTGGTTTTGTGCTCAGCCCTGAAGGGCAGCATGTTTACCAATCTAGCTTACGCTTAATGGGCGCGTTAGATGAGTTTCGTGCCGATGTACAAAGCCTGCACAAAGACATGACGGGAAAGCTAGCCATTGCCCTATTCGATAAAACCGTTACCAATCAGCAGGCTAAGATCTCAGAAGCGCTACAATTGTTTGACCAACGCGCGCCCAAGGTTAGCTTAGATTTATACGTAGAAACTCTTTCAGTGATTGAAAGTGGAGTCATCGAGGGGCGCTATCAGTTGGGAATTGTGCCGGGTCAGCGACAATCTAGTAGCCTTAACTACCAATACTTGTTTGATGAGAAAATGGCGCTGTATTGTGGCTATCACCATCCTCTATTTAAGCGCAGTGATATAACCATTAGCGCGCAAGAAATAGTGGCTCAAAAATATGCGGGTCTTGGCCACCACTCTCCCAATATGGATACTTCGCAGCGTAAAGGTTTTAGCCGCCAAGCGACTGCCTACGATCAAGAAGCGATTGCTACTTTGCTATTGTCGGGCGCCTATTTGGCTTATTTGCCCGAGCATTACGCTAGAAGCTTTGTGGAACAAGGCTTGATAAGAGCATTAGGGGGTGAAGACTTTGCTTATCACTGCCCATTTTTAGCAGTAACGCGTCATTCACCAAAGCCTTCTCGAATTCTAGCCTGTTTTATCGATTGCTTGAATCAAGCTCACGGAGTTCAGTAAGGGCAAATGCTAGCGCATTAGGTGACTTAACCAGGCGCTAATCGCTTTCACTTGGCTGGGCGATACACTATGAGCCATATCAAACTGCTGAAATTCCACTTGATAGTGTTGAGCTTGCAACTGGTTAAAGGCTCGTTGGCCGAGGTTTAATGCCACTACGTCATCTTGGCGACCATGTTGAATTAACACTGGAGTGTTAGTTTGCAACGCTGTTGTGGGCAGGCTTTCTGCTAATAAGTAAGTAGACATGCATAACAAGCCACCCAAGTTATTTGGGTAATTTAAGGCGCACTGATAGGCAACGGCACCGCCTTGGGAGAAGCCAGCAATAAAGATTTTCTCGCTAGCAATACCCAAAGTAACTTGTTGCTGAATGACTTGCTCAATCTGTTCGCTTACCTTATCTAGGTGGGAATGGTTAATCTGTCTTTCGGGAGAAAAGGCTAAAATATCGTACCAGGCGGGCATGAAATAACCGGCATTTACTGTCACCGATCGAGTCGGTGCTGCCGGAAAGATAAAACGTACCGCGGCATCGGCAGGCAGTTTGAGTTGTTTTGCCAAAGGAACAAAGTCTTCTGGCCCCGCGCCTAATCCGTGCAACCAAATTACACAGTGGCGCGCCGGTTGTTGTGGTTCTACAGTAATAGCATTATCAAGCATCGAGTTTCCTTTGCTGAATGAGAATCTTCTCTGTAAGCTGTGCAAAATTTTAAGCAACGGGCATTGTATGCCAATACCTCGGAGAGACAAGCATGCAAGAACTAATAGATGAAATAAGGGATGCAGACCAATCGGGTGCTTACCCAAGCGATCTTCCTACAGAAGCTCAATTAGTTGAAGTAGAAGAACTCATTCTAATCCCAATGCCTGGTGACTTACGTGCTTTTCAACTTACCGTAAGTAATGTTGCTATTGGAAGTTTAGAGCCGGTGACCATTAGTGACCCGTATTTACATACTTACTTACCGGAAGTTGCCGCCACCGCTTGGAATTTGGGTTTGCCTCGTGAGTTCATTCCTATTTGCCAGAGCGGTGATAACTTTTACTTTATTAGTCAAGAAGGTGAAATAGGTTACTGGCAGGGTCAAGAGGATTTAGTTCCTGAATGGGATACCATTTGGGATTGGGCAACCGAAGTATGGATGCAAAGCTAAGTCGTTAATGGATGAGAAGCAGCAGTACCTTGCCAAGTTTTGGCTGGTGATCGGTCATATTCCCGAGGGACGAGTCGCCACTTATGGTGGTATAGCCGAAATGGCCGGTTACCCAAGAATGGCTAGAGCGGTAGGGCGCTGCCTTAAAACCTTACCAGAAGGCTCAAGTCTGCCGTGGCATCGAGTAATAAATGCCAAGGGCATGATTTCATTTCCTGAGGGTTCTCCTCAGTACCAAACGCAGCGGCAACGTTTAGAAGACGAAGGCATTATTTTTCGCAATAATAAGGTACCTCTAGCTCAACACCTTTGGTTGGGCGACTAGCTGTTACTGCTTTTGTTCGCCTAGGTGTAAGCTTAACTTGTGCTCTAAGTAATCACTAGACAGGCCAGTGAGTTGCTTTAGCTGATGCAGTTCTTGTTGTTGTTGCGTATTTAAACTAAAGACTTCTTTCACTGCGAGTTTGTTGTTTTTCTTCGCCGATAGGGGAAAGGGTACAACGTTACTGACTTGGCGAGTCGCGTAAGTTTTATTGGCTTGGTAACTATCTACATTGCAAAACTGCTTAGCATTAACAGTAAGCAAACGTCTCTCTTTAAGATCGTGTAATACCATGATCTACCACTCTCTATTTATCGTTTAAAACTACTGAGCAATAGAGTCACTATTTGTTGGCTTGAACATCTCTGGATATTCGTTGACAGCCGGTTGGTAAGTGCTTATTGCTACTTCATTCTAGCTTGAACTAGTTGTTGTTTTTATCATTGACGCACTCAGCTTAGGCCAACCAATACTCAAATCAATGGTTAATTTTGCGCTTAGATGATGGACCACTGTTATGTTGCTGATTTAACTTTAATAAGGCCTAAAATTCCAAGGAGAACCTAGCTGTAAAAGAAGTTTTACAATAAGACTAAAGTTGTAGCTAAAGTATATTCTTGTTACTTGTTACTTGTTACTTGTTACTTGTTACTTGTTACTTGTTACTTGTTACCGTTTTAACTTGAACCTAAGGTTCTGCTAGTTACACTGCTTATCACTGAATAACTCTGATCAAGTAGCCCTTAATTTGCCTGAGCTTTCGCCAACTTCATCAACTCCCACGGTAAAACCGTGGTTTTTGTATATCATTCGTACCAAAAACCAGCATCTTTACACCGGAGTTACCACAGATGTAGAGCGCCGCTTTAGCGAGCACCAGCAAGGTGGGTTAAAAGGAGCTAAAGCGCTGCGTGGTAAAGGTCCATTGGTTTTGGCATTTCAACAGCTCATGGTGTCTAAGCAGCAAGCCATGCGCTTAGAATATGCTATTAAACAACTCTCAAAGTCGAAAAAAGAGTTGCTGGTCGCGGGTAAGTTAGATTGGCAAAACCTTTTGTAAACGGGCCTTAATCGGGACTATTTTGCCAATCTTCTAAGCCGTAACGTGCCAATATTTTTTCCAGTTCTCCAGTTTCGCGCATCCCAACAATTGCCTCACTGAGCTGAGAGGACAAGGCTCTACTTTGTGGATTACTGGGTGAAAAAGCGATGTATACCAAACTTGATGCAAACTCTTTAGCAAAGCGAATCTTTTGGTTATCACCTTGCTGATGGCTGTAATAACTTGCCACGCTTTTGTCTTCGATGTACCCATCAATTCGCCCTTCTTGTAATAGCTTATGCATCTTTACTAAGGGTTGATCACTGCGTACGGTGATGATGTTTCGTTTGTGCTGCTTCGCTGATACGTAGCTATCGATAGCGGGACCATAATCATAATTAGCAATGACAGCAATACGTAGTTCTTCCAAGGACTCAATACCTTGATATTGCCAGGTGCTATCATTGCGCATTACCAATACTTGGGTCGCGCGGCCAATGGCTTCACTAGGGTAAATAAAACCCTCGGCTTCACCATTTACGGCGCCAACCACACCTTGATAAACCCCTTTCTCACTATGCCTTAATGCTCGAGTCCATGGCATTTCGCGAAAGTTAACCTGATATTTAGGGCTATAAGCGCGCTGAATGATTTCTATCGTATAACCAGGCAGGCTACTATTGGGTTTACAGTTAAATGGGCACCAGCGGTCTGCAGCAAACGTTAATTGTTCAGTTTGGTTGGCCTGAAGTTGCCAAGGTAGGCTGGCTAAGACCAAGTTGACAACGGCGAGGGCTACCTTTAGCAAGGGAAGCTTATGTAAATGGAACAAACGAACAGCATCGGGGAAAATCTCAATACAACAAACTTTGACAGTGCATTATGCTGATTTAATAAAGGATTGTATTGGAAAGGCTTAGCATATTGAGTGAACAAACTAAGCTTGCTGTCTACTAAAGTTGACAGTAAATACTTCAGTTTAGCGAGAGCGCTAATTCTCTCGCTATTCGGCCTAGTTATCTATAACTGGTGCGGTGGTATCTTTGCTTTTGGGTTTACGTAAGCTGCGTTTACCGATTAACACTAATGGTAAAACAATCATTGCTGCGCCTAACCAAGTGAGCGCATCAGGCATTTCATTAAAGCTGACCCAACCAACCACTGCTGCGCCTATTAAGCCGGTGTACTCGGCGCTGGCAATAGTATTGGCATCGGCGGTTCGATAAGCCACAACAGAGCCAGCATGCAAAAACAGAATAAACAAACTACTGCCGCCAGCAAGAGTAACCAACGACCAGTTAATGCCATGTAATTCTGGCCACGCCAACAGCAAGGTGGCAGGTACTACCATTACGTTGGTCCAAAATAAACTGGTGACAACCGATTCCTGCTTAGGAATGTATTTCACGGTTAAGTTACTCAAGGCCAGTGTTAAGGCGGTGCCAAGAGCCGCCGCTGCGCCCCAATTAAACTCTGTAGGCCTAATAATAACTAGAACCCCAATAAAACCGATAGTAGCAGCTACCACTTGAGTGCGGTTAACGGTGCTTTTATGCAGCCACATGCCTAGCGGTAACATCATAATTGGTGCGGCGTAAAACAATGCGTTAGCAGTGGCTAGCGGCAAGGTCATTAATGCTACAACCATGCAGCCAGATCCCGCTAACCATAAATGTCCTCGCACCACGTGGATCAGCGGCTTTTGAGGTAGTTTATTCTTCGTGAATAAAAACAGCGGTAACAACAGCATTAAGGTACAAAGTTGGCGGTACAACAATATCTCGAATACCGAGGCTTGTTCGCCGGCTATTTTCATTAATGCATCGGATAGCACCGCAATCTGGTTGGCCACCACCAAAATAACAATGGCGACAAGAGTGTAGTTGTTTCGCATGCTTGCCCCCTATGCTGCAGCTAGTGTTGAATAGAAAAGGCAGTGTAGAGACTTGTGAAACATTAAAAAAATGATAATAATTTAAAATACATGAAAAAAATGAATGTATTTTTATGCGCACACTTCCACCATTAAACGCCTTAGTCGCTTTTGAAGCTGTTGCTCGTAACCAAAGTGTGGCTAAAGCTGGCAGCGAACTAGGGATTAGCCAGAGTGCAGTGAGCCACCGCTTGCGCTTACTTGAAGATTACTTAGCAGAACCGTTGTTCGAAAAAGTTGGCCGACAACTGCAGTTGAGCGATACCGGGCGCGGGTACTTTGTAGAAGTAGAGCGTATTCTTAATGAGCTCAGTCATCTTACTCGACAAGTTAAAGGCGAGGGTATCGATCAGCTGCGACTTACCTCTTATAGTTCGTTTGCGCTTAAGCGTTTAGTGCCTTTGTTGCCTAGTTTTAGAGCGCGACATCCCGATATTGATTTACGCCTACAAATGGTCACCGAAGAACCGCTGCTTTCCAGCAAAACCGGCGACTTGTTTATTTGTTTTACGGCCACTGCTCCTGGTTATGTGAGCCGACTGCTGCACAAAGAGCGCTTAGTGGCGGTGTGTTCACCAAGTCTTTACCAAGAAATCGATCATCAAAATTGGCGACAAGATTTACTCAACTTTCCGCTGCTTTCTTGCGACTTAGACGAAGATGCTAAGCAGCCCGGAGGTGATTGGGCAGTATGGTCGAAAGGGCTTGGTATTGCTTTGCCGGTCAACCAAGGCTTTCATAGTTTTAGTCATCAAGTATTAGCGTTAGAGGCGGCAGAAACCGGTCAAGGGATTGCACTGGTCAGCGACTTTATGGTGGAGAAAGATATTCGCGAAGGTAAATTGGTCGATCTGCCAGTATCGTCGGTTTATACCGGCTACGATTTTTACCTGTGTTTTAAACAAGCACGCAGTCGCGAACAAGGTTTGCGGGCAGTGGTTGATTGGCTTGTTGAAACGGCGGCTAGCCCACTAGATCGCTAAATGTACTTTAACAGCCAGCATGCAGAGATATCTTTGGATGATCCTATCTAGCAGAGGCTGCCGACGGGTAGCGACTTGAAAAAGTAATTGGCTACCTTGTTGGTTTAATCTGCGAGTAACTTTACCAATAACAAGCTCAGGCTATCCACAAAGTCTACGCGTAAAATGGCAAACTCGTCATTTTGCATAACCTGTTGCATCGTGGCCGAAGGGTGGCTGGTATGCCAGCAACCAATCACACTTTGGTAAAGAAACATGACTTTAGTAATAGCTTGTTGTTGGTTAGCTTGTGGCGACCAATGCATAAACAAGGCACATAGCTGTTCTGCCATTGCTTTTAAATCACGTTTGAAACTAATCGCTTGTTCTATGTTTTCTTGCTTCTCTAAGACCGTGTGCAAAATAGCCGACAAGTAACAAAAGGTGGGTTGAGCTGCGATGGTTTCGGCTAATACTCTTGGCTTCAAGCTTTGTTTAGACAGGCGCTCAATATCTATCAGTAGGTGGTTGGCCTCTTCTAAATACAAGGCCATAAATAAGCTTTCTTTGTTGGCGAAGTAGCGATATAGCGCGGGTTTAGATAGTTCCAGGTCATTGGCCAGCTGGCTTAATACCACACTCTCATAGCCGTGCTCGGTCAAGGCTTGCTTGGCGGCGTGTAAAATTTGCTGCCGACGAAGTTGTTTTTGTTCAGGGCTAATCGCGCGCTTTTTTATTGCTGTATCCACGGTTTTTTTCATTAAGCTATTGATAGTTTTACCTTAGCCAGTAATGGCCAGAAAAGCCATTAATCATATGAGTGATCGCTTACAAGTCTTGCTTTTGCTAAAGCATACTGCGCTTGAGCTTCTAAACTTGTTGTATGAATAAGCGGGTTTTCGACTCAATCTTGCGATCAGTCGGTCACTATTCAATTAAGTTACCACTGGAAACTTGCATATTCATTAAGCTACGCTATATAAGTTACTATGGGTATTTTAATTGCTTGTGTCGACATTTCAAGTAGGGCAAGGAGCCAAGGTGAAGCTAACAAGACGTAAATTGTTGCAATATGGCACTGTTACCGCAGCAGCGGTGGGTGGAGGGTCTTGGCTATTCTCCCATTATCCTCTGCAGTTTACACCCCAAGCTGGTCTGCGTTTGTCTGCTCAACATCAGCAAATTTTCTGGGCGCTTATTCCGGCTTTTTTAGAGGGTGGCGTCGCGGCAGATGACAAACCAGCTTTACAGCGAGTTCTTGCTAACATCGATCATGCTTTTGCAGTGTTGGAACCGCATACTCAGGCTGAGTTAAGGCAGCTACTCGTTCTGCTTCAGTCACGAGGCGGTTGGTTATTATTAAGCGCTGGTGCAAGTCAGCTTAGCCAGCTCACCTTGCAACAAAAATTACAGATATTGCAGCAATGGCAGCAGCATTATTTGCAGTTACTTCGCCAAGCTTATCAAGGCCTGCACGAACTGATTATGGCTGCTTGGTATGGTGATCCGGTGTCTTGGGATCAACTTAACTACCAATTACCCGCTCAAGCAAAAGGACTGCTTAATGATTAAGGATATTATTGCTGAAGGCTTAGCGGCAGGTTGGCAACATATTGATGGTGCCGAACAGCAACAAGATAAAAGCCTAGAGTGCGATGTATTGATAGTTGGCAGCGGCGCGGGTGGTGGAATTACTGCTCAAGTATTAACTCAAGCAGGCTTGAAGGTGCTTATTGTTGAAGAGGGCCCACTGAAAAGTAGCCAAGACTTTAAGATGCAGGAGCGCCAAGCCTACCCCGACCTTTATCAAGAGTCGGCAGCTCGAAAAACCAAAGATAAAGCGATAGGGATTTTTCAGGGGCGCTGTGTTGGGGGATCTACCACGGTAAATTGGACAACCTCACTCCGTACCCCAGAGCATACCCTCAGTCATTGGCAGCAACGTTGGGGCTTTACCCACATTAACCCTGTATCACTGGCGCCTTATTTCCAACAAGCTGAACAAATGTTGGGTATACAACCTTGGTTAACACGTAACCAAAACAACAGCTTACTGGCTAAAGGTTGCGATGCCTTGGGCTGGTCATATCAAGCCATTCCACGCAATGTAAAACAGTGCTGGGATCTGGGCTATTGCGGGATGGGCTGCCCAACCAACGCCAAGCAATCCATGTTAGTTACAACAATCCCAGCGGCCTTAAATGCTGGCGCAAGCTTGTTAAGCCGGTTTAGGGTTCAGCAACTAACCATTGAAAATGACCAAGTGGTGGGTGCGCAGCTTATCGCTTTAACCAAGAACCAAAGAACCACTAAGCGGGTATTTACTGTTAAGGCTAAGCATGTGGTGTTGGCTGCAGGAGCAATTGGCTCACCAGCTATATTACTGCGCTCAAAAGTGCCTGACCCTTATCAACGAGTGGGCAAGCGAACCTTTCTTCACCCGAGTGTAATGAGTGGTGCATTGTTTGAGCATGTAGTGGCGAGCCATCAAGGCGCGCCGCAATCGGTATATTCCGACCACTTTGTTTGGCAAAACGGCAGCGAGGGCGCGTGTGGTTATAAACTCGAAGTGCCGCCGGTACACCCTATTTTATTGGCAACCAAAACAACTGGCTTTGGCCAATTTCATAGTGAGATGATGCAGCAGATTAATCACCTGCAAGTGACCATTGCTTTATTACGTGACGGTTTCCATAACGATAGTGTTGGTGGTCAAGTTCAGCTGCGTGACGACGGCAGCCCGGTGCTAGATTACTCGATTAGTGACTATTTATGGCAGGGCGCACGCCGTGCCTTATTAAGCATGGCTGAGCTGCAGTTTGCGGCAGGTGCAAAAAAGGTTTACCCCTTACATGAGCAAAGCCAATTGGTGAGCTCTTGGGCTGAGGCTAAAAAGCTCATCAAGCAGTTGCCCATGCAGGCTTTAGCGACACGTTTGGCTTCTGCTCATGTCATGGGAGGTTGCGCCATGGGAGGAGACGAGCAAAACTCAGTGGTTGATGAAGCTGGAAATTATCGCTGGCTAAGTGGCTTAAGTGTGATTGATGGGTCGGTATTTCCCACCAGTTTAGGGGCTAACCCGCAACTGAGTATTTATGCCATGGCATTACGAAACGCTGAATTATTGGCTAAATCACTGCGTAGATAGCTTTATCGCTGAGCCAGCATTTACAAAGCTAGCGCGCCACTGCTAGTCTGTAATAAAGCTTAAAATAGGTGTTGCTTCATGTGGTTACAACGTTTGGTTAGATTGAAAGCGCGACCACGCGGCTTTCATTTAATTACCGAAGAGTTGATTTTACAGTTACCGGAGTTACAAGACTTCAAAGTGGGTTTATGCCATCTATTGTTGCAGCATACCAGTGCCAGCTTAAGTTTGAATGAAAACGCCGACCCCACTGTTCGCGCCGATTTAGAAGCCCATATCAATAAAATGATTCCCGAAAACGCGCCTTATTTTCAGCATACCTATGAGGGTGCTGACGACATGCCTGCACATATCAAAAGCAGTTTGCTTGGCAGCCAAATCACCCTACCTGTGAATCGAGGGGAGTTTGCCTTAGGGATTTGGCAGGGGATTTATTTAGGCGAACACCGCAATGATGGTGGCAACCGTCAGTTAATCGCGACCATTAGTGGCGAATAATACTTGATGTAAAACGCTTACTTGTTATTAGCGCGTGTGACCCAATATCTTGAAGATACTCATTACTTAAGTTGGTGCTATGGATTTACTGGCGATCTTCATTTTTACGTTTATTGTGATGTTCTTTTGGCGACGCCGAAAAGACGCAGAACGTGCTCAGCATCTAATTAAGCAAAAGTGCCAAACCTTAGATCTACAGTTACTTGAAGTTAACTTTACCCAAGAAAAACCGCAAAAAATGGCAGGTTACTGGCGCTGGTGTCGTTTCTACCAGTTTGAATTTTCGTCTACCGGTGATAGTCGCTACCAAGGTGTATTGATAATGGCTGGTAGCCAGTACAAGTTTGATTTACCAGTCTATAAGGTAGGGGACGACCTTTATCAAGGCTAATTTGTTGGGTTAGTTTGAATGCGACTTGTCAGTTTCAATTCCTTGATATGATTAGATCTGACAGCTTCCGCTAAATTGGTTTTGCCCCATTGTGTTTTAGCGAGTTTTTTTGCTGATAGATTTCGTCTAAGGTCTTCATTACTTTTTTTAACTCAGGTTAAATGTGCAAATCAGCAGACTCTTCATCGCGAAGAGTCAGGACTTCATATCCAGACTTTGTTACCAGAATGGTGTGTTCTGACTGAGCAGACAACTTTTTATCACGTGTGATTACCGTCCATCCATCTTTCTTGGTTTTGGTCTTTGCTGAGCCTTGGTTTACCATTGGTTCAATGGTAAACACCATTCCTTCTTCTAGTGTCACGCCGTCGTTTGGAATACCATAATGTAGGACCTGAGGTGCTTCATGCATTTCCCGACCTATACCGTGGCCACAGTACTCTCTTACAATGCTGTAACCATGCGACTCTGCGTAACTCTGGATAGCATGACCAACGTCTCCCAGCGTCGCCCCCGGTCTCACCTGTCTTATCCCTTTCCACATCGCTTCGTAGGTAACTATTGCAAGTTTCTTAGCTAAAGGTGGTGCTTCAGGCATAAGATACATCTTGCTAGAGTCAGCAATAAAACCGTTTTTTTCCAAAGTAATGTCTAGATTGATGATGTCTCTGGCTTTTAGAAACTGGCTTGCTTTTGGCACACCATGGCATACCACTTCATTGACCGAAGAGTTCAATACATACTGATACCCGTATTGTCCTTTGCTTGCCGGGCGAGCTTCAAGTTCATCAGTAATGAATCTCTCTACAGCATCATTGATATCCATCGTTGAAACGCCGGGCTTAACATAGGAATCCAGCATTTTGAACACCATAGCAAGCAGCCTTCCTGATTGCCGCATAAGTGCGATTTCGTGATTATTTTTTATCGTGATGTGACTACTCATAATCTCGCTCTTGAGGGGGTATTCTGTTTGGAACCGAAACCGATGCCATCAGTTCTGATATCAACTGGTTAAATGAAAGCTCAGGATGTAACTCTGCTAGCATGCCTACTTTAATCCAGAACTCTGCCTGAGAGTTGATAGAACGATGCATGACGGAACTTGCTTTGCGAAGCTCTTCATGGAGCTCATCAGAAATTTTTACTATACCCATAGATATGCAGTTTGTATATGAATCATATATACATTGTATACTACGGGATAATTTGTTCAAACCGATATTAAGCGAGCTGCTTTTGCAGACCTCGGACGATGACTGCAAAAGCTTAGATCGTTTATCAGCGTATCCAGTTCATGGTAGCTTGCTCAGCAAAATCTAGAAAAGAGATTGGATCTTTACCGGTCAGTTTTTTTACTTCATTTGAGCAGTTTTCTTCTGAACCGAGGGAGATAGACGTATCCATGGCAGACAGCACGTTGGCATAGACTAGCTCCATTCCTGAAATTATAAAACGCTGTCGAAGTTGCCCCTCTGTCAACTTAATATGTTCAACTGGTTTGTTGATCACTCTGCTTATCATACTAGCAACATCATCATAAGTAATGGCAGATGGACCCGTCATAATAACATCTCGATTAAGAGGCTCTTTTTGAGTTAAAGCAACCGCAGCTACTGAAGCAATATCGTCAGCATCGATAAAAGGGACTCGGCCGTTGTCAGTGGCAGAATAAATAGCCCCTTCTGATAAAATTGTTTCCAGATGCTGCTGCTCAGAGAAGTTCTGCATAAACCAAGTCGGCCTTAGCGCGGCCCATTCTGGGACCGTTTCTTCCAAGTAAGCATGCACCGCCCCCATCATTGGCCCGCCTTTCGGTAAAGAGGAGGCGCTAAGCAATACAAATCTCTTCACTCCTTTTTTCACCGCGTAATCGATAAAAGGCTTCATCACATCTAGCGGTTCGGCGACATTAGCTGGTGCGAGCAAATAGATGGCTTTTACATCTTTGAGTGCTGCGTCATAGGTCGTCTCATCACCCCAGATAAACCGTATACTCTCATAATCGTTTATTGGTAAGGCTGATCGAGAAGCAACACGAACACTTACACCCTGCAGGGTAAGTTTTTCAGCTATGCGTTTGCCAGTTTTTCCGGTTCCACCCGTAATTAATACAGTGTTCATTTTTTGTCTCCTGCACGTTGAGTCAGTGAGCTAAGATCGCCAATCGCATCCAATGCAATGATTGGGTTCCAGTAATCCAGATACTTCTGTATTTTTCCATTTTTTAAGGTAATCACTGAAATGTATCGTTGGTTGTAGGCTCGTCCTGTTTTTAGCCCAAGCCCAGCGCATTCGAACTCTATGATGACCACATTCGGATCCAGAGTGTGATGCACTGTAGGTTTGCTGATTTCCCCAATGCTAATCACTTCACTTACGCTCAATAGGTATTTTGCGAGGGCTTCCGAACCTTCGATTTTTTTTACAGCGCCTTCTGGTGCATAGGGGAATTCCATAACACCGTCTTGGGCGACCATATCGATAAAGTTTTCTGCAGATGGGTTAAGCTTTTCCCCAAGGGCATTTTTAAGCATTCCCGAAAAATCTGTAAAAGCTGTCTGAATATCATTCATGATTTACTCCTCTGGCCTTGCTTTACGATGGAACGACATCGTATCATTGATAATATAACTATAGGGGGACTTTGAATGGAACGCAAGTGTATCGACGAAAATAGATCTACGCGTCGTAAACCTAGTGGAGCAGCAGTAAAAAAAGAATCAGTAACCAGAGCAATTGAAAAAGCACTCTTTGAGGAGTGGGCTGTTACAGGATACTCAGCTATTTCAATTGAGTCAGTTGCTAAAAGAGCTGGAGTAGGTAAAGCGGCAATTTACCGTCGCTGGCCTTCTAAACTAGTCATGGTTACAGATCTAGTAAACAAAGTGGGAGTTAACTTGTTTGTGACTCCGGATACAGGTGACCTTTATCAGGATGTTCATCAGATACTGCTCCAGCTTAGAAGGTTGCTTCGTCATCCTTTGATTGCAAGGATTCTACCCGATTTACATGCAGAAATGGGACGTAATCAAGCGTTAGCTTCGGAAATACGCGCAACAGTGCAGGTTCAACGTAGGTCTAGCGCAGAAAAAGTATTACAGGGTGCAATTGAACGAAGGCAAATTGGTCCTGATAAAGATATCGAGATGACTTTGGATATGCTGGGTAGCATGATTTACTGGCGTATGGTGATTACCAAAAAAAGGGCAGATAAAAAGTACCTAGATAAATTAACTAGCTTGATTGTCCGATACCTTATTGACTAGCTTGTTAAAGCATCTGCAATCAGCACTAAGTTAATGGCCGAACTCAAGCTAGTTGTTTTCCACAAGCTGTCCTCTGAAAGCTGAGGGAGATACCCCCTGATGTCGCAGGAAAGCGCTGCTGAACGAACTACTTGAATTATACCCGACTTCTAATGCAATAGAGATGACTGGTTCTCTCCCTTCTTTAAGAAGGGATTTGGCCTTGGCCATTCTCCATTGCAGAAGATAACTTAAGGGTGTCATACCTACAGTATCTTTAAAGCGTGAAAAAAAAGCAGAGCGGGACATTCCAGCTTCCGCAGCTAAAGACTCACCAGACCAAGGATATGCAGGTTGGTCATGGATAGCTCTTAAAGCTTTAGCAACGCATTTATCTGCCAATCCACGTATTAGACTAGGAAGTTCATTGGAAAGGTGAGCTGAGCGAAATGCGTTTATCAACAGTATTCGTAACAAATAGTCGGTGATGACCTCTCCAGCAGGTTTAGGCGCTAAAACTTCTTCTTTGATCAAAGAGGTTAAAGAGGTTAAAGAGGTTATAGCAGTAATTTGCTCCTTTCCCCGTAGGACCATGCTTGAAGGAAGCAATGATAGCAACATGTCCTTATCCTGACATTTAAAGCTACAGTGACCAATTATCATACGGGTGCTTATATCCGCTCCATTCTCGCCAATCCACACTCTGCCGGGTCCTATTTGTTGCGGCTTGTCGAAAAAGCTAGAAGTTGTTGGCTGAACGGAGGAGATCGCGGCTTTTTGCGCTTCAGGAATAAGTATAAAGTCGGATTCATTTAGCTGAATTGGAGGGGCATCGTTGACCGATACTAACACCTCACCTGTAACTGCTAGACAATAGAATAGCCTGTCTAGCCTAGCTCTTTGAACTTGAAAAGGCCCGCTTGCTTCAGCGAGTTTAATTTCTGGAGCATAAGGGGCTAAAAGGGAGACAACGTCAGAAAGAGGATCCCGCATAAAATACCATTGATAAACGTTTTTGTACTATCGAGTATTCATAGTGTTAATGAACCTGTCAATATTGGCTCTCCCCAAAAGGTAGACATGACTAGGAGAGCTTATGAAAACAGTATTAATCACAGGGTGTTCATCAGGATTTGGTTTAGCGATTGCTCAACATTTCTTAGATAATGGATGGAAAGTTATTGCAACCATGAGAAGAGTCAATCCCAACTTACTGCCCCAATCTGAGAACTTAAAGCTGATAGAGTTGGATGTAACTCAAACAGAAAGCATCCATCAAGCTGTCGAGCTAGCAGGTGATGTTGATGTGCTGGTTAACAACGCTGGTGTAGGGTGGTTATCAGTATTAGAAAGCGCACCTGACAGGGTTATCAGAAATATCTTTGATACCAATACATTTGGTTGTTTTGAGATGATAAGAGCGGTGCTACCCGGAATGCGGGCTAACGGGGTGGGGACCATAATCAACGTATCTTCCAGTGTCACTATAAAGCCACTGCCTTTGTTGGCTGCTTATACCGCGAGTAAAGCTGCCTTAAATGCATTTTCTGAGTGTTTGGCTTTGGAGCTAAAACCCTTGGGGATAAACGTGCATCTTGTTTTGCCGGGTCAATCTCCGGGCACTGATTTTAGCAAAAATGCTATCGCGGCAATGGATCAGAGCAGTCAAACACCTGCTGAGTATGAACCTTTCATTGAAGAAGTAATGAGTAAGTTCACCTCTACTTCACCAGAGGATCTTACACAGAGCCAGGATGTGGTGGAGGCCGTTTGGCGAGCGGCAACTGACATCGAAAGCCCATTCAAGTTGGTTGCTGGAAAAGACGCGATACGCGCTCAACAAGAAGTCTGCGCCGGATAAACTGGCTGTTTACCCTGATACAATTGTATCAGGGTAAACATGACTGCCACTGGGTAAACCAATGCGCTCTAAAGCAAATCTAGGAAAAGTAATGACGTTTATCCGATGAAGTATATAAAAGAGTCAGCCCAACCTAAGTTGGATTCTATCTCCCTATCTTTTTAGCCTTCTTTACTCTAATTATAGCCATTTGATATCAGTTGGCATCAGACGCACTGCGAATGAGCTTGCCTTGTATCATTGCTGTGCAGAATGCTGCGATGATTCCTACCGCGGTTACAATAAGCATAGGCATCGTGCTTGATATCCCTACTGGCATATGCGCCGCAATAAATGCAATCATTCCTAAAAAATAAGAAGGGATATTATTAAATAGAGGAATACCTCGCAATGAAACGATAACTAATGCAACAACAAATACAACAGGCGTTATAGACCAAAAACCTATTTGTTGAGCTAGACTAGCGATTGCAAGTCCCGCGAAATTGGCAATAATAATACCTAGTGCTAAGCAACCATAGGTTGTAAAAATACCAGGCAGTGTGTGTTTTCCAGTATAGAAAGCAACCCAGCCAATAAACATAGCCCATACAGGCCAACTTAGACTGTTAGCTAATGTAGCGGCAAGTGTGGCCGTAATTGCGGCAATCAGACTAACTAATAAATAATTAAAATTGAACATTTCGTTTTCTCTTCAAAATTGAAATTCAGTTTAAGGTTTAAAGCAAAATAACTCGCTACGATAGTTCGGGCCCACTTCAGGGCTATAAACGCCAACAACACTGGAGGAAGAAATACTAGAGGAAAAATATAAATTTCCTCACAAAGTGAGTACCCAGCTTTGTCAATCCCTATCCACATATTCCAACTTGATACTCCAAACCAAATAAGAATGAACAGCTTCAGCATTGCTGGACTTAGTAATGGCGTAAAATGCCATAGCCAGCCGAAAGTAATAAATAATCCTAGTAGGATAATTCCACACACAAGTATGATTAATGTATGCATTTTATAACCTCACACTTTTAGGCCATCACCTCATCGCTGCACGTGCCTTGCTACTATTTAGCGGAAGGTGTTAAAAGGTCCGATAAACCAACACGATGTAACATTTCTGCTCTGAGTCGATCCAGAACCGCAAAACCAACATCGGCACCATCATTGGTCGGGTCAAAGAGGATACGAAACGGCTTGTCACCGAAAGGCTTAGATACAGCCTCGACAATCATATCTGCAACCGGATCCGGTCTAGCATCTTCAGGGACTATTTCAGCAAACGAATTTTGAATCTGCTCAGAAAAGTTAGCGTATGGCCCATTTTCATATTCATTGACGCATTCGATATCCTCTGGATGTCCTGAGTGAGCAAAGTGGTTTGTGCCTTTGGTAAACGCCCCTGGAACGACTATGGTTGTTTCAATCCCCCAGCGACTCAGCTCTCTTGCGTATTGAACAGCCAAAGAATCCATAGCAGCTTTCGCCGCAAAGTACGGTGACAAATAAGGCGGCGTGCCACCTGCCGAACTTGAGCTGGAAATCCAGATTAGGTAACCCTCATGACGTTTACGCATATGAGGCAATACAGCACGATTGAGCCGTTGCGCTCCCAAAACATTGACATCATATTGCTGAGCAAATTGTTCAGGAGTAAAAGCCTCGGCAGGTCCAAACATCATGTGTCCAGCGTTGTGGACTACGATGTCAATCATACTGCATTCGTCAATAATCGTGGTTACCGCCTGTTCAACAGATAACTCGGATTGAACATCTAATTCCAAAGGTTTGATAGACAGAGATTCAGCTCGACTTAATTCAACAATTTGCTGAGCGTTGACTGCATTTTTTCCATCTATCTCTCTCATGGAGGCATATACTTGATGGCCCGCGCGGGCGAGCGCTTCAGAAATGAGACGCCCAAATCCACTAGAAGAACCAGTAACTAAAATGACTTTCTTAGACACGATGATCTCCTTAAATAACGCCGCCATTGGCTCGAAGAACCTGCCCATTGATCCAGCCACTATCTGTACTTGCTAAAAATGATACTACGGATGCAATGTCATCTGGCGTACCGAGTCTTTCAAGCGGGTTCATTTGAGCCATACGTTCAATCAGCTCATTCGGCTTACCTTTTAAAAACAGCTCTGTAGCAGTTGGCCCCGGTGCTACAGCGTTAACCGTAATCTCTTTTCCGCGCATCTCCTTGGCCATAATCGCGGTTAGCGTTTCAACCGCAGCTTTCGTAGCAGCATAGACACCATAGTTCTCAAGTTTAAGACCAACTACACTAGTCGAAAAGTTAATGACTCGACCGCCGTTATTCAGTCTTAATGAAGCCTCACGAAGAGTATTGATTGTCCCCTTTAGATTAATATCTATTTGTTTATCGACATGTTGTGTATCGGCCTTGGAAAGAGGCTGAAGTTCCATGATTCCTGCATTGTTTACTAATACGTCGACTTTCCCCCACGTTGATTCAATATGGTTGAACATCGTATTTACAGCCTTCGCATCTGATACATCGGCTTGGTAAGGCATAGCCTGTCCACCGGCTTCAGTAATCTGAGCAACGACCTGATTTGCTGCACTTTCACTACCAGCAAAATTCACCACAATGGCAAATCCATCCTTCGCTAAACGTTCCGCGATGTTTGCCCCAATTCCCCGCGAAGCACCAGTTACTAAAGCTATTTTTTTGAAGTTTGACATGAATCCTCCTTAGGATTGTGGTTGTTGTTTGAACATCTATCTAAAAAATAGCACCTTCACGTTTGTGAATAATCAGTTATTATTCGGTATCAATATCCGAAAAAGTCGAACAATGATGGACAGATTTGACGCAATGCGCGTTTTTACAAGGGTTTTAGAGAGGCAGAGCTTTACCGAAGCAGCCGGAGATTTGAACATTGCCCGTTCTACCGTCACAGATGTGGTAAAGAAGCTAGAAGATAGAATTGGTGTTGTTTTGCTTGAACGAACAACAAGACGAGTTAGACCAACATTAGACGGTGAAGAATTCTATCAGCGGTGTTTATCGATAATTCAAGAAGTGGAAGATGCAGAAACCGCATTTACTGGCGTAAAGCCCAAGGGAGCTTTGAGGGTTGATGTTCATGGAACATTAGCTCGACACTTTCTAATTTCCAAGTTGCCACATTTTTTATCAACATATCCAGATATTGAGCTATATATGAGTGAAGGAGATAGGCTTTCTGATGCAATTCATGAAGGTATTGATTGTGTCATTCGAGTTGGAAATATAAGAACAGAAGAATTAGTGTCAAAGCAGATAGCTCTTTTAGATGAAGTAACAGTTGCTTCTCCTGAATATTTATCAAACTTTGGTACGCCGACGAGTGTCGAGGATTTAGCTGACCACAAAATGGTTGGCTTTCGGGCAACGGGAAGTAGTGTATCTTTACCCTTAGAGTTCATTATAGATGGGAAAATTCAATACTTTTCGCCAGAAGTTTCGATAATGGTCAATGCCGCTGAAACGCTCGTAGCCGCAGCTCGAGAAGGCTTAGGAATAGTACAAGTACCGAGTTATCACATAAAGAGAGATCTAGAATCAGGTGCATTGAGTACTATTTTGGAGCATGTCCCTCCATCTCCATCTCCTGTTTCAATTCTTTACCCGCGAAACAGGAAGCATTCAACGAGGGTTAGACTATTCATAGAGTGGTTAGAAGTTGCTTTCTCGACATCATGAAAATAAAAAAGTTATCAAAACTAGCCACCATTACGGAAATAAGGGCGCAATACCCAAATACCTACTAGTTTTTCCATTTTTGAGCTAGCTAGATTTATGCTAGCTGACTTTTGACTTTGACTTTTTACCTCTAGGCTGAAGATTTTCGATCACCTTGCATTTCAGACATTGCGAATAGCGGTGCCTTTCTGCACTTTGGGATAGCAAAAGTTATCCGATGGGTAGATTCAGCACGAAGCGCCCAACTCAGTTCTGTCCAATTGTGAGTTACGCCACCCTATGGGTTGACTGTACGTTCTTGTCGGGGTTTTCCAATGTATGCGTAAGATCGAGTAAACGCGACTACACCTTAGTCATACATCAGCTTCTCAGCTTTTTGATGATCAAACTCTTTCAAAGACTTTCTAGCGAGTAGCCTAAACGGTAGCGCTTTAACGATTTCTTCAAAAGGTTGAATCGCAAAGGCCCAGAATATCGACACTTCATAATGCAAAATTAACACGGCACATAATGGTATAGCGATAAGCCATTGCCCGATGAAGTTAATTTTGAATACTGAGGTGGTTTTACCTAAGGCTCTTAGTGCGTGACCGTGCACGGTATTGTAACCACGAACTATCGGTAAGAAGATATATAGTGGGGCAATAAGGCTTAAGGCTTGGTAAGTTTCAGCATCTAAATCTGGGTAAATGTTAGGTAATATAAAGCTTAAGCCAGCAAAAGCTATGGCGCATAGCACCGAAATGCCTACGGATACATCTATGCTTTTATCTACGTTCTTTCCCAGGTTATTCAGGTTTTTAGAACCAATGGCTTGGCTAATACTAATTGCTGAAGAATGTGCCCAGGCGGCGATAAACTGGGTGCCAGCTCTTAGCCATGGCGTGACTAAGGTAATAGCCACATAAGCGTTAATATTAAGCTGTGAGTAGAGCAGTTGGTAAATGCTGATGCCAATTTGCAGAATGGTGACGTTGGCGGCAACCGGGAATATTTCATTAGCATGTGAACGAAGGCTGTTAAGCAGAGACTTAAGGTTTTGAGTAAACCTTAGATCGAGGCTGGGATCGGCCTTAACGCAAATCGTTAAATAGCTCATTCTAATCATTATGGCCACCAAGCTACCTAAGGCAGCGCCTTCTAGCCCCATGCCTTGTGTATTAGAAAAACCATAGATTAAAAAGTACGACAACACCGCGTTGATTGGCATCTCTATCAAGTAGCCTTTGAGCGGTATTTTGCTTTTACCTTGGCTATTTAGCAGGGCAATTATCACCTGAGTCATCGCGGTAAAAAGCACTAGGTATTTAGAATACGATAAGTAGCTGATGATTTGCTGCTGCAGTAAACCATCATCGGTCAGTGCTGCCACAATAGGCTGGTTGCCAAAGGACAAAATCAACCAAAAGACTAAGGCAACAGTGAAGTTGATAATAAGCCCAGACCAAAAGCCTTTTGCGACAGATGCGCTATTGCCCGAGCCCACTGCGCGGCTAAGTACTAGTTGCGAGCCATTGGCTAAGGCCATTTGAATACCCAAAATAAACGCTACCAGTGTTGCGGCTATCCCCATTGCTGCCAAAGGGATTTCACCAAGAGGAGATACCAGCAGGGTATCCACCATTAACATAGACTGCATCAACAAGCCGTTTAGCGCTAATGGCCAGGCTAAGGCTATGTTTTTTCTAAGGTATGTTTGAGAAGGCACGCTTTTCCTTACCTAGCCGCACAAGAATACTTGAGTTACTGGTGGTAACTAAGAATAGGGCGTTTGTCAGCTAATACAGGTAATTGTTTGATTATGATTAGCGATTATACAATATTTGTATGACAAATGTATTGGTTAATAATAATTTTGAGATTTAGGCCAATAAAAAGTAGCTAACCATTGCGCTACCGCCAGATATGGCACATAAGCTTAAAGAAAAAGCCCGCATCCACTGTTGTGGTAGTCGTTTGCCATAACGGCAACCCACCCATGCTCCGCATAGCGCAGCGGGGATTAGCGGTAAGCTTGCTTGGAAATGCTCTAGCGACATAAAGCCAATAGATAGCTGCACTATCAAAGACATTATGCAGCTAGTGACAAAAAACGCCGATAAGTTTGCCCGCAAATAACTGGCTTGTTGATGCTGTAAAAGTAGTGCCATTGGCGGCCCACCAATCGAGCTACTAGTACCCATAAATCCAGACATAAATCCCGCTAAAGCCAAACGCTTTGGGCTTGGGGTTAAACGTATGGGGAACAAACTAATCGCTACGGCAATCAGTACCGATAAGCCTAGCCAAAAAGACAGCTTACTAAGGTCAGCCCATAACAGCAGCGCGCCGCCAGCAATAGAGCCAGGAATTCGACCTAATATGGCGGCAGTTAAGCCTTTAAAAGAGATACTGGCTCGGTGTTCAAAAGCACTTAGGGTAGATACAACCAACGCTACAATGACCACGGGACCTGGTACATAAATAGGTGAGAGTAAAAATAACAGAGGAGCGGCAATGACCGCTAAACCAAAGCCAATGGTGTATTGCACCAACGCACCAACAAAGATAAGTAAACAAGCTATAGCTGTGATCACTTTGCCACCTCTTATTCCCGCTTTGAAGGAGCAAAGTGGGCAATATTGATAAATGCTGTTCAGTGTTTAGTTAACTGAACATATCGTTTGTTGCTGGTGGCTAAGTGTGGCGAGCTCAATTAACGCTATTACTTCACTGGCTTGATGAGCGTTTACTGCCAAGGTTTCACCCTTAGTCACTGCTGCTACAAAGTTATCATAAAAAGCCAAATAATTACCTTTTATTAAAGGCTTATGAACAATAGCTTGACCCGCTAAATGAATTTCACTGCGATTGGCGTCTTGGCCCAAAATACGTGCCTTGGCCGACAAACCTGCTGCCAACTGTTGCTCTTGTGGATCCATGCCCCATTTTGCATAAGAGCCTTTGCTGCCATGCAGTTGAAAGCGTGGCCCTGGTTCTACCATTAAAGAGTTACAACTAAGCTGTACTTTTTTGTCGGAATAGATGAGGTGTAAATCAAAACAATCTGGAGTTACCGCGCCATCTCGCTGAGTGGCGATGTGTGCCCAAAGCTTTTCCGGTTTTCCAAATAAGCACAAGCTTTGGTCAATAAGGTGAGCACCTAAATCATATAGTACCCCGCCACCTTGCGGGTCTAATTCTTTCCAGCGCTGCTTTACCACTGGGCGGTAGCGATGAAAGTGTGCCGCATAGCTATGAATGCTGCCTAAGCTTTGATTAGCGATGAGCTGTTGAATGGTTAGAAAATCGCTATCCCAACGGCGGTTGTGGAACACACTTAGGCATTTACCTGTTTCGTCGGCAACTTGTTGCAGCTGCAAACACTGTTCGCTATCAATGGCTAAGGGCTTTTCTACAATCACATGTTTGCCGGCTTTCATTGCTTGCTCGGCTTGTTGAGCGTGCAGTGCGTTTGGGCTAGCAATGACCACTACATCAATCTCAGGATGAGCCAATACCTCATCTGGGCTTAAGCACTGCGCGTGTGGGTAACTGTTGGCAATTTCCTGTTTTCTTGAGCTAGCAATGGCAAATAATGAAAGTTGTTCGCAGGCGGTAATTAACGGGGCATGAAATACCCGTCCAGATAAACCAAATCCAATAATACCAACGTTTAACATACTTGCTCCTAGTCGCTTTAAGGTAAGGGAATGGTAGCCAATTTAATGGTCTCAGGTTGCTGGCGTATTACCGAGAGTAACCAAAGTTTGTCACCGTCGCTGGCAATAGCTTGAGCGGTATCCTCTTGGGCTAATGCAATCACATTAAGTACTTGCCCAGATTCAGGCTCTATCTGCAATAAACTGCTATAGCGAGAACTTAAGGCGTACCACTGGCCTTGGTGCCAGGTCATGCTGCCTATTTGATATTGAGCCAAACTAGCTTGCTGTTGCTCTGTAATCTGTAAATCAAATTCGTCTTGCTGCTGGCCATCACGATCTGCGCGGTAGCAACGTTTTAAGCCTTCGCGTTCACAGGTATAAAATAGCGCGGCCTTGGGATCCCATACTAAACCCGCGGTTTTATGGTGCAAACCTCCGCGTAGCCATTTACGTTTATCAACAAACTTCCAGCGTTGCTGGTGAGCTTCAAAATAGAGTAAGCGGCCATCACCAGAAATACCAATTAAGTGTTCATCAAGCAAGGCTAGATCGGCGATATCGCCGCTGGCGGGCAGCGGCTCTAATTCTGCGCTGGTTAATTGCTGATTAAGATAAGCGAGTTGTGCCGAGCCATTCACCAAAACAGTTTGCGGGGCCAGTGTGCCAACCAGCCAACGTTGTTGATTCGGTAGCCACAAAAGACTAGCAGCATTGGCGATACCATCAATTTGCGCTTGAGGCTTTGGTGTTAGTGTTTTGCTGGCCAATGGACTGTCTTGAAACTGACTGCTTGGCGGCGGGAACATGACTAAGCCCACAAGGGTTCCGATCATCAATAAGGCAATTAAGCCAATAACTTTAAGCATCTAGAGCCAACCTTGGCGGGTAATAAAAGGGTGAATATTGGCCATTTTAGTGGGCAGCTTTTGCCTGATAATGGCTTAAAAACATCGTAATAGCGCTATCGACAATTTCTTCAATTTGCTCGGGTGACGGCATCGGTGAGCGACTAATAATTTGCGGCCAAAAGCACTGTCCTTTAATCAATGACATAAACTGAGTACATGCCAGTGAAGGATTGTCGGTGCTTAATAAACCCTCTTTTGCCGCGCTTTCAAACCAGTTGTTAATACTGTTTTCTAAAGTCGACATTTGCTGCATGGTGGCCACCATTTGCTCGGGCATATGAATCGCTTCTGCAATTACTAAACGTGCTAAGGCAATAAACTCTTGGTCGGCAAATAAGGCCAGTTCTTTATTGGCGAGTTCTCTCAGCTGTTCGCTTAAGCTTCGCTGACTAGAGAATTCCATTTTAGTTGCCGCAGAAATGAGCTCTAGCATTAAGCTCACTATACCCACAAACAGTGCTTGTTTACTGGGAAAGTGATTGTACACCGTACGCTTGCTCACTTGGGCGACTTGAGCCACGCGATCCATGCTGGTGGCAGCATAACCGGCTGCTTTAAATTCGCTAATTGCAGCATCAATAATTTGAGCGCGCTTTTTCTGGCTAAGAGTCATTAATAATTCGTTGTATTACCTTGGCAACATTGCCGCGAACTTATTCTATCAAATTTGCTGAATAGGTGGGGTGAGAAAAAGCAATTTACGAGTACAGAATATTCATTAAAGTTTCACGGCCGCGAATGGATCCAGCGCCAAAATAGTTGGGTGATTAACAAGATAAAAGAGCGGTTATGAATAATTTTACCGATCTACCGTTAGCTAAATGGGTAAGCATAATCGACGATTATCGACACGCAAAAACCGACTTCCACCGACATCGCATTGTTATTACTTGGTGTTTAATGCAGCTCCGCAGCCTGGTTTAGTGCTGGTTGCGGAATAGTTATGTTGAAACTAAAACCTTGTTCAATTTGCGTTTCTATCTGCAGTTGCCACTGTAGTTTTTGAGTGATGAGGTTATACACAATGTGCATGCCTAAACCGCAGCCTCCATCACTTCGGGCGGTGGTGTAAAAGGGTTCAAAAATGTGGCTTAAAGTTTCCTGGCTAGCCCCTTTACCGTCGTCTTTAATACAAAGCTGTGCGCCGTTACTTAGTTTTTTAAGGCTGATGAGAATCGCCCCTTTACGACGTCCAGACTCAAAGCCATGCAGTAAGGCGTTAGCAAATAAATTGGTCATCACTTGGGCGATGGCGCCGGGGTAGGTAAACAAGACGATATTTCTGTCTAAATCAGTGTGTAGCTCAACGGGAGTCCCTTTCAATTGATGCTGCAAGCTACGCAGCACTTTTTCAATATAATCGGCTAAGTTGATATTACGTTGTTCTTCGTAGCTTTGGTCTACGGCGACTTGTTTAAAGCTGGTTATTAGCTCGGCGGCGCGTTGGGCGCTACTGATGATGATTTCGCTGGTATTGCCGGCATCCTCTATAAACTTCTCAAAATTTGATTTGGTGAGCTTTTGGTTGGCCATCAGTTGAGCCAGTTGAGCAATCTGCTCCTTAAGGTGGCTAGCGGCCAATAAGCTATTACCTAACGGGGTGTTAATTTCATGTGCTACGCCGCTAACTAAACTACCTAGGGCTGCCATTTTCTCGCTGAGTTCGACCTGCTCTTGGTATTGCTTTGTATCATCCAGTAAGCGCTGATGATCGATAATATCGGCGATTTGCGGCGCCATAAATTCTATAAACTCGGCATGCACCTCTTCAGTGAGTGCCACCAAATACCCAAAGCTCTGTTGGTCGTTTTTTAGTTCACTAATAACCCATAAACCACGGTGTACGTCTGGGCTTATCGCCTGGTTAAAAGCGGCAGGTAGGGTTTGATGTGATTCTTCAATGTTCAAATGGTGTGGATGTAGGCTATGGGCTAAATAGTTTAGGCTCTTACCCTGCTCGGAGCGCTGGTGTTGGTATATATATACTTCGGGAATGCCTAATTCGTTAAGCGTGCCTTGTGCCGCGCTAAGAATGTTATCTAGCCCTTGTCGTTGGTGTAATAAGCGCGTTACCGCTAAGCGTTGCGCATTGCTGTCTCGCTGTTGGATTAACAGCCGGCGTTGCTCATCGTTGCTGTGTAAGGCCGAATCTTTAACTGGGGCGCCAGTACTCGCACGAAACCTTGCCATGGTTTCTAGTTGATACTGCGGTTCTAATTGGGTGCCCTGAAGGCGGTCTGAGATGAGCTGGGAGGCTAAAGCCCCTGCTCGTTGCGCTGGGTAAATAGCGGTGCTTAAGCTGGGGCGAATGGCATCAGCATATTCAAAGTCATCAAATCCGGTCACCAAAATTTGTTCTGGAATGGCAATTTGTTGTCTATCCAATTCTTCAATTACGCCTTTGGCGCTCAGGTCGTTTACACACATAATCGCATCGGGAATACGCTTGTGTTGTTGTAGCCATTGCTTGCACAAAGCAGCAGCGCAAACTGGCGTCATATCGCCTACCAAGTGCTGTTGCTCGGGCAGGTTTAATCCATGTTCGGTTAAGGCGTCTTTAAAGGCATTGAAGCGTTGTTGTGAATCAAAATTAACCTTGGGTCCATCAAGATAAACAACGTCTTTACAGCCTCGTTCTAGTACGTGTTGGGTTAGTTGATACATACCACTGTAGTTATCAACTAATACTGAGGGAATATTGTCTAATACAGAGCCTATATTGATGATCGGAAGGGGACCCAAAGCCGCGAGTAAGGTTTGCATTATCTCGGCTGAGGTTTTGTAACCTACGCCGCCGCCATAAAGAATCACGCCATCTATCGCTAGGCTAGGAATTTGTTTGATAAGCCACAAGTCGTTATCGGAAAACTGCTCTGCCACCGGTAAATAACCAATGGGCATGAATAAACAACTATAGTGCTGGGGATCTAAACTTGCCTGAATGCCTCGAATCACTTGTTGATCGATAGTTTGCGACAGCGTAGGCAATATGATGGCAATACGTTTTTTCATGAATATTAACGATTTTTCTAGTTATGCTATTCAATGTATCAAGTGTTAGTGATTTTGCTGTGATTTAGCTAGGAGAATTGTTATTAAATTGTATTGTAAATGGCAAAGCATAGCCGAGCTCACTGTTAAGTCGCTCGGCTAATCATTAACTTACAATTGGCATTACACGGTTACGGCCTAAGCGTTTGGCTTCGTAGAGCTGAGTATCTGCAGCATCTACAATAGCCTTTGATTTACTCACAACGTTGTACTCTGCCACGCCAAAAGAGCAGGTAATATTGTCGATTCGCTGATTAGAACGCCTATCTTTAAGGCTTAACTTCTCTATTGCTCTGCGTATTGATTCTGCTAAATGCCGGGCAGAACGCAGGTTCGATTTGGCGCAGATAATGGCAAATTCTTCACCGCCAATGCGATAAGCTTTAGCTCCCTCTCGGCAGGCTTCGGTGATTCGCTTTGCAACAATCTTAAGCACTTGATCACCCAATACGTGGCCATAGTTGTCGTTAAAGGCTTTAAAGTGATCAATATCGGTCATAATAATACATAGACCTTCCGGACTGGATTCAATCACATCTTTAAAGTCGGCATCGAAGGCTCGGCGGTTTAGTACGCCGGTTAGTGCATCGTATAAGGCTTCTTTTTCTGTTTCTTTTAACTGAGTTTTAAGGTTCTCAATTTCAGCTTGAGCTTTACCTAATTGAGAGTTGAAAAAGTCGGTACTTTGGCGAATGTTGGTGGCGTCATCAATAAGGTTGCGCACTAGACCAAGCACTTGTTCAAGCGGAATGCCGTCTTCTTCAATGCGGTTTAGCTTAGCAAAGCTTTTATCAATGCTTGATTGAAAGGCATTGGCATCGGAACCTGTGTCTTGCATGGTTTGCGACAACTCGGTTGCCATAGCTTCTAGGCTTTGGCGCATACTTTTCATATCTAGCTCGTCTTGGCTGGCGATATGATTTTGATATAAGACTTGGCTGCTAGTGGTGGGTACCGTGTCGTACTCACTGATTATTTCGTCGATCGCGGCGTTAAGCTCTGGGTTTTGATCATCAACGTACAAATACCACAAGGCATAGTTGCTAGGTGTGGCCGGAATTTGATGTTTCATCATCAAAGGCACTGCTTTTTTTAAATTTAGCGTGGCTTTCTTTAAAATTTTCTCGCTCATAAGAGCTCCATCTATACTGGGTTGTTTACTGCTACCTTGCGTTTCCAGTATTGGATCATGCAAACAACATTACTTAATCAAATATTTATATATCCGAGTTAGAGGCGGCTTAAGAAGCCTCTGGGCATTGATATACATGTGCGCTAACTAACTCTGGCTCAGCAGTACTTAACGGAATCAACTGTACAGCGTTGCCTTTTAAATCAAGAACGCGTTGGCTTAGCTCTTGTTTGCCGTTATCGCTTTCTAAACTTTGTGGATCAACGTTAAAAACTCCGAGAATATTGCAATCCACTACATCGGTAGAACTTTCGGTAATCATTACGCCTTGGTTTTGCTCAGGAGCAGAGCTAGAACAAGCGCTCAATAGGGTGAAGGCGCTGGCTACAATTAAGGTTTTTTTCATTACGCTTCCTACAATTTCAAAAATAAGTAAACAGAGGATTTTTATCTTATCAACAGCTTAGTAAATTTTACTCAGCTATGAAAACAATTTACCGCTTAATTTTAACTCAGCCATTGTAATGAATGTTGTGCAGAACGTTTAGAGACAGCGAATGCTGCAGGGAGACTAAATAGACGGCATAAAAAAGCCCAGCGTTTGAGGCTGGGCGTATGCAATGTCGAATGCCAGTAATTACTTACCGATTAAAATTCGTAGCATGCGACGAAGTGGCTCTGCAGCTCCCCAAAGTAATTGGTCACCAACAGTGAATGCCGAGATATATTCTGGGCCCATTGTTAGTTTGCGGATGCGGCCTACAGGCACACTTAAGGTACCGGTTACTTTGGTTGGAGTAAGTTCTTGTGCCGATAACTCACGGTCATTCGGAATCACTTTTACCCAATCATTGTGAGCGGCTAAAATTTCTTCAATTTCAGCCACTGGAATGTCTTTCTTCAGCTTAATGGTAAGCGCTTGGCTATGACAACGCATGGCGCCAATACGTACACAAATACCGTCGATAGGTGTTTGGCTATCACTTGTACCCAAAATTTTGTTGGCTTCAACTTGAGCTTTCCATTCTTCCTTGCTTTGGCCGCTAGCCAGAGGCACATCAATCCAAGGAATTAAGCTACCCGCCAGTGGCACACCGAATTGATCGGTAGGGAAATCGTCACTGCGCATTTTGTTGGCTACTTTGCGATCAATGTCGAGAATAGCAGAAGCTGGGTCAGCAAGTTCTGTGGCTACATCGTCACGAATGTCGCCCATTTGGCTGATGAGCTCACGCATATTGCGCGCACCAGCACCAGAAGCCGCTTGATAAGTCATTGGGCTTACCCATTCGATTAAGTCTTTCTCGAACAAGCCGCCAATCGCCATTAGCAGTAACGAAACGGTACAGTTACCACCTACGTAGGTTTTCACACCATTGCTTAAGGCTTTGTCAATCACGTCACGGTTAACGGGATCTAAAACAATGACTGCGTCATCTTCCATACGCAGCGCCGAGGCCGCATCAATCCAGTAACCATCCCAACCGTTTTCGCGCAATTTAGGGTAAACGTCTTTGGTATAATCACCACCTTGACAGGTGATAATGGTATCCATGGCTTTTAGGCTGTCGATATCGAAGGCATCTTGCAAGGTGGTTTCGCCGGTGCCCACATCTGGGCCAGCAATACCTACTTGAGATGTACTAAAAAAAACCGGAGCTATGTGGGCAAAATCGCTCTCTTCGCGCATACGCTGCATTAACACGGAACCCACCATGCCGCGCCAACCAACCAAACCTACTTTCATGGTCCGTTTATATCCTTTATTTTATGATCTTTTGTGTTTGCTTTTAGACTAAACAAATTTGTCTGTCCAATCTTTGAGATTACCATCGGCAGGCCCTTAACACTAGCGCTTATCAAACTAAATTGAGCGCTTTTCGACCACTGTTTGAGCAAAATACCACTCAATATAATTAGATATTGTTTGCCGGAAAGTTGACCACTTTGGGTGATTGTCGCTGGTCTTCACCAATCGTAATATTGCGGCTGCGGCGCTTACCCTGTGAATAGCGGTCGTAGGTGGCGTCGGTAATGCCCATGTCTTGGCAAAATTCTACAAAGGCAGCAAAATCTTTGCCGCTAAAGGCATTGTCTACACGGGTAAGCTGACTGTCGATGTAGGCTTGAGTGCCATTAAAATTGATATTGGCGCAGGCGTCGTAGGGTTGACCGTACTCACTAACACGAATAGCACGCACCATTTTTATTTCAAATATCCAATCGCCGACTCGTATACAACGTTGATCAAATTGTTCCATTTTTACTTCCTTAAATGAATGCCGTTGCGAGATAGGGGAAATCGCTCGCTATCAAGGCTTAGTGCCTTACAGCACAAACTGAGCCAGATATTTAAGGCTTTAAAGATCAATATCTTAGTAAGACAAAAGGTATTTGTTTGTCGCTAATCGGCGACAGGCGGCTAAAAAAACGTATTTTATTTGCTGGTTGCTAGCAATAAATGTTTACGGTGTCACATAAAAACAAGGATTTAGTGACTTTTTGTGTGAGCTAGGCGAGCTGTCTCTAATTGGCGACAGTGGGATTTTTGTCCATCTCTGGCATTATAGGCGGCTGTTTTATTAAGAACCATGCTAGGGATAGGTGTTTGATTAATTTTCGCGCGCTAGTGTCAATTAGGCGACTGAGCTTTTGGGCTTTGGCAACCTTAGGTTTGCCTTTATTACTCAGCCTATCATTGGCTTCTTATTACTTGCAGCAAGTGTCTATGCAGGGGCAGCATACCGCATTTTTGGCGGCAAAAGTGGTCTCTGGCAGTAAACGCATTGATGAGTCTTTACTGGATTTAGAACGCAGTGCTAGGCAGTTTCGGGTGGTGGCCGACCAAAACCTACTCAAGCTTTATCGCCGCCAATGGCAGCGAGTATCTCGCGCCTTAATTGAACAACGAGAAAACACCGAAGATCCTGATTTATTGACTATTGTTGCCGAATTACAGCAGCAATTGCAGTCCTTACAAGAGTTAATGGAGCGCCCTCAGCCCTTACAAAAAATTGCGCTTAATCAGCAATTTTCGCGCTTTACTGAGCTGAGCCGTAACTTTGACCTGCGCAGCCAAACGTTGATTAATGAACTGGCCATGGATTTACAAAACAATACTCAGCAAGCTCAGCAGCGCTTGTTGCTTAGCATGATTAGTTTGCCGTTTGCCTTAGCCGCTGCAGTGTTGTTGGTGCTAGTAATTACTCGGCCGTTGCAGCAACTAAGGCCGCAAATAGCTCGGCTTAAGTCGGGTGAGTTTGATCAAGCAATTAAGGTGAGTGGCGCTACCGAGGTCATGGCAATTGCCGATGCGCTAGACGATATGCGCTTGCGTTTATTGAGCTTAGAGCAGCAAAAGACTGCCTTTATTCGGCATATTTCGCATGAGCTTAAAACGCCGTTAGCGGCTATTCGTGAGGGGAACGAGTTACTTTACGATAACAGTGCCGGGCCACTAAATCCTCAACAGCAAGAGATAACCGAAATTCTTCGAGAAAGCAGTTTACGCCTGCAACAACTGATTGAAGCCTTGCTCGACTTTAACTTACTGCTCGATACACCTGGTGAGCAAGTTCATCATCCGGTGGATTTAAAACCGCTTATGGAAAAAGTGCTGGCGACGCATCGTTTGAGCTTATCTAGCCGCCAACTACAGGTTAAATTAGAGCTTAGCCAAGCTGCGGTATTAGCCAATCAAGAGCAACTGCGGGTAATTATTGATAATCTGTTATCCAATGCGATTAAGTTTTCGCCAGAAGGTGGGTTAATTAAACTTGGTGCATTTTCTACGGTGAGTGGGGTGAGCGTATACATTGATGACCAAGGCGAGGGCATTGATGAAGAGCTACAACAGCGAATTTTTCAGCCCTTTGTGCAAGGTAAGTCTGCCAAAGACCCACGGCTTAAAGGCAGCGGCTTAGGGCTGACTATTGCGAAAGAATTAGTTGAACGACAACATGCTAACTTAAACTATCAGCGATTAGATAAAGGCAGCCGATTTGTTGTAGAGGGATTACAAGGAAGCGAATTAGATGAAAGTTAAGATGTATATAGGCTGGATGCTTTGTTTAGCTTTGTCTGGCTGCCAACTGTTACAGCCTAATCGTGAGGTGGTGCCAGTTAACGACGCCCTAGCCATTAAGGTGGGTGAATTTGACCCTGCCGCTTATTATTTGCGCTTAAACGAGCTAAGCGAAGACCAAATCTTTAATGAGTTAGAGCTGCTGAACTTAGATCCTGAATTGGGTAATAACGGTATAAAACTAGGATTACTTTACGCCTATAAAAAGTCGCCGGTTAAAAATCCACATCGCGCCCATGCGGCCTTTAATCGCGCGGTTATTACCAACAATCCTTATGCGAAACACGGCATGATAGTGGCGCTAAATGACCAGATTTTAGACGGTTTGCGTTGGCAGCATAAATACGAAGATTTAGGCTCTAACCAAGAGCAACAACAAATATTATTGCAGCAGCAAATAGCGGCATTAAAGATGCAGTTGGAAGAACTCACCAGAATTGAGCAGCAATTAAATGAACGAAATTAATCACCAAGGTGGCAATATTTTGGTTGTGGACGATGATCCCAGCCTATTACGCCTTATTAGCTTACGTCTGCAATCTGCAGGTTATCAAGTACATGCAGTGGCTAGTGCCAAAGCAGCCTTAGCAGAATTAGAGAGTTATCCAGCCCAACTGGTGATTAGTGACGTGCGCATGGATGGCATGGATGGCTTGGCTTTGTTTAACGCCATCAAGCAGCTTTATCCTAGTCTGCCAGTCATGCTATTAACCGCTCATGGCAATATTCCTGATGCCATTGCGGCTACCCAACAGGGTGTATTTGGTTATTTAACGAAACCTTTTGATAGCCAAGAGCTGCTGGCTAAAGTCGCTGATGCACTGCGTTTGCAGCCTAGTGTATCGGAAGACAATAGCAGCAGTGATAAAGCCGCTTGGCGAAGCGACATTATTAGCCGTAGCCCAGTGATGGAAGTGCTGATTAAACAAATTCAGCAAGTGGCACCGAGCGATGTAAATATCATGATTCAAGGTGAAAGCGGCTCGGGTAAAGAGTTGCTGGCTAAGGCTATTCACCAAGCAAGTATGCGTAACTCGGGCCCATTTGTGGCAGTAAACTGTGCTGCTATCCCTGAAGGTTTGTTTGAGTCAGAGCTGTTTGGTCACGCCAAAGGGGCATTTAGTGGTGCCGCGCATGCGCATCAAGGCTTATTTCAGGCGGCTGAAGGTGGCACCTTATTCCTTGATGAAATTGCCGATACCCCGCTAAGCGTGCAAGTTAAGTTATTGCGTGCCTTGCAAGAGCGCGAAGTTCGCCCGGTGGGCTCAACCAAAAACATTCCGGTGGATGTGCGAATTGTGTCGGCCACTCACCAAGACTTATACCAAGCGGTGCAGCAACAAGAGTTTCGCGAAGATTTGTATTATCGCCTGAACGTGGTTGAGCTGGGTTTGCCGCCATTAGTGAAGCGCAGAGAAGACATCCCTTTGTTAGTGCATCACTTCAGCCAACAAATAGCTGAACGCCAAGAAATGACGATTAAAACTTACTCTCCAGAAGCCATGGCGAGCTTAGTGGCGGCGCGTTGGCCAGGTAACGTGAGGCAGTTAATGAATGTAGTAGAGCAGACCAATGCGCTGTCTACTGGGCCGTTAATTCCGCAGCAATTGGTACAACAAGCCCTGCGTGAAAAAGCCGAACTAGTGAGCTTTTCGCAAGCCAGAGACGAATTTGAGCGAGGCTATTTAGCGCGCTTGTTGCGCCTAACTCAAGGTAATGTGAGCCAGGCAGCGCGCTTAGCGATGCGAAATCGCACCGAGTTCTACAAACTATTGGAGCGCCATCATCTGCGCCCCGAGTCGTTTCGCGCTTAAACGTGCTTTTCGTTAAAACGATCCACAATGACTGCACAGGCTGCATCGCCAGTGATATTCAGTGCGGTACGAATCATGTCGAAAATACGGTCTAAAGCAAATAGCAGAGGTAGGCCTTCAATAGGAATGCCTGCTGCTAGCAGTACCGCTACCACCAAAAATGAAGGGCCTGGTACGCCAGCTTGTCCAATAGCGCCCAAAGTTGCAGTGAAAATAATCGCTGCATAGGCGGCAATGCCTAAATCTACTTGGAACATTTGGGCAAAAAATACCGCCACTAAACCATAGTAAATCGCGTTTCCGCTCATGTTAATGGTGGCGCCTAAAGGCAGCACAAACGAGGCCGTTGCTTTAGAGATTTTGAGCTCTTCTTCTACCACTTCCATGGTGACTGGCAGTGTTGCCATAGACGATGAGGTAGATAGTGCTACTGCCTGTGGCTTTTTCATGGCGCTCATAAACTCGCGCACTGGCATTTTTGAGAATAGCTTGATGGTCAGTGGGTAAAAGATGAAGCCATAGATAAGAATGGCCGCAACATATACGCCAAATAACTTCGCGACTAAGCCCAACATAGCAAAGCCGAAGGTACCTACCGATTCAGCCATTAGGCCAAATACGCCCAGTGGAGCAATCAACATTACAATGTTAATCATCCAAATAAAGGCGCGAATGATGGTGTCTAGGCCACCCATTATCGGCGCGGTTTTATCACTAGGTTGCTTAGATAAAGCAATACCAAAGAATAAACAAAACACCATAATTTGCAGGATGTTAGCGTCCATTAATGAGGCAAAGATGTTTTCTGGAATCATGCCAATAATGGTTTCCATTACACCTGGTACGCCGCCTTGGTCGGCATATTCATTAGAGAACATATCGCTGGCTTGGCTTAAATCTAAACCGGTACCCGGCTGGAAAATAGAGCCCATGACTAAGGCGAGTAATACCGCTACTGCTGAAGTCGCCATAAAGAAGCCAAAGGTAGAAATACCAATTTTACCAGCTGCTGGGCTATTACCTAGGTTCGCTGCACCGGCAATAATCGATACGCCAATCAATGGAATAACTAGCATTTTGATCAGGTGGATGAAGATTGCACCTAGCGGGGCAAATATGGCGGCTTGTTCGCCCATGATGGCACCAACGATAGTACCTATGATCATCGCGACGATGACTTGCACGCCAATGTTTTTATAAAGCGGTTGTGTTGCGTCCATCAATTTTCCTGTTATGAATAGTGTTATCAGTGCTTTTGATGGTCGCGCATTGTACTGTATAAACTGATTTTGAGCATCAATTATACTGATATTTATTTTTAAGGTGGTTTTTTATGTTTACTTTGTAGTGAATGTTCGTGCTTAGTACTGAAAAGGCTTTGAGTGACGCTAAGCCCGTTAAAACATGAAGAAAAGCCATAAACAACACGTTATTATGTCGCATCTTTTTCTACTCGCCCGTTTAAGCATGCATACTCTCGAACAACTTCTCTCTGGTGATTTACGCCAGCAAACGCGTATTCATATCAAAGACAACTTGCAGTACTTACCGGCAAATTTCGTCCAGTTTTGTCCACAAGTAGAAGTGCTTGATGTTAGCGATAATCAGCTAAATAGCTTACCGGACACCCTAGAACAGTTACCAAACCTGCGCATCGTGTTTGCTTCAAATAATCGTTTTGAGGTGCTACCGAAAGTACTCGGGCGTTGCGCTAAGTTAGAAATGGTTGGTTTTAAATCAAACCTTATTCGCGAAGTACCGGCTGCCGCATTACCTAAAAATTTGCGCTGGTTGATTCTTACCGATAACCAGATTGAGGTTTTGCCTGAACAGTTAGGCGAGGCTGCATTGCTACAAAAATGTGCCTTAGCGGGGAACAAGCTACGCGCTTTGCCGCAATCGATGAGCCAATGCACCAAGTTAGAATTGCTGCGTATTTCGGCTAACCAATTACTACACTTTCCTACTCAGCTATTAGAGCTACCACGGTTAGCGTGGTTGGCGTTTGCGGGCAATCCGTTTTGCCAAGCCTTTGATCATGGTTCCAGTTTGCCTAAGTACCAATTAACGGACTTTGAAATGGATAAAGTGCTTGGCCAGGGAGCTTCTGGAGTGATCTCTTTAGCTTATCCAAATGCTAGCACTAACTTACCTGCGAGCGTGGCGATTAAGGTATTTAAGGGCGAAGTGACCAGCGACGGCTACCCCAGTGATGAGCTAGATGCTTGCTTACATGTGGATCAGCATCCAGCATTGGTTAACTTTATCGGTCAAATCCAACACGCTAATTGTTCAGCAGTAGTTATGGCGTTAATCCCAGAGCATTTTACCAACCTTGGACAGCCGCCAAGTTTAGCCACTTGTACTCGCGATACCTTTTTGCCAGAACAGCAATTTAGCGTTGAAGCAATCAGCGGCATTGTGAAACAAATGGAAAGTTTAGTAGCCCACCTAGCCGACCATCATATGTGTCATGGCGATTTATACGCACACAATGTGTTGGTAGACAGCGCGCATAACATTGTATTGGGTGACTTTGGCGCGGCGTCGCATTACGAGTACTTACCGCAGGAAGTACAAGCCAAGCTTATGCGAGTAGAACAGCGCGCGTTAGCGTTCTTTATCGAAGACATGCTAAGTATTTGTCAGGCAGACGAGCAGGGTTCAGATACTTATCAAAACTTAAAGCACCAAAGCAGCGAGCTGCTCGGCGCTTAAAACATAAGATAGAAAGGCTGAGCTATTTACTCAGCTTTTTCTTCTATGCCTTCATTTGCCGTGCGGCAGGCCAAAATAAATTCATGTGCTTCTTTTTTGGTTTCGGCAATTTTTACTGGTGAATCGACCAATATTTCAAACTTGCTCAAATGAATGCTCGGCAGGCATAAGTGTTTTTGCGTCATATCTGAAAAGATATCTACGTTGTATAGAAACTCTCCACCTTCAGAGTAAACATCTAGGGTTGTACTACTCATAAAATCGATTAAGAAAGTCGCGTTTTGGCTAGCATCTTCACCATTAATTCGGGGTTGTTCACCGTCACGGCGTTGGTTAATGGTAATACTTTGAGAGGGGGAACTACCGTCTGCTCTAAAATGGCGTATTTGAGTAATAGTTTCGGTATCACCGGCAGAGCCAGGGAAGGAAACAGCAGGGGGATAAAAGGTAACAGCAATTTGACTACGTGGCTGTTCATCTTCTACAGAACAGGCCAATAACAAACCAGATAACAGCGCAACGGCAACAATACGCGGGGATAACATTCCAACTCCTAATACAGCAACAAGGCTAACTTTCCTGTCAGCTATCATCATCCCTAAGTAAGTAACCCAGCTTTTTACAGAAAGCGGTAAAACTAAGCAAGTTAAAGTTCTAATATTGAGCTAACTATCGGTATTTTATTCGTTTTCTGCGGGATTAATAACATAAAGCTTACTAATTTGCAGCGCCTAAATGCGCTAACGGTTGCCTAAAATTCTGTACATGATATTTTCATGGCACGAATTATTTAAGGACCTCAAGCCATGCCAAAGGCCAGTGAAATAAAAAAGAATGCCGCTATTGAACATAACGATAAAGTTTACTTTGTAAAAGACATCGCTAAGCTCACGCCAAGTGGCCGAGCCGGTGCCAGTTTATACCGCATGCGTTTATACGATGTAGCCACAGGCGCTAAAGCAGATGAGAGCTTTAAAGCAGACGAAATGATTACCTTGGCAGACGTAAGCCGCCATCAAGTGATGTTCTCTTACATCGACGGTGATGAATACGTGTTTATGGATAACGAAGACTACACGCCGTTTAACCTAAACAAAGAAACCATTGCAGAAGAAGTGCCATTTATCACCGAAGATACCGCTGGTATCCAAGTGGTTACTGTAGATGGCGCACCTGTGGCAGTAGAGCTACCAGCCAGCGTTGAGTTAGTGATTGTAGAAACTGACCCATCGATTAAAGGTGCCTCGGCCAGTGCCCGCACTAAGCCCGCTATTTTAAGCACTGGCTTGTCGGTACAAGTACCTGAATACATTGCCAGTGGTGAGAAGATTAAAATCAGTACCACCGAGAAGAAATTTATGAGTCGTGCAGACAAGTAAGTTTTTGTGGTGAGCGGTGGATTTATAAAGCAGCCTAAGGGCTGCTTTTTATGTTTTTGAGTATTCAGGTTTCGCCTGCGGCGACTTACTTTTCTTTGGCGGGCAAAGAAAAGTAAGCAAAAGAAAGCAAAAGAAAGCCCGCCCCGCATAACCTTCATCCTGCGTTGCGCATCATCCAGCGCGCCGCGGCAACTCGCTTCGCTCAAACAGGCCTTAGCTTCATCGCTAGATGACTTACGCTACTCGGCGGTAATGAGGGTAATTAGTGCGCACTTTGATAGTTGATATTTACTGGAATCGAGGGTGAACTTGCTGCGAGTCTGCTCCGAGAATAGTGAAACGTAAAAAACAAAAAGCAGCCTTTCGGCTGCTAATTAGATCAGAGCAACCTTGTTAGTTAAATCATTGTTCTACCTTGGCGCATTAGCTCTTCAATTTCGCCTAAGCTGGCTGGGTCGTCGATGGTAGACGGTATCGCGTATTCTTCGCCATCGGCTAGTTGGCGTAAGGTGCGGCGCAGTATTTTGCCTGAGCGTGTTTTTGGCAAGCGCTGCACGATGATGGCTTGTTTAAAGCAGGCTAAAGGACCAATTTCATTACGTACCTTTTGAATCAACTCTTTGGATACTTCTTGGTCGCTTTGTTGAACACCGTCTTTGAGAACCACTAAGCCAAAAGGAACTTGGCCTTTTAAGTCATCGTGGCTACCAATAACGGCGCATTCGGCTACCGCTGGGTGAGCACCTACTACTTCTTCCATTTCGCCAGTAGATAGGCGATGGCCAGCTACGTTAATCACATCGTCGATGCGACCCATAACAAATAAGTAGTCATCTTCGTCGATATAGCCGCCATCTCCAGACACATAGTAACCAGGAAACTGTTTTAGGTAGGCTGATTCAAATCGAGCTTGGTCTCCCCACACGGTAGGTAAGCAACCCGGAGGAAGTGGCAGTTTGATGGCAATAAAGCCTTGCGCCATGGGCGCGCTGGGTTCCCCCATTTCATCCAGTATGCTTACTTGGTAGCCGGGCAGTGCTTTGGTGGCGCTGCCGGCTTTTACAGGCATGCGTTCTAAACCTAGAGGATTGCCTGCAATTGCCCAACCGGTTTCGGTTTGCCACCAGTGGTCGGTCACTGGTTTGTCGGTTTTGGCTATAGTCCATTCTAAAGTAGGGGGATCGAGGCGTTCACCGGCCATGAAAATATCGCGCAGTTGGCTAAGGTCGTAGTCTTTTACCAACGCGCCTTCGGGGTCTTCTTTCTTAATTGCTCTAAAGGCGGTGGGCGCGGCAAACAGTACTTTGACTTTATGCTCGCTGGCGACTCGCCAAAATGCGCCAGCATCTGGGGTGCGTACCGGTTTACCCTCGTACAAAATGGTGGTGCAACCATATATTAATGGGGCGTACACGATGTAGGAGTGACCTACCACCCAACCCACGTCGGAAGCCGCCCAAAATACGTCGCCGGGTTGTACGTTGTACACGGCTTGTATCGAGTAGTTCATGGCAACGGCATGGCCGCCGTTATCGCGCACTACACCTTTAGGTTTGCCGGTGGTGCCAGAGGTATACAGGATGTACAAGGGATCGGTGGCGTCCACAGGTACACATTCAGCGGGTTTAGCTTGCTTTTGTTGGCTTTGCCAGTCTTGGTATTGAGCATTAAATTCAACGGCTTGCTGCGGGCGTTGCCACACTAGTACGGGGGTATCCATTTGTTGGCTTTGCTCTAAGGCTAAACTCACCATGGGCATGTAGTTAATGACTTTGGCGCCCTCAAGGCCGCAACTGGCGGTAAGAACAACTTTTGGCTGCGCATCGTCTATTCGCACGGCCAGTTCTTGCGCGGCAAAACCGCCAAATACTACCGAATGAATTGCCCCTAAGCGCGCGCAGGCCAACATAGCAATCGCCGCTTGTGGGATCATTGGCATGTACAGCACCACCCGATCACCTTTATTCACTCCGTGCTCGGCTAACATACCGGCCGTGGTGGCCACTTCGTCACGTAGTTGGCTGTAGGTAAATTTTTGCTGTAGCTCCGCGACGGGTGAGTCGTAAATAAGCGCGGTTTGCTCGCCGCGGCCATTTTCACAATGATAATCTAAAGCTAAGTAGGCTGTGTTCATGCTGCCGCCTTTAAACCAGCGATAGTTGCCATGTTCGTCTTGGCTTAGCGCTTTGTCGGGCTGTTTAAACCAAGCTAATTGTTGAGCTTGTTCTAGCCAAAACTGTTCTGGTTGCTGCTTGGCGAAATCTGCTTGTTGCTGATAATTCATAATGTGCTCCTCGTCCCTAAGCTATAACCACTTGGTAGGGAGAATGTATTTAGGTTCCGATTTTTGATACCAGTGGTAGCTTAAAAGCTATCACTGGGTACCCGAATCCACCCTTCCATTAGTATTCTGGCGCTGCGACTCATGCTCACTTTGGTCACCTGCCATTGTTGATTATCTTGCTGTGCTTGAGCGCCTACTTTTAAGCTGCCAGAGGGATGGCCGAAGCTCACTGCTTCTCGTTCTCCTCCGCCAGCGGCTAAGTTAACCAAGGTGCCGGGAATGGCGGCTGCAGTGCCTATCGCCACTGCGGCAGTGCCCATCATGGCGTGGTGTAGCTTGCCCATGGATAAGGCGCGTACGCACAAGTCGTTATCGGCGGTTTTTATCTGCTTGCCGCTAGCGCTTAGGTAGTCTTGAGGCTTAGCCACAAAGGCCACTTTGGGGGTATGTTGGCGCTGAGCTGCTTGATCAATATGGCTGATTAAGCCCATTTTTAGCGCCCCATGAGCACGAATGCTTTCAAACATCGCGAGAGCTTTTGGGTCGTTGTTGATGTCGTCTTGTAACTCAGTGCCCGAGTAGCCCAATTGTTCGGCTTGCAGAAAAATAGTAGGAATACCCGCATTGATCATGGTGGCTTGGAAGGTGCCAATCTCCGGCACTTCCAGTTGGTCAACTAAGTTACCCGTAGGAAACAACGCGCCGTCGCTATCTGCTGGGTCAACAAATTCAATTTGTACTTCGGCGGCGGGAAAGGTCACGCCATCTAATTCAAAATCACCACATTCTTGCACTTCCCCATCATTAACCGGCACATGGGCGATAATGGTTTTTTGAATGTTGGCTTGCCATATCCTTATACTGGCAAAGCCATTTTGTGGAATTAAAGCTGGGTCAACTAATCCGCTGTTTATGGCAAACGCGCCCACTGCGGCGGTAAGGTTACCGCAGTTGCCGCTCCAATCAACAAAGGCTTTATCAATTGATACTTGGCCAAACAGGTAATCAACATGGTGATCAGCTTGCTGGCTTTTTGACAATATCACTGTTTTGCTGGTGCTAGAGGTAGCGCCGCCCATGCCATCAATTTGCTTGGCATAAGGGTCAGGGCTACCAATCACTCGCAGTAGTAACTTGTCTCGCGCTTCACCGGCTTGTTGAGCGGCTTCTGGCAAGTCTTCAAGTTTGAAAAACACCCCTTTACTGGTGCCGCCGCGCATATAGGTAGCAGGAATACGAACTTGTTTTACTGAACTCATCTTTTGCCTCCTAATGCTGGTTTTCATCTGCAAGGCTCTCATTTTCGAGGCTCTCATTTTCGAGAAAGTCTTGAGCGAAGCGTTGTAATACGCCGCCCGCTTGATATACCGAGACTTCTTCAGCGGTATCTAAGCGGCACACTACGGGTAAATCGATACGCTCGCCGCTGGCTCGGGTTATCACCAAGGTAAGCAACTCGCCGGGCGCGGGGGTACCAATTACATCGTAAGTTTCGCTGCCGTCTATGCGGTAGCTATGGCGGTTGTTACCCTTGGTAAATTCCAGTGGTAATACACCCATACCGACTAAGTTTGTACGGTGAATACGCTCAAAGCCTTCGGCTACAATTACCTCTACGCCTGCTAAACGCACGCCTTTAGCTGCCCAGTCTCGCGACGAACCTTGGCCATAGTCTGCACCCGCAACAATAATTAATGGCTGCTTACGATCCATATAGGTTTCAATGGCCTCCCACATGCGCATTACTTCGCCTTCAGGTTCTACTCTGGCGAGTGAGCCTTGTTTCACTTCGCCACTATCTTTAACCATTTCGTTAAACAGTTTGGGGTTAGCGAAGGTTGCGCGTTGTGCGGTAAGGTGATCGCCTCGATGGGTCGCGTAAGAGTTAAAATCTACTTCTGGTAGACCCATTTTGTCTAAGTAAGCACCGGCGGCGCTGTCGAGCATAATAGCGTTAGACGGTGATAAGTGATCGGTAGTGATGTTGTCACCCAGCACGGCTAAAGGTCGCATACCGCGCAAGGTTCTCTCACCTGCTAAAGCTCCTTCCCAGTATGGCGGGCGACGAATATATGTGCTTTGCGGGCGCCACTCATAAAGTGGTGAGGCACTATTGCCGTAATCTACCTTAATATCGAACATGGGTTGATACACTTTACGAAAATGCTCGGGTTTCACGCTTTGGTTCACTACCGCATCTATTTCTTCATCGCTTGGCCATATGTCTTTTAGAGTAATGGGGTTACCTTGGGTATCATGGCCTAACGCGTCTTTTTCAATATCGAAGCGCATGGTGCCGGCAATCGCGTAAGCTACCACTAGTGGTGGGGAGGCTAGAAATGCTTGCTTGGCATAAGGATGAATGCGCCCATCAAAGTTACGGTTACCCGACAACACTGCGGTGGCATATAAATCTCGGTCTATCACTTCTTGCTGAATCTTAGGGTCTAAGGCGCCGCTCATACCGTTACAGGTGGTGCAGGCAAAACCGACAATGCCAAAACCAAGTTGCTCTAATTCAGGCAGTAAATTGGCTTCTTCCAAGTAGAGTTGTACCGCTTTAGAACCCGGAGCCAGCGAGGTTTTAACCCATGGCTTGCGGTTTAAACCTAGCTTGTTAGCGTTGCGAGCAATTAAACCTGCTGCAATTACATTGCGAGGGTTAGAAGTATTGGTACAGCTAGTAATAGCAGCAATGATACAAGCGCCATCTGGCATCAAGCCTTCTTGTTTAGGAACTGGAGCAGCGATGCCTTGGCTGGCTAAATCTTTAGTGGCTACGCGGCGATGTGGGTTTGATGGCCCTGCAATGTTGCGGCTAACGCTAGATAAGTCAAACTGTAATACCCGCTCATATTCGACTTCTTGTAGATCATCGGCCCATAAGCCGGTGGTTTTGGCGTAGTTCTCTACCAAGGCCACTTGTTCTGCTTCGCGACCCGTAAGCTTGAGGTAATCAATGGTGTTATCGTCGATGTAGAACATGGCCGCTGTGGCGCCAAATTCTGGCGTCATGTTGGAGATGGTGGCTCGGTCGCCCAAAGTAAGCTGAGCTGCACCCTCACCATAGAACTCTAAGTAGCTAGACACCACGCGTTGTTCGCGCAGAAATTCGGTGATGGCTAACACGATATCGGTGGCAGTAATGCCTGCTTGGCGCTGGCCAGTTAACTCGATTCCAATAATGTCGGGAAGGCGCATATAAGAGGCGCGACCTAGCATTACGTTCTCGGCTTCTAAACCGCCTACGCCAATGGCAATAACGCCTAAAGCATCTACGTGCGGAGTATGGCTGTCCGTTCCTACCAGCGTATCGGGAAAAGCCACACCATCGCGCGCTTGAATCACTGGCGACATTTTCTCTAAGTTTATTTGATGCATGATGCCATTGCCCGGCGGTATTACATCGACGTTCTCAAAGGCAGTTTTGCACCAATTAATAAAGTGAAAGCGGTCTTCGTTGCGTCGGTCTTCAATGGCGCGGTTTTTTTCAAAGGCATCAGTTTCAAAACCGGCATGCTCAACGGCTAAAGAATGATCAACAATCAGCTGAGTAGGCACTACCGGATTTACCTTGGCGGGGTCTCCGCCTTTATCGGCAATGGCATCGCGCAGACCGGCTAAATCAACCAAGGCGGTTTGGCCAAGTATGTCGTGGCACACCACACGAGCGGGGTACCAGGGGAAATCTAGGTCTCGCTTGCGCAGAATAATTTGGCTAAGCGCTGCGTTTAGCTGGTCGGCAGGGCAGCGGCGCACCAGGTTTTCAGCTAATACTCGCGAGGTATAAGGCAAACCGGCATAAGCACCAGGTTGAATGGCTTCAACCGCGGCGCGAGTATCAAAGTAATCTAAGTTGCTGCCTGCTAGGGGTAAGCGATAATTGGTATTCATAAACGTTTCCACAGCAAAAGGAGAGGGTAGTGGAGCATTCGCTCCACTAAAAAAAGCTAGCCGCGTTGCTCTATTGGCAAGTAACTGCGCGGTTCGCTGCCGGTATAGTCGGCGCTCGGTCGAATAATGCGGTTATTGGCGCGTTGCTCCATGATGTGAGCGGCCCAGCCACTCACCCGCGAGCAAACAAAAATGGGGGTGAACAGTGGAGTAGGGATGTTCATGAAATGATAGGCGCTGGCATGGAAGAAGTCGGCGTTGCAGAACAACTCTTTTTCACGCCACATTACAGCTTCTACTCGCTCTGATACGGCATACAAATGCTTGTCGCCGTTAGCGTCGCTTAGTTTTTTAGACCAAGCCTTAATTAAGGCATTACGTGGGTCGCTGGTGCGATAAATAGCATGGCCAAAGCCCATGATTTTATCTTTGCGCGCTAGCATTCCCATGATTTCGTTTTCAGCTTGCTCTGGGCTGGTCCAGTTTTCAATCATCGCCATGGCCGCTTCGTTGGCGCCGCCATGCAAAGGGCCACGCAGAGCGCCAATGGCACCAGAAACGGCGGAATGAATATCTGATAGGGTGGAAGCAATGACTCGGCCGGTAAAGGTCGAAGCATTAAACTCATGCTCGGCATAGAGAATCAATGAACATTGCATCACTTGTTCATGCAGTGGATCGGCAGGTTTGTCATGCAATAATTCGAGGAAGTGACCGGCGATAGATTTAGCCGAGCTTTGGGTCGAAATGCGCACACCGTCATGACTAAAGCGATACCAATAACAAATAATGCCCGGCAAGGTCGCAAGCAGGCGATCGGTATGCTGTTGCTGCTCGGCAAAGTTGGCTTCGGTTTCTAGATTGCCTAGCATCGAAACACCAGTGCGCATCACATCCATTGGGTGAGCATTCGCGGGGATCAGCTCTAATACTGCTTTTAGTGCATCGGGCAGTTCACGCAGGTTATGCAGCGTATCGTGATAGGCCGCCAGTTGCTCGCGATTGGGCAGCTCACCATTGCATAATAGGTAGGCCACTTCTTCAAAGGTGGCTTGGTCGGCGAGTTCGCTAATATCGTAGCCGCAGTAGGTAAGGCCTGAGCCACTTTGGCCTACTGTGCATAATTTGGTTTCGCCTGCGCTTTGGCCTCGTAAGCCTGCGCCTCCTAAAGCTTTCTGTACCATGATGTTCTCCTTCATTCCTTGGTGTTAACAAGCGTGGCATCTGCAGTGCCGCATTGTTTGGCTTGTTAAATGGTGGGCTTAGCGGCTGAATCTTTGTTTGGCTGGCTAAGCCCTTTCACGTAGTGGTGTGTATACCAATCGACATAGATATCTGTTCATCTATCTATCCCGATTGGTATTATTCTTGTTTAAATAGCTGGTCGAGTTTTTGTTCGTAGTCGTGATAGCCCAAGTAGTCATAGAGCTCAGCTCGGGTTTGCATGCTATCTACCACATCTCGCTGGTGGCCGTTACTGCGTAAGCTGCGATAAACATTTACAGCGGCTTGATTCATGGCACGAAAGGCTGATAGCGGATACAGCACCATGTCTACACCAACGCCCGCTAACTCTTCGCCGCTAAACAATGGGGTTTGGCCAAACTCTGTAATGTTGGCCAAAATTGGCACTTTTACCGCGTCGGCGAATTGTTGGTATTGCTCAAGCGTGAGCATAGCTTCAGGGAAAATCATGTCGGCGCCGGCTTCAACATATTGGCAAGCGCGCTCGATAGCGCCGCCCATTCCCTCTATTTGCAGGGCATCGGTGCGAGCCATAACGACAAAATCTGGATCTACCCGAGCATCAACAGCGGCTTTAATGCGGTCTACCATTTCTTGGCTAGAGACAATGGCTTTGTTGGGGCGGTGGCCACAACGTTTTTGTGCCACTTGGTCTTCCATATGCACGGCGGCAGCATCGGAGCGGATCATTTCTTTTACGGTACGGGCAATGTTAAATGCGCCACCAAAACCCACATCTATATCTACCAGTAGAGGTAAGTCGCAAGCTGCGGTAATCCGGCGAACATCTTCTAGTACATCGTTCATGGTGGTGATGCCCAAGTCAGGCAAACCATAAGACGCATTGGCGATGCCTCCGCCAGAAAGGTAAATAGCTTGGTGGCCTTCGCGTTGGGCCATCATGGCGCAGTAGGGATTAATAGTGCCTACAATCTGTAGCGGGTTCTGTTCGGCTACCGCTTGGCGAAAACGTGCTCCTGGTGAGAGTTTTGAGCTGTTCATTCGTTCACTCCTTGAATGTGAGTTGCTGAAGCTTGAGCTTCTAAGCTTTGGTCGGTCAGATTAGTTTGGTGTTGTTGTTCTATGGCTTTGCGGGCACGCGCTATATGGCGACGCATTAACATTTCGGCCAGTTCGCCATCGCGATCAGCCAGTGCCTGCCAAATGGCCCAATGTTCTTTTAAGGCTCGCTCTGGGCGAGAAACTTGTTTAGCGGCTTGGTAGCGATACATGCGCAACAAGTGGTAAAGCTCGTCACACAGCAGGTTCACTAGGCGTTGGTTAGCGCTGCCCTTAATAATGAGGTAGTGAAAATCGAAGTCACCTTGCTGTTCAAAGTAGGCCTTGCCTTGGTGTTGTTGTAGGTAGCTTTGGTGGTGTTCTAGTAGCTTTTTTAATTCATCAAGCTGAATTGTCGACAATTGCTCGGCGGCTAAGCGACAAGCCATGCCCTCTAAGGCTTCACGCACTGAGTAAATGTCTAACAGTTGTTGTTGGTTAAGCTGTACTACGCGAGCGCCAACGTGAGGTACTCTTTCAACTAAGCCTATGCCTTGTAGTTTAAGTATTGCTTCACGAAGAGGGCCGCGACTCACCCCGTAATGACGGGCTAATTCTGGCTCGGAGATCTTTTCGCCCTGAGCAATTTGGCCGCTCACTATGGCTTCAATTAAGGTATCACTGAGGTTTTGTGATAACAGGTTTTGATTTTCGCTGAGCGATTTAGCGGGACTACGTTGTGACATATTAAGGTTACATTCAGGTTGTTTGAATGTTGCACAGTGTAGACCGGTTGTTGCGGGTCGATCAAATAATTGTCGACAATATGTGCTTATACTTTAGTTTAAGTAGCGAGATATCCGTTGAAATAAGGAGTTTTGTCGACAATGGATGAGTGGTTCTAGTTATTGTCGACAATGTAGTTATAGCTGGCGGTGATTCAGGTTTCTTGTAATAGCGCAGAGATTGGCTTGGGTACGTTCACCTGCCAGTTTTCCAAGGTTGTTAGGCATTCTTCTACCGTGGCCACTTGAACAAATTTGCAATTGTGTTCAGTGACTTGAGCGTGAGCTTGCTGTTTTAAATACTCCAAAATTCCAGAATCTGGTGCTAAGTAAATACAGTGGCATAACTGGTTTTGTAAACACCAGCCAATTTGCTTTTGCATCACAGGGATACTTTCTGGGGTGAGAAACTGCCAATCGCGGATATCAAAAATGGCTGCCCAAGGTTGTTGTTCTAGCTGACCCACCGTGTTTTTTATATCTTTGCGATATTCATTGGTGGTGGTGACGTTCCAACTATCGTAAAGCTGAGCCAACAGGAAATCTTGGTGAAAGTGTAATTTATAATAACCATGGCTGGCTGGATGCATTCAAACCTCAGATCTACTCATTGAAACGGTATGTCAGGTTCACTTAGTGTGTGTATTGCCTAAACTGTCGTTTATTAAACGCGTAATTGAGGCTAACTGCAAATACTAGTGTGTCAGCGTTTGAAGTGAATAAGTCATTAGTATATTTGCCTAAAATAATCAGATATTTAGAGCTAATACGCTAGGGCTACCAACGCTTACAAAAAAGCCTCAATTTAGTTACGTTGCTTGCTTGTTATTTAAGCAGGCTCACGTTATGTTATGTATTCAATCAATTACTGCTTAAGTCGAGGGAACCATGAAACATTGTTTATGTTCAGCATACCGTTTAACCCGACTTGTGCCCGCAGCCTCGCTTGCCATGCGAAATAATAAACATGGCAGCCGAACCAAAGGGCCAGCAGCAAACTAAGATTGAGACCCATTCAATTTTATCCGAGCTGCGAAGTGTCGCAGTAAGGAAATAGCTAGACCATTCTCTCTATACTGCATCACTTCGCTCTCTATCAAGGAGAACGAGACATGATGTCACTTAAAATTCGCTTATTAACTTTTACCGTAGAATTATTACTGCGTTATCAACAGCATCTTGAAACCCAGCAATGGCTTAAACAACAACGCCAACAAAGCTGGCGAGTAGAGGGTATAAATGCCCACATCGCTAAAGATATTGGTGCCGATCCCGATGGTCGATTTAGAGCCAAACTTAAGCAAGCGGAACCCGCTACAGTAGCTAAAGAGGTGAAGCAGCAAACTAGCCACAAAGCTTGGCGCACACGACAGCAACCGGTGAAAATAAAAACGTAAACCAAGCGCCCTACGGGGCGCTTTTTAGTTGAATTCGACGGCGATGTTTATACATAAAACACCTGTGTTGTAATGAAGCTAAAAGTGTTCGGTTAGCTTGTTCAAGCTAGCATTGATTTTTTGCAGGCTTCGCGCTTTCCGTAAAAATGTTGAGAGGATGTAGCGCAAGAGTTGGAGCATGAGCTCAGCTACAGTACACTAGCCGCAGACCGCATTAGTAGGAAACAAATATGAGCGTTGAGCAAGACACTACCCACTTTGGTTATAAAACAGTAAACCGCGAGGAAAAGGTTGGCTTAGTGGCCGATGTTTTTCATTCGGTAGCGGCTAAATATGACGTAATGAACGATCTTATGTCGGGTGGGGTTCATCGCTTGTGGAAACGATTCACCATTGATTGCAGTGGCGTACGCCCTGGCCAAAAGGTGTTGGATTTAGCCGGTGGTACCGGTGACTTAACCGCTAAGTTTTCTCGTATTGTGGGAAATAATGGCGAAGTGGTATTGGCCGACATTAACGACTCAATGCTTAAAATGGGTCGCAGTAAACTGCGTGATAAAGGTATTGTAGGCAATGTGCGTTATGTTCAAGCCAATGCTGAAGCGCTGCCCTTTCCTGATAATACCTTCGATGTGATAACCATTAGTTTTGGCTTACGCAACGTAACCGATAAAGATGCCGCTCTGCGTTCTATGTATCGCGTGCTTAAGCCGGGTGGTCGTTTGCTGGTCTTGGAGTTTTCTAAGCCAGAGATAGAGGCCGTAAGCAAAGTGTACGATGCTTACTCATTTCACTTATTGCCTAAAATGGGTCAACTGATCGCCAACGATGCTGAGAGCTATCAATATTTGGCTGAATCTATTCGTATGCATCCAGATCAAGAAACTTTAAAAGGCATGATGCAACAAGCTGGTTTTGAAGGCGTTGATTACTACAATTTAACTGGTGGTGTGGTCGCTCTGCATCGCGGTTACAAGTTTTAAGAGGCCGCTATGCCCTTTTCCTCATTAATCTCCGCTGGTGTAGAAGCGCTGAGTAATCAAGTATTAGCCTTAGATGACACCAGCCAAGCTCGCCGCAGCCAACTGGCTGGTAAAGTGTTGGCTATTAAAATCCAACCTCTGCCGTGTTTTTACTTTGTGATTAGCGAGCAACAGTTAGATGTGCTGAATCAGTTTGAAGGCCAAGCAGATTGCAGTTTGAATTTGTCTTTGTTCACCTTAGCTGAGCTTAAACAGGCAGATAAAATTCCTAGTTTAATTAAGCAAGACAAGTTGCAGCTAGAAGGCGATATTAAACTTGCTCAGCAGTTTGCCGATTTGTTCTTGCAGCTAGATCCAGATTTTGAAGAAAAATTATCCCTACGAGTGGGTGATGTTGCAGCTTACCAAATAGTCTCTAAAGGCCGTATGGTCGCCGAAGCTTTAAAAAGTCTATTTAGCAAAACCCCTGAAAAATTTACCGAATTGGCTAGCGAAGAGTGGAAGTTGCTAGTGGGGCAATTGGAATACCAAACTTGGCAGCAGCAAGTACAGACACTTGCCAAAGACCTAGACAACTTGGCCGTGAGAATACAGGAATTGAGTGAATGACCCCCAAAGAGTTCGCTCGTTTTAGACAAATCAATCGTACTTTATGTCGGTATGGGATCGACCAGTTGTTACCCAAACGTTTTTGGCCGTGGCCGCTACGTTTTTTACGCAGCCTAGTATTTTGGTGGCGTAACCAGCATAAAAATAGCGCTCCTGGCGCGCGTATTCGAATGGCGATGGAAGAACTCGGGCCAGTATTTATTAAATTTGGCCAAATGATGTCTACCCGCCGCGATTTGTTACCGCCAGACATTGCCGACGAACTCGCTTTACTGCAAGACCAAGTGTCGCCGTTTTCTGGTGAATTAGCGAAACAACAAATCGAGTTGGCCTTAGAACAGCCAATTGAAAACCTGTTTGATGATTTTGATATGCAGCCCTTGGCGTCTGCGTCTATCGCCCAGGTGCATACCGCTCGCTTAAAAGAAAATGGCCAAGAGGTGGTGCTTAAAGTTATTCGCCCTGGCATTGAGCGCACTATTTTGTCTGATATCGCGCTAATGCAGCGCGTTGCAGGGTTTTTTGCACTGTTTTTCGCTGACGGTCGCCGCTTGCGTCCTAAAGAAGTGGTTGAAGAATATCGTAAAACCATTGTTGATGAATTAGACCTCGCTCGAGAAGCATCGAATGCAATTCAATTGCGCCGTAACTTTACTGACGCAAAAGAGCTGTATGTTCCTGAAGTGTATAGTGAGCATTGTCGTAAAACCTTGTTGGTGATGGAGCGTATTTACGGTATTCCGGTGGCCAATATCGACGAGTTAGAAGCGCAAAATACCAACATGAAGTTGTTGGCAGAGCGTGGCGTAGAAGTGTTTTTTACTCAGGTATTTCGCGACAGTTTCTTTCATGCAGATATGCACCCGGGTAATATTTTTGTCTCGCGTGAGCACCCAGAAGATCCGCAGTACATAGGTATTGATTGCGGCATTGTAGGAACGCTAAACAAAGAAGACCAACGCTATTTAGCGGAAAACTTTTTGGCCTTTTTTAATCGTGACTACCACAAAGTGGCGCAACTGCATGTAGATAGCGGTTGGGTGCCTTCAGATACCAAGGTAGAAGAGTTTGAAGCAGCGATTCGCACGGTGTGCGAGCCAATATTTGCTAAGCCTTTATCAGAAATATCTTTTGGCCATGTACTGTTAAACCTGTTTAACACTGCGCGACGTTTTAACATGGAAGTGCAGCCGCAATTAGTATTGTTACAAAAAACCTTGCTGTATATAGAAGGTTTAGGACGACAGCTCTACCCAGAGTTAGATTTGTGGGCCACAGCGAAACCATTTTTAGAGCGCTGGATGCGCAAACAAGTGGGGCCAGAAGCAGTGTTTACTGCGTTTAAAGAAAAGGCACCCTATTGGTTAGAAACGCTGCCGCATTTGCCAGAGTTGGTTTATGATAACCTGCAATTGGCCAAGCAACAGCAGCTTAAGTTTCAACAGTTTACTGCACAGTATTTGCAGCAACAAAAGCAACGTCAGCGTAGCTTAATTTTGGCTTTGGTATCCGCTTCTAGTTTAATTTCGGCAGCGGTCATTTACTCAAGCCTACCCATGGTTGCTGCAGCCTTAGCGGTATGTAGTGGTTTAACTGGGTTAATTAGCTGGCGACAACTAAAATAGAACTATGGCCATTGTGGCCAAACAAGAATGTAAAAGGAAAAACAGATGGGTGGAATTAGTATTTGGCAACTGTTGATCGTAGCGGTCATTGTGGTGTTGTTATTTGGCACCAAAAAACTACGTAACATGGGTGGCGATTTAGGCTCAGCGGTGAAAGGTTTTAAAAATGCCATGAACGACGATGATGCCAAGTCTGCAGAAAAATCTACGCCAGAACAGCTCGCTCAAAACAAAGAGCAAACTGAAGAAACCACTAAAAGCAAAGACCAGCAGCAAGGTTAAGCATGTTTGATATTGGCTTTTGGGAGTTAATTTTAATCTCGATTATGGGCTTGGTTATTCTTGGCCCAGAGCGTTTGCCGGGTGCTATTCGTAGTGTATTGGCAGTGGTTAATAAAGTGAAGCAGTCGGTATCGTCTGTGACTACCGAGCTAAAGCAAGAGCTTGAGCTGGATGAGCTGCATCAGAACTTGAAAAAAGCCGAGCAACAAGGCTTAGAATCACTGAATGGTGATTTGAGTGAGTCTTTTGAAACCTTAAAGGCACGCGCCGAGTCTGTCACTCGCCCATATCAAAAGACCACATCCGATAAGCCTGATGTTGAAAAGGCTGATCCGGCAAATAGTCAGCATCAAGCCGACACGGTGGAAATGCCTGCAGATTCACAACCTAACGCCAACCAAGAAGATAAAAAATAAGCTATGAGTGATGCCCCTGCGCAACCCCTAATTGAGCATTTAGTTGAGTTACGCAATCGTTTGCTGCGTGGCGTATTGGCCTGTTTAATTGTATTTCTTGGCCTGGTCTATTTTGCTAACGATATTTATTCGCTAGTGGCCGATCCCTTGTTAGCGGTATTGCCCGATAACGCCAGTATGATTGCTACCGACGTAGCCGCGCCGTTTTTCACGCCTATTAAGCTCACTTTAGTGGCGTCGGCGTTTATAGCGATGCCTTATTTATTGGCGCAAGCTTGGGGCTTTATCGCGCCGGGTTTGTATCAACACGAGCGTAAGCTACTCATTCCTTTGGTATTTGGCTCTGGTTTATTGTTTTATGCCGGAGTGGCTTTCGCCTACTTTGTGGTATTCCCGCTGGCTTTTGCGTTTTTTACCGCAGTAGCGCCAGAAGGCGTAACCATTGCCACCGATATTTCTAATTACCTCGATTTTGTACTGAAGCTGTTTTTTGCCTTTGGTTTAGCCTTTGAAATCCCCATTGCCACTATGCTGCTGTGTTGGTCGGGTGCTACTACTCCTGAAAAGCTGCGTAGCAAGCGTCCTTATGTGATTGTAGGGGCCTTTGTGGTGGGTATGTTGTTAACCCCGCCAGATGTGATTTCTCAAACCTTATTAGCCTTGCCAATGTGGCTGCTGTTTGAAGTCGGTTTATTCTTTGCGCGTTTTTATGTACGCAAGAATGATGATGAAGAAGCGCAAGCCTAAGCCTTATGTTTGATATCGCGCTTAATCTTACCAGTTCGCAGTTTGATAAAGACCGCACCGAGGTGGTTGAGCGTGCCCAACAATCGGGCATTAATGGCATGTTATTGCTTGCTTCTGACATGCAAGAAAGCCAAGCAGTCAGTGAGTTGGCACTGCAATGGCCAAATCTGTGTTACGCCACTGCGGGAGTGCATCCACACGATGCTAAATCGGTAAGTGTAGAACAGCTGGTTGAGTTAAAATCCTTATTGGCGCAATCGCAGGTGGTGGCTGTGGGAGAGTGTGGTCTCGACTTTAACCGTGATTTTTCACCTCGTCCTCAGCAAGAAGCGATATTTGAAGCACAGCTCGCCTTAGCGGCAGAGTTACACATGCCGGTGGTAATGCATGAGCGAGACGCCCATCAGCGCTTTATCGATATCCTTGCTCCTTGGCGCGATAAGCTGCCTGGTGCAGTGTTGCATTGCTTTACTAGCGACCAAGCGGCGCTTAAAGCTTGCCTTGATTTAGATATTTATATCGGCATCACCGGTTGGGTGTGCGACGAACGTCGTGGTCAAGACTTACAGCAACGCGTCACTGAAATTCCCGACAATCGTTTATTGCTAGAAACCGACGCGCCTTACCTGCTGCCACGAGATCTTAAACCCAAACCTAAAAGCCGCCGTAACGAGCCTTGTTATTTAGGGCATATTTACCAGCGGGTAGCCGATTTACGCCAGCAAGATGTGTTTGAGCTACAACAACAAGTGCAGCAAAACGCCAAACAATTATTCCAACTGTAATCACTTTGCCACTTTTTTGATGTTTCCTTGAGTTTTGTCTTATTGTTCACACCTTGGGTGTAGTTCTTGCTTGGCTATATGCTTAAAAGGTTCCTATGCTTGAAAGATAAGTCTGGAAATAAACCCGAATAGGCTTCAAAACGGCTTTAAAAAGCCGCCTCAAGGACGAGATTCTACTTTGATTAAATTAGTGTTATTTCTTCAACGATACGGTTTTGCCATTGGCTGTTTGCTGGTGTTTAGCCCTGTTAGTGTGGCGGCGATTGTAAACAACAACCATCTTTATCAGAAAACCCAAGTCATTACTCAACAGCTGGTGGAGATTCGTGAACAGCAAAAGCTTCCAGCACTCAGTACCGAACCGCAAATTTTTGCCGATAAGCTGGCTATCCATTTGGTATTTAAGAGCCAGCAGCTAAGTGAGTTTGCTGCCAAGCTGCAAAGCAAGCATGGCGTGCCTGTTAGTGCTAATAAAAACGTGGCTTATCGTGTCATTCGGCCACGTAGCGTTATGCCTTATCTGGAGTTGCTAGAGCAACAACTTGATGCTGTGGCGACTAAAGTAGCGGCGACTAAGCCCGCAGACGTAGAACGTCCCTTAGGGAAATCAGTGAATGATGTTTATCAGCAATTGGTGATTATTGAGGCCTTATTTGTTGATTTAGTTGATCGAGAAGGGAGCACCGCGTTAGCCAAGAACCTTTCGATCATTAAGGGCGATTTACAACAGATAAGCCAGTTAAAAGACTTACCACTGAACTTTGCATCGCTAAACAATTTTCAAAACCGCGAGTTAACAGACGCTAATATAGTGGCTTTTCAGTGTTTGTATTTATTAGAACGTTTATTCCGCCAATTGGCGATAGAACCGAGCAAGCCAGGGCGTTTACCTACTGGGGAATCCAGCCTCTATCAAGTGGTGGATAGCACCGTTAATTTACGTGCCGAGTTACATCGAGCTAAAACAATCTTACAAATTGAACAAGACAGTCCTGCAGAACCAATGGCTGACCTTAGCAATGCGAACTTGCTATACGCGCAGTTGGTGCAACTGCGCAGTGGTTTGTTACAGATGGTAGGAGCGCCAGCCTTATGATGGACAAATTGAGCCTTAGCCAGAAAATCGCCCTTATTCCTATTGGTATTGTAGTGCTGCTCGGCATTATGCTGTGGAGCAGCATGTTAGCGCTAAAAAATGTTGAGCAACAAACCGTTGAGTTTTCGCAAAAAGTTGAGCCACGAGCCCGTTTAGCGGGTGAGTTGTCGGTAAATGCTTTACAGCGTTTAGTGGTGCAATCACGCTTTAGCCAAAGCGAAGACCCTCAGTTATTACAACGCTACCAACAGTTATCGCAACAGGCGGAGCAACTAGGAGGTAGTCCTCACCTTACAGGTTTTGATAACGCCGAACAGATTACCAGTAACTCCCAGTTGCTAGACCAACATTTTGCCGAAGAATTGGTTCCTTTATTGGCTGAAGTGAGCCGACTTGAAAATACTGTGTTACGCCAGTTAGTGCCAAATGCGCTGGCTAATAGTGCTGATATTCATGCCACTTTAGATCCTCTGAACTCTGGCCGTTTACCGGGACTAACCGTTAATTTAGCGAATCATATTCAAGCTGCTGCCATTGCTTTAATGAGCCATTTAAACCGCCAAGATGATCGCAGTAAAGACCAATTCTATTTAGAGCTATTTGGTGCAGAAAATGCCTTGTTAGATTTACAAAAAGGGCTCAACCGTGAGCACCATAAAGCTTGGATTGAACTGGTGGCAAAAGACGTTGCCGAGCTGGCTAACTCGGCCTCTCGGTTATTTGAGTTACTGCAAGAGCGTCAATTGCTAATGGAAGACCTATTAAACCCTGCCGCTGAGCAAGTGGTGCAGGGTGCGAGTGACAGCCAGCAACATCAATGGCAAGTGCTCAGCCATTCTAGCCGAGCCATTAGCCAACAATTGCAACAAACCGCCTGGACTAATATGGCCTTTGGTTTGTCTATTGTGGTGATATCGCTACTCATGGGCTGGATAATAACCCGTTTGATTCGCCAACCTATTGTGACCATGGTTGAAGCGATGCAAGCTATTGCTCAAGGAGATGGTGATTTAACTCAGCGGCTTAAAGTAAAAGGCAAGGATGAGTTAGCGCAGTTAGCCGAAGCCTTTAACCAGTTTATTGCATTACTGCAAACTACCGTAACCACTATCAATACGAACGTGGTGGAGCTTAATTTGGCGGCAGGACAGCTAAATGATTTAGCTCGGCAATCTAAAGACCAAATGGGCCAACAGCAGCAAGTGGTTGGCGAAGTCAGCCACCATATTGGTCAGTTATCGCAAGGTTTTAGCGAAGTGGCTGATCATGTACGCAGTGCCGATACCTCTGCGATTGCTATTGATGAAGCCTCCGAACACGGCAATCAGCTGACTCAATCCGCCACCTCTGAAATAAAGCAGCTAGTGGGGCAGGTGGATAGCGCGTCTGAAGATATGCGAGAGCTGGCGCAAAATAGTAAAGATGCCAGTAAGATCTTAGAAGTGATTAATGGCATTGCAGAGCAAACTAATTTGCTGGCGTTAAATGCGGCCATTGAATCGGCTCGAGCGGGAGAGCATGGTCGCGGCTTTGCGGTAGTGGCTGATGAGGTAAGGAACTTAGCCAAGCAAACCCGTGGTTCTACCGATCAAATTGAGCAAATGATGGGAGAACTAGTCAAAGGTGCAGAAAAAACCGAAGGGCAAATGCGCCAAGGGCGCAGCCAAGCTAGCGCTAGTTTTGAACTGATGTCGGAAATGCAGCAATCAGTAGCAACGACTCACCAGTTAGTTAGCGATATTACTAATTTGCTGGATGATGTAACGGCTGCTTGTGACGCACAGTTAAATACTTCGGAAACAGTAGTGAATGAGATGCAAGACATTGAATCGGCTGCGCAACGCAGTTTAGAAGGTACTGAGCACACAGCTCAACAGGCTGAAAAAGTGGGTCAATTAAGTGGATTGATACAAGCCAGTATTGCCAATTTTAAGGTGTAATTTCAGCTAAGCGTTAAGCTAACTAATTATCATTTTCATAGCGGTTCTTGGCATAGGGTTTATATTCCTTTCTTGATAATTTTTTAATTTTAAATCAACTCACCCACTTTATTTATTTGTGAAACCGTATTGAAATCGTTTTCATTCTTTTTGAATAAGCCTTTCATGAATTAATTGTCTAAATAAATCACTCCCCTTTAAATAAATCCTATTAAACATGTATTTTTTGGATAGTTACGCACTTTTAACGTGACGGGTCTTGTTGTTTACGGACTTAATATTAAGTTGTTGTTTTTTATATATTTAGTTTTTATTGGTTTCTGCGAGTTGTTCCTTGTATCGCTTCACATTTTAATATTTTAGTCATAATAAGCGAGTAGTTTACCGTGCTATGTTTTTATCGTAATTAAATTCATAGATATATAAATAAGTATAAAACATAAAATAATTATTTATTAAGGAAGTAAAATGCAAGTTGGGAAAGTTATAAAAGTTGTAGCTGGTATTGCTATTACATCTGTTGTAGTAGGTTGTAATAGTGATACTGAGTATGTGTATGTTGATCCGCCAATCGCAGACAGCATCGATTTAGGGCCGTTTAAATGTAGCGATGAAGAAATTGCTGCCGACGCCAACAAAGATTGTCGCTTGTATATCAAGGGCTCTATGAATAGCTGGTCTTCGCGCCCAGAAGCTCAGTTACACTACCAAGGCGACGGTGAATACATTGCCTTATTTAGCATGCAGCCAGGTGAGTACTCCTTCAAAATCTCTGACCCAAGCTGGAGTGCCGAGCGCGACTTAGCGATTGGTGAAGACGCCGATGCTGAAGTGGTATTTGATATTCCGATGGAGCTGCAACGCAAGTATGACGACTTTGGTAACCAAAATATGGATATCACAGTTTCCAGCGATGAAGACCAAGTGTATCGCTTTACCTTAGATTCGTCGGCCACGATTAACAACCCCACCTTATTAATTGAAAACATCACCGATACCGACGTAGATAACTTAAGCCAAGCGATGTACTTAGTGGGTACCTTTAACGATTGGACTGCTAATGACAGCAGCGAGTTTAGCTACGCGGGTGCCGGTAACTACCAATTACAGGTAAAATTTGCTGAAGCTGGCACCATCAGCTTTAACCTACATCAAGGTATAGATAAACCCTTGGTTTACGGTTCTTTAGATAACCAACCAATTAGCCTAAGCGAAGGTGAGTCATCATTAACGACTTACCCTGGCGGAAAAATGTCTGCGCAGGTTGAAGCGGGTACTTATGTATTCTCTTTATCAACCTTGGGCGATGGCCAGCAAGCAGTGCCACTAACCTTGTCTAAAATGCGCGCGGTAGTGGGTCATGACACCATCACCGTACCTGATTTAGCCACCAGTGTTACTGCCGATGGCAGTACTTTTGCTCAAAGTTATACGTGGGAAACGGAAGGTGATATTACAGTTGGTTTAGCCAACGACGAGACTCAAACCATTGAGGGTATTCGTCAGTTAGCTACCGCCGATTCTCTAGGTCGTTATCAAGTAAACCTTAGCATTAACAAAGGCCAAGCTAGCGACAGCCAAGACATAGATGTTATCGATCTAGTATCTGCGAACAACATTGTAATGATGATTGGCGATGGTATGGGCTATGGGCAAATTGATATTACCCGTGCTTATCAAGGCGAGTCCTTATTCCTAGAATCTGGCAAGCATCGTGGTGATATTAAAACCGCCAGCGCTGATACTCTAGGTTACGAGAATCTTGCCGAGCTAGGCATGAATTACTATACCGACTCAGCCGCCGCGGCAACCGCTATTTCGACAGGCCGTAAAGCTATCTCTGGCACCATTGCTCAAGCGCGTCCGGGTGATGGTTCTGATTTAGAAACCATTTTGGAATATGCTCAAAAACAGGGTAAATCAGTAGGTATTGTTGCTACGTCGCACTGTGTGCATGCTACACCTGCAGCTTTTGCTTCACACGGTCCGAACCGAAATGACTTTGTTACCTTGTCACAAAGTATGTTTGGCGACGTAAAGCCAAACGTTGCCTTATGTGGCAGTAAGCAAGTTGATGACGTAGACGTGATTAGCCAACAGGCTGCGCTAGGTGGTTACACCATCGTTAAAAACAAAACCGACATGATTCCTGCGGTAGCGGCGTTACCTGCAACAGACCCTGATGCAGAAATTTTATTTGCCGGTATTTTTGGTGAAGACGAAATCCCTTATGTATTACCGCTTGGCGACCAGAAAAGTTACGAAGAGCAAGACATTCCCCAGCTGAATGAAATGACTCAAGTAGCCATAGACATTCTGTCTAAAAACCCAAATGGTTTTGTACTGATGGTAGAAGGTTCGCAAATTGATTTTGCAGGTCACCTTAACGATGAAGAACGTTTGATTCATGAAACCATTGCCTTTGATACCACGGTTGAAGATGTCGCTAACTGGGCTGATTTACGCAGTGACTCAATGGTCATTGTTACTGCCGATCACGAAACGGGTGGTTTGAAGCTTGAGAAAACCAACGGCGTAGGTGTAGTACCAGAAGTCAGTTGGAAGTGGGGAAGCCACACTAACGTTGATGTACCTATCGCTTCTTGGGGCTTAAATTCACATGCCTTTGTTGGCCGTTCGGTAGACAACACTGCGATTTACAATGTAATGCGCGGCGCTTTAGACGCTGAGTAAATAAGCTATTACCTCTGAACTGTGCCTTGGTATAGTTCAGAGGACTTCAGGTGAACTATGTTACGAATATTATGTTTTGTTTTTGCTGGCTTAATTAGCCCAATAGTATTGGCGACTCCAAATCCTTGGTTATCGCTGGTGCCAGAGCTAGAAAGAGATCAGCCAAACCAAAATCCTATTAATCATCAAATTCAACTTGATGAGCGCGCGCCGCAAATAAAGTCTGGCGGTTTAGTGCAAGCCTTAAACGGCCAAGATATGCGTATGCCTGGTTTTGTCGTGCCATTAGAAAGCGATGGTGACAAAATTACTGAGTTCTTTTTAGTACCATTTTTTGGTGCTTGTTTGCACTTACCCCCACCGCCACCCAATCAAATTATTCATGTTCGCCATCCTGCTGGAATCGATATGGTTGAACCTTGGGAAGTGATTTGGATAAGTGGTCAAATGCAAGTAAAAGCCACCGACGTAGAAGGTATTGCCAGCGCTGGGTATGCAATGAGCTTAAACAAAGACATCGAGTTTTACGTGCCTTAACACGGGTTAAAAAGTGCCTGAACAATAACTTAATCATCACTAGTGCTAGGTTCCCTAATTGTGAGAGTATTCAAGTAACTAACAGGGAGCGATAGCACGTGCATATACCCAAGCATTTTAAACAAGACGACTGGACAACTATTTCTCAACTGATCTCCAGTTATCCACTTGCCACTATCACCACTCAAAGTGATGCAGGCCTAGTGGCCGATCATGTGCCCTTACTACTGGCTAAAAATGCTCAAGATGACTGGTGTTTACAAGGTCATATCGCGCGAGCTAATCCCTTAGCTAAGCGTTTGCAGTCAAACTTATCTGCATTGGTGGTGTTTCAGGGGGAAGATGCTTACGTATCGCCAAACTTTTATCCCTCTAAGCTGGCTAACCCCAAGGTAGTGCCAACTTGGAATTATCAAGCAGTGCATATTAATGGCGTTATTAAGGCTAAAAATGATGCCGCCTGGACGCTGGATTTATTGCAGCGATTGACTCTAGAGAACGAGCAAAACCAAACTAAACCTTGGCAAGTAAGTGATGCTCCAGACAACTTTATGGCTCAGCTTAATAAAGCCATTATTGGCTTTGAAATAAGCATTGATAAGCTGCAAGCTCAATTTAAACTTAGTCAAAACCACAGTGTAGAAAATCAACTGGGTGTCGCTAAGGGCTTGGCTAAGATTAAGCCAAGCATGGCTAAGCAAATAAAAGAACATGCCGAGTTAGTAGCAAAGGGTGATGCAAGCGAATGACTAAAGCGAAGTTAGTCTCATGGAATGACGCCAAAGGTTTTGGTTTTTTAAAACTCAGTGATAAAAACGCTGAGAAAAACTTGTTTGTACACGCCAGCAGTTTTGATGATCGAAGCATTAACCCCGAGCGCTTAATCGGCCATTGGTTTACGTACCGCTTATCTGCCGATAAACAAGGTAGGCCCTGCGCCAAGCAACTTAAATTGGTGGGCGCAAAACCGGCATTTGTTACTAAGACCAACAAGGCTGGATTTGGCGCGAGTATAAAAGTCGCGGTATTTGCCGGTCTACTAACGGCCTTAGTGATGTTGGCAAACTTGCCATTGGCAATTGCGTTGGCCTATTTAGTGATGAGCTTAGTCTGTTTTGCTTTGTATGCTCTAGATAAAAGCGCTGCTCAAGCGGGTCGTTGGCGAGTGCAAGAAGCCAAGCTACATGTATTTGCCTTACTCGGTGGTTGGCCGGGCGCTATGCTTGCTCAGCAGTACTTACGACATAAAACTCAGAAACAGCAATTTCGTTGGGTTTACTACGCTACCGTTTTGCTTAATTGTGCGGCTTTAGCGTACTTGCTTACGCCGTCGGCCGCGCCAATGCGACAAACGATAAGTGAGTTTGTGTCGAGTTTTGTTTAAATGAATATCACCATCGAGCCTTATTCCACTAGGTTTGCTAAACAAATCGCCGATGTTTTTACTCAAGCGGTGCATGCCATTAGTAATGAGCACTATAGCGCGGAACAAAAACAAGCATGGGCATCAACACCCGTAGATTACTCATATTGGCAGCAACGCTTAAAAGCTGAACGCTGCTTTGTGGCCTTGCAAGCTGAAACGGTAGTGGGCTTTATTGAGCTAGAGGGCTGCAATATTGATTGCTGCTATGTTTTGCCAAAATACCAAGCTAAGGGTATTGCTCTACAAATGCTTCAGTATATTGAAGCGATTGCTCGCCAACAGCAAAGGGAATACTTGTTTGTTGATGCGTCTAAAGTGGCTAGGCGGTTCTTTGTTAAACAAGGCTTTAGCGTGATTAAAACCAACAAGGTACAGCGAGCAGGGCAAACTTTGCTTAACTTTAGTATGCAAAAATCCCTGTAGCCATTCCCACATACTGTAAAGCTAGCGAGATAGTGCTGACAATTATCATAAGGAAAGATCCTCGTACTTGTTTTTAAATAGTTCATGCTAATGGCAATGATGCGAGGGCGAAGCATGAAAATTATTATAGGTATTTTACTGGTAACGTTGAGCGGCTGCAGTCAGCAGCAGGCTTATAATGCCATGCAAGGAAACCAACGACAGCAGTGTGACAAACACACTAATCATCAAGATTATTTAAGCTGTATGGATCAAGCGGATGTGAGCTTTGAAGAGTACCAGCGTCAGCGCGATGAACTGCTGAGCGATGACGCAAAGTAAAAAACCAAGCCTTAGCTTGGTTTTTGGTATTTCAAGAGTTCTTAAAGCGCTTCGCTGTTCACACTAAGCTGTACATCTATGTTACCGCGAGTAGCGTTTGAGTATGGGCAAACTTGATGAGCAACCTTAACCAACTCTACTGCCGATGCTTGCTCTAGTTCTAGCTCTACTGCCAGCGCGACTGTTAGTGCAAAACCGCCATTGTCATTTGGGCCAATGCCCACAGTAGCAGTGGTTGGGGCAGATTTAATCGCCACTTTACCTTCTTTGGCTACGTGTAAAATAGCATTAGAGAAACACGCGGCATAACCTGCTGCAAATAGTTGCTCTGGGTTAGTGGCTTCGCCGCTGCCGCCCATTTCTTTTGGGTAGCTAAGTGCTAGGTCTAGTTTTTTGTCGTCGGTGCTTACTTGGCCATTACGACCGGCTAGTGCTGTAGCTGAAGTAGTGTATAAGGTTGTCATATCGTGTCCCTTTAATTTAAGTTGTGCACTATTTAATTGTTTGCAACTTTAGTTGAGGGTGAGATGAAATGCAAGTATATTGTGCACAATTTATTTTATGAAGGTTTTACCATGAGCAAGTTAAGTGAGCAATCTGACCAGGTGGTGAACCTCAGCTTAGACAAGCAACTATGTTTTTCTTTATACAGCGCGTCAAATGCCATGGGCCGTGCCTATCGCCCGTTGTTAGATAAACTCGATCTTACCTACTTGCAGTATATTGTGATGATGGTGCTGTGGGAGCACGACAGTGTCAGTGTGAAAAGCTTGGGGGAAAAAGTGCATTTAGACTCTGGTACCTTGACTCCTTTGCTAAAAAGACTAGAAGCAAAAGGTTTGGTGATTCGCGCAAGAAGTGAACATGATGAGCGAGTACGAGTGATTAGCTTAAGTGAGCAAGGTGTGAGTTTACAGCAACAGGCTGAGAGTGTTCCTCAAGCCATGTTGTGCCAAGCCGATATGCCGTTAGAAGAACTGCAGGCATTAAAACAAGGCTGCGATCGCTTGTTTGCCAAGTTGATGAAATAACTGTCATTAGTCGCTCATTTAGCTTGCGAGTGACAACAAGTTTTATAAAAGGTCTGTAATAACTCGAAATAAGTAATCGGTATAACGATTAGGCTGGTTACACTAATGCCTTACTCAACCATGGACAATGCTCATGCCTCAAGGCGCGGTAAAAGAACTCAAATTATTTAATTTGGCGTGGCCCATTTTGGTTGAGCAGTTAACCAGTGGCTTTGTGGTAATGGTTGATATTTACTTCCTGAGTTTACTAGGGGAAGACGCCGCCGCGACTGCTGGTTTGCTAATGCCCTATCTATGGATTGGCTTCTTTGTTTTGCCGATGCTTTCTACCGGCGGCACTGCCGCTGCATCGCAGTATTATGGGGCTAAGCAGTTCGACAAAGTGATACCGGTATTTATGACCAACGTTTTGTTGCTGGGTTTGGCTGGTATCGCCTTTAGTATTTTTACCTATCTCAACTATAACAATATTGGCGTGTGGCTTAACTTCCCTGCGGCAATGCAGCTGTATGCTGAAGATTACTTGGCCATAATGGCGTTTACTTTTGGTTTCTTTGGTTTGCGCTGTGCTTATGGCTCTATTTTGGCCGCAAAAGCCATGACCAATTGGAATATGTTGGCGTCACTACTGACGAACGTGGTGAATGTTTTTCTAAATGCTACTTTCTTTTTTGGCTGGTTTGGTATCGAACCCATGGGTTTAAAAGGCATCGCCTTAGGCACGGTGTTGTCTTACCTGTTTGCCTGTTTAGTGGTGATGGTGATTGTGCATGTTAAGGCGCAAGTGAGCTTTGAATTTAACCGCGCAATTATTCCACGAATGCGCGCCGTTTTTAAACCCTTAATGAAAATTTCTATTCCCTCTGCCGCAGAGCCCGCCAACTATACTCTGCAGCAAATTGTAGTCGCAGGTATTTTGGCCACACTTGGGGTATTGGCTGTGTCGTCTTATACCTTTGTGCTGCGCTTTTTGTTTATTTCAATGGCAGTGAGTTGGTCGTTAGCAGCGGCAGGGCAAATTATGATGGCGCATCAAATGGGCGCGCGAAAACTGCAACAAGTGGATGCTACATACAATCGTTGTGTAAGCTTGGCGATATTATTCGCCTTTGTGAACATGTGTGTATTTGCCTGGTTTTACCAACCTCTTATTGGTCTTTTTAGTGATGATCCTCAAGTGGCTTTTTATGCCAAATGGTTACTGATTATTTGTATTGTTATGGAGCCATTTAGAGCGATTAATATTGTGGCTGGCATGGGCCTAAAAGCGGTCGGCGATGGGCGCTTTGCGGCGACCGTAGGGGTTGCTTTTATTTGGGGTATTGTGCCGATTATTTACCTGTGTTCTATATCTTGGCAGTTGGGCATTATTGGCGCATGGGCATGTTTTGCCTTAGATGAAGTGGTACGCGGGCTGATCAATCACTGGCGTTGGAAAACTTACCGCTGGCATAACATGGGCATTGTTTAGTGGTGATTACACGCCAAGCTTAGCGATAGTTCACATTCTAGATTGCTTCGCTATTCTATTTGCTGCAAATTAGGCTAATACTTATCAACACTTTAGCGTGATCCTCGGGTTTATTGCGGTTCGCTGCAATAAATGGAATTGCCGCTGGCTTAGTTTGGCGGCAGACAGGGTTGTTTTATTCCTTTAAGTAGCGAGAACAGCAATGAAATTAGAGTCTTTAGCACTTCACCACGGCTATGAATCAGAAGCCACCACCAAAGCTGCGGCAGTGCCGATTTACCAAACCACGTCTTATACCTTTGACGATACTCAGCACGGCGCAGATCTCTTCGATTTGAAGGTACCTGGCAATATTTATACGCGAATTATGAACCCTACCACTGATGTGCTGGAGCAAAGAGTTGCAGCAATGGAAGGTGGCATTGCCGGCTTAGCCTTGGCCTCTGGCATGGCAGCAATTACGTATGCCATTCAATGTATCTGTGAAGTAGGTACGAATATCGTTAGCACCAGCCAAGTGTACGGTGGCACCTATAACCTATTTGCCCATACCTTCCCTAAACAGGGCATTGATGTTCGCATGGTGTCGGCTGATGATTATGCGGGTTTTGAAGCCGCGATTGATGAAAATACTCGCGCCATTTTCTGTGAATCTATCGGTAACCCAGCAGGTAATGTTGTTGACTTGATTAAACTAGCGGAAATTGCCAAAAAGCATGGCGTTCCACTTATGGTAGACAACACTGTTGCTACACCATTTTTGTGCCGCCCTATCGAGCTAGGTGCCGATATTGTTATCCACTCGCTGACTAAATACATTGGTGGCCACGGCACTTCAATTGGCGGCATTATTGTGGACTCAGGTAAGTTTGATTGGGTTGCCAATAAAGAGCGCTTTAAGATTTTGAATGAGCCTGATCCGTCTTACCATGGTGTGGTGTACACCGAAGCGCTTGGCCCTGCCGCATATATTGGGCGTTGTCGGGTGGTGCCGCTGCGTAATACGGGAGCGGCTATTTCCCCTATGAATGCTTTTCAAATTCTCCAAGGTTTAGAAACACTGGGTTTACGCATGGAGCGCCATTGTGAAAATGCCGAAAGCTTAGCGGCGTACTTAAAGCAACATCCAAAAGTGGAATGGGTAAACTACGCTGCTCTGCCTACTAGCCCTTATAATGAGGTTTGCCAAAAAATCGCTGGTGGTAAAGCCTCTGGCATTTTGAGCTTTGGTATTAAAGGCGGTAAAGAAGCCGGCGGTAGATTTATTGATGCTCTACAAATGATTTTACGTTTGGTGAACATAGGCGACGCCAAGTCATTAGCTTGCCACCCAGCTTCAACGACTCACCGCCAACTAAATGAAGAAGAGCTGGCGAAAGCAGGTGTTAGCTCAGATTTAGTGCGCATTTCGGTAGGTATCGAAAACATCGGCGATATCATTAACGATGTAAGCCAAGCCTTAGAAAAAGCCTAGTATTTACACTTTCGATTAAAAAAGCCGACTAATAAGTCGGCTTTATTTTTGCTGGCATCAATTTCCTGCTTGCTCGAACTAATTTGATTTAGGTATTGGATCCGATTGATAAACTTAAAAGAAGGTCATTAGGGAGTAACGGCCTTCTATTGTGGTCTACTTCAATTGCACCACCGTATCGCAGCGCTTCTCTATCATGTGTGGGTCATGACTCACCAGAAGCAAGGCACAACCCTTTTCTTTAGCGAGGTTTACCAGCAAATCTGTGACTTCTTTTGCGATGATAGGGTCGAGCCGTGATGTTGGCTCATCGGCAAACAAAAATATCGGGTCGAGTAGCAGAGCACGTAATATAGCAAAGCGTTGCAACTCTCCTCCAGAGACCTCGGTACTTCTGCGTGCTAGCAATTCTGGTGCTAGCTTGAGCTTGTTCATCAACGGTGCAATTCGCGCTCTATCAATCTGATGCAAATTTATGACATCTTCTAACAATACGCCGAGGCTTACGCTTGAAGTAAAAGCCGCTGGCGGATCTTGAAATAGCTTTAGCCACTGGTAAGGCTTGGCCTGTGATACCCGTTTGTTTACCTTGCCACTAATCGGTGGTAGCAAATTTAACAGGGTGTCACCCAGCGTACTTTTACCACTGCCACTATCTCCAACCACACCCACCACTTCGCCTGCATGAATGGTAAAATCAATGCCTGCAGACAGTGCTTGTCCGTTACGCCCAATCGCCAGGCTTGTCGCACTTAGCACCGGCTTTTTATCTATCAAGCCCTTAGTACGTTGATCCCAATGCCGAGGGTCAGCACCGATAAGTGATTGTGTGTAAGAATGCTCGGGTTGATTCAGCACTTGTTCTGCACTGCCTTGCTCAACTACAACACCTTCTTTCATCACTATGATGTCGCCACCGATTTGCCTTGCCACCTCAATATCATGAGTAATGGTGAGCAAACCGCCACCTTGAGCGCTTTGCAACAGTAATTGAACTATGTCATTACGGCGACTTACGTCCAAACCTTTAGTTGGCTCATCAGCTAAAATCAGCTTAGCACCACCTGCAGTTGCGGCTGTTACCGCTAAGCGTTGCGCCATGCCTCCAGATAATTGGCCCGGTCTTTTCGAGGCGCTTGATTTCAGATCGACCTTATCTAAATCATCCATCGCTTGGTTAAACGCCTGCTCATGAGTTAAACCATGTAAACACTCATACACCTCTAACACTTGCTGGTAAGCTGGCATCAAAGGGTCTAGCGCTCGCCATGGCTCTTGCGGCAACATAATCACCTCTTTACCCCATAAGCTAACTAAAGAGCCGCGGTCGTGTAATTTACCAAACACTTCCACTTGGCCCTGTTGGCTCAGTTCGTTGGGGAGTAGGCCAATAATCGCCTGTGCCAACAAGCTCTTGCCTGATCCCGTTTGGCCAAGAATAGTTAAAGGTTTATCTTGGTAAAGACTCAGTGAAAGCGGTTGAAGGAGCTCAAGCTCTTTTGCATTGATCGATAGATCAGTGAGTTGAATTAAGAGATTCACGACTCGCTCCTGCTAACAAATGAAAGCCTAGTACTAGCAATGCCACCACAATAAGCGGCTGCATTAATACCCAAGGCGCTTCAACATAAAATGGGAATAGCTCAACACTCATCAAACCTAACTCGGCCAATGGTGGTTGAATACCTACCGCAACAAAGCCAAGAGAGGCCATCATTAAGATGGCATTGGCACCACCAAAGGCTGCCATGGTGAATACTGAGGAAGAGATGGCTGGCCATATATGGCGCTTAAATTGATACCATTTCCCAAAGCCCATCATTACTGATACTTGGCGCTCAGGGCTGTCCATTAAGGTACGGGTTATTGCGCGAGTGACGCGATAATATTCCACCCACTGCACCAAAGAAATCGCAAAATACAGCACCACAAATGACCCTGGAGCAATTGCTGATAGCAATAACACCAATACCAAGCCAGGTAAGGCCAACAGTATGTTTACCAGTACATCTAAGCTTTGTTCTACGCGGCCGCCAGCCCATGCGGAGCATACACCTAGAGTCACCCCTAGAATAGATGAGGTGAGTACGCAGAACACACCTAAACTAAATGACAATACAATGGCGCTGGCTAGCCTTGTCATCATGTCGCGACCAAAATGGTCTGTGCCAAACCAGTGGTCGCTGTTAGGCGTTATAAGGCGAATAGAGAGATTTTGCTCATCGATGGTATAGGGCGAGAAACCACCCACCAGCACAGCAAAAGCAAATAACCCCAGTAAAAGCGTTAGCCCTAATTTTTGGTTCAAGCTTAATGACTTAATCATTGTTCTTGCTCCCCTCTAGGGTCAATCCAATAACACAGCAGATCGATAATGCCATTCAGCACCACAAACAGAACACCCATGGTTAAAGCACAGCCTTGAATAACTGGAATATCACGAGCAAAGATTGCATGGGCTAAACCATGCCCTACACCTGGCCATGAGAACAGTGATTCAATCATCACAATACCTTCGATAACACTGACCAATTGAATCCCAATAAAGGCAACGATGGGCACCGCCATATTGCGCATGCCATGACGGAAGAAGGTTTGTCGCTCACTTAAACCTTTAACCCGAGAAAACTGGTAAAAGGGCGAGCGTAATACTCTACGCACACTGCCATACACCACCCGGTTAGACACCGCAGCTAAGCTAATGGCAAGAGTAATGCTTGGAAGCACCAAGTGTTGCCAAGTTCCAAAACCCGCCACCGGAAACAGTGGCCATTCCAAGGCAAAAAGCAGGATTAAAATTAAGCCAAGAACAAAAACAGGCATGGCTCGGGTGCAAGTGGAAAACCACACCATTATTGAATTTACTAGCCCTCCCTTTTTGGCTGACCAAGTACCAAGAGGCAGTGCAATACAAATTGATAATGCAATGCCAAAGCCCGCTAACAGCAGCGAGTGACCGAGCTGATGTAGCACGGTTTCACTCACCGGCAAACCGCTCACCAGAGAGTTCCCCAAGTTAAACTGTAATAACTCGAACAACCAATTCACATAACTTGAGAGCCAACCTTGGTCTAAGTTGAGTTCTTGTCGGACTAATTCAGCGGCAGCCGAATCGACATTGTCTTGACCGTAGCGGCTTGCCGCAATGCGGTAAGCCATATCGCCCGGTAGGCTGCGCATTAACACAAAGGTTAGTGTGCCTACTCCCCACGCCACCAACACTAATTGGTAAAGGCGCTTCCGAAGAAGCTCCCATATCATTATTTAATCTCCATCTGGTTAATGAAGTAATCGCGCTCAAACGGGTCGAATTGGAAGTTTTTAACGCGCTTATTAACCGATGTGTGTTGGCTATAACTGGATATTGGCAATACCGGATACTCGTTATAAATTGTGGCGGCAACCTGTTGGCTGAGCTCTAAAGAACGCTCAGGATCTTGCGAGCCCACCAATTCCGTAATGGCACTATCCACCTCCGCATTGTTCCAATTCATGGTTCCCCAATCACCGCCACCATGGGCGAAATCAGTACTCATAATAGGAAGAGGGTCACCACTAAAACCAAAGTTACGGGCGATTAATGCCATTTCTAACGAGCCGTCTTTATGGCCTGCAGGAATCATACTTGAGTTAGTAATATCCACCTTAAGCTCTACCCCCAATTTAGCCCACTGGGCCTGAATTGCGGTAGCAACAGTGGTTAGCTCGGGGCGATCAGCGTAAGTAATCATGGTTAATTTAAATGGGGTGCCATCACGCTCAAGCATGCCAGAGTCACCCTGTTGCCAACCTAGGTCAGCCAAAATGTCTCGTGCTTGCTCTAGGTTGTAGCCATTGGTTTCGATACCTTCAACAAACCACTGTGACATTGAACTGGGCATCAATTGCGAGGTTTCCGAGCCTTCAGAGCCAAGCACGTTAGTCGCAATGGCTGCGCGGTTTAGTCCCATACTTAAGGCTTTACGTACTTGTATGTCATCCAAGATTGGATGCGCAGCATTTAATTTAATGAACATGGTACGCGGCACCAAATGGCTATAGAGCTGCACTTCATTTGAGCCATCCAATTGCCCCAGCATTGATGGTTCGAGGGTGAATACGATATCTGCCTCACCTGATTTAGCTTGGAGAATCCGGCTTTCAGCCCTATGTCCGGTCAAATAGGTCGCAAACTCAATGCTTGGTTTTTGTCCCCAGTAGTTGTCAAATTTCTTCACTGTTAGCTGATGTGGCGGTGCAAAGCTACTCATTTGGTAAGGCCCTGAGCCAAAGAGTGTCTCAACTGCACCATCTTGTTTGTAAGACGCGGGAGATAAAATTGCATTGGAATAGTTGGTTAGCAGTGAAGCAAACGCAGCATAAGGCTTAGCTAACTCAATGCTAATTTGTTCATTGTTTAGCGCTTTTATACTTACCACTTCGGCCTTATTTAAGGTGCCGTGTTTACTCTGTGCAAACTCTAGGCTTTGTACTACTGAGTCAGCATCCATTGGCAGACCATCATGAAAAGTTACACCTTTACGCAGGCTCAACTGCCATGTCAGGCCGTCTTCACTACTGCGCCACTCGGTCGCTAAACCAGCGGTGATAAGCCCTTTGCTATTTATGTTTAGCAAGGTTTCAATCACTTGCATCCGCGTCAAAATGTAGCCTTGCTTAGACGGATCTAAGCTGGATATTTCCCAAGGTCCACTGATGGAGAGGGTATTGGCTTTAGTTGGAACAGTTTGGTCTGATGATTTTTGGGTAGCGGTAAATGCGATAACTGCACCCACTGCGATAACCGTGGCAACTAAAATGCCACGTTTAAGCTTCTTCTTTTTATTGATAGAAGCGTACGATAGTTCGGTCATAACAAATCCTAACGATGTTAATTAGCGTTATAAAAATGGGATAGAAAAATTGTATTTGAAGCTTAAGTAACGCTAGGAGGAGACCGAGTACGAGGAAGTTCTTTTGAGATGAATGCTATAGCTTGTGGTTCAAACGTCTGATAACACTGGGCTTTATCTGAACGATACTCCAGTGTTGCCGCTGCGTTCACGGCATTGTTAATTGCTTCATACATTTCACATTGATGATGCTCGTGAGCCTCATGTTCCATTTCCATTGAATGCATAAGCGACACGGTACTCAGCCCTAAAGGGAGTGTGAGCATGGCCAGCAATAGCAGCTTATTTAATTGAAGAGAATGGAAATAGCGCAAAACATGAGCAATGTGAAAATAAAACAGTGTGATAATGTAACAATTAAAATTGAATCACACCACACAATAGAGATGCTTTCCCATTTTAAATTTTTCGGACGTTAGTGACTCTATATAGGCTTAGGAAGTGATTGTTAAACCTGAAGAATCTATTGTGCGGCTGGTTTTATCATTTGCTAACGAAAAGACTCAGTGGGTAACGCCTTGCAATCCCTTAGCTTGGGGCTTGATGGTGATTTAGCCTCAATCTGCATATATTCCCTCGTTATTATTGTGTTCACAGCTTTGCAAAAAACCGGTTTTTAATTACGAAATATCGCCAAGATTTTGTTCAGTGAACTGGCTTGGGTTTTTATCATAGCGGGCTAGGTATAGTTTTGGTTACAGACTTAAACTTTTGCACTAAGGACTCGTAATGCGTTGTTTTCACGGAGTGTTTATTCTCTCCATACTGATTAGCCTTTGGGCGTGTAGTTCTAGTTCTGTTACTCAACAACAAGCGCTGCAAAATGTGAGCGTTTACCGCCCACTGGCCGATTACGACCCGCAATTACGCTTACAGGTTGAGGGGCGCTTTATCGTTAACGGTAAAGGTGAAAAAGTGCGTTTAAAGGGCGTCGCTTTTGGCAACGAGGTATGGGCGAATACCCATATTCCTAACAAACATCATAACGAACAAGACTTTGAACGCGTTAAGGCAATGGGTTTTAACAGCATTCGCTTTTACCTAAACTACCAAACCTTTGAAAGTGACTCTGCACCTTATCAATATCATCAAGCGGGTTGGGATTGGTTAGATCAAAACCTAGAGTGGGCTGAAAAACACGGCATCTATTTAGTGCTAAATATGCATGTACCGCAGGGTGGCTTTCAGTCTTTAGGTGGCGGTGATGCCTTATGGGAGCAAGCAGAAAACCAACAACGGCTGGTGAGTTTGTGGCAAGCCATTGCCAAACGTTATCGAGGCCATCCTAATATTGCTGGCCTAGATTTATTGAATGAACCCATTACTAGCCGCAGTAAACAACAATGGGTGGATTTGGCCACTACAGCGCTTGCGGCGATTCGCCAAGTAAATCCCGAGCATATTGTGTTTGTAGAACGCTTATTAGCGGTGCAAGGCAAATGGCAGATCGATCAGCAACAAAACTTCTTTAAGCTAGACGACCCCAATATTGTTTATCAGTATCACTTTTATGAGCCGATTGATTACACCCATCAGCAAGCTTCTTGGTTGAGCCAATTTCAAGCACCAGCCCAATATCCTGATCCTGAGCGCGTTAAAGTTATCGGTTCGCCGCACTGGTACGACGCCTATTTCAATAATCCTAGATTGAGCGAGCACAATGCAGATTGGCAGTATTTGCAGGGGCACAAGTTTGCACTTACAGACCCCAAAGTAGAGTTAATGTATCCAGCTTTAGTCTCTGCTAACAATGCAGGAGATACTTGGTTTAAACAGGTAACCATTACTGAATACGCCGCTGATGGTGAGCAAGTACTGCGGCACATTGAGGTGGATTTAAGCCAACATTCAAACTGGTACTTTTGGGCAGCTAAAAATAAAGGCGCTTCGAGGTCGCGCATTTTAGAAGGCGAAGATGCCATTCAGATTAGCAATACCAGTGGTGATGCTAACAGCGGCAGTTCCCAGCAGTTTATTGTGCCAACCCTAGGCCATTATTACCAAATCTCCGCCTGGGCCAAAACCAGTAATGCAGGGAGCGCGGCTCATGTGCAAGCGCGCTTAGACTTCCAAACCGGTGTTAACGCTATTTTACCTTGGGATAAAGCCCTGATAGCCGAAATAATACGACCTATCGAGCAATGGGGAATGGAACAAAAAGTGCCTTTATATTTAGGTGAGTTTGGCTGTATCGCTGCGTGTTTTAAAGACCAAGCGGGCGGCTTACAGTGGGTGAGTGATGTATTAGATGTAGCTGACAGTTATCAAACCCATTTTAATTTGCATACCTATCACGAAGATCCTTTTGGTTTATATTTTGGCTTTGGCAGTCTTCCGCAAACCGATAAATCGAATCAGCCATTAATTCAAATGCTTACCGAAAGGTTAAATGATTGAAGCGTAGATATTGAAGCTTAAGTGAGGCCTGCAAACCTTCAAATGAGTTAATTTGAAGGTTTGAAACATCGCAACATCAACTACACTAAAAAGTATATTGTCAGTTATTGCTCTCCTTTAGGGACTAAGGAAATAGCATGAAAATGATTGTACTGGTAATGCTGATGTTAATAAGCGTTAAGCTTCATGCGGGGCCAAGCCTTCGTATTTCAACAGTAGAAACCATAGCGGCTCTTCCCAACGTGAGCGAGTTAGTGAGCAACGCTTACGCCGAACTGGGTTATCAGGTAGAGATAATTCCTATGCCAGCCAAGCGTTCTTTGTATCAAGCTAAGAACAATTTTGGCATTGATGCCGAGTTAGCTCGAACCGAGTATGTCGCCAGTTATTTACCTCATCACTTAATGATTCCCGTGCCATTGGCTTACATTAATATTGCGGCGTTTGTAAAACGCGAAGAGATAGATATTTCACAATGGGAAGATTTGCAGGGTTATCAGGTCGCTGGGGTTCGTGGTCATCTGTTCTTAGAAGTTAAACTAGAAAATCACGTCAGCACAGTCTTCTTTAGTGATGCTCATCAGGCTCTCACCATGTTAGGCAGAGGGCGGGTTGACGTAGTTATTCTGCCACAATCGATTGGCGAGTATGTGGTTAAAAAATATTGGCACAAACAAATAAAAATGCTGTCACCCAGCTTAGATGCTATTCCGGTGTATCATTATTTACACGATAAACATCGAGGCATTGCCGATAGTTTAGCCGCTGTGCTGCGTAAGCTAACAGCCGAACCGTTGGTTAAAAACTAATTGGCAACCTAGCACAAGTGTTTGCTTCCATTGATTATTTATCTTCTCATCAGCTTGTGGTTGAATAAGTGCATTAGGCGCTTACTCATCATTGTTCTAATGTTATTCGCTTGTTTTAATTAAGATGAACAAAATGTAATGTTGCAGCCACCTTGTGGTAAGGCGCGGTTTTATAAACTGCTTAGCGTCAATTAAGCAAATAGGATTACCGAATGAAACTGCCAATTAAATTCTCGAAAAAATTATGTGTTGCTGCTGCCGTAGCGTTAACCTCAACCGCAGCGATTGCCGACGATGATGCCTTATCAGCGCTAGCGCTTAAAAAAGCGGGCTTTAGCTTAGAGCAAGCCATTGAAAAGGTTAACACCACTTACCCAGGCCATATCACCGAGCTTGAGCTGGACGACTATAAAGGCCAAGCGGTTTACGAAGTGGACGTGATTAACTTAGCGCAAGAGCAACAACACAAACTTAAGCTAAGCCTTAGTGATGGCGAAATGCTTAAAAATGAAAGCAGTAAACTGACCATATTAGGTGTGAGTAAAATAGACGATGATGAGCGTTTGGCCTTGGAGCAAGTAGCGGAGTCAGAACTTTCACTGCAACAAACCATTGCCATGTTAAATGATAAGTACCAAGCGCAAGTATTGGAGTTTGAACTAGAAAACGAAAAGGGCATTACCTTTTACAAGTTCAAATTATTAGGTCAACAGGGTAAACAACGCGTGATAGTAGACGTTGTTACTGGCGAGACCATTCCAGTGCTTAAGCACTAAGTTCTTAATGCTACGGTTGGCCAAGTGCCAACCTTGTTTTTATCTAGCTATAGGCCAAATCGAGTGCGAATATTAGTTATAGAAGATGACTTAACGACTCAGCAGTTTTTGCAGCGAGCCTTAACTGAGCAAGGCTATCAGGTAGATGTGGCGAGTGATGGCCAAGATGGGCTGTTTCTCGCTTTAGAGCATAACTACCAGCTACTGGTACTAGACAGAATGCTACCTAAGCTCGATGGTTTAACGGTGTTGTCTACGCTGCGCAATGCCAACAAAACCTTGCCTGTGCTGATCTTGAGTGCTTTAGACAGTGTAGATGAACGGGTCAAAGGTTTACGAGAGGGTGGAGACGACTACTTAGTTAAACCCTTTGCTTTGGCTGAGTTACTGGTGAGAATAGAGATTCTCTTACAGCGACAGCGTGGCCAAGCAGAGCCGCAATCTAACAAATTACAGGTGGCCGATCTCAGCATGGATTTATTGGCTAGACAGGTTTGGCGTGGCCAGCAAGAGATTGTACTGCAACCTAAAGAATTTAAGCTGTTGCGTTATTTAATGGAACACGCTGGTCAAGTGGTTACCCGCACTTTATTGTTTGAGGCGGTATGGGATTACGATTTTGATCCACAAACCAATGTTATTGATGTGCATGTTGCGCGCTTAAGAAAAAAGGTAGAACTTGATGGCCATAACCCACTACTTGAAACCGTACGTGGCGTGGGTTACCGGATGGTGGCGAAATAACCACCAAGCGAGCTCAGTTTGGCGCTTAACTCGGCTCTATACGGGGCTGCTCATGCTGGTGGTTGGCATATTGCTGTGGGTACTTTACCAACTTAGCGTTGGTCAGCTCGGCCGCAGCCAAACTCTGCAGCTCAATCAATTGCAACAACAGCAACAAGTATTGGCCGAAGAACTTAGCCAAGCTGATTTTATTCGTCAGTTTGAGCAACAAGCCGAACAATCGCGCCAGTTTATTATGGCCTACAGCGATAACCACACCACCTATGGTCGCTTGGCTACTATTCCTAAACGAGTGACTGCCTGCCCGCAAATAGCGCGCTTTCCTGTTTATAATTACAATGAAATTCGGCTATTTTCCGGTTGTGTACAAAGCCTCAACAATGGCCGCTTGCTGGTGGCTACCGATGACGAAGCCCTGTTTGATTTACGTGAGCAATTTATTCAAGCCAGCGTTGCTGCCTTAGCACTTGCCCTAGCTTTGGGGCTGATTACCGGCTGGTTCTTTTCTGCTCAAGTATTGCGCCGAGTGAATAGCATCAACGAGATTGCGCTTAAGGTTGAAGCGGGCGAATTGAGTGCGCGAGTGCCATTAAGCAAACGCAATGATGAGTTTGATCACATGGCAACTCATATCAACAAAATGTTGCTGCAAGTCGAACACTCCTTTGATGCCATTACTGGAGTCACTGATGCCATTGCTCACGATCTACGTACTCCTTTAGGGCGGTTAAGGTTACGTTTGGAACAAGCGCAATTAGATGCTAAAAAGCAGCATGTAACTAGCGAGCAACTTAGCAGCATGTTAGCCGAACTAGACGGTATATTAGCTACTTTTACTGCCATGTTAGAGCTCACTCGTTTGGAACAACAGCAGCAAAAAGCTAATTTTAAGCAGCTAGACTTAGCCAATATTGCTGAAGACGCCATTGAGCTGATTCAACCGCTAGCTCAACAGCGCAATCAAGTGCTTAATGTAGAGATTAAGCAAGCGTGTAAATTGCTAGGTGACGCTACCTTGCTATTTCGTGCTATTTACAACTTGCTAGAAAACGCCAGTAAATATGCTGGAGAGCAAAGCCAAATTAAACTAACAGTTAACGCTACGGGTTTTTCGCTTAGCGACAATGGCCCCGGTATTCCTGAGTCTGAAACCGACAAAGTATTTCAGCGTTTATACCGTTTAGAAAGCAGCAGAAACAGCCCCGGTTATGGCTTAGGTTTACCCTTAGTGAGGGCGATTATTCGTTTACACGAAGGTGAGGTGAAGCTGCAAAGTAATCAGCCGGGTTTAACTGTGCTGGTGAATTTTGGTGAGTAACTATAGGCCTAAAAAAAGCCAGTACTCTAAAGAGACTGGCTTTTTACTTTAGACTGAGAGCAATCTAAGAATGTACCTTTCTCTTGTTAAGCTTATTCGCTTTTCTAGCAAAAAGGTTTACGTAATAAGTAAAATAAAACTGTTCCATAGTATTCCCACCATCCAATGTTAGTCACTGATGCGTTAGGCTGACAGCCTAATCGCACGCACAGCCGGCAAAATGCCAAACTGCAAGGTGCGAGCTAATTGCTCTACCAGTAAACGATAAACCTTGGCCACAATTGTTTACAGATTGAGCAAATGGATCTGTGACGAACATTGATGATTTGTTACTTTTGTGTATGTTCTTTGTGATCTGCCCGCGTATTGCTAGGTTCTATTTACGTTAGAAGTATAAGCTCTTGAATTGTCTTATTTTCAGCTCAGTTCAAATACCGACTTATTCCATGCCGTTTTCACTCTGAGAGTGAAGAAGGCAATGCTGATTTGGCTGCATCTACCTTAGGGGGTGACGTCGATTGCCAATAAATCATCGCGACAGCCAAAGCAAAGTAACAGCCTGCCAATGACCATAGGTGAGTGAAGTGATGTTGAACCTCGCTAAAGCTTGCTCCCATCTGATTCATTTTTAGCATGCCCAATACCATCGGTTTGGCCGGAATTAAATCCGCAATAATATTGATAGGCATGGGAATGGAGCTCAAAGGCCAAATAAAGCCACAGGCGAACACAATGGGAAGTGAAGTCATTAAGCCAACGATAGTGGCGTAATCTCTTTTAGGCAGCAAGCTGGCGATGCACATGGCTAAACCGCTGGCGGCTAGCAAAAATGGCAGCAATAGTTTGTAAATATCAGCCACATTCGCCCAGTGATGTACGCCGTAATAATCCAATACTACACCAATGTAAAAGCTGCTCATTAGCCAGTAAATCGCCACAAACAATAAGCTGCGAACTACAACTATTTTCCACGCCGGAAAAAAGCGAACTAAATTTGGTTTTATTGCTGGCTTGGTCGGGCTGGCGTGTAAGCCTATGGCAATCAACAAGGTTTGATGCAGTATTACAATAAATACCGCAGGAATAACGTAATCCAAGTAACCTTGATGAGCATTAAAGGCTGCGTTGGTGCTGAGCTGTAAGGGTGAATGCAGCTGGCTAGCAAGAGATATAGGCACGCCATCGACCACCATTTTGGCGACTTTAACCTGGGCTGCCAAGGTGGCCGACGTTTCCGCCAAGCCCTGCACAATAGTGCCATAAACTAAGAAGTAAGAGGCATCACCGGCATAAGAGAGAGTGGGTGAGCGACCCAGTAGTACATCGCGATAAAAGTTCTCTGGGATCACTAGCAAGCCTCCTACTTTGCGTTCAACCAATAGCTGTTGAGCCTGCTCAATACTGGCGACTTGGCTGGTGACTTCTAGCAAAGGGCTGGCGTTTACCATACGGATGAGCTGGCGGCTTAATTGGCTACCATCGGCATTAATAACGGTGATCGGTTGTTGCAGGGGTGTTTGTTTTATATAGGGTTGCGGATACAAAAAAGCATAGAGCAGCAAGCCTCCAACTACTGTTAACAACAAGGCTCGATTGGCCAAAATTCGGCGCAGTTCTAAACGCAGTAATACCCACCAACTCATGACCGTAGCTCCTGAGTGCCTGGTTGCGTAAAGCGAATTCGAATCAGCCAAGCGGCACTAATAAACGTGACGGTAAATAACAATAAAGCCTGTAAAGAAGGTAATGATTGCAAGGCACTGGCACCATAGTTAGCTTGCGAAACTTGGGTTTCAATGTAATGGGTAATTGGGATAAGTTGTCGCCAAAACTGGGCAAACCAAGGCATGTCGCTAACCGGAAAAGTCACTCCCATAAACGCGAAGCTCGGTGCCGTAAGCGCCCCGGCAAAACTCAATGCTCGGGCAACATCTTGAAACAACAGCATAAAGATTAACGCTATTGCTTGAGAAGCGACCACACATAGCAGTAGTGCGAGCAATAATACACTCCATGAACCGCGCATTGGCCAATCAAAACCGTGGAACATTAAGGTGCATAACAAGACCCCTTGCAACCACAGTAGGCTACCAAAAAACAGTAACTTTACGGTGATTTTTTGCCAAGCTTGTTTGGCTAACCAGGCTTTGTAGCTATGGTCACGCAGTTCCGCCCCTAAGACTAAAATCATTACTGCCATGATCAAAATTTGCCAAAAGGCAGGCAGTGCAGCCGACACAATAAACTGGGCATAATTGCTATTACCATTATACAAAGCACTAATCTGGTTACGTATGGGTAAGGCTGAGCCTAGCGCTTGTAGTATTTGAGTATTGCCGTGGCTAAGTGCCCGCGCCACTTCAACTTTGGCACTAAACGTACCGTGGCTTTGGCGCAACGCAGAGTTAATTTGTTTACCCAGTACCATAAATTGGCTGTTGTAATACGCCGCTACTGTTGGGGCATGGGCAAGCTTGGTGTGTTTCTCTAAATCTCTGGGAATAATGACTAAGGCAGATACTTCGCCAGTTCGTAGCAACGAACGCGCTTCCGGTTCGCCGCTTACACTGACGACTTTTAAGGTGGGGCTGGCATCGTAATGACGAATTAAACTACGCGATAGCTGGCTGTGGTCGTGATCCACCACCGCAATATCTAAATCTCGGGTTAACCCTGAGGAAAATACCCACCACACGCCAACAAAAGCCAGTAAAGGCAGCCAAGTTAGCATGGCCATTAACCAACGGTTATCGCGCAGCAATGCCCATTGCTGGGCAACTAACTGCCTTAGGCTAAGGCTTGAGTCATCGGTATGTGGCATGGTTTATTGCTCAAGCGCTACAATGGCACTCATGCCTACCCGCAACTGCTCAATTTGCTGCAACGGTCTTGCTTCAATCTCAAAGGTACGCAAATCAAAACCCGTACGGCTGTCGGTGGCTCGCCACGTGGCAAAGTCTCCCATTACCGCTACGTGAGACACTTCAAATTTAAATTCTTGGTTGTCTAACGCGGGTAACTTCGCTACAAATTGCTCGCCAGTTTGAAACTGGCTGAGTTGGTCTTCTCGCACATGCAGTACTAACCAAGCGTCTTGCATATCTATAATCGATACCACTGGGAACCCGGTAGGAGCCAGTTCACCGGTCTGCAGTAGCAACTGGCTCACTTCGCCGGAATGCCAGCTTTTTACCAAGGTATCGCTAGAAAAGGCTTCCACCTCGGCAACTACTCCAGCAGCTGCGCGAGCTTGCTCTAGCGCTGCGCGTTTGGTTTCGTCACGGGCGCCTTCTTTCGCCAATTGGTACATTTGTGAGGCGGCGTTCTCGGTATAACGAGAGGCTTGCCATTGGGTATAGGCTTCATCACGCTTTTGCTCAGACACTACGCCGTCTTCAAATAGGTTATCTACTCGCTGGTAGGTTTTTTCTGCCAACTTAGAGGCTGCTAGTGCTTTTTGCCACTGATCTTTAGCAGCTGATATTTCTTGGCTGCGCGCGCCGTTTTCAGCTTGCTCTGCGATGGCTGACGCGGCTTCTTGTCCGGCTTTTGCTTGTTCTAATTTGGCGTCTAATTCTGGGCTAGTGATAGAAAATATCAATTGACCCGGTTCCACTTGATCGCCTTTTCTTACCAATACTTGATCAATACGACCGGCCACTTTAGAGGATATGTTGTATTGCTGCGCCTCGATTTGGCCCTGTAAGATTTGTGGTTTAGGTTGGTAGGCTTGCCAAAACGAGTATGCCACCCAAGCAATAATAGCCAGAAGCGGAACAATGGGTAAAACAGCTGAAAGCTTGCGCATAATAAGTAAACCCTAGTTAAATCGGTAATATTGTGAAAACTGCGCCATTTCACCACTGAGTGCAGTGAGCTTTGCTAAGGCGATAACATGGTGATAAGCAGCCGACTGGCGCTGCGTTTTTACGCTGGCTTGGTACATCTCGGCGTCTACTACATCTAGCGAAGTAGCCAAACCTTGGCTAAAGGCTTTTAAGCGGATCCGTAAGTTTTCTTTCGACAGTGCCAAAGTAGATTCCAAGCCTTGATATTCCTCTAAAGCTTGCTCCGCTTCGCGGTAGGTTTTTTCCACTAACAAGCCTAAATCACGTTCGGCTTGAGCCCGAATATAGCCAATTTGCACTAAGGTACTGTTGGCTGCGAGCACTTTGCCCGAGCGTCCAGAGTTATCAATAATCGGCACCGATACACCAACTCCTACCATCCAGTCGGGCGCGTATTTAGCGGCTAAACTATCACCTTTATAAATATCGTAGTTACCAAACATATAAACCTCTGGCATATAACTGCCTTTGGCAATGGTGACCATTTTCTTGGCTTGTTCTGATTTACTGTCGAGAATGGCCAAACCCGGATAACTATTCAGCGTATGACTCATAAAGCTTTCTAGTTCGGGGATCTGCTCTTCGGTGAATAAGCTTGTGCTGGGTTGCACTGCATGTTGGCTATGCACTAACTCATTTAAGGCCAGTTGGGCTATTTCGTAGTTGCGTAGCGCTTTTTTGGTATCGACTTTCGCTTTATCAAATGAAGCGTCGGCTTGCAGCCGCTCAACATAAGCAATTTGCCCTTGCTGCTCTAGTTTTAATGCGTTTCGCTGGTGTTTCTTTAAGCCGTCTTCAACATCTTTGTAGGTTTCTGCTACTTGGGCGGCCAGCACTACACCAAAGTACACTTTGGCTAAGTCTTCAAACTTGGCTTGTTGTTGCATGGCCAGCACTTTGCCTGCTTCAATATTCTGCTCGCGAGCAATATCAATAGCGGCGCCACGGCGACCACCGGTATATAAAGGCCAAATGGCGCGAATAGAGCTAGTAGTTATATCTTGTTCAGTGAAGTTTGTTACCGTGGGTAAGTTTAATAAAGGCGCTAGAATTTGCCCTAATGCTGGGTCAAGCCCGCTTAAATCTAGAGACGCGAGTGGTTCTAAGTCTTTTAGGTCAAGAGAGACCGGTTTTTCCAAACGGGTATAGTTACCGGTTAAGTCCACCTTGGGAAAATACAAATCTTTGGCGGCATCACGCATTGCCTCAGAACGAGCTACGCTGGCTTTATTCGCGGCGAGGCTTTCGTTCTTTTCTAGCACTTCTAGCCATGCTTGTTCAAAGCTCATTGCGAAACAAGTGTTGCTCACTAGCGCACAGAGTAATCCGACTAAACCTATCGAAAAGAGTTTAGGGCTCTTAAATCGAGTAATCACTAAGTATCATCCTTAACAATATAGAGTAATTACTCTATTGGGTTCGCTGTTACGATTCAAGTTATTTAGCTAAGCATTTTCTGTTAAAGCATAGCAGGTAACTTAAAACCACGAGTAACTCATAAATGGTGGCTTAAGTAATTGAAATATTGACGATAGCATCGAGTTTTTCTGCATCGCTAGGTGCCTGCCATAACTAACTTGGGAAGCGTTCCCCAAATTGATGTAAAACTTAGTGATTAGGCCTGTTATTCATTTTGGCTAAGCGAATATATTCAATCATTTATAGCCTTTATAACTGTATAAAGAGGTGATGCCATAAGCATTGAATGTGCCGCTATCAAATAGGTACTAGGTGGCCTGATTGCTTTCGCTGCTACTTACCTCTGCCTTTATTAATTGATCACTGATTTGCATCATAGTTTGTTTTTTAACAATGGGTTAGCGTGTTTTTTAGCTGGTGTTAGTCATACCAGTTTGAATTTATATGACTCATTGAAAAGGATTATGATGGAATACTTTATTAGCGCGTTGAAGAAATATGCCGAATTTTCAGGGCGAGCTCGCAGAAAAGAATATTGGATGTTTAGCCTGATTTACATGGTAATTAGCATCATCTTAAGTGTTATTGATGCTGCTATTGGCATGCAGTTATTGTCACTTATCTTCTCACTAGGAATGTTGATTCCTTGCATCAGCATTGCCGCAAGACGTTTACATGACACGGGGCGTAGTGGTTGGTGGCAGCTAATTGCTTTAATACCGATTATCGGCCTTATTGTGTTGATTGTGTTCTTGGCCTCAGATAGCCACGACGACAATAACTACGGCGCAAACCCTAAGGGTAATGGCGCATTCGCTTAATTGGCGATCTGGTTGGGTTAGTAAATTGGCCCAACCAATTCTAGCTGGGTTAAATACACCCGCGTATCAAATTCTAATTGATGATAATCAGGCAGCATATGCTGACAGAGTTGGTAAAACGCTTTGTCATGCTCTTTTTCTTTTAGATGCGCCAATTCATGTACCACAATCATCTTCAAAAACGGTTCTGGCACCTTTTGAAACAGGCTGCTAACTCGGATCTCATTTTTACTTTTTAGTTTGCTGCCTTGAACACGTGAAACATAACTATGTAAACCCAAGGCGTGTTTCACGACATGAATTTTCTTGTCGTAAATAACTTTGCTTAATGGGGCTGATTTTCGCATATAGCGGTTTTTTAGTTCAGTGGCGTATTCCCTTAGCGCCTGGTCGTTATGAATGTTGTGGATGGTGGGGTATTTAGCTAACAAAAAGTCGCCCAGTTTTTGCTGCTCAATCAAGTTTTGTATTTGCGAATGTAGCGTGTCGGGATAGCCGCTGAGATATTTAAGCGTGTTCATGAGTCATTAAAAGTCGATGTTTAGCCTAGTGTAACTGGCTAAACATCGACCGAGCAAGCTACCGCGCTGTTAGCGGTTATTTTCTATTGAGCAAGGCTACCGCAGCCACCACTAGGGCAATACCTATTAGCTGAAAGATGTTTACCTGCTCGTCTAGAATCCACACTGCCATGAGTAGCGTAAATACCGGCCCAGCGCTGCCGGAAATAGAGGTACGCTGCGCGCCAATACGGTGAATTGCTTCGCTAAATAAAAAGGACGGTATCACCGTAGAGAATATCGCCATATTTAGTGCGTACCAATATACTTGAGATGGATAAGCACTTAGGGAAATACTGCTATTTTGCAGGAAATAATGGACAAAAATTGCCAAACTTGCCGCTATCATTGCAATACACGTAAATGCTTGGCTGCCTATTTTACTGACAATGGCTTTACTAAATACCAGATATACGGCAAAGCTAAACGCACTCGCCACCACTAAACTAGTGCCTAGAGCCACGTTGTTGCTTAACTGAGTTGCGCTTGCTTCATGCCACATCATTAATGCCACACCCACCCAGCTTAGCGGCAGTGCGATAACAAATATCGCTTGTGGTTTTTGCCGATAGACCAACCAAGCCAATAAAATAGTGAAGCTAGGATAAGCGTACAATACCACCCGCTCCAAAGGGGCTGATATGTACTGCAAACCGCTTAAATCCAAAAAGCTGGCAAGGTAATAACCCGCAATACCTACAATAGATGCTCTTAGGGCAAAACCGGCAATCGGTTTATTGGTAAAGCGCCCCTGTTTCCACCAAAAACCTGCTAGCGCCAAGTAAATGGGTAAGCTAAACGCCATACGCAAAGTCATTAAGCTCACGGGATCGATATCGTGTTGATAGGCAAGCTTGATCCAAATCGCTTTGAGGGAGAACAGCGCAGTAGCAACCAGCGCGAGTACTAGGCCAATAGTGTTGGCAGAAAAGCGACTGGCGATTTGACGGTATATCGGTTTGTGATTATTCATGTCCTTACGAGCCTTATTATGGGTAAAAAAGTAGGCTACGAAGGGCAAAGGGACTGGCTGCGCTTCGCAGCCAGTGAAAATGTATAACTAATCTTCACCACTGCTTGTAGTAAGCAGCAGCCACAGTTTAACCACAGTAGTGTTAGCATTTAATGCGAGCAAACTGCTGAACTTGGCGGTGATGAAAACTTGGGTCATGTCATTTCCTAAGTGATGAACTTTTAGCCTACGGCAATAGCGAAAAGGCTGCAAGTGAAGCTTAACGTTTAAAAAGCACCACGACAAAGTGGTGCTTGATACATTTTGGCTAGTGATTGCTTATGAAGCAACGGCGTCTAAAGCTATCAACTCTTGGGTAGCTTAGACACTTTCCATTGTTTCTTTATTTGCATAAACAAAGGCTGAATTAGCAAAAATATTACTGATAGCAGCAATACGTAGATACTTTGTTGGCCCAGCGCAAGCAGCAGCAAACAGCATAAGGCGGCGCCAATGACAGCCAGTATTCTAAACACGCCCTTAAGTAATACGGCACCAGCGATCATGCTTAATAGGTATACCACAATGAAATTGCCATTGGCGTAGCGAATCAGCTCATCTAACGGCAGTTTAAATAACCACGCTACAACGCAGCTAAAAACACAGGCGCTAACAATAGTAATTAGTGCACGAGTGGGGACTTTGTTTGTCGATAAATGTGCCAGTTGCTTGGGTAAGTGACCTTCGTCAGCCATGCTCCAAAGCAGCCGTGCAAAACCTTGAATATAAATGTTCATACTAGCAAAGCAGGCTAGGTAGCCAACTATGGCGGCTAGCCACTTTGCATGAGGGCCAAACAGCAAAGCGACTACATGCGGTAGTGATTGCGTATTAGCATGCTGAGTACCGTAAGCACCAAACTTTAGAACCACTACCGACGCTGCCCAATACACGGCGCCAGCTACAAATACGCCAAGCAATAAAGCGATGGGGAAGTCACGCTCAGGGCGGCGAAATTCTTCTCCCATGTGAGCGAAAGCTTCAATGCCAACAAAACACCAAAACATCACCGCCAGCGCAGGCACAATATTGGGGCTGCCTAGGTCACTGGGCAATTGGTAATCGCTGCTCACTATATCGGCTTGCCACCATAATGCCGCCACTAAAGTAACAATGGCCAAGGCGATAATGGCTTGCACATTGCCCGACAGTTTAGCGCCACCCAAACCCAGCAACAGCATACATAGCAAGGTAGAGAGTTGAATACCCAGCGACATAATCGGGCTTAGCTCGAATACCGCCTGCCAAAACCCCGTGGCCATCACTAGCGCGGCCGGTAAACCCACAGGCAGTACCGACAGAAACAAAAAGGCAGTGAGTTTTTCGGCGCGCTGCCCCAAGGCTTTTCCCACAAAGTGAGCGGCACCACCAGCGTGCGGATAGCGCTTGCCTAAGGCGGCAAAGGTAAAAGCGATAGGCATTACCAAAGCGATGAGAATGGCCCAGGCTAATAGTGAGCTGCGCTCAGCGATGCTGGCAGCAATGGCTGGCACCACAAATATGCCCGTGCCAAGAAGAGAAGTGGCAAGCAAGGCAACGCCTTGGCTAATGCCTAATTGTTGATGTAAACGACTCATAGGTAACAACTGCTAGAGGATGGAAAACTCAATCATAGTCCTAAATGTTTTCTTTGAAAGCTGTGAACTTAGCGGAAATTCACGTGAATTAGTCGCCTATTGCCGTTAATTTAACGGTGATAATAAACGGGGGGTAAATTGGTCGACTATTTCGGAATATCTCCCACTAGATTTTAGCGTTTGTAATCCTTGATTAAACTGTTTCAGATATCGTTGATTGTTTGGATATTGCTTAGATAACATCAAACGAAACTTACGTTGTTCGAGCAAGGTTTCTGAATAGCTAATTTGCTGAGCATCGCTGTTACTGAGGTGATAGTTGATATAATTCAGCGCGACATGCTTGGTGAGAGCAACCGCATCTATCCGTTTGTGCAGCAGTCGTTCGAATAGACGCTGATAATCGCCTACTTTTTCTAACACTATAAGCTGGTTTTTGGCGGCTTTCTCAAGCGAGGGATAGACAGAAAACATGGTTCCACCAATAGTGACTCCTTTTAAATCTTCTATTTTATGCCAGTGAATCGGGCTAGATTTTAAGAAGAATAAAACCTCTTTATCACTAACAATGGGATCGCTAAACCAAAAGTGTTGCTCGCGTTGCGAGGTTTTGACCCATGCAAGGCTGCCGTGCCATTTAGCGTTAGCGGCACCAAATCCGCGACGAGCATACTCATAAGAGCGCTTCCAAGGATAATAACCATAGTAAGTATTGATGTTATTAAGGGCAAAAGCCTCGCTGACAATTTGCGCAGCAATACCTCCTTTGCTTAATTTAGCTGATAAATAAGGAGGCCACTCGCCACTGGTTAAATTGATATTTTCTACGGCAATTACCGAGTGAGAAACTAGCCAAGCAATACCTGCAAGTAGTCTAAATTTTCTGCGATAACATTTGCTTAACTTATTTATCATTACCTGCTCTGTTTGTTAACGCCCACCTGATTTAACTGTAGTTGAGTGTGTAAACTCAGTGCTCAATATTCACACCAACTACCTATTTTGAGTAGGTATGTGAAAAATAATTTCATCTGTTTACAAAATCACGTTAGGCGAAATACGTGTCTTTTAGTGTGTTTTTATTACTCAAATGTAAGAATATTTCAGAATTTGCAGTATAAATGACCAATATACCTCTTTAGGGTAGTTTAAAGTTGTTATTGATCTACATCATTCTTTTATTTTTGTTACATCCTATTATCCGCGCATTAATCTTATTTTGTCCCTAGGAATTCTATGAGCAAGTTGAAGCTAGTTGTAATTGGCAATGGCATGGTGGGTCACCGTTATTTGGAAGATTTGGTTGATAAAGCTGATCTGAGCCAATTAGACGTAACCGTTTTCTGTGAAGAGCCGCGAGTAGCTTACGACCGCGTTCATTTGTCTTCATACTTTTCTCATCACACCGCTGAAGAATTATCTTTAGTGAAACATGGCTTTTACGAGAAACACGGTATTGAGGTGTTGTTAGGCGAGCGCGCTATCAACATTAACCGTGAGCAAAAAGTGGTTTACTCAAGCACTGGTCGTGAAATCAATTACGACAAGCTAGTAATGGCAACAGGCTCTTACCCTTGGGTACCGCCTATTAAGGGCAGCGAAAATAAAGATTGTTTTGTTTACCGCACCATTGAAGATTTAAAAGCCATTGAGGGTAGCGCTAAAAAGAGCAAAAGCGGCGCAGTAGTCGGCGGCGGTTTATTAGGGCTAGAAGCCGCAGGCGCACTTAAAGCGCTGGGTGTAGAAACACATGTGATTGAATTTGCCCCGGTACTGATGGCAGAGCAATTAGATCAACAGGGCGGTTTGCTACTTCGCAATAAAATTGAGCGCATGGGTGTGCAAGTGCATACCAGTAAAAACACTTTAGAAATTCAAGCTCAAGGCGAGCATGCTCGCAATACCATGCAGTTTGCCGATGAGAGCAAGTTAGAAGTCGACTTCATTGTATTTTCTACCGGTATTCGCCCACAAGATAAATTAGCCCGTCAGTCTGAACTAACTATCGCTCCTCGTGGCGGTATTGCGATTAACGACCAATGTTTAAGCTCTGACGAAGACATTTACGCGATTGGCGAGTGTGCTTCTTGGAACGAGAGCTTCTTCGGTTTAGTCGCGCCAGGTTACAAAATGGCGCAAGTGGCCGTTGATCATTTATTGGGCAATAACAACGCCTTTGAAGGCGCTGACATGAGTGCCAAGCTTAAGTTACTCGGCGTAAAGGTAGGCAGCATTGGCGATGCCAATGGCCGCACACCAAATTGTAAGAGCTTTGTGTACCAAAACGATGAAGAGGGCGTATACAAGCGCTTAATCGTGTCTGAAGACGGCAAAAAACTGCTAGGTGCGGTTTTGGTTGGTGATACCGCTGACTACGGTAACTTATTGCAACTTAAGCTTAACGATATCGACTTACCGGAACATCCTGACACCTTAATTTTACCTGCTCATGCAGGCGCAGAGAAGCCAGCAATGGGTGCAGACTCTTTGCCTGACTCAGCGGTGATTTGTTCTTGTTTTGATGTTACCAAGGGTAAGATCGCTGCAGCAGTGGCTGACGGTCAAACCACTATGGCCGAAATTAAAGCCTCTACCAATGCAGGTACTGGTTGTGGCGGTTGTTTGCCACTGATTGGCCAAGTGCTAAATGCAGAGCTGGCTAAAGCGGGCGTAGAAGTAAACAACCACTTATGTGAGCACTTCGAATATTCACGCCAAGAGTTATTCCACCTGATTCGTATTGAAGGCCTGAAAAGCTTCGACCAAGTGCTTACTAAGCACGGTAAAGGTTATGGTTGTGAAGTATGTAAGCCTGCAGTTGGCTCAATTATGGCATCTTGCTGGGGCGATCATGTATTAGCACCGCAATTGGTGAGCTTGCAAGACACCAACGACAACTTCCTTGGCAACATGCAAAAAGACGGCACTTACTCGGTGATTCCGCGCATGCCGGGCGGCGAAGTCACGCCGAAAGCCCTTGGTGTATTGGCCGAAGTGGCCGAAGAATACAAGCTATACACCAAGGTTACTGGCGCGCAGCGTATTGGTTTATTTGGCGCGCAAAAAGACGACCTTCCTACTATTTGGCGCAAGCTAATCGAAGCGGGTTACGAAACCGGCCAAGCCTACGGTAAAGCGCTGCGCATGGCTAAAACCTGTGTGGGTAGCACCTGGTGTCGCTTTGGTGTGCAAGATAGTGTTGGCCTAGGGGTCATGCTAGAGAATCGCTACAAAGGCATTCGTACCCCGCACAAAATGAAGTTTGGTGTATCGGGCTGTACCCGTGAGTGTGCCGAAGCACAAGGTAAAGACTTAGGCATTATTGCTACCGACGCGGGTTGGAACATGTATGTAGGCGGTAATGGTGGCATGAAACCTCGCCACGGCGACTTATTAGCGGCCGATCTAGATCAAGCCACGCTGCTTAAATATGTCGACCGTTTCATGATGTTTTACATCCGTACTGCCGACAAACTACAACGTACTTCAGTGTGGTTAGAAAACCTAGAAGGCGGCGTAGATTACCTGCGTGAAGTGATCGTTAACGATAAGTTGGGCATTAACCAACAGCTCGAAGCCGACGTGACCAAGTTAATTGAAAACTTTAGTTGTGAATGGACCGATACCATTAACGACGAAGTACAGCTAAAACGCTTTGCTCACTTTATTAACAGTGACCAACGTGACAACAACGTGGTGTTTGTGGACGAGCGTGAACAGCATCGCCCAGCGACGTTCTCAGAAAAAAATCCCGGCGCTAAAGGCGACATTCTACACGTTGAGTTGGAGGCATAATCATGAGCTTTGAAACAGTTTGTAAATTACACGACATCACCCCAGGCACCGGTATTTGCGCATTAGTGAACGGGGCTCAAGTAGCTTTGTTCCGCCCACGTGATGACGAGCAAGTATTTGCGATCAATAACATGGACCCTTTTGCTCAATCTAACGTGTTATCACGCGGATTGATTGTTGAGCATCAAGGTCAACTTTGGGTTGCTAGCCCACTTAAAAAACAACGCTTCAATTTAACCAGCGGTGAATGCCTAGAAAACCCAACAGTATCTGTTGCTAGCTACCCAGTAAAAGTTAGCGCCGGCAAGGTAGCCGTAAGCGCCTAAAGAATTTCGATTTAACTTTAACATTAAGGACTAATATGTCTTACGTAAAACCCGCTGAATTCGTTCAAACCATGATCGATGCCGGTGAAAGCAAAGTGTTTATGTCGACCCGCGATACCATTGTTCGCGGCATTATGGCTGGTGCTATTTTAGCGATTGCGGTAGCAGTAGCGATTACCGCAGCCGTGCAAACTGGTATTCCGCTAGTGGGTGCATTGGTATTCCCAGTGGGTTTTTGTATTTTAAACCTGATGGGTTTTGATTTAATGACCGGTGTATTTGCACTTGCACCATTGCCGTTATTAGAAAAACGTCCTGGTGTGACTAAAGCGGGTGTATTACGTAACTGGGGCTTAGTAGGCTTAGGTAACTTAATTGGTTCTGTGGCAGTGGCGTTTTTGGTGGCCTTAACCTTTACCATGAACTTTAGTGTTGAACCGGGTGCTGTAGGCCAAGCGTTTATCAAAGCTTCTACCGCGCGTACTTTAGGTTTTGCTGAGCACGGCTTAAACGGCTGGATTACGGTGTTTGTTAAAGGCATTTTGTGTAACTGGATGGTGTGTTTAGGCGTGGTTGGTGCAATGACTTCTAAAACCGTTGGCGGCAAAGTATTGGCCATGTGGTTCCCCATCTTCATCTTCTTCGGTTTGGTATTTGAACACGCCGTCGTAAACATGTACCTATTCCCATTAGGCATGATGTTAGGTGCCGAGTTTACTATTGCTGACTGGTTAGGCTGGAACCTTATCCCGGTTATTTTAGGTAACATTGTGGGCGGTTTATTGGTGACAGGTATGAGCATTTATGTGACTCATGGTAAAACCTTGCCACAACGCAATGCCGCTTAAGCTTTAAGCAGCGCATTTTGCTGAAGATATAGAAGCCCCTAGCCTTTGTGCTTAGGGGCTTTTTTGTTTCTAAAGAATATTAACTTACCCACACCAAGGCCAAGGCTAATATAGGCAGCAAGCCACAGAGCTGGTACTCTACGCCATCGGCGTTAGCCCGCTAAACTGTTAGTAATAGATTTTAAAAGGATGCTGCAAATGTCTTTATCTCCCTCTGCCCCAAATGGCGACTTGGGTTTTGTTTCATTGGTGGGAGCTGGTCCGGGTGATCCAGACTTATTAACGGTAAAAGCGGTTAAGCGGATCCGCACCGCAGACGTGATTGTGTATGACCGCTTGGTATCGCAAGAGATCCTCGATTTAGCCTCGCCAACGGCCGAGATGGTGTACGTAGGTAAGCAGCTTGACCACCATTTTGTACCGCAACCCGATATCAATCAAATACTGGTAGACCAAGCCAAGCTAGGTAAACATGTGGTGCGCCTAAAAGGTGGAGACCCGTTTATTTTTGGCCGTGGTGGTGAAGAACTGCAATCGTTAGCCGCAGAAAATTTGCCTTTTGAAGTAGTGCCTGGCATTACTGCTGCGGTAGGGTGTACTGCGTATGCTGGCATTCCGCTAACCCATCGCGACCATGCGCAGAGTGTGCAGTTTATTACCGGTCATTTAAAACAACATGGTGAAGATATTGATTGGCCGTCGTTGGCCCATTCAAACCATACCTTGGTGTTTTACATGGGCTTGAAACAGTGCCCACAAATCCAAGCCAATTTGGTGAACAATGGCCTAGACGACGCTACTCCTTGCGCCATTATTGAGCGCGGCGCAACCCCACAACAACGGGTGCTTACCGGCAAATTGGCAGAGCTAGCGATACTGGCCGAGCAAGCCATCAGCCCATCGCTAATTGTGGTAGGCAGCGTTACCGAGTTGCATCAAGAGCTTGCTTGGTTCACGCCCGAGCCATATTAGCCACACCAGCCAACATGTCTGGTTAAGCCAGAATGGGTAGATATAGGGAAGTAATGCTTGGATAAGTTTGATCAAAAAATTGTCGCCATGTTGGTCGACAATGCACGAACGCCGGTGAGTCAAATTGCCAGAGAGGTTAATCTGTCTCGCTCGGCCACCGCAGAGCGAATAAGCAATCTAGAGAAACAAGGTGTAATAAGTGGCTACCACGCCCGTTTAGGTCATGCCCAACAAGCCGCACCTATCGCTGCGCATTTAGAGCTACGATATAAAGAACATAATTGTGAAGCTTATGCCGAGATTATGCGAGGTATTCCCGAAGTAAAGCGTTGCCAAGCTATCTCAGGTGACGTAGACATGCTGCTGTATATTGAAGTGGCAAGCATGGCGCGGCTTGAAGAAATCCGTTTGCAATTAGAACAAATGGAGAAAATGGTAATGGTGCGCACTCACATGGTATTACGTGACATGTTTAGCCGCTAAGGACAGTGATGAAGCAAGTGATAGTGGGTTTTGAACTAGACGATGAGCGGCATTGGGTGGCTCGACTAGCTTGTGGGCATTATCAGCATGTACGGCATCAACCGCCTTGGCAAAACCGCCCATGGGTAATGGACTATAAAGGCCGCTCATCAATGATTGGTCAAACGCTTAACTGCGTTAAGTGTACAGAACTGGCTCCTCGCGACTGGAACTAACAATTATTTCAAGTTGATAGATCTTTTTCCCTGCTTCCCTCGTTTTATTTGTATTGTTCCTGTTTGGCGAAAACCCTATGCAAATTGCATCTAGCGTTTATCAACGCTATCTCTTGTTACTTGGATTGTTAGCTGGGCTGGCAGGTTGCTCCAGTGCTGATGTTGCAAGTCATGCGGCCAATCAACCCAAACTAGTCATCGAAGACTTCTTTAGCGGAAAGCTTACTGCTCACGGCATTGTGAAAAACCGCTCAGGGGAATTGATTCGTTACTTTAATGTGGTGATTGATGCCAGTTGGGATGAACAAGGCGTAGGCACCCTAGACGAGCATTTTGTTTTTGACGACGGTGAAAAGCAACAGCGCATTTGGACCTTAGTTCGCCAGTCCGACGGCAGTTTTTTAGCCAGCGCAAATGATGTAAGCCAAGCCGCAACCATGCGTTTGGCCGGTAATGCCTTGTTTATGGACTACGTACTTACGCTTGACTATAAGGGAAGCCCGATGGACGTGGTGGTGGAAGACAAAATGTATCTGGTTAACCCAGCCACTATTGTTAACGAGTCAGTAATGAAAAAGTTCGGTTTTAAAGTAGGCTCCGTTAGTTTAGTGATTCAAAAGCAGGTGCTTGGCTAAAACTGCCGAGTGCACAAAAGTTAACTTAAAAGAGCAACTAACTTGTTAATGCCTACTTAAATGCGCTAGGTATGTAGTAAGCAACATGAATTAAAGAGAGAGTTAAATGAGTAAGGTATCTAATCTTGCACCACTGACCAGCAGTTTTAGTTTAGGCCCAGCGTTAATTACTATTACTAATTTACGTTTGCGTACCTACATAGGTTTTAACCAAGAAGAGTTAAGTAAGCAGCAAGATGTAGTGATTAATGCCGAGATTCGCTATCAAGCCACCAAAGCGTGTGAAGCCGACAGCGAAGATTTGGCGCTTAATTATAAAGTGATTACCAAGGCGATGATTGCCCATGTAGAACAAGGTCATTTTCGCTTGTTAGAGAAACTCTGCGCCGACTTGCTCTCGTTAGCCATGGATGAACCAAGGGTGATTAGCGCCAGCATTACCGTAGACAAACCTCACGCCTTGCGGTTTGCCGATTCAGTATCGGTAACTTTATCAGGCTCGCGTGACAGTGAATAAGCCATTGAATGCGATAACTGTTCCATCGGCTCCGGTGCTTATCACCGGTGGCACTCAGCGTTTAGGCTTGGCCATTGCTGAGAATCTGTTGGATCAGGGTTACTCGGTGTTAGTGACCTATCGTCGCGACAAACCGGCAGTGCTCGCCCTACGAGATAAAGGGGCGGATTGTATTCAGGCTGATTTTGCTGATGAGGCTGGAATTAGCGCGTTTATTGCCTACGTACTGCAGCATTACCAAGCATTGCGTGCAGTGATTCACAATGCCTCACAGTGGCTTAAAAATGGCGCTTTGGATAATGAGCATGAGTTGATGCGAATAATGTGGAGCGTGCATGTTAGCGCCCCTTATCAACTTAATTTGGCTTTTGAAGAGTTACTGAAAAACCAAACCCATAATCAGCTGTCCGATATTATTCATATGACTGATTACGTTGTAGAAAAAGGCAGTAGTAAACACATTGCTTACGCGGCCAGTAAAGCTGGCCTGGCTAATTTAACGCATTCTTTTGCGGCACGGCTTGCACCAAGGGTAAAAGTGAATAGTATTGCGCCTTCGCTGTTGATGTTTAACCAAGGCGACAAACCAGAATACAAAACTAAAGCGCTCGCTAAATCGCTAATGGCTGTTGAGCCAGGTGCGGCTGAAGCGGTACAAGCGGTTAACTATATAATGAGCAGCCAATACCTCACTGGACGCACTATCGGCTTAGACGGCGGGCGCCATCTGGTCTAGGGTTAGTAGTGTTGTTACGTAAACCGCAGTGGGTGAGAAAAGAAAGACAATCTAAAGGAAGTGATTATGAAAGTAGCGTTAGCTGAAAAACAATTTAGAAAAGACGCTTGCTTGTCACCAGAGGCAATTCAAGTACGCCAAGCATTAATTGATAAAGGTATTGAAACACCTTTGCTGGAAAATCAATTAACCAACGAGCAAAAGTACTTAAAAATTAAGGCCTCTTTGACTGACGTAGTGGCAACCTTAGGCTTGGATTTAAAAGATGATAGCCTAGCTGAAACTCCGCATCGTATTGCCAAGATGTTTGTTGATGAAGTGTTCTCTGGTTTGGATTATTCGCGTTTTCCAAAAATCAGCATCATTGAAAATAAAATGGCGGTAGAAGAGATGGTGAAGATCTCAGATATTGCTTTCACGAGTACTTGTGAACACCATTTTGTCACCATTGATGGTTTAGCCAAAGTGGCTTATATCCCTAAAGACAACATAATCGGGTTATCTAAAATTAACCGTATTGTGCGCTTTTTTGCCCAGCGGCCTCAGGTACAAGAACGGCTAACTCAGCAAATACTGGTTGCTTTGCAAAGCCTACTAGGTACCGATGATGTGGCCATTACTATGGATGCGACCCACTTCTGTGTAAAAGCGCGCGGGGTAATGGATGCCAGTTCAAGCACCCAAACGTCGGCTTACGGTGGGTTGTTTAAGACTAGCAAATCTGTTCGTAGAGAATTTTTAGGTTAAGCATTGATAATAATGCAGGCGCATAGACGAGGCGTATGTGATGCGCTCACTGAGCGTGAGTGCCGTTTAAGCAGTTAACTGCCTGAGTATTATTAGTCAGAATTTTAAAAAAAGCCCGACATGTCGTCGGGCTTTTTATTTATCTGTTACCAGAATTAGCCGGTTTAGGCTTAGCAAACCTAGAACTGGTTTTTGTAGTACCGCCGCCAGCGTGGCGGCGATTTTTACCAACCGGCTTATTACCCCGAGAATTTTCACTCGAACGCTGACCATCGCGATGATCATTGCGGTGTTGCTTAGGCTTCTTCGGCTTTTTCGGTTTAATGGGCTTACCGCTTAAGGTGGTAGGTGGTAAGGCGGTTGATGGCTCAAACCCTTCCATTACCTTACGCTCTAACAGTTTGCCCGTTAAATGTTCTACGCCGCTCAAATCAGCAATTTCATCGGCACACACTAAAGATATTGCTTGGCCTGTTGAGCCAGCGCGACCAGTACGCCCAATACGGTGTACATAATCTTCAGCTACGTTGGGTAGGTCAAAGTTCACGACTTGTGGCAGTTGATCAATATCTAAACCGCGAGCGGCAATGTCGGTAGCCACTAATACTCTTACGTCACCGCTTTTAAAGTCTGCCAATGCGCGAGTTCGTGCGCCTTGGCTTTTATTTCCATGAATGGCTGCCGCGGTAATTTGGCTATGGTCTAAATGCTTAGCCAAGCGATTAGCACCATGTTTGGTTCGGCTAAATACCAGTACTTGTTGCCATTTATTGTCGTGAATCAAGCGAGTTAGTAAGGCCGATTTCTTCGACTTATCTACCGGTACAATCCACTGCTCTACAGTTGGTGCTGCAGCGTTAGGCGGCGTAACTGATACCTCTACAGGATTACTCACAAGGCTCTTGGCTAAGGTGCGAATTTCGTTAGAGAAGGTGGCTGAGAACATCAAGGTTTGGCGTTTTTTAGGCAATAGAGCCAAAATCTTTTTAATGTCGTGAATAAAACCCATGTCTAGCATGCGGTCTGCTTCATCAAAAACAATCACTTCAAGTTGCTGAAAACGAAACGCGTTTTGATTGTACAAATCTAATAAACGACCGGGTGTTGCTACCAATACATCGGCACCGCGACGCAGCTTTTGCATTTGCGGATTAATTTTTACCCCGCCAAATACTACGGTTGAACTTAATGGCAGGTTTTTACCGTAAGTGCTAACACTTTCGCCCACTTGTGCTGCTAGCTCGCGGGTTGGGGTTAATACCAAGGCGCGAACTTGGTTGTTACGTACTTTAGGGCCTTTGCTCAGAAGTTCAAGCAGGGGCAGGGTAAAGCCCGCTGTTTTACCGGTGCCAGTTTGTGCGGCAGCCATAATGTCTTTACCTTCAAGAATCACAGGAATAGCTTTGGCTTGAATTGGCGAAGGTGTGTCGTAACCTTGAGCGGCTACCGCTTCTAAAAGGGGTTTAGATAAACCCAGGGAGTCAAAGCTCATAGAATATTCTCTTGTGGTAATTAGGTATGCATGGCCGCACTTGTGGCGGGCGTGCAGCTTACAGTAAGTTGCTAGTGAGTACCATGCTTGGGCTAGGCTTCTGGCTTAATCTTGGCATTTAATTCGCGAGTTTTTTAGTTAATTAATGCCAGTGGCCTAGATTACGTCGAATAAACGGTAATCATGCTAGTCTGAAAGACACTATTACTTGCTCTTGTACCAGCATATAAGGAACCAATATGAGTATAGCCGAGCGATTGGTTGAGCTAGGAATTACTTTGCCCACACCTACAGGCCCTGCAGCAAGCTACAGTAATTGCGTGCAAACCGGTAACTTGCTTTATGTATCGGGCAAGGGGCCGGTTGCTGGATTAGCAAACATTCCAAAAGGAAAGCTAGGCCGCGAATTTAGCTGCCAGCAGGGGGCTGATTTTGCTCGTGTAGCGGGTTTAGACATTTTGGCCGCAGTACAGCAGCACCTAGGTTCCTTAGACAAGGTGAGTAGAGTGGTGAAGCTACAGGGTTTTCTAAATGCTACCGAGCAATTCGAGCAACATCCAGAAGTGCTCGATGGTTGTTCAGCGTTAATGGTAGAGGTATTTGGAGAGCGAGGTCTGCATGCGCGCTCGGTATTTGCTGCAGTATCACTCAGAGCAAACTTACCGCTGGTGATTGATTCGATATTTGAGGTGGCTGAGTAATGGCTTTTGATTCAGACTTGGCCAACAAGATTCGACTGCAGCTAAATGATAAGGTGGAGATTAGCGAACGAAAGATGTTTGGCGGTTTGTGTTTTATGGTAGCGGGGCACATGGCCTGTGGTATTAACGGCGATAGGTTGATGGCGCGGGTAGGGCCTAACCAGTATTTACAGTGTTTAAAGCAAGAATATGCGTCGGAAATGACCTTTACAGGTAAACCCATGAAGGGCATGGTTTATGTGTCTTCCGAAGGTTTACTCACTGCAGAACAGCGCGAAAAATGGTTAGATTACTGCCTTAATTTTGTGCATAGCCTCGCGCCCAAATAAAAGGAAAATGGCAGTGATATCGATTGAAGCTAAGTACGATCGTACTTTTATTTTGCGTTTAATAGAGCGGGGTGACGCTGAAGCTTTAGGTGCCTTTTTCCAAGGTTTAAGCCTCGCAACCACTTGCCGCTTTGGGCCGCATCCATTAACTCAGCAGCAAGCAAAACACTTATGTGAAGCCATTAACACCGACAGCGCTGAACGTTGGGTGATTATGGATAAAGACCTGGTTGCGGGTTACTTTATTGTTGAGCGTCACATATCGTTAGAGGAAGCTGAGCGTTACAGTCGCCAAGGCGTATGCTTACGGGCTGAGTTAGACGTAATTTTTGCGCCGTGTATAGCCGATGCATATCAAAATGCAGGTTTAGCTTCTGCAGCTATTAAACCTTTGATGCAACATGTTAAGCAGCAAGGTGCGCGAAGCTTAGTGTTAATGGGCGGGACTCAAGAAAGCAACCATCGCGCGCGACATTTTTATAAGGCTTGTGGTTTTGAAGAATACGGCGGCTTTCATACCGAAATTTATAATATCGATATGCGAGCGATCTTGTAATCAATCGTTAATTTGGCATAGTAGCCGCACGATTGTTGAAGAGTAATTATGAATGAAGATTTGGGTAGATGCCGACGCCTGTCCGGTGGTGATTAAAGAGATACTATTTCGTGCTGCCGAGCGCACCCAAATTCCTCTTATCTTGGTGGCGAATCAATACATAAAGACTCCGCCTTCAAAAGTTATTTCTAGCTTACAGGTAAGTGCTGGTTTTGATGTAGCCGATAACGAAATTGTGGCACGAGTGAGCGAAGGTGATTTGGTGATTACCTCAGACATTCCCTTGGCCGATGAGGTGATTACGAAACAAGGCCTAGCACTCAGCCCCCGTGGTGAGCTTTATACGAAAAGTAATATTAAATCGCGACTTAACATGCGTGATTTTATGGACACTATGCGCTCCAGCGGCGTGCATACTGGTGGGCCAGCTGCGCTTAGCCAAGCTGACCGAAAAGCCTTTGCTAGCCATTTAGATTCTATTCTCGCCAAACATAAATAAGGCTATAAGCGCTGGACGTTATCCCGTCGTTATAGCTTGTTTATCAAGGTGCTTAGTGGGTTAAAGCGTTGATTGATCACTGAACTGTCATCACTTGTTGATAAACTGAACCTCTTGCGTTTAGGTTTTCTAGGATGACAATTAATGGGTAAACAGTTTAGTGCGATGATCCCCCCTCATGTCGAATTCATCGAACAACAACAGATGTTTTTTGTGGCAACAGCAGCGCCAAGCGGAAAAGTGAACCTGTCGCCAAAAGGTATGGACTCGTTTCGAGTGCTAAACAAACACCAAGTGGTGTGGCTAAACTATACCGGCAGTGGCAATGAAACTGCCGCTCATGTGAGCCAAGATCCACGCATGACGATTATGTTTTGTGCCTTTGAAGGCAAACCCGTTATCTTGCGTTTATACGGACAGGCGACAGCGGTTCATCGAGGAGATGAATGTTGGCAAAGTTATAGTCAATTATTCTCTAACCTAAATGGCGCCCGGCAACTCTACTTGTTGGATATTGATATGGTGCAGAGCTCGTGCGGAATGTCGGTGCCATTTTACGACTATGTAGCGCCTAGAGAAGAACTAAGTCAGTGGGCAGATAAGCAAGGTGAGAAAGGTATTGAGCAATATTGGGCGAAGAAAAACCAGCAAAGCTTAGATGGGGTTGATACCCATATCCTAGCCTTATCAAAAATAACTGACTAAATCCTGAATTAGTTTGAGTTGAAAGTAATTTTCTTAGCGTTGTAGATCTTTTACCGGCGCTTCAATGTCTAATAATGGGGCTGCATCAATCGCTTCTGCATCCATCATTGAAGCAATATGTTGCATAGACGAGAGTATTTGGGTCTTCTCCCAATCTTCTAGGCTCTCAAAGCGCTGAATAAATTCTTCGTGCAGTAATGGCGGCACAGTAGTAAGAATATCGTGGCCGCGGCTGGTAAGGCGTGGGTTTACAATGCGTCGGTCAGTGGCACAGCGTACTCGCTCAATCAGCTGCCGCTCCTCCAATCGATTAAGAATAGTGGTTACTGTGGCTTGACTCAATGAGACTTGGTCGGAGAGGCGTTTAACATTAACGGTGCCCATTTCTTCAATTGCCCGTAATACCATCACTTGCGGAATGGTTAAGCCACAGGCTTTTACAATGCGTTTGGATTGTAGGTCGGTAGCGCGGATAATTTTCCGTAAGGAAATCAACACGTCTTGCCAGTAAGCAGATTTTTGCATAACTATTTAAATGCTTTTTTGGGGTTTTTCGGAGTATATCCCATACTCAAACCAGAGGGTATACACAGTAGTTAGTTTGAACTCTAATTATTTGAAGTGTATGATTCTTAACGCTAAGAAAGCACACAGGGAAGGATAGGGATATGAAGTTAAGATATGCAGCACTGCTTTTAGTGAGCGGATTTGCTCAAGCTGAAGACAGCTGTGGCAGTGTTACCATTGCAGACATGAACTGGAGTTCTGCAACCGTTATTGCCAACGTAGATAAATTTATTCTGGAACATGGTTACGGTTGTGATGCCGAACTTGTACCAGGCGACACCATGCCAACCACCGTTTCTATGATGGAAAAAGGCGAACCTGATATTGCTCCTGAGTTATGGAGTAACTCTGCTAAAGAAGTATTAGATCGCGGCGTAGCAGAAAAACGTATTCGCTTTGCGGGTAAGTCATTGTCTGACGGCGGTGAAGAAGGCTTTTGGGTGCCTAAGTACTTAGTTGAAAAGTACCCTGAAATTGCCACTATCGAAGGCGTTAAGAAACACGCTAAATTATTTGTTCACCCTGAAAGCAAAGAGCTATCTGGCTTTTACGGCTGCCCAGCGGGTTGGAACTGTCAAATTTCTGCAAGTAATTTATTTAATGCTTTAGAACTAGAGAAGTCAGGTTTTGAACTGATTGATCCAGGTTCGAGTGCCGGCCTTTCAGGTTCAATTGCTAAAGCCTACACCCGCGAACAAGGCTGGTTTGGTTATTACTGGGCACCTACTGCTGTGCTAGGTAAATACGAAATGGTTAAAGTGGATACTGGAAACGGTATTGACGAGCAAGAATTCTTGAACTGTACCACTCAAGAAGATTGTGAAAACCCTAAAGTAACCATGTACCCACCTTCGCCAGTTCACTCTGTAACGACGGAAGAGTTTGCCACTAAGGCGCCGGCTGCTTATGACTACATTACTAAGCGTTCATTCACTAATGCTGAAATGAATAGTTTATTAGCGTGGATGGAAGAAAGCCAAGCGGATGGCGATGCAGCAATGTATCACTACTTAACTGAAAACCCAGAAAGCTGGAAAGCTTGGGTATCAGATGAAGTTGCCGCCAAGGTCAGTAAAGCTTTAGCCAGTATGTAGTTTAAGTAACAAAAAGGCCAACCTCGGGTTGGCCTTTCGCGTTTTTAATAGAGGTAGTTATTTATGGCGGATTCGTCATGGTTGGAACGTTTTCCACAAATGAGTCGAGCCGATCTCACCGTTATTCGTAAGTCTTTAGATGGTGCATATCGTAATTTTTCCCGAGAGTATGGCGAAGCCATCGAATCATTTTTTGAGCCCCTTTTACAGTTTTTAGTTTGGTTTGAAAAATTGCTTATTACCACTCCGTGGTGGTTAGTATTGATTGTGTGTGCAGGTTTGGTTTACGCCGCGAGTCGTTCTTGGAAGCTGGTTATTGGCTCCGTAGTATCACTGCTACTGGTGGGTTACTTCGGCATGTGGGAAGACATGATGCGAACCATGAGCATCATTACCGTGTGTACTATGCTGGCCATTGCCTTAGGTATTCCTATTGGCATTGTGATGGCCCGTTCTAATCGAACCCAAGCAATTATTACCCCTATGCTAGATGTTATGCAGACGCTGCCAGCTTTTGTATACCTGATTCCGGTAGTGATGCTGCTGGGCATTGGTAAAATTCCTGGCGTGATCGCGGTGGTTATTTACGGTATTCCTCCGGTAATTCGTTTAACTAATTTAGGCATTCGCTTGGTGGATAAAGAGGTGTTAGAAGCCGCTACAGCCTACGGTGCGAGTACCACGCAACGTTTGTTTGGGGTGCAGATCCCCTTGGCGATGCCCACCATTATGGCGGGAATCAACCAAACCATTATGATGGCCTTATCGATGGTGGTGATTGCCTCAATGATTGGGGTGAAGGGTTTAGGCCAGCCAGTATTAAAATCAATTACCAATCAGTACTTTACCTTGGGTTTACTCAACGGTTTAGCGATTGTAGCGCTGGCGATTATATTTGATCGTGTCTCACAAGCTTACGCTAAGCGCACCCAAGCACATCTTCAAGGATTTAAGCATGACTGAGCCGCTAATTAAAATTCAGGGCTTATACAAGCTGTTTGGTGAAAATCCGAAGCAGGTGATGCCGCGAGTAAAGGCCGGAGAATCTAAAGATAAAATTCTGGCGGAAACTGGCCACACTTTGGGCCTTAAAGACATTAACTTAGAGATACAGCAAGGCGAAATCTACGTAATAATGGGTTTGTCTGGTTCTGGTAAATCGACCTTGATCCGTCACTTCAACCGTCTAATTGACCCTACCGAAGGGGTGATTAGCATTGAGGGGACTGACGTAATGAAGCTGAGCAGTAAAGAGCTGCAAGATTTCCGTCGTCATAAAATGTCGATGGTATTCCAACGTTTTGGTTTGATGCCACACCGTAGTGTGATTGAAAATGTCGCTTATGGTTTAACCGTGCAGGGCGTGCCCAAAGAGCAGCGTTTAGCAAAAGCTCAAGAGTGGTTAGATACCGTGGGCTTAAACGGTTATGAGCAGCAATATCCTTCGCAACTTTCAGGTGGTCAGCAGCAGCGTGTAGGTTTAGCTCGTGCCTTAAGCACCGATGCAGAAATTTTGCTGATGGATGAAGCCTTCTCAGCCCTTGACCCGCTGATTCGAAGTGAAATGCAAGATCAGCTGATTGAACTCCAAGAAACCCTGCACAAAACTATTATCTTTATTACTCACGATTTAGATGAAGCGCTGCGCATTGGCGACAAAATTGCTATTTTGAAAGACGGTGAGGTAGTACAGCAGGGCACGCCAGACGATATTCTATTAAATCCTGCTACCGATTACGTTGAAGCTTTTGTAAAAGACGTAAACCGAGCTCGTGCCCTTACGGTAGAAACGGTAATGCGGCCTCCTGCGCGGCGAATTACGGCTGATACTATTGGCGAAGCCTTGCAGCAAATGAAAAAAATCAAAGGCGACTACGCTTATCATGTTACCGAAGATGGCTACCAAGGCATTGTGACGCAAGATTCGCTTGAGCAAGCATCGAAAGCAAATGCTGATGAGCAATTCGAAACGTGTGAGTATCAAGACGTGCCGACTATTTCACCAGACGCGGCCATTGAGAGTGTTATAACCGACAGTTTAGCAAGTGATTTCTCATTGCCTGTAGTAGATGATGACGGCAACCTCAAAGGTGAGTTAACTCGCAAGTCGGTGGCCGAAGTATTTGCCGAGCCTGAAGAGTCGGAAGTAGACGCTGATTCTAATAAAGAAGCGCTTGTTTCGAAATAAATGTGTCAACAAGTCTTGCTAAAATCGTTTAGCAAGACTTGAGTTTATCCCTTCCTTGTAAGCCGTTTTTATAGGGCTTAGCTAAATACCTTAGTCTTAAATTCAAGCATCCATACTTAACGTTGTGCTGCTATAGGTAGCATGGTTAATCCTTTAGAGAGCCTATAGAATGCAAGTGAGCTTACTGCAATCTGATACTGAATTAGGGCAAGTGGCAGATGTTATGCTGGTGCTTCGCCCAAGCTTCACCAAAGCTACATTGATTGAACAAATTAAGTTGCAGCAGCAGCAGGGTTATCAGTTGAGTTACTTAAGTGACCAGCAGCAAATTGTTGCAGTCGCCGGTTTTGTGATCGCTTGGAAGCTATCTTGGGGCAAACACCTTTATTTGGATGACTTAGTGACACTGCCAAATTGCCGCTCGAAAGGTGTTGGAAAGCAGTTGCTGCATTGGCTAGAAGACTATGCCAAGCAACAACAGTGTGAGCAGTTTCATTTGGGATCTGGGGTACAACGCTTTGCTGCTCACCGATTTTATCTACGTCATGGCTTTGATATTAGAAGCCATCATTTTACCGAGCAACTAAGTTAAGCAGTACTTTTCAATAACAACAAGGTACAAGCTGTTGCCTATTTGGCTTAACGCATTGCTAGGCCAGCGCTGTGTGCGCAAAGTTGCTTCATCCGCTCGTAAGTAGCTGTAAACCCTTGTAAAGATACTGATGTGGTTTTTAACTTCAAATTTGCTGTTAGTGTAGGTTGCTGAGAAAACTGCAAGTATTTACCTTGTTTTAGTTGGGTAATTTGTTCTTGAGAGCTAAGGCTATAATTGAATTGGCTAAGCTTAGTTTTCAGTTGTTTGTGGTCAATGGATACGTGCTGTTCAGGTGCTTTAATCACATTGTGTTTTACCGATACCGCGCCATTATTCGCGCAGCTAAGCTTTAAAATTGCGTAACCATCAATAATCCCCACCAGACCTTTTATACGCGCCGGGCGATCACCTAGACTGGTGTTGTAATAGTGGTAGTTAATTTGCGCGTTTGAATTAATGAATTCAGATGGCGTGGACTCTACTATGTGGCTATTAAAGCCCCAGCAGGAGAAGGACAGAGTGCTAAGTGTCCCTAATAGTATTGCTAATGTTTTCACGAAAGCTCCTTGATAAATAACTCTATAATTCGTTTGCTTATTAACCTATCTGTCCGTTTTTTTTGCACTATACTTTGGTCTAATTTGTCCTACAATACTTATGATCGAAAAACTAGCAAATGTGTGTTAGTGCTAACGCTTTAGAAGCAACTTTTGTTTACACATTTGAGTAATGTCGTTTGAGGGTAGTAACGCTAGTTGGATGTGTAGAGCTCAAATATAGAATTCGCTTGAAGTTAAGCGCTGCCAATCCGGTGGTCACGTCGATTATTTACTGACCTCTCCTCTACTTTCCTTTCGATGCTGACGGCGCACTCTCGTTAAGAGAACGAAGGGTTTAAGTCACTAAGTTGGGCACTGCTACTTTTTATCATTCGGTGTTGGTGGAGTTTACGGCGAGCAACGGCCACACAAGATGTCGTGCATCTAGCAGGTTAAGCGGTATAAACATTCCCCTTCTAATCTTGGGAAAATGTTTTATTGTGGGTGTAGTTTAGTTCTGTTTTAGAGTGCTTATAGCCCCGCTTAGTTTCAACATTGAAGCATAATCTTGTGGAAGGATAGTCATCAAATTTTTTTCTTTCGTCTGTATCAAGTTGGCTTTGTTTTTAAGTCGCTGATAGTCGAGCAAGTTGTTTGGTGAATACAGAGCGGTATTCGATAGGAAAAGGATAACCATGATCAGAGATGCACTGTTAAGTGATTGCCCGCAAATTTGCAGTATTTACAATTATTTTATTGAAAACAGTCGTGCCACCTTTGAAGAACGGCAAGTTGAGCCTAGTGATATCGCTTCGCGGGTTGTAACTCTGCAAAAAGAGCTGCTGTGGTTGGTGTACGAACAGCAAGGTGAGATATTGGGTTATGCCTATGTGAGCCCTTGGAAAGGACGCAGTGCCTATCGCTTTTCCGTTGAAAGCTCCATTTATGTCGCGCATAGCACTGCTGGCAAAGGAGTTGGTACTCAGCTGTACCAAGCTTTGTTAAACCGCCTTCAGGATTATCCTATTGCTACTGTTATCGCGGGTATTGCTTTACCTAACCCTGCTAGCGTGGCTATTCACGAGCGCTTGGGTTTTCATAAGGTGGCTGAGTTTGAAAAGGTAGGGCGAAAATTCGGCGAATGGGTCAATGTGGGTTATTGGCAGCAGCAAATTAAAACCGAGCAACAAATAGATGAATTGGAACAACGAGTTCTAGAGGAATGTTAACCATGTCTGCTATTGAGTTTTCAGTTGATCAAAAACGCGCATTAGTGAGTAAAGTCCAAAGTTATTGTGAGCAACAGTTAGATGTTGAAATTGGTCAGTTCGATGCAGAGTTTCTATTGGATTTTTTCTCTGAAGAAATTGGCGCATTTTATTACAACCAAGGCTTGCAAGATGCACAAGTAGTAATGCAAAAGCGTATCGATAACATTGCAGACGATCTATATGAAATAGAAAAGCCTACCAAATGGTAGCTGGGTGAGCATTGAGGTTATGATGAAAACAATTGGCATTATAGGCGGCATGAGCTGGGAATCGAGCCTAATGTACTACCAGCAACTGAATCTTGCCGTTAAGCATGCAAAAGGCGGCTTACATTCAGCCAAAATAAACCTAGTCAGTGTCGATTTTGCTGAAATAGAACGCTTGCAACATCAGGGGGATTGGCAGGCTTTAGCTGAAAAAATGCTCGCTGCTGGTTTGTCAGTTCAAGCCTCAGGCGCAGATTTTCTGCTAATTGCTACCAATACAATGCACAAAGTAGCAGAAGATGTAGAGCAAGCTTTGAGTATTCCTCTGCTGCACATAGCTGATGCTACTGCGAGCGAGTTGCTTAAAGACGGTGTTAAGCGAGTGGGTTTATTAGGCACTCAGTTCACTATGCAGCAGGATTTTTACAAAGGTCGCTTGCAACAGCGTGGTTTAGAAGTGTTAGTTCCCGACGATGTTGGTATGGCGTTAGTACATAACATTATTTATCAAGAGTTATGTCAGGGGAAGGTGTTAAACAGCTCTAGAGATGTTTATTTGCAAGAAATGGAAAAGCTTAAAGCCGCAGGGGCAGAGGCTATTATTTTAGGATGTACTGAGATTGGCTTGTTGGTGCAGCAATCACATACCGCTATTAGGCTTTACGATACTACCGCTATTCATGTTTCCGCAGCTTCGCAGTTTGCTTTAGCGGATTGATCGCTATGTTTACTTTTCTACAGGCAATAAAAAACGGCCAAGCAGGCCGTTTTTTTAGCTTAAAGCTAGTGTCTAACTAATCAAAGACTAATTGGATACTATGCCTTAAAGAGCAGCTTAAGCAACAGTTACGTTAGCAGCTTGAGGACCCTTAGGACCTTCTTCTACTTCAAACTGTACTTCTTGGCCTTCAGCTAAAGTTTTGTAACCGTCGCTTTTGATAGCGCGGAAATGTACGAATACATCTTTACCATCTGGACGCTCGATGAAACCAAAACCTTTTTGCTCGTCAAACCATTTTACGCGACCTGTAGCCATGAGTAATCTCCAAAATATAATAAATAAAACTTACACCAAAAACGGGTAAGTTAAAGGGTGCCGAAAGATGCAGAAATTACTTACGAACAAACAGGTATGAAATCTAAGAAATCAACGCATTTGTATGGGGCATAAATATCCGCTGTAACCTTTACCAGCGAGCGAAGTGTAACGTATATTGGATTAATGTAAAGGTGTATGTGTGATCTTTCGCTCACTGTTCAGAGGAGTGCGTCTTGTAAAGTTGACGAGCTCATATCTCTACCCCAGTTGACAATAGGCAATTAGTCTAATGACAAGGAACACAATGAACTTGAAGATCCATCAAGTGGATAGCTTTAGCCAAGACTTATTTAAAGGTAATCCGACAGCGGTGATCATTCTTGAACGTTGGCTGGAAGACGCGTTAATGCAGGCGATAGCCATAGAAAACAACTTGTCTGAAACCGCGTTCTTAGTACCTCTCGCGACCAACTATTATTTTATCCGCTGGTTCTCGCCTATTTGTGAAATTGATTTTTGTGGACAAGCCAGGCTGGCAGTTGCACGCGTTCTCTTTGAAAACAATACTGAGGCCTTAGAACTAAGATTTGCGACTTCTAAAGTGGGAGAGCTAAGCGTACGCCGTGCGGAAAACCATTTAATTGCTATGGATTTTCCCATTCACCTACCTCAGCCAATACAAGAGATTCCAGATGCTCTATTAAATGGAGTATAGATATAACCGAGTGAGGTTTTGCGAAATCAACAGGCTTATTTCCTGGTCTATGATCAGCAAGCGTAGGTTGAATCGATAGTTATTGATGAAGTGTTAATTAGAACCCTTGGTCCTTATGATGTGGTTGTTACCGCTAAAGGTCGTGATTACGATTTTGTATTGCGTTACTTTTGGCCTGCCAATGGCGGATATGAAGATCCAGTTACTGGGTCTATTTATATTGGACTTACACCATTTTGGGCGGCGCGTTTAGATAAAAAGAAAATGGTGGCTTACCAAGCTTCGAACCGTGGTGGCGTATTGCATTGCAAGTTAAATGCGCAAAGTGTCACTGTTGCTGGGCATGCTACAACCTATATGCAAGGCACTTTGTTTATGTAAGTGCTAACCCAATTAGCTTTCAAGGAGTGAAATAATGAATCAGCACGAAAAGCTGAACTACGTAGAGTTCCCCAGCAGCGATCTCATCGCCACTAAGCGGTTTTTCAGCTCCGTTTTTGCTTGGCAGTTTGAAGATTTTGGTGAGCAATATACCGCGTTTTCTGGGCAGGGTTTAGACGGTGGTTTTTTTCAAGCGCCGTTAAAGTCGTCAACCGAAAACGGTGCTGCCTTACTGGTGTTTTATAGCCAAGACTTAGAGCAGACTCTTTCTAAAGTAGAGCGAGCTGGCGGGAAGGTAGTTAAAGCAATTTTTAGTTTCCCCGGTGGGCGACGCTTTCATTTTTGCGAACCTAGTGGTAACGAATTTGCAGTGTGGTCTGAGCTTGAGTAACTCCCAACCTATGCGCTCATACTTGACCACTCTTATTGCGCTGATTGCTTTTGCGGGTAATTCAGTACTGTGCCGCTTGGCTTTGGGGGACCAACAAATTGATGCTGCCAGCTTTACCGCGGTGCGTTTGTTGGCGGGTGCTATTACTTTGGTGCTGTTGTTGGTGATAAAACCTGCTTCTGGCGCAAAGCAAAGCAAGGGAAGTTGGTGGTCGGGCGTAATGCTGTTTAGTTATGCAGCTTGTTTTTCATTTGCCTATCTTTATTTGGATACTGGTATTGGCGCATTAATATTATTTGCGGCGGTGCAACTAAGCATGGTGGGTATTTCGATAGTTAAAGGTGTCCGATTATTTTGGGGCGAAGGCCTTGGTATTGCCTTCGCGTTTGCCGGTTTGGTCGTTTTATTAGCGCCAAGCGAACAGGCATCGGTATCATTGGTCGGCTTTGTTTTAATGCTAGTGGCAGGTTGTGCGTGGGGGGTGTATACCTTAAATGGGCGAGGTTCATTAAGCCCTAGCCGAGATACCTGTTTTAACTTTTGGCGCAGCTTACCATTTTTAGTGGTTTTACTACCTTGGATAGCGATGCAAGCTAACATGACTGTATATGGCGTGTTGCTAGCGTTGAGTTCGGGAGCTCTGGCTTCTGGATTGGGGTACTGGGTTTGGTATATCGCGTTGGGGAGTTTGTCGGCCAGCCAAGCGGCGGTGTTACAGTTATTGGTACCCTTAATTGCGGCGGCAGGCGGTTGGTTGTTTGCTAGCGAGCCACTTGGGTTAAACTTTATACTCTCGGCGGGTTTGGTATTAGGGGGGATTTTACTCACTATATACAGTCGTCAGAAAGGTTTAAAAGCCACGTTGCAGGGGAGCTGATATGGAGCAGAATTTAACCTTGATTGTTGGGCGTGATTCCACTTGGTCATTGCGTACCTATCTTTGTATGCAGTTAGCAGAACTGGAATTTTCGCTTACTGCTGTCCCTCTAGGCCAGGCGGGTTACCAACAACAGTTAGCTAGCTTATCTCCTAGCTTGCTGGTGCCAGTGCTAAGGTGTGAAGATATTGTCATTCATGATTCCTTAGCGATTATCGAGTTTGCTAACGAGCAAGCTAATGGCCAGCTCTTCCCCAATGAAGCGAGATTGCGTGCTCAAGCGCGTAGCTATATGGCGGAATTGCATGCGGGATTTTTGGCTATTCGCCAGTATTTGCCCTTTCAGTTTGAAAAAGGCTTACCACCGAGCCTAGCTCCTAAGATTGAGACTGAATTACAGCGCCTAAGTGCTATTTGGCAACAATTTGATGGTTGTTTCGCCTTTAACAAAGCAGGGGCGCTTGATGCTTACTATGCGGTAATGGCACAGCGTTTAACTAATTATGGGATCGAGTTTGAAGGAGCCGCTGGGCGTTATCAGCAGCACCTTGTTTCTTGGCCGCTGTTTCAGCGCGCATTAGTATCGGCAAAGGCTTGGTAATGATGCGGCAATTAAAGCCAGAGCTGCAGGCTGCTATCTCAGAGTATCCTGCTGCTATTCAGCAACAAGTGTTGTTATTAAGAGCAGAAATTTTAGCGGTGGCCGAAACAACTGAGGGCGTAGGTGAGCTACACGAAACCCTAAAGTGGGGCGAGCTAGCCTACCTCACCGAACAAACAAAGTCGGGCACTACCTTGCGAATAGCTTGGCAAGCTAAGCAGCCAGGCTACTTAGGCTTATACGTAAATTGTAAAACAAAGTTGGTTGAGGTGTATAAAACCTTGTTCCCAAATTTGTTTCGTTATCAGAAACAGCGCGCTATTTTACTGCCTACCAATCAAACCTGGCCTTTGGCTGAGCTAAGAATATGTATAGCTATAGCGCTGCGTTACCATCTGGATAAAGTTATATTAAATGACTAGGTGCTACTTTTAAGAGGTAGCACCTAGCTCTTTGGTAAATCTAACGATTAAATGGTACTTATACTTAACTAAAATAAATCCATTTTTAAGGAGACGTTTTGAACATACTCAAATTAACCATGATAATGGCAATATCTACCGCACTATTTGCTTGTGCAAGTCAGTCGCAACAGATGCAAGAACAAGGCTATCCGGTTGATTACGCCGATGGCTTTGAAGATGGCTGCCATAGCGGACATCAAGCTGGAGGAAGTTTGTTTGACCAGTTCAAAAAAGACATCAATCGTTTTGAGCAGCAAAAGCAATATGCGCAAGGGTGGTCTGATGGCTTTCGTCAGTGTGAATCTCAAGAAGAGGCCTTGCAGCGACAAACACGTATAGCTATTGAACAGCAAAAACTTGAGCAACAACGTCAAGATGATATTGCGCACCAAGCATTAAAAGATATAGATACCTCAGGTTTAAAAGGCTTGTAGATAAGAAGGGTATATTCAAGGATGAATCTATCATTAACTTCACGTTGTATCTTGGTTGTTTTGATATACTCATTGCTTAGGAACACTGCTAATGCTGCTTTGGCAGAGGGACATTTTGAAGGTGAGATCTTACCAATTATACAGCGAAATTTAGCGGGGACTTTTGCCGCCGATGCGGTGATTCATGATCGCGAAACGGTAACCATTGGCTTTGTTAATTTTGACCCATCGGGCTTTATTCCCATCGACGATGATAACCTTGGTGGCGATGATGCCAATCGTCTCAAAAATGAGTTGAAAACCATTACCATACCATTAACCTTGTCACTTCCTTGGCATGGCCATGCATGGGAGAGTTATGCCACAGGCCGTTTGGGTTATACCCAGCGATTTCACGATATCACGCTTTACGAAGAGTTAGACCCCACCCGAGATCATGAAAAACTTAAAGTATACTCAGCATTTTTAGCCGGCGGCTCCCATTGGGATGGCATAAAAAATTGGCGTTTTAGTGCTGAATTAGGCACAAGTATTCGGCGTTTAGAGCAAGAATATATTTACAACAATTCCATTAGCCAAATATTTCAACCTGTGTTTGATGGAGTACTTACCAATTTTTCGCTCAATGCTTGGATGTTACACCCTAGCTTAGCGATGCAATATCAAAAGCGCTGGAGTAAGCACAAACTTAAGTATCGCTCGCGCTTTTCTTACATGTATGGGGAGAGCTTTGGGTCTGAGATTGAGCCTCATAAAGTCAATATTGGTGCAAGTTCTTGGCGTAATACCCTGTATTACGCTCACCCTATTGGTCGCGCTTTAGATATCTCATTTGCTGGGCAGTTATCGGCTTCACGGGTTGATTTAACTGGCAATACTAACGAGGCTTTTCAAACACCACATTACTATGAATTTGGTTTTGATTTGTTAATGGGTACTGGTGCATATGGTGAGGGCTGGTTAGATAATGTAAGTATTGGTTTGCTATTTAATTATGGCAGCGTGCTAAAAGGTGGGAGTTTGGTCTTTAATTACAATACCTATTAGGTCCGCCAGTGATCACTGGCGGAGTGTTAGTTTGCTTAACTTAGCAAGTTAGGTGTCTAACTCTAAACGAGCGGCCTTTCATTTTTCCGTGCTCTAGCTTCTTACGTGCTTGCTTAAGTACTTCGCGCTCCACTGCTACATAAGCGCGGTTATCAAACAGGTTAATTTTGCCAACTTGTGCGCCGCTAATACCATTTTCGCCCGTTAACGCACCCAGAATATCGCCGGCTCTTACTTTTTGTTTCTTACCGCCGTCAATTTGCAGGGTAGCCATTAACGCACCTGCTGGCTTCTTGTTTAGTAAAGACATATCTGGAAGTTCTTCGTCTTCAATGGGGCGGCTTAAGTAGTCTTCCAGTAAGGCGACTTTGTAATGCTCTTTATCGCTAAAGAATGAAAAAGCCAAGCCTTTGCTGCCAGCACGCCCGGTACGACCAATGCGGTGCACATGCACTTCTACATCGCGTGCAATGTGGTAGTTAATCACAGCATCAAGCGAGTCAATATCTAAGCCTCGAGCTGCGACATCGGTTGCTACCAAAATGGCGGCACTGTTATTGGCAAACTGCACTAAGGTTTGGTCGCGATCACGCTGTTCTAAATCACCATGTAAGGCAACAGCGCTAAAGCCGAGTAGGCGTAATTCATCGGCAACTTCTTGCGCTTCGCGTTTGGTATTGCAAAATACCACACTAGATTTAGGGCGATGCTGTAATAACAGCAAGCGTAGCGCTAACATACGTTGCTCGTTGTCATCTACTTTATAAAAGTGCTGTGAAATAGACGAGTCATCGTGAGTGCTAGCCACTTCTATACGCACTGGTTCGCGCATTATATGCTGAGAAATACTCTCAATTTGAGCTGGGAAGGTGGCGCTAAACAATAAGGTTTGGCGATCACTCGGTGCTAATTCAATAATGGCATCAATGGCCGATTGAAAGCCCATTTCTAACATGCGATCTGCTTCATCAAGAATCAGGTTCTTAATGTTATCTAACTTCAGCGTGCCTTTGTTTAAATGTTCTTCTACACGACCGGGTGTGCCTACAACAATGTGGGCCCCATGTTCTAATGAACCAATTTGCGGGCCAAAAGGCATGCCTCCACATAGGGTTAGCACCTTAATGTTATGAATGCTACGCGCCAGCTTACGGATCTCTTTAGCCACTTGGTCGGCCAGTTCACGGGTTGGGCACAATACTAATGTTTGAATGCGAAAGCGTTTAACTTCCAAGGTATTAAGCAAACCTAAACCAAAAGCGGCGGTTTTACCTGAACCCGTTTTGCCTTGAGCGATAACATCTTTACCTGCCAGAATTTCTGGCAGACTTTGCGCTTGAATTGGCGTCATGGAGCTATAACCCAAAGTTTCCAGATTTGCTAATAAATCAGGGTGTAGGGCAAGAGTAGAAAAATCAGTTTGGCTCACAATGGCGTCCTCTTCGAGGGAAAAATAAAGGTATAACCGCAGCAGCAATTGCTTTCGGGGGCGCGATGATAGCTGAAAACACGGCACAATTGTGTAAAAAATAGCAAGTTTTTCACTTTACTGAGCTTGTCTTGTAAAAATATATGTCACTTGAGGTGTTTTAGAAGGGCCGAACAGCAAAACTAGGCGGCATTTTGCTGGGGGCTAATGTAGGTAGTTTATTGTAATAAAGGCTGCTCTATTGCTTGAAAAACACTGGCCGAGTTAACTAAGGCATGGGCGGTAAGGCTAGGTACCCCATAGACCAAAGCCTCAACCGAATACTCCTGAGTGATTTTATCCAGCAAAATGGCAAAGTCACCATCGCCAGAGAGCAAGACTACCATGTCTACGTCGCGTGCCGCTTCTAATACGTCGATGGTAATGCCAACATCCCAGTCGCCCTTAGCTGAGCCGTCGCTGCGTTGAATAAAGGGCTTAAGTTTTACTTTGAAACCAATGTGTTTAAGTGCGTCTTGAAATTTTAGCTGCTGGTTATCACCGCGATCAATTGCGTAAGCATAAGCTGCAACAATGTCGCCTTGCTCTTTTAATTGCTGCCAAAGTTTGCGGTAATTAAACTGTTTAGCGTAGGCCTCGCGGCAGGTGTAATAGATGTTTTGAACATCGGCGAATACGGCTATTTTTTTCACTAGGCGCTCTCTAAGCTGGTGGCTATGAAATGACTGGCGGCTATTTGATGTATTAAACATTATTACATGCTGGTTATGAAAAGCCCCGCTCTAGCTTATGTTTATAAGTAAAAACGGGGGCTAGCTTAAACATTAAGCAATATAAATACTGCTTATGTAGCAGTAATTACCATTTTTCTTAGGGTGTTTTTGAAGACAAATTCGTCATTGGCATTTTAGCAGGGGCAAAATACTCATCATGGATGAGCAAGACTGTATTCCGCTTAAAATTGGCAGTCATTGCTAAGAATACTGCTACTTGGGGGGCTTATTGAAGAGCCGAGAGTAGGACTTTGTGGAATTAAAACCGGCTAGCTTTGCGCTAGCCGTGAGTGACTAATGGCGTAATGTGTTGCTATTTTCTGCTGATAGAAAAGGCATCTACGCGTACTTCCAGCTCTTTATCTAAGCTAGGTGTCGTGCTGGTGTCTACTTCTAAAAGGCTAAATATTTCCACTTGGTTATTATCGCCAGTATTGAAGTCGATACTGACTTGGCGGAAACACTTCTTGTTTTCTCCTTGTGGCGCGTCGGCTAGATCACGCACGTGCGCGCGAGTTTCGGCTAGCATATTGCCAGTGAGCGATGCATCGCCAACTTCTCGAACACCAAAATATAATTGCGTTGGTGAGCTATTACCTTTTTTATCGCAATAGAATAGAGAGAACACCATGTCTGTATTGGCTGGTAAATCACGCACCAGCTGACTTAAACCAGGCATTGCTGAAAAATTATGGTTACTGACATCGCGCTTAAAGCGAAAACGAGATGAACCTTCTCCTTCAAAAGCGCTATCTTTTGAGCTGCCCACATCGCCTAAACCGTTACTTGAATCTTCGTGGCTTAGCCATACTGCACTTTTACCTTTGTCGGCGCGGTAGTTGGTGAGCTGCGGATCTTGAACATAAGCGTGAGCGGATAGGACAATACAAGTGCCCAGAATGCCAGCACCAAGAGCGATTGTTTTTTGTAAGCGCATAGGTAATCCTTTTGAGTCGTCGATAAATCCCGTTATATTTGTATTATTATATAATTTAAGAAGGGTTTGCTGTGAACCTACTCGCGTTTTTGTAGATTGTTTAAACAGCCTGGATTGAAGGCATTTTTGGGTGGCAGAGGTTTAGTTCTTGGCGAGTGTTGGTTTAGCCATTTTACTTAAGGCTTATTGGCAATAACGAGGCTGGCTTTCGAGTAAACAGGATTACAGGCGCAGTTCTTTGAAAATGGCTAAGCAGTGGAGGAATGACATTATCAGTTTATTGAGTTTCCGACGGTTGAGCACCGAATATACCTGTAGAGCGTAGCCAGTGAGCTTTTAGTTAAAGCAGGTAGACCGATGACTCGGCCTACCTGCTTTGAATCACTCTAAACTGTCATTACCTAAGGGTAATTATAAGTGCAGGCGAAGCCGTTTAAGCGTTATCGGCAACGCGAGCATCTTGCACTTTGGTCATTAAATCTTGCGCTTTTTTCATTACGGCACTGGCTTCTTTAGTGCGGCGTTTTTTCAATAAGTAATCTGAAAAACGTAGATACTTGTTAGCCATGGATTGGCGTGTTTCGACTAGGTGTGAGAAGTCGTTAGGCAACTCTTTGGCCATTACATCTACTTCTCGCGCCATTTTATCTAGCGTTTTCACACGGGTTAAACCATCGATGCGTTCTTGCATTTGTGCGAAGTGATTTTGGTAAAACACTTCAGCGGCTTGATAAGGAAAATCAGCTTCTTGTTCATTGGCTATGGCTTGCTTGTACTCTGCCATGGCACTAATTGATGACTTCAACTCTGCTGCACGAGCAATGCGCGCTTGCTGTTGTTCGCTATTGGCAAAAAAGGTCTCACCCGCTGAGATCATATCGGCAAGAGCAACTACATCTAAGTCGTCTGCGGCTTTGTCGAAAAGCTGAGTGAACATTTTTTCTGATTTTTCATTGGGCGCAAACTGATAGTCAGTTCTTACTTGCAACAAATCTTGATAGATAAGGTAAATATCGTCGCCATCTTCGCTATGCTGGTATCTACCTTGCTCTAGGTTAGTGTCTAAACGTTGGCTCAATGCTTCAACGGTTCCCATCCAGCCTTGGTTTACGTCTTCAGCGATTAAAGCCAAGCTATAGGAATCAGGATAAATTCGATTCACTTCTTGAAGTAAAGACTGAATCGCGTAGTAATCGGGGTAAGCACTGTCTCGATTATTTAACAAATCGTCGATTTGTTTCTCATAATAATCAATCACTAAACGTTGCTTATCACGAAGCATCGCTTGTTTAGGCACATGTTGCTTTACAGGAATAGTGCTGAGAATAGGCAAAAATTGCTGAGGTGTTAAGGCCACCAATTCTTGGTTAGCCAGCTCTACTCGCTGCAAGGTTTCTAGGGCTTGTTGGCTTTGGTTAAATTGCAGCTCGGTTTGTTGGTAGCCATAAGCTACAGAGCCAATTAATGCTATGCCACAGGCAACTGCAAAAGTAGGCTTAAAGTAACTATTGGTTAGGCCTTTTTCCAGCTTGGAAAGATCTGTTGTGCGTTGATTTAACTCGAACTTTAAGCCTTTTTTTAAACTAGCCCAACGAATTAAAGGAGCATGTTTAGGTTTAGCTGGAATAATCTTTTCTTTCGCTGCCTGGTTTGCTGTTTTGCGATTAAATGGGTGCTTGCTAGATAGCAACTCGTAAGCGATACAGCTAAAGGCAAATACATCGTCGGCGATGCTCGGCGCAGCGCCATCCAGCAACTCTGGTGAAGCATAAGTCGGTGTAAAGCCACTCACAGGTGATGTTTCTTCAGGCTTGTCTGCAGCATACTGATCGGCATTTAAGTTAAGTGCGCGTGATACACCAAAATCAAAGATTTTGATGGTGCCATCTCGCGATAGCATGATGTTGCCTGGTTTCAAGTCGGCGTGTACTACGCCATTTTCGTGGGCATAACTGAGTGCAGAAGTCAGCTGCTGAAGTAGAGCCAAGCTGCTTTTATAAGACAAACCATTAGGTCGATGACTCTTTATCACTTCATCTAAGGTTTGCCCATCTAACCACTCCATTACCAAGTAGTAGTCTTCTTGGTCTACGCCAAAGTCGTACACGCGAATGATATTAGGATGGCTTAAACGCTGCGTTTTCCGAGCTTCTCGAATCAAAATACGTGCAGCATCTGGCTGATCATGAAATTCTTTTTGTAACAGCTTAATCGCCACATAAGGCTGGCTATCACCAGCGGCTTCTAGCAATAAGTCTTTGGCGCGGTACACATCGCACATTCCACCGTGGCCAACCAAACCTTCAATTTGATAGCGCTTTTTGATGACGCGATTGAGCATTTGATCGTTAGGAGTGTGCGCTTTGCTTTTTTTCGGGGTTACCGTTTCTGTATTACTTACTACGGTTTTGTCATTAGAACCTGAAGAATTAGCTGCTTGTTCAGCTTTTTTTTTCGGTGTGGCGGTTTGGTCTTTATTAACGTCATCCATGGAAACTACCCTATCAGGCTAAAACACATTCTATCATTAATGTGTGACAAATATATTAATAGTAAGAATACTATTTTCGGTTTTTCTAGTCTTTAATTTCTAGAATTAAAGTCTCTTTAATAGAAGAAAATTATTGTGAAATCCGTTCGCTTTACTTTTTTGACTGTTTTTTAGTCACTGCTTTACATGGTTTTTAGCTTTTAGCCCAGTAAAACAAAGGTTCGGATGCTAACAATAATATCGTCAAAAATCAAAGGTAGGGAAAAATAATTTTATTATTAAAATTATTTATTTTGATATTGATTGGTTTATTTATTAAGTGTAATAATACCGCTTCTTTTTCTGGTGATATATAAATCATTAGTATCTTTAGGGTGATGGGTTCAGCCTGAGGTAAAAAAGTACTTCTAAGGGACGGGAAGAAAATGAATTTGTGTTTGTCTGTGATGAGTTATCACAGGTTTACCTCTGGCGTGGAAGAAAAGAAATTTCTTTCTACTGATTCAGGGGAGTCTGTAATTACTATTGGCCGAGCTAGCCAATGCTCATGGTGTCTGCTAGACCCCGAGCGTGTTATCTCAAGTCGCCATGCTCGAATTGAATCGAATAATGGTCAGTTTTGGCTTTACGATACGTCTACCAATGGCGTATTTGTAAACCGCTCGGTTGAGCCATTAGCTAAAGATACGCCTTATCAGTTAAACGATGGTGATGTGTTAGCTATTGGTGACTACGAGATTGAAGTGGCTATCTCCGCACAGGTTCAGCCTGCTAGTGTTGCGGCTCCTGCAGCGCTTAGCTCTGCACCCATTCAACCGGTGGCAGAAGACTTTGGTGTATTGGCTGAACCAGAGCCTGTAGCAGTTGCGGCAACCAGCTTAGATTCTAGGTTAAATGCCAATCTAGATGATGCGTTTGCACTGCCAAAAACCTTAACCGATGACGAGCAATCTAGTATTCCAGAAGATTGGAATGCCCTATTCTCTAGCCCTGCTACGGTGTCTCAACCGGCGCCCCAAAACAGTCAGCCTGCAGAACAACCAGCGCCTACAGCAGCGGTAGTGAGTGATCCTGCACCGTCCCCAGCAGTACCTCATGTTCCTGTTGCTCAAGAACCCGTTGCGCCTCGAGTTGATGAAGGGCTTGCCTACGCAACCCCGCAAAATACTGCTCAGTATTCAAATCACGTGGCGCCAGCAGTTAGTGCGCCAACTCAGCAAAATCAGGCTAAACCAACGGCAACAGTTGCTGATGAACACGCCCATCTCACTGCTTTTTTAGAAGGCATGGGAATATCTGCTGAGCTTGTATCTCAAGATAATCCGGTACGCTGGTGGCACCAACTAGGCGTGATTACTCGCGACTCTTTGGATGGCATCATGAATACCTTGCATAACCGTGCTGCCTTTAAAGAAAACAGTCGAATCAATCAAACGACTTTCAGAAGGAATGAAAACAACCCGCTTAAGTTTTCTACTAATGCCGAAGATGCCATTCATAACTTATTACAACGCAAAACTGCTGGTTTTCTGCCTCCAGAGCGAGCGGTTAAAGAAGCGTTTATCGATTTAGAGCGCCATGAATACGCCCTGTTATCGGGGATTGAAGGTGCGGTTGCTGGAGTGATGCAGCTGCTCGACCCTAAATCGATAGAATCCAAAGATCAACACGCTAAAGGAATTGCCAAGGTGTATTCGGCAATTGAAAAGCATAAGAGTTGGAACCGTTACTGTTCAATTTACAGTGATTTGGAAAATGAGTTTAGCCGAAACAGCAACGCTTTCTACATGGAAGACTTTGCCAAGGCTTATGAATCAAGCTTAAAAAGCATAGAGCAAAAGGGATAACGATGAGCAACATAGGGAAGTTAGTACTTAGTGTATTACTAAGTGTTTCAATGTTTGGCTGTACCGTAGCCAATTACGTAGTAGAACCATATTCAAAACTACAGTTTCATGTCGACGAAGGGGTTAATCCAGACATTACTGGGCGTGCTTCTCCGGTCGTAGTGAAAGTCTTTGAATTATCGTCTCGCACCTTATTCGACAGCCAAGATTTCTTCGCTTTGTACGACGATGCATCGCAAGTGCTTGGTCCTGACCTAATCAATCGCACCGAGTTCGAATTTGAACCAGGTAGCCAGTTTGAATACAAACTGTCGCTATCTCCGGGTGTTCGTTATGCCGGTGTATTAGTTGCTTATCGAGATATCGACACCGCCAGCTGGCGTGAAGTAGTAACTATTGACCCTACCAACTACAAAACCTTCGATGTTCATGTTGGTGAACTCGCCGTATTTGTTGGCAATCCATAAAGCAGTATCACGGGATTAAAACATGAGTGACTTTTGTCGTGTCGCCTGGAGCGAGGGGATGTTTTTGCGTCCGCAACACTTTCAGCAGCAAGAACGCAGTTTGAATTTTCAGTTGCAGCAAAATCTATTACAGCAATCGAGTTATTACTGGGGTGTGAGCGAACTCAATTTTGACCGTGCTCTATTAAGTAATGGCAAGTTTGGTTTATCTACTCTTAAGGCTTGTTTACAAGACGGCGCGGCAATTATTAGCCCTACTCGAGACCCTATTCCAGAGCCTCTTTCTTTAGATAGCAGCATAAGAGACCAATTGGTGTTTATTGCTCTTCCTACTGAAAAGTCGAACGGTTTGAACGTATCAGCCCAAGGGCGCAGTGTTACTCGCTATCGCTTTGTTGATCACGAGGTGGTTGATACCAACATTGGTAATGACGCAGTTGAAGTATTGCAATTAGCCCAAGCGGGTTTTGAACTGAAGCTGGAAAGTGACAACTTATCGGGTTACGACACATTGGCGATAGCCAAAATCATCGAAGTGTCGGAAGAAGGTCAAGTTAGCCTCGACGAAAAGTTTATTCCCGCGTCATTAAACGCTCAGGCTAACCCGGTACTAAAACAACAGTTAACAGAAGTTCATGGTATGTTGCGCCAACGCGCCGAAGCCTTGGCTGCTCGTATTGGCGCTGGCCAAGGCAGTGCCAGTTCAATCGCAGATTTTTTAATGCTGCAATTGCTCAACCGTTACGACGCGGTACTTGCACACATATTGGCGACCAACGGTTTGCATCCGGAGCGCTTATATCAAGAGCTAGCAGGTCTTGCTGGTGAGTTGGCGACGTTCTCTAGTAAAGAAAAACGCGCCCCGCAATTGCCTGGTTACCAACATGATGAGCTGACCCGCGTATTCGGTGACGTGATGGTGGTATTGAACCAATTCATGAGCATGGTGCTAGAACAAACAGCGGTACAAATTGCCTTAGATGAAACCAACTACGGGATCCGTATTGCGCAGGTACAAGATAAAGGCTTGCTAGAGCGAGCTGAGTTTGTACTCGCGGTTAACGCCAACATTAGCCCAGACGAGTTGCGTAAACGCTTCCCATCACAGGTGAAAATTGGCCCTGTTGAGCACATTCGTGACTTGGTTAATAACCAGCTCCCCGGCATTTCTGCGATTGGTTTGCCCGTAGCGCCGCGCCAAATCCCATACCACGCTGGTTTTCACTATTTCAAATTGGATAAAAGCAACGATTACTGGTCGCGCCTTAGTGCCAGTGGTGGTGTCGCCATCCACCTTTCGGGGAATTACCCCGAGCTTGAAATGCAAATTTGGGCGATTAGCCAGTAATCAACGTTCCAAGGATGAATATAGATGTCTGAAGCTACAGTGATGAAGCCTCGACCAGGAAGCCGAGGCGGTAATAAGCCAGTGAGCGACCTTGGTAAAATTGCCGCAAATGCTGCTGAAGCAGAGTGTACCGTGGTTATCACCCCCTCTAAAAATAAAGAGCGAGGTGTACAACTACCAAAGTTTGGTGATAACCCTCTGATTGACGAGGCCAGCGCGCTATTGTCAATGGTAGGCCAGATTCGCTGCACTTCTAAACATGGCGATATCGCGTCATTACGCCAAGTATGTATCGACAAGATTCGTGATTATGAAGCTAACCTTAGGCATCAACAAATAAGCCCCGAGATTATCGATGCTGCCCGTTATTGTGTGTGCTGTTTCATTGATGAAACCGTACTAAATACCAACTGGGGCGGCCAATCTGTTTGGGCGAGTGACAGCTTATTATCTACTTTTCATTCGCAAACCTCAGGTGGCGAGCATTTCTTCACCTTGTTAGATGAAAACCTGATTTCTCCGCACGCTAAAACCCAATTGTTAGAGCTGCAGTATCTCAGTTTGTCGCTAGGTTTTGTTGGCAAAATGCGTTTAGAAGAACGCGGCCAAGAGAAGCTAGAAGAGTACCGCCAGCAAGCATTTGACCGTTTGCAGTCTATCCATGGCGAAGCCGATATTGATTTGTCTCCACAGAGCCAAGCGAGTGTGAGTATTGGTAATGAAGCCAACGGTGGTTTACCGCTGTGGGTGATAGCGGCAATTTTTGGTGTGGTGTTGTTATCAATTTATATGAGCTGCAGCTATTTCATTAATAGCTATTCAAATCAGGTGTTTAACCAAATTAATACCCTAGCTCGCTGGGAAAGCACGTCAACAACAACCGTTGCGGTAGACGACCAACAAATTGTTATGCTGCAGCAACGCCTGCAAACAGAGGTGGATCGCCAATTACTCGAAATTGCTCCATTGAGTGATCGTGTTCGAATCACTATTAATTCTAGCGAGTTATTTAGTGCAGGCAGCGCCGAAGTTAAATCGTCAATTGTGCCAGTACTGCAAAAACTGTCTCGGGCCTTAGAGTCCACGACCGGGCGAGTACTTATTACCGGCCACACCGACAACCAACCTATTTTTACTAGCCGCTATCCCTCTAACTGGCACTTGTCATTGGCGCGCGCGACTTCAGTCGCCAACACCATGTCGATAGGTACCTTGTTACAAGGCAGGTTATGGCCAGAAGGCCGAGGAGATTCTGACCCACGTGCTAGCAATAACACTGAATCGGAACGTGCTTTGAATCGTCGTGTAGAGATTGATTTGCTTTACTAAGCAAGGCTAAAGGATTGAAAAATGTTTAACAGTTTGTTTTTTCAACGCTTAATTCAAATGTTGAAGTCTAAATGGGCAATTACCTTACTAGGGTTTCTTGCCGTAGCCTTTCTCATCTGGTTTGGTGGCCCGTTAATCGCGATTGCTGGTTCAGAGCCTTTAGGTAGTGCTGCTGCGCGTTGGTTCACTATTATTACCTTGGCCTTAATCTGTATTATTTATCAGTTTTGGCAGCACATACAAAGCACTAAGCAAAACCAACAAGCGGTTCAGTCTTTACTCGATGGCGAAGACGAGCATGGTGATGATGAAGAAAGCCGCCGTGAAGTAGAAACTTTGCGTGAGCGAGTGGTAACGGCTTTAGATGTATTAAAAAATTCGAGTTTAGCCAAAGGCCAAGGCGTTTATCAATTGCCTTGGTACATCATGATTGGCCCTCCTGGTACCGGTAAAACCACCGCCCTACAAAATTCAGGCTTAGAGTTTCCGCTTAAAGACAAGCTAGGTGACGATCCCTTAGCTGGGGTAGGTGGTACTCGCCATTGTGATTGGTGGTTCACCAACAAAGCAGTATTGATTGATACCGCGGGGCGCTACACCACGCAAGACAGTAACAGTGCTAAAGATTCCCGTGCTTGGTTGGGCTTTTTAGGACTACTTAAAAAATATCGTACTAAGCGGCCGATTAACGGTGCTATTGTTACAGTAAGTTTGGCGAGCCTGTTACAACAAACTCGCACCGAGCGTAACTTGCATGCGCGCGCTATTAAACAGCGTATTCAAGAGCTTAAAAATCAGTTAGGCATGCAGTTCCCGGTTTACGTGGTACTAACTAAGGCTGACTTAATTGCTGGTTTTAGCGAATTCTTTGCTGACTTAAACGCCAATGAGCGAGAGCAAATTTGGGGTATTACGTTCCCACTTATTGCTGAAAACCAAGATACCGGTGTAGTGGGTTTGTTCAACCGTGAATTCCACGGCTTACTTAAGCGTATTCAAACCCGCTTAAATGTTCGCCTGCAGCAAGAGCGCGACATTGATAAACGTACCTTGATGTACGAATTTCCTAAGCAAATGCATTTATTGCAATCAAGCATCGATGATTTCTTAAAAGAGATTTTCTCACCAAATGCCTTTGAAGAAGCGCCAATGCTGCGTGGTTTATACATTGCCAGTGCCACCCAAGAAGGTAAGCCGATTGACCGAGTGATGGCTGAAACGTCTAATGGCTTGGGCTTAGGCCAAGTGCCTTTGAAGCAACAGGGTGGTGAGACCAAAGGTTACTTTATTAAACGCCTTCTTGAAGACGTGATTTTCCCAGAGAAGTTTGTTGGTTCGGTTAATCGCCATCACCAGAAACATTCAATGTGGACCCGTCGCATTGTGGCGGGCGGTTGTGCTTTTACTCTGCTGACTTGTAGCGTTCTTTGGTACAACAGTTATAGCTGGAACAAACAATTAGTAGATCACAGTGAAACAGCTGTTAGCCAATACAAAGACATTGTAAAACCCGGCCTAAGTACTGATACCGACGTGATTACCTTGGTACAAGCGCTTAATGCTTTACGCGATTTACCGGCAGGTTTTAGTGAAAAACTCATCGATCAAGACGTTCACCGCATGGGCTTATACCAAGGTGAAAAAATTGGTCAGCCTGCGCAAATGGCTTATCAACGTGCCTTGCAAGGTTTCTTTGCTTCTTACTTAACCGATGCCTTAACCACCGAGTTGGCCGAAAATGAGGAATACCTCGAGTATTTATACGAATCACTTAAAACTTATTTGATGATTTACGATGCCGAACATCGTGAAATTGAGCAAATCTATAGCTGGTTTGAAATCTACTACGAGCGTCACTTGCCTGGTGAAATTAACACTGGGCTTCGCCAAGACTTAATGGCTCATACCCGCAACTTGTTTGCTGATGGCGTGAACATTATTCCGGTAAATCAAAACGCAATTGCCCAAGCGCGTAGCGTATTAACGCGTATGCCTTTGGCCGAGCGGGCTTATCAACGATTACGCATTGAGTTTTTGTCTAGCCACGTAGCCGACTTTAGATTGAGTGACGTATTTGGTCGCCAAGGTCGCCAAGTATTTATTCGTAACAGTGGCGAGCCCCTGCACGAAGGTATTCCTGGCTTATACACCTACAGTGGCTTCCACGGCTTATTCCGCATTGAAAACAACCGCATCGTTAAACGCCTAATGGAAGACAGTTGGGTATACGGCGATAGCTTGTCGATTGATGAAGCGACTCGCGATGAAGTCGTTAAAGCGGTGAGTGAACGTTACTTCCGGGATTATGTTTATGTTTGGGAACAATTGTTAGATGACGTTCAGTTGCGCCCATACTCGTCGGCTAAAGAAGGCGCAGAACTGGCCAAAAACTTAACTGGCTCAGAGCGTCCTTTGCAAAGCTTCATTATGGCAGTACAAAAAGAGCTTCGCTTAACCGATATCGCAGTGAGCGATAACGCAAAAATGGCTGGTGAAGTTGCCGGAAACGTTACTGACGTAGCCTTAAAGAGTCAAAAGGCACGCTTAAATCGTTTCTTACCTAACGATATGTCTAAGGCCAAAATTTCGTTGCCTGGCTCTGAAGTAGAAGCCGAATTTGAAGACTTGTTGAGCATTAATGAAGCTGATCTGGAAGGCATGCACGTTTCGATGCTACAGCTACGTGATTACTTAGACGTACTGTCAGAATCAAATAACAAGCGCGCTTATACCAGCTTAATGGATGACAACAGCCAGTCGGCGGTGACTAGTGCACTGCGTCGTTCGCGTAAAGACTTACCCGCGCCGTTCTCGAATATGATGGGTGAGCTATCTAGCCAAACTTCATCACTGGCTAAACGTGGTGCGCAAGTGCATGTAAACGCAATTTGGAAGGACAGTGTTTACAAAGAATACCGCGCAGCGATTCGTGGCAAATACCCATTTAATAGTAAAGCGGGTGAAGAGGTTCGTCTAAAAGACTTTGGTCGCTTCTTTGGCTACGGCGGCACCATGGATACCTTCTTTGAGCGCTACTTAAAATCATCGGTTGATACCAGTAAACGTAATTGGAAACTGGAGCGTTCGGTAGGCATAGACCCTGCGTCACTAAAAGTATTCCAACAAGCACGCCGTATTCGCGACGTATTTTTTGAGCCTGGCTCGCAAACACCAAGGGTTGAGTTTGGCTTGAAGCCACTTTACTTAGATGGCCACATTAATAACTTCCGGGTTGAGTTAGGCGAGCAAGAATTGGTGTATCGCCATGGCCCGCAGCGAACCTCGCACTTTATTTGGCCAACTGACTCAAGCCGTAGTACTCGCTTAGCCTTTGTACCACCTAAATCTGGCCACTCTATTTCTGAAACTTACCCAGGTCATTGGGGCTTGTTCAGAATGCTAGATGGTTTAGCTATGCAGCGTCCAGAAAGCCGTAAAGACAACGTTTTAGACATTGAATTTAAAGGTAATAAAGTGCAATTAGAGTTGATACCAACTACTGCGATGCACCCATTCTGGTCTAGAGATTTAGCGAGGTTCTCATGCCCAGTAACGCTATAAACGGATTTGGTTACTTTGGTAAGGTCCCGGCTCGCGGGGACTTTATTCAGAGTCATCTACCTAGCGATTTTGTCGCTGGCTGGAGCGAGTGGCTACAAGCTGTTATCGCAGTGAGCCGAGAGCAGTTAGGTGAACAATGGTTAGACCGTTACCTCACCAGCCCGATTTGGCATTTTGCTCTATCGCCAGGTGTATGTGGCGAGTCGGCCATGGCTGGCACGTTGATGCCAAGCGTAGATCAAGTGGGCCGGCATTTTTACTTCACCATGGCTAAACCTATTAGTCAGCCGCCAGTGAACGCTTGGCAGCAACGTGAGTGGAGTGAACTAAGTGAACAAAAAGTACTGAAGCTATTAGACGATGATACTGACGTAGTTCGCTGGGCAGAAAGTGTGGCAGACGTTGATTGGTTAGATGCTATCAAACCCGCTAATCGTTTAGTTAATCATGCTAAGCAAAGCCAGCAGTTAGTGTTGGAGAGCGAGCAGTTTATTAACCCCGAGCACCTATTACATCAGCAATTACGCAAGCGCTTAGAGCGTTACTGCATATGGTGGACAGCCGGTTCAGAGTTTGTTCCAGAATGTAGTTTGGTGACCGAAAGCTTACCTCTTGTCAGTCAATTTTCAGCCATGTTAGATGGCCAATGGGAGCAATGGGGATGGTAGCTAGTTCAAGCTTAATGGATGGCTTTTTTGTGAGTTTTGCCCAAACCCATCCGGGCAAGGTAAGACCTTATAACGAAGATGCTGTGCTGGACATGCGAGAAGAAGGTGTTTGGGTCGTCGCCGACGGTATGGGCGGTCATGCAGCAGGTGATGTTGCCAGCCAAATGGTGATTGATGCGGTGAAGCAGTGCGTAGAGCAAACCCCTGCGGCGAGCTTAAGCATTGACTGCTTACGCAAAGCATTTCTACAAGCCAACCAACAAATTATAAATTATTCGCAGCAAAACTTAGATGGAAAAACCGCTGGTAGCACTGCCGTGTTACTGCATGTACGCGATGGTTTTTATCACTGCTTATGGGTGGGCGATAGCCGTATTTACCTCATGCGTCACAACCATTTACAGCGTAAAACCCGTGACCATAGCCAAGTGATGGACATGGTAGAGCAAGGCTTAATTGCCGAATCAGAAGCGGAAGACCATCCCCTGTCTAACGTGATTACCCGCGCCATTGGTGTGAGTGATGAACTGACTGTTGACCAAAACTCAGGGCAGTTGCTACCGGGTGACCAGTTTTTATTGTGTTCCGACGGACTGACTAAAGAGCTGAACGATAGCGATTTAGCAATGTGCATGCAGGCAAAAAGTGTCTCTGATATTGGTTTAGCGCTGATGCATTCAGCTTTAGTGAAAGGCGCTAGCGATAACGTGACCTGTGTATTGGTAAAAGTAAGCCAAAGTGACGCAGATACCGAAGACGAACACTGTGACGACACGGTGCCGGTATTTTTTAATCGTCGCACAGCGGTAAGGACTTAACAGCATGTTTCTAGAATTGACCGATATCGATTTTGAACAACTGGCTCAGCCGCTTTCAGATGAACAACCTTGTGGCGAAGATCCGCGTTTAGACGCCTCGCCTATGTCTACTTATTTCACGCTTAAAGATGTGCGCAACACTGCGCGTGCTGCCGAGCGTAATGCGTTGGTGGATAACGAACCGCTACTGAGCTTTGCTAACGAATGGGACCCGATCGTTAATCAAGTTCCTGAGGTATTAGTAGAAAACTGCAAAGATCTAGAGCTGGCGGCTTGGCTTATCGAAGGCCTAGTGCGCCGTAAAGGTTTTAAAGGCCTGCGCCAAGGCTTTGATATAGCTCGAACATTGATTGAAAACCACTGGGACAATTTATATCCAAGCCCCGACGAAGACGGTGTTGTGACCCGAGTGGCTCCACTTGTGGGACTAAATGGCTACGACGGCGAAGGCACTTTATTAATGCCCATCGCCTGTGTGCCGCTGACCGATTTAATTGACGTACAGCCCTACTCTTTATGGGAGTTTGAGCAAGCCAGTGAAGTGGAGCGCTTAGAAGAGAAGAAGCGAACTCAACGTCATAACTCCGGTGCGGTGCGCTTAGAAGATATTACCAATACGGTAAAAGCCACTTCGGGTGCGTTTTTTGTTGAATTGCTGCAAGACATTGAACTGGCCAGCGAAGCTTACAAAAAGCTATCAGCCGCTATGGATGAAGCGGTTGGCGAACCCCAACCTAGCTCGCACATTATAAAGCGTTTAACCGATTGTATAGAAGCTGTGCGTTATTTAGCGGCAGATAAATTGTCGGCTGCAGAAGCACAGGCATCTATCGAAGAAATATTAGAAGAATCTGATGAACAGCCAAGCGACGCGGAAGCGGTTGCCGGGCCAAGTAATCAATTAAGGAATCGTGCAGACGCGATTCAGCAACTAGGCAAAATTGCCGAATTTTTTAAAGAAACCGAGCCTCACTCGCCAATGGCTTATGCCATTGAACAGGTGGTGCGTTGGAGTGGAATGAACTTGCCAGATCTATTGCAAGAGTTGATTTCCGACAACGATGCTCGTACGGGTTACTTCCGATTAACTGGTATTTCATCGGAATCACAGGACTAACGTGGTGCTTAGCGCTCTACGTGTTAATCAATAACAAGGAGATTGATATGGACAGTATCCACGGCAAGTTGTCTCGGGTACGCAAACCGAGAGTTCACATCACTTATGATGTAGAAACTGAAGGTGCTGCAGTTAAAAAGGAATTGCCTTTTGTAGTAGGCGTAATGGGTGATTTTGCAGGCGATAACACCGCTGCACTAAAACCATTAAAAGATCGTCGTTTTATTCAAATCGACCGTGACAACTTTGATGATGTGCTTAAGCGCATGAATCCAAAGCTTGAGTTTCGTGTTGATAACAAGCTAGCCGATGATGACTCACAAATGTCAGTGTCGCTTGAATTTAGCTCGATGAAAGATTTCGACCCTGCTGCGGTAGTAAACCAAGTTGAACCATTACGTAAGTTAATGGATACCCGTAACAAGTTACGCGATTTGATGACTAAGGTTGACCGCTCGGAAGACCTAGAGAACATCTTGGAAGAAGTATTAAACAATACTGATTCTCTGCAGAAGCTAAAAGGCGAGTTAGATAAAGAGCCTAGTGCGGAGGGCACAGAATGAGCGTAGAAAGCCAAACTGCCCTAGACCCAAGTGTTGAGGAAGCCCAAGGTTCAATCTTGGAGCAAGCTATCGGCGCAACTAAGCAAACGGATAGCTCGCGTTCAGCAGAGCTGATCCGCACGCTAGCCGATGAAGCACTTAAAGGAACTGTAAGCTGGAATAAAAACCTTACGGTGACTTTTAGAGAAGCTATTGCCGGTATCGATGAACTGATTTCTACACAGCTAGCTGAAGTTATGCACCATGAAAGCTTCCAAAAATTGGAAGGTTCTTGGCGTGGGCTTAACTACTTGGTAATGAATTCAGAAACCAGCCAAACGCTTAAAATTCGCGTACTAAGCATGAGCAAGAAAGAATTGCACAAAGACTTAAGTAAAGCGGTTGAGTTTGACCAGAGCCAAATCTTTAAAAAGGTTTATGAGTCTGAGTTTGGCACCCCAGGTGGCGAACCTTACGGCGCATTGGTAGGTGATTACGAATTTACAAATCACCCAGAAGATATTGAGTCACTAAGCTTAATGTCTAATGTAGCTGCTGCTGGTTTTGCACCGTTCTTATCTGCGTCTTCACCAGCATTGTTTGGTTTTGATAACTGGACAGAGCTAACCAAGCCGCGTGACTTAGAGAAAGTGTTTGAATCTCTTGAGTACACTAAATGGCGTTCGTTCCGTGAAAGTGAAGATTCACGTTTTGTTACCTTAGCAATGCCTCGTGTATTGGCGCGTTTACCTTATGGTGAATCAACCACGCCAATTGAAGAGTTCAACTACGAAGAATTCCAAGTTGATCCTAAAACTGGCATGTCTAAAACCACTGAGCATGACGAATACTGTTGGATGAATGCTTCTTACGTACTAGGTGTACGTATGACAGAAGCCTTTGCTAAATACGGTTTCTGTACGGCAATTCGTGGGGCAGAAGGTGGCGGTAAAGTTGAAAACTTACCATCGCATTTGTTTGTGTCTGACGATGGTGACCCAGATCTTAAGTGTCCTACCGAAATTGGTATTACCGATCGTCGCGAAGCTGAACTAAGCAAACTAGGCTTCTTGCCGCTTTGTCACTACAAAAATACTGACTACGCAGTGTTCTTTGGTTCGCAAACTTGTCAGAAACCTAAGAAGTATGACAACCCAGATGCGACGGCTAATGCAGCCATCTCGTCTCGCCTACCTTATATGATGGCCACTTCTCGTTTTGCTCATTACCTAAAAGTAATGGCGCGCGACAAGATTGGTAGCTTTATGGAAGCTGAAGACGTAGAGACTTGGTTAAACCGTTGGATATTAACCTTTGTTAATGCTTCTGAGGGTGGTGGCCAAGAGATTCGTGCTAAGTACCCACTGGCTGATGCAAAAGTGCAGGTGAAAGAAATTCCTGGTGCCCCTGGTTCGTACAACGCGGTTGCGTGGTTACGCCCATGGTTACAAATGGAAGAGCTAACTACTTCATTGCGCTTAGTTGCAAAAATTCCAGAAATTGGTGGCTAAATAGATGGCGGGTCGCAAGGCCCGCTAATTTCTTATGACGATGACTCAAACTTTACCACCACTGAGTTTTGTGGACAGCCAAAACCTGCATCAAGTTGAGACTGATACTCAACATGTTGATGTGGATTGGTGTGCCCAGAGCCAAGTGGTAGATAAGTTTCTAGCGGCAGAAGACGCCTACTTAGCGCTACGTATATGGTTAGAACGTGATAACCAGCAATACAACACCGCTTGGACAGCAGAAACCTTAAGGCCGATATTGCTGCGCGCCATTCGCGATATTGATGAACGCTTAAACGACCAAGTTAACGCAATTATTCATCATGATCGCTTTCAGCAATTAGAAGCAAGTTGGCGCGGGGTTAAGTACCTCACCGACAATGCGGGCACTCAAGATCATAGCTTAGTGACCAAGGTTAAGCTGATCAGCATTAACTGGCGTGAGTTGTGTAGAGACGTATCGCGCGCGATTGAGTTTGACCAAAGTGAACTGTTCAAACTTATCTATACCAATGAATTCAATATGCCGGGAGGTGAGCCTTTCGGCATGATCGTGGGTGATTACGCCATCAGCCATAAAGCCAAGCCGGGCATGCCCACCAATGACATTGAAGCGCTCCGCGCAATTAGTCATGCCTCTGCGGCAGCTTTTGCACCCTTTGTCACGGGGGCAGCACCCTCAATGTTTGGGGTGGATTTCTTTAGTGAATTGGCGTCGGTCAGCGATATCAGTGCGCAGTTTTCTCAAGCTGAATACCTTAACTGGCGCAAATTACGCAGCCAAGAAGACTCACGCTTTTTGGGCATTACCGCACCCAATATTTTAATGCGCGAACCTTACCAGCAAGATGGTCGCCGCCAAGAAGGTTTCATGTTTGTAGAGCAAGTAAACGATGCCGAAGGTGATTACTTGTGGGGCAATGCAGCTTATGGCGTTGCCACTGTCGCTTTGCGCGCGTTTAAAGAATCCGGTTGGTTTAGCCAAATACGTGGCTTGCAACCAGGCCAATACAAACATGGTTTGCTGTTTGATTTGCCTAGTTCGCGTTTTAAGTTGTCTCGGCATATTCGCTCAGCCAAACCCTCGGTAAATTTACAAGTCGGCGACCGTTTAGAAAAACAGTTATCTGACAGTGGTTTTATTCCGGTCTCTACCGTGCCGCATACCGAACATTTGGTGTTGTATAGCAATGCCTCAGTAAATTTACCGAAACATTACGACAGCTTGTCGGTAACGGTGAATGCGCGTTTATCGTCAATGCTGCAATACGTTATGTGTGTTTCACGTTTTGCTCATTATTTAAAAGTGATGGGGCGTGATCGGGTGGGCTCTTTTGAAAATGCCGATTCGATAGAACGCGACTTACAATCTTGGTTGCGCAGTTACACCACCGCATCCGATGAAGCCTCTGATGAAATTAGAGCGCGCTACCCCTTAAACGAAGCCAATATTCAAGTGAAGGAACAATCCGGCAAGCCGGGCCATTACTACTCGATTATTCATTTACGTCCGCACTTTCAGCTAGACCAAATGATCTCAAGTATTCGCCTGATAACCGAGTTATCTCCAAGCTATAAACAAGCAGGATAAACAGATGCAACAACAAATTAAGCAGTTGATTCAAGTAGGACAATTAAGCGAAGCGATTGCCGCTACCATCGCGCATTTAAAGGTTAAACCTAAAGATTTAGAAGCGCGCAGCAGCTTTATTGAATTGTTATGTATCGACGGTCAGCTAGAGCGAGCAGATCAGCAGTTAGATTTGCTGGTAAAGCAGCACCCAGAATGTGTACCAGGCGCGCTTAATATGCGTCAAATCGTGCACGCTGCACAATCTCGAGTAGATTTTGCCAATGGCGGCGATACCGCCACCTTAACCAGTGGTGCAAAACAAAGCCTTACTCCTTTGGTAGAGCTGCGTTTAGCCTTGTTGAATCAAGATAAGCCAGAGCTTGAAAGAACGGCTCAGCAATTGGAAGCCCTGCGCGAGAACGCGCCACTAGATATCAATGAAAAAAGCTGCGACGAGTTGCGTGATATTGATGACAGCTTAGCGGGTTACCTGGAAGCCTTTGGTTCTAATGGTTTGTATTACTTGGTGCCGTTCTCTGAAGTGACGTGGTTAAAACTATTGCCTGCCAATAACTTGTTTGAGCACATTTGGCGTCGTGCAGAAATCGACATTAAAGATGGCCCAACCGGCGAAGTATTTATCCCAATGACCTACCTAGCCAGCGAAACTGATGCTGAGAAACTAGGTCGTGAGACCGATTGGCAGCCAATGCTAGAGAGTGAGTTTTACCAAGGCCGTGGCCAAAAGCTGTGGCTGGTTAATGATGACGCACTAACCCTATCGCAGCTGGAATCATTTACTGAAACCAAACAAGTTGAGACCGCCGAATAATGAGCGCAGTTCAACCGGCCTTACAACTCTCATTGCTTGATCGATTGAGCAATACCTTGGATGAGGATATTAACTCAACCAACGTGTATTCCAATTATGGTCGTCAGGCATATCGACGCAGTATTCGTCGGGATTTGGAAGCCTTGTTGAACGCTAAATTGCATTGGCATACCTGGCCTGAATGGTACGGCGAGTTGGATCTTTCTTTGTTTAGCTATGGCTTACCTGATTTTTCATCAATGCCTTTAAGTAGCCAAGATGGTCGCGACAAGTTGTGCCAAATTGTTGAGCAAACCATTCGCAAATTTGAGCCTCGTTTTATCGATTTATCGGTGACCACAGTGAGTGAAGAGCAACCCTTAGATAGGGTAATGCGATTACGGATCCATGCCTTATGCCATGCCGATCCCGAGCCTGAAGAAATGACCTTTGATTCAGAAGTAGAGCCCCTAAGTCTTGGCATCAAGATAGTTGAGTAGAGCATGAGCGACGAGTTATTAAAGTACTACAATCGAGAGCTAGCGTATCTGCGCCATATGGGAGCAGAGTTTGCCGAGCGTTACCCAAAAGTAGCTGGGCGCTTACGCATGAGCGAAGACAATGTAGAAGATCCACATGTCTCTCGTTTGTTAGAAGGTGTCTCGCTGCTCACCGCTCAAGTTAGGCAGAAGTTAGACGACAGTTTTCCTGAGTTAACCGAAGCCTTGTTAGGTCAGCTTTACCCTGATTATCACGCGCCTATTCCGTCGATGTCAGTGATTAAAATGAGTACGCAAAACGTCACCGACTATAGCTTGATGATCCCTAAAGGCACTGAATTAGAAACCCAGGTTCCGGGATACAAGAACTGCCGTTTTAACACTTGTTACGACACCCAAATGTGGCCAGTTGAAGTGACTCAAGCCAAATTTGAAGGGGCCCCGTTTAAAGCGCCGCGACCTAACTTTCAAAAGAACGCTTCTGCGGTAATAAAGCTGCGTTTGAGTTGTGAATTTGATGAAGTAGCGTTTAGTGACTTAGGTGTCGATAAATTACGTTTTTATATTCATGGCCAGTCGCAATTAAGTTATCAGCTATACCAACTGATATTTCAATCTAGTGTTGGTATGGCGTTTGCGGCGCCGGGCAGTTTAACTGCCACTCAATACCTACAAGCACGGCATATTAGTGCGGTAGGTTTTGGCGACGATGAAAAAGTAGTGCCCTATGACCAACGTACTTTTAACGGTTATCGCTTACTGGTTGAGCACTTTCTTTGCCCAGAAAAATTCATGTTCTTTGAGCTACAAGATCTAGACCCAAGCTGGTTTGGTGAACAACATGAAGTGGATTTATACATCTATCTGGATTCTGACTCAGACATTCTGGCCAAACAACTAACCGCCGACAACATTATGCTGGGCTGTGTGCCAGTGATTAATTTGTTTGAAGACGAGTTGGAGCCCTTACGCTTAGACCCTGCACGTTTTGAGCACCGTTTAGTGCCGCGTTATCGTGATGCTGATATCTCTGAAGTCGTGAGAGTGACAGAGGTTGAAGCCTTTGACCAACACGACAATAGTGTGGATGTTACGCCGTTTTATGGCAGCCAACTGCCGCACTACCCGCAAGCAGGAAACCTATTTTGGACCTTGCGCCGTGAGCTTAATAAATGGGCGGGCGGACATGATGAGCCAGGCGTAGAAAGTTACTTAGCAGTGGTTGATGGTAACGCTAAGCCGCTAGATATAGATGAGCACGACCAATGGCTAGTATCGGCCAAAGCCTTATGCAGCAACCGTAATTTACCGGCGCGTTTACCGTTTGGTGGTGGTCAACCTTCAATTTTAGTTCCGAGTCGTGCTGACTCACTAAAAAATGTACGTTGTTTACTGCCGTTTAGTGAGCCCATCCGCCCAGCAATGTTTGATGCATCTCGTTGGCAATTGGCTAGCCATTTAACGCTGAATCACTTTAGCCAACCTAATGCGGTAAAACTGTTGCAAGAGTTACTGCAACTCTATGATTTTAAACAATCTCCACAAACCAAAGTGCTGATTGAAGCCATCGCGAAAGTGAATATTGAACGCGCCACTGCACGGGTTGTGCAAAATGGCCGAGTAGGCTTTTGCCATGGTTCAGACATTATTCTGGAATTTGTTAATCAAGATCTGTCTGGAATTAACCTGTTTTTCTTTGGCAATGTATTGGCGCACTTCTTTGCGCAGTACACCACGATTAATAGCTTTACTCGTCTGTCGATTAAATTGCTAGGTGATAGCAATGTATTGCACCGCTGGCCAGCAATGGCCGGTGACAAGGAGCTGATATGAGCACTGTAATCAGCAGCAAAGTGCTAGCTTTCAACGCAGTTTATACAAGGCGGCTTAAGCACTGATATGAAGCTATTTGATACCTTAAACAGCGGTAGCGAGCAAGATTTCCACCATAGTGTAGTGGCGATTCAAGCGAGTCGCGGCGCGCAGCATAGTGGTGTTGGCTCAGACACCTTGCCAAAGCATGAAGCGTTGCGCTTTAAGGTGCCGCAAAACTTAGGTTTTCCTGGTAAAGCTTTAGAGCGCGTAGATGTACCTCATACTGCTGAGCAGCCTTACGAGGTATACGTTAATTTCTTTGGTTTAACTGGGCCAAGTGGCGTAATGCCAAGGCATTACAGCGAATGGGTGATGGATCGCTGTAAGCAAAAAGATGAATCAATGCGTGATTTCTTAGACATTTTTCATCATCGATTGATTTCGCTGTATCACCGCGCCTGGGAAAAGTACCAATTTCCACTGCAGTACCAGCGTCAGCTACAAACCGATAAGAAAGACCCAATTTCGATGGCCTTGCATTCTTTGGCTGGCACCTCTGATCACACCCAACAGTTTTTGGGCGGTTTGTTTGCGCAGTCAATTCGTAGTGCTCAAGGTTTAAAACAAATTGTAGAGGCGCTGTCTGGCTGCAAGGTAGTGATAAATGAGCGCTTAGGCCAGTGGTTGGCGCTTACCGAAGAAGAACAAAGCAGTTTAGCTAGCCGTGTAAATCCTGAGGGGCAACATGCCCAACTTGGACGCAGCGCCACCTTGGGTAGCAAGGTATGGGATGTAGGTTCTGCCCTTGAGATTGAAATTCATGCCGCCAACCAGTTGCGGGCTCAGCAGTTATTGCCGGGCAGTAAAACATTAACACTATTACAAAAAACAGTAGCCGAATACCTACCTGCACATGTGCGACCGCGTTGGAGCTTAATGGCTCGTTATCGCGATATGCCTAGTTCGCGTTTAGGTAAAAGCGGCTTGGGCTTAGGCCAAGGTAGCGCGCTAACCATTAATAGTAAGCGTATGGACGAACAAACCAAAATCCCCATCGCGTAAACGATTTTGTTTAAAGGATTATAGGAAGTATAGATGTCGACAATGACTTTAAAATCAATGGTAGAGAAGCTATCACCAGCAGCTAAACAAAGTTTAGAAGCGGCTGCTGCTCTCTCTAATAGCCGTAGCCATTTTAGTGTAGAAATCCAACATTGGTTATTGGCCATGTGTGAAGGCCAAACCGAAGATCTAATGCTGGTGGCAGAGCACTTCGGCGTAGATTTGGATGGCCTTACTAGCGATTTAAATCGCAATTTAGAGCGTGCTAAAACGGGTAATCAGCAAACTCCGGGCTTGTCACCGCAAATTGTTAGCTTGTTAAGTGCGGCTTGGATGGCGGCCACCATTGAATATGACAGCGGCAACATTGCCCCTATTCATATCATTCATGCTTTATTGAATGACGATACGCTTAGCTTCAATACCATGCATTTTCTAAAGCATTTAGAAAGTGTAGATCCAGCCCAGTTAGCGCAGGTTTGGCCAACCTTAAGCCAAAATGCTGAAGCGGCACCTGCCAACAAAGCTAGCGGTTCAGGCAAAACGCCAAACCTTGATCAATTTACTATCGACCTAACCGAGCAAGCACGTTCTGGCAAGTTAGACCCAATTTTAGGCCGTGACGAAGAAATCCGTCAGATGATTGATATTCTTACTCGTCGTCGCCAAAACAACCCAATCCTTACTGGTGAAGCGGGCGTAGGTAAAACAGCCGTTGTAGAGGGTTTAGCCCAGCGTATCGCCGATAACGATGTGCCAGAATCGCTACAAAATGTGAAAATTCACGTGCTTGATTTAGCCCTGTTACAAGCAGGCGCAGGCATGAAAGGCGAATTCGAAAATCGACTAAAAGCGGTGATTAGCGAAGTAAAAAGTTCTGCTACACCGATTGTGGTATTTATCGATGAAGCCCACACATTAATTGGTAGTGGCGGGCAGGCAGGTCAAAACGATGCTGCCAATATTCTTAAGCCAGCGCTAGCGCGTGGCGAGCTGCGTACCATTGCTGCGACTACATGGGCAGAGTACAAAAAGTACTTCGAAAAAGATGCTGCCTTAACCCGCCGTTTCCAAGTGGTAAAAGTAGAAGAGCCTAGCGAAGACAAAGCGATTGTTATGTTGCGTGGTTTATTGCCGGTAATGGAAAAGCACCATCGCGTAGCAATTAGCGACCAAGCCTTGCAAGCCGCGGTGCGTTTATCAAGTCGTTACATTAACGGTCGTCAACTGCCTGATAAAGCAGTGGCATTGTTAGATACCGCTTGTGCGCGTGTAGCAATGAGCCAAGCTTCTACACCAGCTCAAGTAGAGCGTTTACAACGTAAGCAGCAGCAACTTACTGCGCAAATTGAGCAGCTTGAACGTGAGCAATTAACCGGCTCAGAGCACCAAGAGTTATTAAGCCAGCTAAATGCAGAATTAGTGGACACCAATACCGCCTTTGAGCAAGCCGAAAGCACTTGGCGTGACGAACAAGGCATGGTGCTGCAAGCCAAGCAACATTCTGATGTCATTCTAAATACTGAAGAACAGCAAGAAGATGATACCCGTGAGCAACTCATTGAGCTGAAAGCGAACTTAGCTGAAGTGGCTCAGCCAATGGTTTTTCTAGAGGTAGACGAAGTATTAGTGGCTGAAGTGATTGCCGATTGGACGGGAATTCCTCTAGGGCGCATGCAGTCGGACGAAGTGGAAACCATTCTTAGCCTACCGCAAAAAATGGGCGAGCGAATTGTTGGCCAAGATCACGCCTTAGAGCTGATTAGCAAAGTGGTGCAAACTGCGCGTGCGCAGTTAAGTGATGAGCGTAAACCTAATGGTGTGTTTTTACTTACCGGTCCAAGTGGTACTGGTAAAACCGAAACGGCGCTTACCTTAGCCGAACAAGTGTATGGCAGCGAAGATAACTTAACGGTTATTAACATGTCGGAGTTTAAAGAAGAGCACAAAGTATCTCTTTTAGTGGGCTCACCTCCGGGATACGTAGGTTATGGCGAAGGTGGAGTACTGACTGAAGCCGTGCGCCGCAAGCCATACAGTGTAGTACTACTTGATGAAATGGAAAAAGCCCACCCAGGTGTGCAAGACGTGTTTTATCAAGTGTTTGATAAAGGCACCATCAAAGATGGCGAAGGTCGAGACATCGACTTCAAAAACACCATCATCATTATGACCTCAAATGTGGGAACCGAAACCACCACTGCCTTGTTTGAAGATGAAGAAACAGCCCCTGACATTGAAGGTTTAAAGCAAGCCTTAAGTGATGATTTGCTCGCCGTGTTTAAGCCTGCCTTTATTGGCCGCCTAAACCTGATCCCTTTTGTACCGCTTAATCGCGATACCCTCAACCAAATCGTTCGCCTACAGCTAAGTCGAGTAGAGCAGCGTTTTGCACGTAATTACCAAGCTGAATTGAGTTTTTCAGAGGACGTGGTTGAGCATTTAAATGCCCAATCGCAAAACGCAGATGTGGGGGCTCGGGCAATCCAAAATAATATCCAGAATGAATTGTTACCAATAATTTCGAATGTGGTGTTGGAAACAATATCTCAGCGTAAAGATATACAGAAAATAAGCGTTGATATGGTAGATGACACTTATTCTGTTGAAATGTTGTAATTAGTGTTTCTTCTATTGATCTAAATATCTATAATGTGGCTCTTACCATGTTTATGGTTGTCATTTTATTTGTTTATGTGTTTATCACTTTTATTAAAATTTGATGACTGTAATAAAGAATTTGCGCGTTTTTAAAATCGACGCATTTGAAAACTAACCCATTAGGGTGAATTTTATTTAATTAGCTAAAGGAAATTAGCATGCAAGCGAATACTTATTTGAAGTACGGCGATATCAAAGGTGAAGCGACAGCTGAACAGTACAAAGACATGATTACTCTACTAGCAGTAGATTGGTCTGTTGCTCGTGAGATTTCTTCTCACACTGGTACTGCTCAAGATCGTGAAGCTAGCTCTACACGTCTTTGTGATATCACTATTTCAAAACTGCAAGATAAAGCTTCTCCTGATCTTTTCAAAGAAGCCACTATTGGTAAAGGTAAACCAGCGGTTTTCCATATTACTAAGCAAGGCGAGAAAATCGAAGAAATCATGAAAATTGAACTAACTGACGCTATGGTTTCTAGCTACTCAGTATCAATTCAAGATGACCGTCCAGTAGAAAACATCACTATTTCTTACACAGAAATGATGATGACAGTTACTCCTACTGATGACCAAGGTAACGTTCAAGCTCCGCTTGTTTACGGTTACAGCGGTGTTAAAGGCCAACAAATGTAATTGGCTTTCTGCGGGGTGGCTTGCCATCCCGCTTTTTTTGTTTAAATAGTGTGAACATGAAGCATATGGAAAAGGCAAGTCAAAGTAAGAATATCATCCAAATAGAAACTCCTTTGGGTAAAGATGTTCTTCATCTTACTCAGTTTGATATTCAGGAAGGTATTTCTGCGCCTTTCTTAATTAATGTTTCTTGTTATACAAATGGGCAAGTAATTGCTGAAGAAGACGTTATTGGAAAGCCGGTTACCATTAATTTAGATTATCTAAAAGGTAAATCGACTGTTACCCGTTTTTTTAATGGCGTTGTGGCAAGTGTGACCTCTTTAGGGAGCCGTGTGCCCAGTGAAGCTGATGGTGAGAAATTTCAAGATTATCAGCTACAAATTGTCTCTCATTTACATTTTTTAAAGCAACGCACCAACTGCCGAATTTTTCAGAACTTAAGTGCTGACGAAATCGTTAAAAAGGTATTGGCAGAACACGGTGTGCAAGTTAAAAGTGAGCTTAAAACTAGCTATCCAACCTTAGGCTTTAAGGTGCAATACAACGAAAGTGATTTTGCCTTCATTCACCGTTTGTTAGAAGAAGTGGGTATTTTCTACTTCATCGAACATACCAAGGCAAATCATAGCGTGGTATTGGCTGATGCTTTAAGTGCCTATCGTGAAGCCGATGAAAGCAAAGTGGCCTTCACCACGGGATCGTTGTCGGAGTCTCATGTATTTTCTTGGAGCGGTAACCTTAATATTACGCCAGGTCGGGTAAGTAAAGGGGGGTTTGATTTTGTAAAACCTAGTGCTAAACCTAAGGGTGAGCATCAAAATACCGCCTTAGCCAAGCAGCAGAAAAGCGCTGAAGTATTTGAATATTATGCTGGCTCAGAGTTTAATCCACAGTTACAAACATCGGCTAACGTTGCGTTAGAAGCAATGCAGCGCGATGCGCTTATTTGCAGCGGCGGTAGTACCTGCGCCACCTTTACCGCTGGCCAATATTTTAGCTTTAAGTCGCATGAAGATCCGGCTCAAGTGAATAAAACTTACTTGATTACTCAATTATCATTGAGTGTCGCCATTGCTAGTCAAACTGGTGCAGCTAAAAATAGTGGCCAAGTATTGCACAATCAGTTTTCTTGTATTCCCTCAGATGTGTTGTTTAGACCTTCCCAAGCCACTGCCCGGCCGGTGATTCATGGCGCCCAAACGGCTTTGGTAACGGGAGACCCCGGCGAAGAAATCCATGTTGATAAATATGGTCGCATTAAGGTGTTGTTCCATTGGGATCGCGAAGGTAAATCAGACGGTAACAGCTCTTGTTGGATCCGTGTTTCGCAAAGTTGGGCGGGTAGCCGCTACGGCGCGTTTTTCTTACCTAGAGTAGGTCAAGAAGTATTGGTGAGCTTTTTAGAAGGCGACCCGGATCAGCCAGTAATTACCGGTGCTTTGTATAACGGCGATCAGATGCCGCCGTACGGTTTACCGAGCAAAAAATCTCAATCTGGAATCAAAACGCGTTCTACCAAAGGCGGCGGAGACAGTAACTTTAACGAAATTCGTTTTGACGACGATACCGGGAAAGAGTTGTTGTATATGCAGGCCGAGAAGGATCTGCAAACCGAGATTAAGCAAAACCAGTCGGAAAAAATTGGTAAAGACCTTAGCGTAGAAGTGGCTGAGAACCAGTCTGAAAAAGTGGGTAAAAACCTAGTGATTGATGTAGGCAAAAACATCGATTTAGTGGCTGGTAGCAATATCACTATTAAAGCAGGTGGCGCGTCTATAACGCTTTCTAGCGGTGGCAGTATCGATATCAAAGGTACCTCTATTTCTATCAATGGCACGTCTATCGCGCTAAAAGCGCCAGCTATTTCACTTAATTAGGAACGGTAATGGGTAAGCCAGTAGCAATGCTTGGGTCATTTCACGTGTGTCCTAAAGTTCAGAATAAGGTGCCACATGTGGGCGGCCCAGTAGTGGGTGGAAATGGCACGGTGACCGCTGGCGGTATGCCAGTGGCTTGTGTTGGTGACAAACTGGTGTGTATTGGTCCGCCGGATACTATTTCAGCAGGCTCTTCATCGGTAACGGTGGGCGGCAAAGCCGTGGCTCGTTTAGGTGATTCCACCTCACATGGTGGCAAAATTGTTGTGGGTAATCCTACTGTGTTAATAGGTTAAGCGGTGAACCTACAGCTTAATATCGATGCGCTATTGCTCGGAAAACACCATCAACTTGACGATATTTTGGGGCTAAGCGAACAAGTGCTTGAGCCACAACTGCGGGTGAGTGATGAGCACTGCTTACGTCATTTTAGTTTTTCTAAAGATGTCGTTAAGCGCATTGAAAACCTTGATTTTAGCGCGGACGCGGTATTTCTTCTGCTGCCAGAGGCTCCGTTAGAAGAAGCCAAAGGTGAGGCTTATCAAGCGCTGTTAGCGTTAGCGCCAGCCTTGGAGCAAGCCACTAAAGTGTATTTGTTTCCTTATGGGAGAAGCGCAATGCAGTTGGCGCTTCGGCAAGCTTTGAAGCTGTTCGAGCAACAAACAATTAGCACGATTCAGCTGGTCGCGTATCACCAAGACGAACGCTTGCAAGCAAATGCTGCCGAGAGTGAGTCGCCGAGTGTGGCTAGCCAGTGTTTTATTGCAGCTAGCCTACAACCGGCTAAAAAAGGATTTACGATCCCATGGGCGAGCTACGAGGTACAAACGCCCGACAAGAGTGTTGAAGCCACGGTCAGCGCACTTATTCAACGCTATCGGCAACAGTGCGGCGAAAGCTTAACGCAATGTTATTTACCCAGTGCATTAAATACTGAATTAATGGATGCATGGCTAAATGCTTATCAGCAGTTTCAAGACTGCGTCGGTTCGCGTAGCCAAGTTATTTTTGCCGATGCCCGCGTTGGCGATTTGGGTGTATGTAGCGGCTTGTACAATTTGTGTCACTTATTTATGCATTACCAGCGAAAGAAGCATGCTGGTGTGAGTTTTCAATTAGATATTTCTGATAAGACCTACCGCAGCGCAATGATGCTGGCTTGGGTCGCTTAGTGGTGTAGAGCAGCAGTATGGATGGAACCCAAAAACAAGTAGTTAAAGGGATAGACGGCTACGCCTATGAGTTTTTCTCTGGCACTAAGCGCTCTTCAATCGCTCCGGCTTTTAACGACTCAAATGCAGCCGATAGCTTTTTAGCTAACTTTGGCGGCGTAGCTGATGCGAACGGTAAAGGATTACAACGATTATATAATTTAGTGTCTAATCAAAAAAACGGTGACCGACACCAACAATTGATTAGTGCATTGCTTAATGGCGAGGTGTGGTTTTATGCTCAAAAAGAGCAGCAACTGCCTAGCCATAACCCCTCTTCGAGACCCTCCCGAAGTTCATCCGTCCTGAATGAACCCAAAGCTTCGGGAGGGCGCTCGAAGACCCAAAGTAACGGCAAAGATAAACACAGTGACGACGCGGTAGAGCAAGCGGTAGACCACCTGGATACGCAAACCTGTGGCGACCCAGTAGTAATGAGCAGCGGCGAGGAAGTACTGGAGCTAGAAGATGTTTGTTTAAGCGGTCATGTCGCTCTGCGTTGGCAGCGTTGTTATCGTTCAAGCTTGTCTCATATTAACGAGGGGATGGGAGTAGGTTGGCGCCATAACTTTCATTATTCTCTAGAAGAGCAAACCGGTGAACAAGCCGGCTGGCTATTTACTGATGCCTTGGGTCATCAGCAATTTTTCCCTTATGTTGCTCCTGGCGGCAAAAGTAGCCAGCTAAAATCTGGCGTGGTGCTGCAGCATAAAACTGACGAAATCACTATTAGCGGCAGTGACGGCAAATTGCTGCGATTTACCAAAGATCAGCAGCATTGGTTATTAAGCAAAATGTCTGAGGGTGTAGATACCACCTACCGCTTGCGTTATTCAGCGGCACAGCGCTTAACCAGTGTTGAGGTGAATCACAGCCAGCAATTGTTCTTACGTTACGACTTAGAAGGCCGATTGGTGGAAGCGCGTAGCAGTAAAGCAACGGATGCGCAGATTTACGCCAGTTACACTTATGATGATGACAATCAGTTAGTTAGCGCCACCAATCGTTTAAACCAACAAGAGCAATACCGTTACCAGCAAGGCTTGTTAATTCAACGTACTCGCGCTTCAGGCTTTTCACATTATTTTCGTTGGGATGGCTCAAACCAGCATGCTCGATGTATAGAGCAGTGGGGCGATAACGAGCATTATCACTATCGCTTTGAATATGAGCTTGAGCAGGGTATTAGCCGCAGTTTCGACAGTTTTAATCACTGCTGGAGTTACTTGCATAATCTTCAGGGGCAAATTCTTAAGAAAACCGCACCCGACGGCGCAAGCTGGCAATATGAATATGATGAGCTGCAGCGAAAAGTGGCTGAGGTAGACCCAAACGGTGCCACTCGTCGTTTTCATTACAACAGCGTAGGCCAGTTGGACGCAGAGCAACATCCCAACAAAAGCCTTACTCGTTACCACTATAACCGTTTGGGTTTTATCTCTCAGATAGACTACGCCGACGGTTCAAACCTTAAGCGTGAATTTAATAGCCTTGGCTTATTAACTCAGGAAACTGACGTACAGGGTGTAGTCACGCAGTATCGTTACGATGCGCAAAGCCGCTTAGTGAATAAGTCGGCCAGCAACCAAGTCACGCAAACGTACTGGTGGAACGAGCAAGGTTTACTCAGTGCCAAGCAAGAAGGCGAAGCGTTAACACGTTATAGCTATAACGCGATTGGTGAATGTAATGGCCAGGTTGATGTAAGCGGCTGGGTAAGCCAGTTCGAACGCGATGCACAAGGCAATGTGATTAGCGTCGTGGGTTATCATCAAGATTCACCAGAAAATAAGCAACAGCGCAAGTATACTTATGATGATGCAGGGCGCGTTAGCCGCGTTACCGACCCCTTGGGTCGCAGCACCAGCTTTGAATACGAGGGTTTATCGCAGCCCAGTAAACAGATAAACGCTGACGGCTCGTGGTTGGCATTTAGTTATGACAAAGAGCGTAACCTTACCAGCATTGAACGTAGTGACGGCCAAACTTACCAACTGGAATATGACAGCTGCGAACGGATTAGCAAAACCATTGGTTTTGATGGGCGTGAACAAGCTTACCAATACAATTTGGTTGGCCAACTTACCCAAGTCGCTGAAAACAGCCAGCGCCTGGTTCAATTAAAGCGCAATGCCATCGGCCAAGTGATAGAGCAGCGCAGCACTGGTAGCGACGGCATTAGCCTCATCAATAGTTTTGCCTATGATATTAACGGCCGTACAGCGTCTGCCAATAACGCTGCTCGAAAGAGCCGTTTTAGCTATTTTGCTAATGGGCAATTACAAGAACACTGGCAAGATAACTGGCAAACCTTGCATCAGTTGAATACGCAAGGCTTACGTAGCCATACCACCTTACCCGACGGTGGCACGCTGAGTTACCACTACGATGAACAAGGCCGATTAACCGAGCTTAAGTTTAACCAGCAAGCCATTATGCAGCGCCACTTTACCGATGCGGGCAAAGAAGCGGGACGCCATTTAAGCAATAGCCATCATCTACATAACGAATACGACCCACAAGGCCGCTTGCTTAAGCAGCAATGGATAACAGACACAGGCCAAGGCGAAACGGCCAACATAGCGCGTGACTATCGCTTTGATGCGGGTGACCAACTTATCGGTGTAAACGACAGCGAGTTAGGCAGTAAAAATTACGCCTACGATGCACTGAGCCAGCTGACTAAAGCCAACAGCTTAAGTGAACACAACCAACAGTTTGAGTTTGATAGCTTTGCTAACCCAAAACAAGCAGAGCGGGTGGGCGATAAACTGATTAGCGTTAATGAGCGCAGTTATCGCTACGACCGCTACGGCAACCAAGTTAGCGCCAGCCAAGCCAACGCTCGCCAACAGCGAGTATTTAATGGCTTAAATCAATTGGTAAGCATCAACCAAGCAGGCAGCAACACCCTTTATCAATACGATGCTTTAGGTCGCCGCGCCAGCAAAACCACCGCCGCAGGCAAAGTAGATTATTTGTGGGAAGGCCAAACACTCATCGGTGAACACAGCCAAGGCCAGTTCACTTGGTACGTATACGAGCCAAATAGCCATCGCCCACTGGCGATGATTAAACAGGGCCAGATTTACCACTACCACTTAGACCATATCGGTACGCCAATTCGTTTAAGCGACGAGCAAGGCAACATAATGTGGCAAGCCCATTACCAAGCCTATGGCGCGATTGAACAACTCAGCATCAGCAAAATAGACAACCCGCTGCGTTTTCAGGGCCAGTATTTTGATGATGAAAGCGGCTTGCATTACAACTTTCATCGCTACTACTGCCCGCAGCAAGGGCGGTATATACAACAAGACCCAATTGAACTGCTCGGTGGCTTAAACCTTTACCAATACACACCAAGCCCGACTAATTGGGTAGATCCTCTGGGCTTATGTAAAGAAGATGGAACACCGTTGTTAGCTGGCTTACCGTTATTAGCACCAGCGGCACAACCACTAGCATCATCTGGCTCCCAAGTATTAGGGCAATACGTTGGCCGACAAGCCGCAAACCAAGCCGTATACGCAGTCGCTAATCGCTCACTAGTAGCAGCTTTAATACCAAAATCTCCTTGGGCATTGTTGTTTTATTCAGCTGACGTAGGTGCTGGTTCAGACGACGTTGATGGCTTCATTCAAAAACAAGCCGCACAAGATGAGTTGGGACATCGTACTTGGTTGGCTAATGGCGGTGATGGTAGTATTGACGAGTGGAAATCGCAGGGCAGGCCATCTGAGACAAGTGACAAAGAAATACCCGATGTTGTATTTGAAGGTGGAAGTACGTATTCAGAAAGATTGAAACAAACTCCAGTAAATGGAACGTGGACTGGTGAAAGGGGTGAGTCTACTTTCAATCATATAGACCCAGAAGTTAACGCTCTGACAGATAACAAAGGCGTAGCTTATAAGAACGCTTACCCAAATTTTAATCCTTTTTCGTCTGGAACTGTCGAAATTGATATGACTACATCTAGAGATAAGAACTTTAGGCGAGCTGATAAGGCTCTTGCTGAGAAGAAAGGTGTCTCACCAGCCGAGGTGAGAAACTGGAGAAGGGAAAGCAAATATACTTGGCATGAGGTTGAAGATTTAACAACCATGGAATTGGTTCATACTGACCTAAATGGTAAATTCGGCCATATGGGTGGTATTGGAGAGTTAGAGCGAGGAAAACAGCGGAGTGAATAATGAATGTAAACGATGAGCTATTTGGATGTTTAGAATACGATGACTCTTGGATTGGTGCTGTTTCGTTACCTTTTTTTTCTGAAGTTAGGGAAGCTGAACTTGTAATTGAATGTTACGAAGGTGAAGAAATAACAGAATTGCAAAAGCGGTCTTTTAGACATTTGCTGCTCGACCCAACCGCGCTGATGTCTGAAGTTAATGACAAAATTTTTGCTCACTACAAAGAGTCATATCAAGAGTACCGAACAAAATTTGGTATTGATGCCCGAGATGAGTTAGCTCCCGAAATAAACTCAACAGATGAAATGATTAGCATTATCGATCTTAAAACTGTGTTTCTTCCCCAGGCACCTGAATCAAATATGTATTTGGGTATTATTTATACTTGTTCATGGGAGCCTGAATTAGGACTTGGAGTAAAAGTAGTAAATGGTTCAATTCAAGTTGGAACTCAAGATTTAGTCTTATAAATATAATAATTGGTTTACGGCTCTCTATAGATTTAGTTGTCGTTACCACCTTCTCTACTGTTGCCAGTCAGCAAAGCTCAAAGCGTTCGTTCAATTTCCGTTGTATCAGGAACAGAATAAACGAGGGCAGAGTCACTTTAAGCCCCTCTTTGCGTACAGATAGCATTATGGTTGTAGTTAGCGAGAAGTCGTAATAAAAATATTTTAAATATAGCTTTGTACAAGGAACAACAATGGCTAAGTTACAAATCACTCAATCAGTAGGCCTGGGTGGTGCAAACAAACCTAATGACGTAAAAGCGGTACAGACTGCTTTGAATCAAATATTAGGGCAAATACCACTAACTAAAAAATTAGTTGTAGATGGCAAACTGGGTACTAAACCAGAAAATTCAAAAACTGTAGCTGCAATCAAAGCCTTTCAAAAGAAAGTGGTTGGCATGGTTCGCCCCGATGGAAAGATAGATGCTAATGGGCGAAGTCATAAGAAGCTAAACACTACGTTAGGTAATATTAAACCAGTGGTTACTACTCCAGCTGCAGGTAAAGCTTCGACCTATTTTGCTTGGAAAGAGTTTGCTTGCCACGATAATGACAAGACACCAGTCCCCACTGAGTTAAGGCCTAGCATTAAAACACTAGCTGGGCAGCTAGATGTGTTAAGAAAAGAGTTAGGCAAACCAATAAAAATAAATAGCGCTTATAGAACACCAGAACATAACCGAAAAGTTGGCGGGACAAAAAATAGTCTTCATGTTCAAGCAAAAGCTGCAGATATTGCGGTGTCTGGTATGGCTCCAAAAGAGGTTCATGCGAAAGTGTTAGAGCTAATAGCTAGTAAGAAAATGGCTGATGGCGGCTTAGGGTTGTATAACACTTTCGTTCATTATGATGTGCGTGGCTATAAAGCCCGTTGGTAGGAATTCGACTATGAAGTTTAAATCAGTGTTATTGCTGACAGTATTGTTTCCATTGCTCGCGTTTGCTAGCGAGAATATAGAGCCAGAAGATTATAGCTCCCGTTTTTCATTGGAAGAAAGCCAAGCTAGTATTGAATATGTTGCTGATGCTTTGAGTAGCTTTAGAAAACTCACAGAAAAAAGCCCAAAAGAATTGACTGAGCAAGTGGATAATACTGGTTGGGATATTCAAAACCTTGGATTTATCAATTGGGTTGATACTGTGACGGGTACTCTGTTACTTCAGCATTACCAAATTGCAGAGCTACGCTACCAAGCGCTAACTGAGAGCACTTCGATGGAAGAGAAAAAGAAGGCTGAGCAGGCTATGGTAACAGCTAAAGAACAGTATCAAGAGTTTACCTCTAAACTACAAGTCATGGATTAGTGATCTCGCCGCCAAGATTTCTTTTATTTAATCGAGTATGTTCACGCTGGGCGTGATCATACTTTTTCCAAATACCGACACTGATTATTTGGTTCATATTCAAGAGGTTTATTGTAGCTTGCCTATCAATGTTGCAGTCTTTCAGACTGCATCGAAAAATGGTTTGGTGTATTTTGAAAAGTAGATCGTTTCGCTTGCAAAGGCATTGCTTCTAATCTTAAGAAAATAGGGCCGATGGATGAGTTTTGGGCATTTTTTAGTGTTAGAGAACCCATACGATACATTTCGTGAGAGAGCTTAATGTCTAATAATTTTTCAAGCGCTTTTATATTGCTTACTTTTTTCGCTTTCAACGCAGTTGCAAAAGACAATCTTTCAATTGAAAGTTTGGAGTGTTTAGGTGCAGAACCCTTTTGGGGCTTAAGTGTTAAAGGTGAGACTATTGTTTACAGCGATATTGATGATCAGACTACTTCGTTTACACTAGGTAAAGTGATTGCTTCGGTTAATCATAATAACCGTTGGGTCATACAAGGTTCTGGGCTTAATGGGGAGGCTGTAAGCATTACATTGGCGAAAACACATCAATGTTCTGATGATATGTCCGATTTTGTGTATGAATATGACGTGATGTTTTCCGTTGGTGATAAATATCTATACAGCGGATGTTGTAATCGAATAAACAAATAGATTTAGAGTCACTTGAACGAGTCTTATTGTTTAAATCAACATGAGAATTGCTAGGTAGCGCTTGCCAAACAGCAATTCTCACTATTTCCAATTAGCACTTACAAATTTTCGTTCAACAATCCAACCCACAAGCAACACCACTAGCCCACGCCCACTGAAAATTAAACCCGCCTAACCAACCACTTACGTCCATTACTTCGCCTATGAAGTACAAACCTATTACCTTGTTTGCTTCCATGGTTTTAGAGCTAAGTTCGTTGGTATCTACGCCACCCAATGTTACTTCGGCTGTTCGGTAGCCTTCGGTGCCGTTCATGGTGATTTGCCAATTGTTGAGTTTAGCAGCAATGTTGTCGCGTTCGCCGTGGCCAAGTTGGTTTAGTGCTTTGGCTAGCATGGCTTCTTCAAACAGGGCTTCTACTAAGCGTTTGGGTAACCATTGGCTTAAGGTGTTTTTAAGGCTTTGTTTAGGGTGTTGCAGTAATACTTGTTCGAGCAAGGCTGCGGCATTTTGTTTAGGGAGTAAATCAATGCCAATGGCTTCGCCGGGTTGCCAGTAGTTAGATATTTGTAAAATGGCTGGGCCAGAGAGGCCACGATGAGTGAACAATAGGGCTTCGATAAATTGCTTGCCGTTGGCGGCGGTTATACAGCTAGGAACAGCAATGCCCGAGAGTGCTTCAAAGCGTTCTTTTTGCTCGGCATGCCAAGTAAATGGCACTAAACCTGCGCGAGTAGGGAGCACTTTTAAGCCAAACTGTTCAGCCACTTTATAACCAAAAGGCGTAGCGCCAAGCTTTGGCATAGAAAGCCCGCCAGTGGCGATGACTAAGGAGCTGCACTGGTATGTTTGTCCGCCAGCGCTCACTTCAAACTGTTGTTCAGCTAACTGTTTAATGTACTTAACTTCGCTGCGTAGGCTGATGGTTACACCTGCCCAATCACACTCGGTAAGCAGCATGTCTACAATCTCTTTCGCGTTGTCATTGCAGAATAGTTGGCCGTGGTCTCGCTCGTGGTATTCAATGCCATGGCGCTCTACTAGTTCGATGAAGTTGCTAGAGGGGTAGCGGGCTAATGCCGATTTAACGAAATGAGGGTTTTCACACAGGAAGTTGTCTGGCGCTACGTGTTGATTGGTAAAGTTACAACGGCCACCGCCACTAATCAGTATTTTTCGACCGGCTTTTTTAGCATTATCAATGACTAATACCGAACGGCCGCGATAGCCTGCAGTAGCAGCACACATTAAACCTGCGGCGCCTGCGCCAATAATGATTACGTCGAATTGCTGTGTCATAACTTGCCCCTGAAAAATCAGGGGCATTGTAACGCTAGCGTTGAGATTGAGCTAGCAATGTCTGTGGCTAGTTAAGCGCTCGCCCTGCGCCAGAGCTAAAGGCTTCAGCTTGAAAGGTAATACCGCTCAAAGGGGCTGGCGAAGGAGCCTCTGGTTGAACGCTAGGGTTTAGTGGGTAGCTTAGGCCATCAAAACGTAATAAACGCAGCCCTGGTGTGGCGCCGCCGCCCGATACTTGTATTAATAAATCTTGCCAGCGGGCATTGCTTGATGTGGCCAGAAAGAACGGCGTATGCACTAACGTTGTTTTGCTTAAGAAACGGTGATTGTTATCTTTGGCTTCAAATATTAATAAACTACAACCGCCGCTACCACACCAGTCTACATAGCTAATGATTTCGTCTTTACCATCGCCGTTTAAATCAAACTTCCACCATTGGTACTTGGTGCCATTTAGCTCGGTGCGATGCAACTTGAAGTACTGCTTTAATGCTGCCTCTACCTCAGGGTCGTATTCGCTGCTGGCCTTTAAGGTGGCGGGCTCAAAGCTGCGTTGATGGTAAGTCTTTTTAGTTTTACTGTTATGCGCCATGGCTGGGCCGTTCATTTTCATCATATTAAGGCCGGCGCTACCTTGTTGCTGAGACTCTGGGTTGCGTAAACGCAGTAGGCGTCCGTCCCAATCAAAAATCATATCGCTTTTAACTTGCTGATTACGGCTTTGGCTAACGGTAAATTCCAGGCTAGTTTGGTTTAGTGGGTACCAATAGCCTTTTTCAACAAAGCTTTTGTCTTGTTCTAAATAGGTGTTTTGTAGCTGGGCGCTAAAATCACCATTCAGGGTTAAATCTACCACTCGGCCAGATCCCGATGCAGTGGGCAGTTTTACTTGATAATAACCGGCGAGTAAGTCTACATGCTGCTCGAAGGGGCGGCGGGCACAACCTTGGTATACTTTACCTTTGTAGGTGAGCTCTGCGGTATAGGAATACACGCTGTCGGCCATGGTATCCATGCACTGCTGCTTGGTTACGCTAAGGTAAAGGTCAGCACCGGCTTGCCAAAAATGAACGCCTTTATCTATACCACTGCGAGTAATTGCTTGGTTGGCTGCGCCAGACATCGTGCTGAGCAGAATTTTGTTTTCTTCTACATCTATTCGCCAGCTAGGTTCGTTACCCCAAGCGCTAAGCTCGGAAACACTAAACTCGCAACCTGGGCCTTCAGACGCTAGGTACTGCCAGCTTTCAGGAACAATTTTAGCAATATAGTCAGCCTGCGGGGCTTGCTTGCTTACGTTATCGAAGCGGCCCATCATTTCTACGTGTAGTTGGCTGTTGTCGGCAAAGCGTTCTAGCAGTTGTTTATCTGCTGAAGAAAAGTCTACCCAGTACTGGCTGCTGCCTTGGCAGGGGGTAAATATAGCCCCTTGTTTGTTGAGCTGAAGCTGGCCGGTAAGTTGAGTGGCGGGGTTGAGTTTAATCGCTACTTTAACTGGCTCAACCTTTTTGGGTGGGGCGGGAGGTGGCGTTTGAGAACACGCAAATAAACTGATACAACTTACTGTTGCAATGCCAAGTACCTTAACAAACCTCATTACCTTTCCCTTATAAATACCGCTACAACTTGAAAGTGCCGATAAGAAACTCAGCTACTCCATTTTCTTTGTTGCTAAGTGTTTGTTCTAAATGAGGTAAAGTCAACTTTAAACGGTCATGCGCGTTGGCCATGATCACACCTTTTCCTACCAAAGCCAGCATTTCCTTGTCATTTAAGCCATCGCCAAAGGCAATGCAATTTTCAGCAGAGATAGATTTTTGTTGTAACACTGCATTTAGGGCCTCGCCCTTGTTAGCTTTAGCGGTCATTACTTCGAGGCAATCGGTAAGGGAAAAGGTGATGTTTAGTGCATCGCCAAATTTCGCCACCAGTTCTTTTTCCAGCTCAAGCAATATTTCATGGTCGGCAACAAAAAATAGCTTACAGATATGCTGATGCTCTAAATCGTCAAAATGCGTGACCTGATAATTGAAGCCGGAGTGTTGGTTAAACGAGCGCACATATTCGTTTTCTTGTTCAACGTACCAATTGTCTTCATGGTAAATATTTCGGTGTAGTGGATACTTTGCTGAAATATCTAAAATGCCCTGGATTTGCTCAGAGTTTAAATCGGCTCGATACAGCACTTCTCCTTGTTTGTTATGTACTCGTGCACCGTTTGAGGTGATTAAATACATAGGGAAATCAAATTGATCGGCGATCGGTCTTACATCAATATAATGGCGGCCAGTAGCAATTAAAAACTTCACGTTTTGCTGGTACAAGCGGGTAACCGTTTGCATTGTATGTTCAGATATTTGATGTTCGCCGTTTAACAGCGTGCCATCTAAATCAGTGGCGATAAGTTGATACATATTAGCTCCTTGGTAAACCACTAAAGCGGGTTACGGCTAGTTAGAACGCTGAGCAAAAAACGCGAGAATGTTGTTTAACGCTGGGTTACGAAGAGTATCGCGCTCAAACAGTATTTCGTGTCGTGAACCTGCAATAATCTCAAATTGCCCCTGATCATTCGAGCTGGTCATCGCCTTAAAAAAGGCCCGTTGGGCAGCTGCGGTAACTATAGAATCCTGCTCAGCTTGTAGTAATAATAGTGGAAGATTAATGCTCTTGGCGTGTTCTATTATCTGCTGCATAGCGGTAAAACTTTGGTGAAGCCAACGGTTTGTTGGGCCGCCAAGTTGTATTTGTGGGTAGTTAAGATAAACCTGCTGCATTTGCTTAAAACGCGCTTCACTGTGGGTAAGATGATTGTTGTTAAAACCACAGTGTTTATAGTTAGATTGACCTACCGCATAATAAGGACCGCGTTGTAATGAGTGCTCTAATCGACTCATTGTTGCAGCAAGAGAGGTGGCAATAAATTTGGGCACTAATCCTAGGTTTATACCAAACATAGGCGCAGATAGCGCCGCCGCGTTAAATATACCGGGGTGCTGCTGTAAGTAATGGGCGGCAATCGCGCCACCCATAGAGTGGGCCAATATAAAACGGTGTGAGTAGGTTTGGCTAAGCACTTGTTGTTCAATAAGCTGAGCCAGGTCGTCTACATAATATTGAAACTGCGCCACATCACCAGGTTGTTGGCGAGCCGACTCTCTGTCTGATAGCCCTTGGCCACGGTGGTCGATAATAAATACGTCATAGCCTTGCTGAGCCAAGTCGTAGGCCAGTTCATCGTATTTTAGGTAGGCTTCGGTACGCCCTGGAGATACCACTATTGCCTGCTGGATTGGTGTCTCTGCAGTGACTTTTACATAGTGAATATTTAAGCCATTCACCCCAGTAAAGCTGGCTGGCTGAGCATGCTTTTGCCAATAAGGAGCAATTTTCTCTGGATACACCGTGTCGAGCTCATGCTCTTGGCTGAGTCGGAAAGATGGAGTAGGCATATCGTAAACCTCAAACGCTAAGTGTTGTTCGCTGTGCTTATCTATACAACAGGCACGACAACAAAAACAGCCTAAAGGTAACTTTAGATCTTAATTGCTCATTTAAGAGGTAAAACGGTGTTTAGTTACCAAACCCTGCACGCGCTAACGTTACCAACATTGGGATTAACAATAACACCCCTAGCTCTAAACGAATTAGCCAAATGACCGACGAGTGTTGGCGGTAGCTGATCATTGACGGTTTACCTTGCTTTAAGGCTCGGCGCCAACGGTAAAAGGTAGATGAAGGGTAAAGAGATAACAGCACTACCACAAAAAACAGCAGCATTTTTAAGGCAAAGAATGGATTGTCTAGGTAAGTTTGGCTGGTGCTATGGAAAATAAATAATCTTAGCGCGCCAGTAATAAAAATGAGCACGGTAGAAAATGCGTGGGTGGCATCGGCTAACAGCAGCTTTTTAACGTCGTCTTCGTTCATTCCACGGCGAAACAGAAAGGCTTCAGAGTACAGCGCACCAGCCAGCAAAATAATTGCTGTTACATGCAATCCTGCATTAATAGCCTCGAGTAGACTCATTGATCGTTATCCATGAATTAATGTTGTAGTAGAAAACGCTATCAGCGCGATGGCGGATAGTACTGCAAATCACTGGCTGATGCTATACCCTAACAGCCCTAAGTGCTTGAGGTCTAGAGTGAGAAAGGAAGGTTTCATGAAAGGAAAGCTGTTGGCCTATGGTTTACTGGTTTTACCGCCGCTATTCTGGGCCGGAAATTTTGTTACAGGCCGTTATATTTCAGACCAAGTGCCGGCCATGTCTTTATCTTACTGGCGCTGGACCTTAGCAATGTTGATTGCCATGCCTTTGTTGTATTCCAGTATGTGGCGCCAGCGAGCAGTAATTAAAGCTAATTGGCTGCGTATTAGCACCTTAGCGTGTTTGGGTGTGGCAGGTTTCAACTCTTGCGTGTATATCGGTTTGCAAAGCACTACGGCTACCAACGCCCTCATTATTAATTCAATGATTCCCATATTCATTCTGCTGGTGAGCTGGCTAGCGCTAAAACAAAAAATTTCTGCTCGGCAATTGTTGGGGATTGGTTTGTCGTTTGTTGGGGTATTGGCCTTGTTAGTAAAAGGCCAATGGCAGCAACTCGCCAGCCTAAGCATTAATCAAGGTGACGCATGGATCGTGTTGTCATCGTTAGTATGGGCACTGTATTCAATAGGTTTGCGTTTTAAGCCCGCCGATCTAGGTGGTGCAGCATTCCTAGGTTGTACCTTAGTGGTGGGCTCGTTAGTGCTTAGCCCATTCTATTGGCTAAACCTGCCACAAGCCGCGTTTAACCTCAGTTCTGATGCTATGGCTGCCTTGGCCTATGTCGCCATTTTCCCTTCTTTACTGGCTTATTTAGCCTGGAACTACGGAGTAAAAATTGTTGGGGCTAATCTTGCTGGTCAGTATATTCATTTAATGCCGTTATTTGGCGCGGTGCTTAGTGTGAGTTTTTTGGGCGAACAGTTAGCGGCCTACCATGCATTGGGTGCGATGTTTATAGCCGCGGGTCTGCTGGTGGCCTTATTGCCCTTCGCTATCTTGCGCGCTCGCTTGGCCCGCTTCAAAGCTCACTAAGCGGCTACCTTGAATGGTGAGTTCGCCTTCAAGATCTTGGGTGAGCTGATTAAACTGCTTACGCTTAACTTGAAAGCGGCGCGATTCACCTCCCTCAAGGGGTGTGAATTCAAGAAAATAGCGGTAGCGAGTGTGTAAATCTTCATTTTCTTTACCGGGACGGGTTATCGGAATTTCATCACGCCTAGACACTGTTACCCACAAACTGTGTAAGGGTTGTTGCGAATCCCAGCGGCGCTGCTGTACGTTACGCCATAGTTGAAAAACCACCATGCCGATGATGATGGTCATGACCAAAAACCACCACCATGGCATTAGCGTGTTCCTCGCGTTACTGTTACACCCATATACGTAGCTCCTTGATAAGAAAAAGAATGCGGCGGCTAATTAAACTGATTAATAGTCTTAAGTTTTTGTCGCTTTTAGCTGATTCGTCAAGCTCAAATAATTGTTGAGCAAGTTGTTTGCTCGTTATTCAAGGCAAAAACGCTTAGTATTCAAACATACCCTTAAGCCAAAATGGAAGTATTCGCTTGCGTGGAAAGGCCCGTCATTCAGCCTTGAAGAGCCCTTGTTTTATTCAAACTCTTAGCTTGAATATATGCGTTTTTATGGCGTGTGTTTTTAGTAGCGTGTGTTCGGCGAATACTCAGCTGCTTGCTGCGATGGCTCAAGGTGAGTGGGGCGGATGCCCGGCTGTGCATACCGAAGGGTTGAGTATTACTGCCATCCCACTATCTGTGAGTATAGAGAGCGTACACCTAGATGTGTCTTGCTTGCTAGATACCGAGCCAGACGCTAGCTCTGAGGCTATTGCCCCCGCAAAGTTACAGGCTGCCAGCCAGCAAATGTTTGAACAATTGTTGGCGCTTCCTCAAGCATTGAGTGCTAGCCAGGTTGAAGTGAAAAATTTGCAGCTTAGCGCTTACCAGCAGTTAATTACTCAGGGCAAGCTTGGGTTAAAACAGCAAGGCCAGCAATGGCAGCTTAACTATCAAGAGCAAGGCCCCAATTCGACCAGCCAGTTTAGTTTACTGATACTGCCTAAAAGCAGCCATATCTCTTTTAGCGGCATGTTAGGCAAAACGCTTTTAGCGCGTTTAGCCACGCTTAGCCAACAACGTTGGTTAGCTGATTCGCGACTACATAATCTCGATTTTTCGCTAAGTGGTTTAGTGGGGCAGGATCTGAAACTTAAAGGCGCGCTTAACTTGCCAGAGATCGATGCCTCTTTTACCGCCAAGCTAAGCCAATGGAACAATTGGAACTTAAGGTTAGCAAGTTCGCCCTTAAGTATTGCCGACATCAATTTGCCTGCGGCAAACTGGCAATTAACCAACGACTCTTGGCGGGTGAGTGTTGATGATTGGCTGGCCGAAGGCTCCGGCAGCTGGCATCTAAGCCCTGAACAGGCTGTTAAAGGTCGCTTAAGCAGCGATAACCTCCTTCCCCTGCAACAAGCCTTTATTGATTTGCCAGAGCCTGCAAGTTTGTTATCCGCTGCCGCTACCGTGGATTTTACTTGGCAAACGCAACAGCTAACAGGGCAGATTGATGCCACGACAATTAATGCACTGTGGGGAGAGTTGCGTTTTGATGATGCCAGCATAACCAGTGCGTTTAGCTATCAACCTCAGCAGGGCTGGCAGCATCAAGGTAAGCTTTCGCTGGCGCAATGGGATATTGGTATTCCCCTAACAGAGCTTGCCCTGCACTGGCAGCAACCTACGTTTTCGCCCATAACTCAATGGCAAAGCCTGCTATTGCAGGATATTTCTTTCAGTGTATTAGGTGGGCAAGCTCAGCTTGAAGAAGTGCCTTTAGCGTTACCAAATACGGCCTTACTAAAATTAGATAAAATTCAGTTAGAGCAGTTAGTTAAGTTGTATCCTGAGCTGGGTTTAAGTATGCATGGCTCGGTATCGGGTCGTTTACCGATGCGCTTTGGTGAGCAAGGCATCGCGATTACTGATGGTGAGCTGGCGGTAGTAGAACCGAGCGGTCATATTTCGCTAACTCATCAATCTTTAGTGGCGGTTAAGGCGCAGCATGCTTCTCTTGATTTTGCGTTAAGCTTATTAGAAGACTTTGATTATGAAACACTTGCAGCCGAGGTAGATTTTGCCGAAGATGGGCAACTGGATATGCAGGTAAAGCTTATTGGGCGTAATCAACAAGTCAGCCCGCGCTTGGTAACCTTAAATTACGGCCACCAAGAAAACATTTATCAGCTATTACGTAGTTTACGTATTGGCGAACAACTGTCAGGACAACTGCAGCAATGGATAGACGACACATCTTCGTTAGCAGCGCCATCACCTTAACTATGGTACTTGGCCTTGCGGCCTGTACTCCTAAAGTTGAAGTGGCGGTAGATAAACCAATTACGGTTAACCTCAATGTAAAAATTGATCATGAGATACGAGTGCGTGTAGATAAGCAACTTGATGATTTATTTAGTGACGATAGCGGACTGTTTTAGGAGAGCATGATGAAATGGAATAGCTGGATATTAGCCTTACTGTTGAGCTTAAGCTTTTCTGTAGCGGCAATCGATTTAGATGACGCCAAAACCAAAGGCTGGGTAGGCGAGCAAAGCAATGGCTTATTAGGTATAGTAAGCCACAGCAGTGAAGTGACAAGCTTGGTGGAGAGTATTAACCAAAAGCGCTTGGCTAAATACAAGCAGATAGCTAAAGAGAACGGCTTAACAGAGCAACAAGTGGCAACCTTGGCAGGTAAAAAAGCCATTGAGCGCAGTAACAGTGGCGCTTATGTGCAATCACCGTCGGGCGATTGGCTGAAAAAACCCTAGTGTTGGTGTAGGTAGTGAGTGATTTCGCTCACTAGCTGCTGATAGCAATGCAAAGTGTTCTCTAAATCTACTGCTAGTTGTTCGCTGTGCTTCAATTGTTGAACGCAGCGGTTTAAACTTGGGCTAGCCACTAGCGCCGCCATCCCTTGCAGCTGCAATAACAATCCGTCCGGACATTGCTGATTACTGACTGCTAGTTGAAGTTGTGCTAATTCTTGATCGCTACCGGCGATAAAATCTGTCAGCCAATGTTTTAGTAGGTCTTGGTGACCAAATTGGGCTTTTAGTTTGAACCAATCAATGATTGAATCGCTGCTCATTGTTTAGGGGTATACAGATTTGAGGGGAAAGGAGTAATGGTGGCATCTTCATGAATTTTGGCAAGCCCTAGTTTATCGACTTCATCAATGCGCAGTATATTGTGCATAGGCACAAATGTTTTCGATACTCCAGAAAACTCTGTTTTCAACTTCTCTACCGCAGGGTCAACGATCAGTTGAGCGCGCGCATCAAACACAAAATCTGCAAGTTCAACAAAACCCATCAGGGTGCCTTGATTAACCTGCCTAGCGTACAACTCGTAGGTTTTTCCATTACTAATAAAGCTTACTCGGTATAACTGCGACATTCCGTTACTCGCTGGGTGATAAGTTAACAGCTTTGATGCTTAATAAATCTACCTATAAATAGGCATTAAAGATATCAATTGTAACTACAATCGCAAGCCGAAAGCTAGCGCTGCTGCTGCAAATTCACAATCTTTACAAAGCGATTTAACTATTTGTTTTAGGTGGGCTTTATGGGCTTATGTTTTTTGTTATTAGGGGGGGAAACTGAGGCTTGTTAGTAAAGGTTTAAACAAAATCGGCAGCCGAGGCTGCCGATTTTTTATTTATCTTCTGAATCTATTGGATCAAACTCGGACATTTCGTTTGGGTCTACACCCAACTCTTGGCAGGCATCTAAAAATGAGGCCCCAGTGTGGCACATCAAAATATCGATGGCAGGTAGCATATTTGGCGCTTCTGACATGACCGACTCCGGCATTTGTTAATGAAAAGATAATAAAGTAGCAACACTCTCCCATAGTTTAGCAGATCGCCCAAGAGAGCTAGATCACGTTATTTGTGATGAATTGGTGGCGAAATCGGCAAAACGGAAAGGTTAATGTGAGGTATGCCCTGTTATTGTTTTTATAATCAGGCACCTAGCTTTAGTTATTGAATTGTTACTGATGAAAAAAGTTTGTGGTATTAAAGCCAAGTTAATACACTGAGCGCTGTGATAATTGTTTACTAAAATAAGGATATGAAATGCTCGAGTACTACCCAATGGCAAAACACCTGCATATGACCTTGGCTATGCTCAGTATTCTCGGCTTTATTTTTCGTTGGATTTTAGCGCTTCTCAAATCACCCATGCTTAATAAAAAATGGCTGAAAATTACCCCACACATCATTGATACCTGCTTGTTAGTGGCTGCTATTTTATTGTGTGTTATGTTGCAGCAATATCCTATTGCTCAAGATTGGCTGAGCGCAAAAGTAGTGTTGCTGGTGGTATATATTGTGCTGGGTATATTTGCTCTTAAGCGCGCGCCAAATCAGTTGATACGTTTAGTGGCGGGCTTAGCGGCAATAGCGGTATTTGCTCAATTATTGGCCGTGGCTTTTAGCCGTTCGCCTCTTGGCATGTTTGCATAGGCTGGGCTGATTTATGTTACTTGGGGCGCTGCGTTCTTTATTGCTCACTTTGTGGCGCTTTTCCACCATCTACAGCATTGTAGTGATTACCTTGTTGTATTGCCGTATCGCTGGCGTTGATTTTGAAACAGTGGATACCGGCAGTAATCAGCACAAAATGATTATTATTGGGCTGTACTTTGTCTACCTAGGGATTTGGTGGTGGGCGAACCCTTATCTCTTGCGAGGTCGTCGCCAAGCCTAACGATAGCGCCAGTAAGCGGGCAAAAATAGCACCAGTACGGTGAGTACTTCTAAGCGGCCTAATAACATCCCCAATGACAACAACCATTTGGCCGAATCAGGCAGCAAATGGAAGTTATGGTCGGGGCCGATCACTCTTCCTAATCCTGGCCCTACATTGGCTAAAGCGGTCATTGCGCCAGACAGCGCAGTAATGGGGTCTAAACCCAGCAAGGCTAAACCACTGGCGAGTAGAATTAAGGTGAAGAAAAAGGCGAAAATAAACGCTACCAGTGAGCGTACATGTTGCTCGCTAACTAATCGGCCGTTGTAGCGATGAGGGTATATACCATTAGGATGTACCAACTGCTTTAACTGGCGTGAGAACAAGCCGCTGGCCAGCTGAAAACGGAAAATCTTAATCCCGCCAGAGGTTGAACCAGAACACGCTCCCACCAGCATCAAAAAGATAAACAGTACGGTCGTAAAGTTACCCCAATGACTAAAATCAGTTAAGCCATAGCCAGTGGTCGTGACGATAGAAATAATATTAAAGATACTGATGCGCAATGCATCCAGCAGCGAAAATGTGCCGTGTAACCACAGCCATAAGCTCATCATTCCGCCCACTACTGCGATGAGGATGATAAAGCCTCTTACCTGCGCGTCGCGCCAAATATAGTGTATATCTTTATGGCGAAGTGTTTGCACCAATAGTAGAAATGGCAAACCACCTAATAACATAAAGGCGCTGCCCACCCAGTGGCTGGCATTGCTAAAGTGCGCCATTGATTCGTCTGAAGTGGAGTAGCCGCCGGTGGATATGGTGGTCATGGCATGGTTAATGGCTTCAAACCAATCCATGCCGGTTAAGTGGTAAGCCAGCGCGCATAGCATCGATAACAGCAGATAAACTTTAAGAATATTGCTGGCCACATTTTTAGTTTTAGGGGTATTTTTGTCAGACCAATCGGAGGATTCGGTTTGGAATAAACGCATACCGCCAACATTTAAAAATGGCAAAATGGCTACGCTTAAAACAATAAAGCCGATACCGCCTAACCATTGCAGCATAGAGCGCCATAGCAGCGCGCTTTTGGGCATCTCATCCAAACCCGCTAGTACCGTTGAGCCCGTAGTGGTGAGGCCAGACATGGTTTCAAAAAAGGCGTCGGTAAAGCTGATGTGGTCGATACGATACAGCGGCAGTGCCCCAAATACACAGGCCACTAGCCATACGGTGGTGGTAAGCAAAAACATGCCACGAACTGACAGTTTAAAAGATGGCTTTTTCCCCCAGCGAATAAGGGCAAAGGCCACGGTTTGGGTCACTATGATGGTGTAAAAGAATTCAACGTAACCGGACTCGTCGTAAGCCATGCCTAAAGCAAGCGGGGCTAACATGAGTAGGCTGAGTTTAGACAGCACAATGCCTGTAACAAACATGATGGGCCGAAGATCGGGGGTAATCATCAAGTGAAATTTAGCCTACAGGAAGAATGGGCTAGGTTGGAATAAACGTTCTACTTCAGGAATAAATTTCTTATCCACTAAAAACATCACCACGTGATCGTCTTGTTCAATAACAGTATGGTCGTGGGCAATAATGACTTCGTTCCCCCGCATTACCGCGCCAATGGTGGTGCCTGGAGGGAGTTTTAGCTCACCTACGCTGCGACCGACCACTTTCGACGTGTTGCTATCGCCATGGGCAATCGCTTCAATCGCTTCTGCTGCGCCGCGTCGTAGCGAATACACGTTAACGATATCGGCGCGTCGTACATGAGTGAGTAGCGCTGAAATGGTGGCTTGCTGCGGAGAAATGGCGATGTCGATGGTGCCGCCTTGTACTAATTCAACATAAGCGCCTCGTTGAATCAGTACCATTACTTTTTTAGCGCCCATGCGCTTAGCGAGCATGGCCGACATAATGTTGGCTTCATCGTCGTTGGTTACCGCAATAAATACGTCAACTTGCTCAATATTTTCTTCGCTCAGTAACTCTTGGTCTGAAGCGTCACCGCAAAACACAATAGTATTGTTGAGCATTTCAGCCAGTTGTTCGGCGCGGCGTTGGTTTCGTTCAATCAGTTTAACGCTGTATTGGCTTTCTAGGCGCTTCGCGAGCGCTGCACCAATGTTTCCTCCGCCTACAATCATTAAACGGCGATAGGGCTTCTCAAGTTTCTGCAGTTCGGCCATCACCTTACGAATGTGGTCACTGGCGGCAACAAAAAACACTTCATCATCGGCTTCGATCACCGTGGTGCCCTGAGGGCGAATAGCTCGACCTTGACGAAAAATAGCCGCCACACGGGTTTCGATATCGGGCATGTGGTCACGCAATACCGATAAGGCATTACCCACTAACGGGCCGCCGTAATAGGCTTTAATCGCCACTAAACCTACTCGGCCACGAGCAAATTGCATCACTTGCAAAGCGCCAGGGTAGTCAATTAAGCGGCTGATGTAATCGGTTACCAGCTGTTCAGGCGCAATGAGGTGATCCAAAGGTACCGCTTCGTTGCAGAATAGCGCGTCTTTTTCCGCGAGCAATTCTTCTGAGCGGATCCGTGCGACTTTGTTTGGGGTATTGAACAGGGTATATGCTATTTGGCAGGCTGCCATGTTGGTTTCGTCACTGTTGGTGACTGCCACTAACATGTCAGCATCGTGAGCCCCTGCTTCGCGCAACACGCTAGGGTGGGCGGCATGGCCAAATACTACCTGTAAATCAAACTTATCTTGCAGCTCACGAAGGCGGTCTTGATTGGTGTCTACCAGGGTAATGTCTGATTTCTCACCCACTAAGTTTTCCGCTAGCGTGCCGCCTACTTGGCCCGCTCCAAGAATAATGATTTTCATTTGCTAACAATACCTTAAGCGTTTATTGCTATTTTTTAGTGTTACCGTTGTAAAGGGTAAAGGCAAGCCTAACTGAGGCTTTTACGCAAACGCGCATAATAAAAACCATCCATGTTATTGTCGCCGGGTAAAAGTTGCCAACCGGGTTGTTCGGCTGTTTCATCAGGGTTAATTGGAATTAACTCTGCATCGTCAGTTTGTTGCAAAAAAGCGGCAATTTGCTGACTATTTTCATCGGGCAATACCGAACAAGTGGCGTACAACATGATGCCGCCGGGTTTCAGTTGGTGCCACAGTGCCTGCAAAATCTCTTTTTGTAGTTTCACTAGCTCGGCGATATCGGCTTCTCGGCGCAACCACTTAATATCTGGGTGGCGGCGAATAACGCCAGTGGCCGAACAGGGTGCGTCTAATAAAATGCGATCGAAAGGCTGTTTGTTCCACTCTTCAGGTTTACTGGCATCGGCGCAATGCAAAGTGGCCTTTAAGCCAATTCGCTGTAAGTTTTCAGTGACTCTATTGAGGCGCGTTTGCTCAGTATCTACTGCCACCAATTCGCTTAACTCGGGTTGTAGTTCGAGAATATGGCAAGTTTTCCCTCCAGGAGCTGCGCAGGCATCAAGCACTCTTTCACCGGCTTGTGCGTCTAGCAGGCTGGCGGCCATTTGCGCAGCGCCATCTTGAACTGAAGAGGCGCCTTCTGCAAAGTTAGGCAATTTGAATACGGCTTGCGCTTTTTCTAAACATAGTGCCTGTTTAGCTAAATCAGAGGATTGGCTGGCTATTTCTAACTCGCTGAGCTGAGCCTGGTAGTCATCACGTTGGCCTTGTAAGGCGTTTACCCTAATCCACATTGGCGCGTGTTGGTTATTGGCGTCTAATATGTCTTGCCAGCGGTTTGGATAAGCCGCTTTTAAGCGTTTGCTTATCCAGCTTGGGTGGCAATATTGTAAGCTGTCGTTGGCAGTAAGTTGTGGCTCTAACTGCTCACGTTGACGTTCTGCGTTGCGCAAAACACCATTCACCAGTTTTTTTAAACTATGCAGCTTTAGTTGGCCGGTAGCAGATACGGTTTCTGATACCGCTGCATGGGCAGGCACGCGCATATAAAACAGTTGGTACAAACCCACCATTAATAAGAAATGGCCGTTGCGAATTTTGCCTTTTAAGGGCTTGTCCATGAGCTGTTGCAGCACCGATTCAAAGCGCGGCAACCAACGTAATACGCCAAAACATAGCTCTTTCACTAAGGCGTGATCACGAGCGACTACTTGTGGCAGTACGCGTGGCAACATTTGACTCAGTGACTGACCTTGGTCAACCACTTGAAATAGAATGTTAGCCGCAGCGGCACGGGCATTAATTTGTTTTACTTGTGGCTGCTCAGCCATTTGCACTCTCCAATTGAGTACCTACTTCAAACCACTCTTTGCGCGAATTTAATACGTCAGCGGCAGAGAGCGCTTTTTTACCTGGGAGCTGGATCTGTTCTAAACACAAGGCGTCTTTGCCGGTGGCTACGGTAATGCCGTGTTTATTGGCGCTAATAATTGTACCCGGCACCTGTTGGCTAGCATCGGCTACTACACTGGCTTGCCATACTTTAATGTTCTGTTCAGCTAGGGTGAAATAACTCACAGGCCATGGATTAAATGCTCGAATGCAACGTTCGATAAACTCAGCATCTTGTTGCCAATCAATACAGGCTTCAGCTTTGCTCAGCTTTTTAGCGTAGTTAGCATGAGCATCATCTTGTGGTGTTGCAGTCAGTTCGCCTTCGGCGATGCCATCTACAGCTTTGATGAGAGATTGTGGGCCTACTTCAGCGAGCCTATCGTACAGTGAGGCGCTGGTTTCATCGCTCGCTATCTCTATTTGCTCTAATAGCAACATGTCGCCAGTGTCTAAGCCAATGTCCATTTGCATAATGGTGACACCTGAGTGGCTATCGCCAGCCCAAATTGCGCGCTGGATTGGCGCAGCCCCGCGCCAGCGTGGCAGTAACGAGCCGTGTACGTTGATGCATCCCAAACGGGGCGTATCAAGGATGACTTGCGGTAACAATAAGCCATAAGCCACTACCACCATTAAATCGGCGTTCAGTGCTGCTAATTGTTGCTGAGCGTCTTCACTTTTGAAGTTTTCTGGTTGGAATACTTCAATATTGTGTTGCTCGGCGAGTTGCTTAACCGGGCTGGCTTGCAGCTTCTTGCCTCGGCCTGCAGGGCGATCGGGCTGCGTGTAAGCCGCAATCACTTGATGTTGACTATTGATAAGGGCTGAAAGGTGGCGCGCTGCAAAATCAGGCGTGCCAGCAAAGATGATCCGCAATGGCGTCATGCTGTTTTCCACAAATTGGTTAAGGCTTACTTGCGGCGAGCAAGTTTTTCTAGCTTAGTTTTTACCCGCTGGCGTTTAAGCGGCGACAAATAATCGATAAACAACTTACCTTTTAGGTGGTCGAGTTCGTGCTGTACACAAATCGCCAGTAAACCTTCCGCTTCAAAAATTTGCTCATTGCCGTCGACATCCAAAGATTTCACTTTGATTTTTTCGGCTCTAGGCACTTGCGCGCGATACTCAGGAACAGACAAACATCCCTCTTCGTTAAGCGCGTCGCCGTCGGCTTCAATAATTTCTGGGTTTATTAGCGCAAGTCGTTGATCTCGCTCCTCAGAGACGTCGATTACAACAATTTGCTGATGAATGTTGACCTGTGTCGCAGCTAGGCCAACTCCTTCCTCTAGATACATGGTTTCAAACATGTTTTCGATTATAGTTCTAAGATTATCATCAATATTATTAACGGGTTGCGCTATAGTACGCAAACGCTCGTCTGGAAAACACAATACTTCGAGTACAGCCATAGCTTCTGTCTTTAATTAGGTTTTGGTAGATTGGTGGTAATTCTAGTCATTTATGTGACTAAAAAACAGCTTTGGATATAGGGATGTCGCTGGGAGACACTATGAAAGGGAAAAAATTAGTTTGGCTTTGGGCCTCTTTGTTGTTGTTAGTTGGAGGCGCAATTGCTGACACTTTAAAATTAAAGGAGGATTTTCCCGAAGTTTACGTTGTAAAAAAAGGTGATACTTTGTGGGACATTTCTGCTTTGTATCTACACTCTCCTTGGTTGTGGCCACGTTTATGGCAATTTAACCCGCAGGTAGAAAACCCGCATTTAATCTATCCTGGTGATCGTTTATCGCTGGTATATGAAAATGGCGAGCCACGTTTAGTGCGCAAACGCATTGTTAAAGTTACGCCAAAAGCGCGTATCGAAGAAAAAGCCCCACCGATTCCAACGGTACCACTGGCTTCAATTAGTGCCTTTTTGACACATGATCATATTGTTGATGAAGATACCTTGAAAGGTGCTCCTTACGTACTCGGCGACAATGATGCGCAATCACGTATTGCTATTGGCCGTGCCATGTATGCGCGTGGAGAAACTAAGCCTGGTCAGTATTACGGTATTTACCGTATTGGTAACAAATACCGCGATCCGGAAACGAAAGAAGAGTTAGGCCAGATTCTTACCTTTATCGGTATTGGTGTATCTGAACGCAAACATGAAGATAACATTACTCAGTTTAAAGTCACTCAAGTACTAAAAGAGATTAACCAAGGCGACATCATGTTGGAGCTGCCTGACCAAGATCGCCTACCTGCTTACTTTGTTCCTAACAACAAGCAGATAGAAGAGAGTGGTTATATTATTTCTGCGGCAACCGATACCTCTGTAATGAGTCGCTACGACGTAGTGATTATTAACAAAGGGACTCGTGACAACGTGGCGCCGGGCGATATGTTTGCCGTGGCTCAACCGGGTAAGGTAATGATTGATAAGGTGAAGCGTAAATCTTATGAAGATACGGCCAATCATTTTGACCGAGTATTTAATAATGACGATCAGCGCGTTAGCTTACCAAACGAAAAAGTCGGCGAGCTGATGGTATTTAAGTCTTATGAAAAACTAAGTTATGCCATTATTACTGATAGCAAAGTGATTCTTCGTCCTAATTATTTGGTGGAGAACCTATAGTTGCTACCGAGTTTATCGGTAGTTCAATATCTACTGCTTGCAGGTGTGCCGAGGTTTTCGGTGCAGCGCCTGCAAGCAGCTTTATCTCATTGCTCCGTTGACCAACTGCTGAGTGCTGATGAAACTCAGTTACAAGCTTGGCAATTTAGCCCGCAACAAATTTCTGCCCTCCGTCAACCCAATCAAGCTCGTATTAACTTAGCGCTAGCGTGGTTAGAACAAAGCGATTGCCACCTTATTGGCTGTTTTGATGCCTTATATCCAGAGTGTTTACGCAATATTCAGCGCCCACCGCTTTTACTGTTTGTGCGTGGTAATCCAGCGCTTTTAGCTAAACCTCAATTGGCGATGGTGGGAAGCCGTCATGCAGGTATATCGGGGCTTAATCATGCAAAAGATTTTGCCCAGCAGTTGGCTCAGCAAGGATTAACTATTACCAGTGGAATGGCCTTAGGCATTGATGCTGCCGCGCATAAAGGTGCGCTATTGGCTAGGGCAGACGCTACCATTGCCGTGGTGGCTACAGGACTAGACAGGGTTTACCCTAAGCGACACCAGCAGCTAGCTCACGAGATTGTGCAGCAAGGCGCTATAGTGAGCGAGTTTTGGCCTGGTACAGCGGCTAAAGCCAATCACTTCCCTCGTCGTAATCGAATTATTAGCGGTTTAAGCCAAGCCGTGTTGGTGGTGCAAGCTGGCTTGCCGAGTGGTTCGCTGTTAACGGCTAATTACGCGGCGGAGCAGGGCCGCGATGTGTTCGCGGTACCGGGTTCAATAGACGACCCTTTACACGCAGGCTGCCACCATTTGATTCAGCAAGGAGCTAAATTGGTCACTTCTCCGGTCGATATAATGGAAGAGCTAGACGGATTTGGCGGTCAAAGCTCCTTGGCTTTACCCGCGGTGGAGCAAAATATGCAGGAACAAGATTTGCCTTATCGTCAATTGTTGGATAACGTATCTTATGAGACGACGTCAATTGATGAACTCGTCTTAAGCACTCAACAACCTGTTGATGCTGTACTCGCTCAGTTAACTGAGCTTGAGATATTGGGTGTTGTGGCCGTTGTGCCAGGTGGTTACGTCAAGCTGAGGAGGAACTAACTATGTTTGATATCCTCATGTATCTATTCGAAACTTACATTCATAGTGATGTAGAGCTGTTGATGGATCACGATGAGCTCACAGAAGAGCTCAGTCGCGCAGGGTTTCATAAAGAAGAAATCTATAAGGCATTGGATTGGTTGGAGCAACTTGCAGCCCTGCAAGATAGCGATAAGCAGCCTTATTTAAATCCTTCTGAGATTCCCTCATTAAGGGTGTATACCACACCTGAAATTGCTAAATTAGACGTGTCTTGCCGAGGCTTTTTGTTGTTCCTTGAACAAATGAAAGTACTCAATGCAGAAACACGTGAAATGGTAATTGACCGAGTGATGGAGCTAGATGGGCCAGAACTTGAACTGGAAGATTTAAAATGGATCATTTTAATGGTGCTGTTTAATGTTCCAGGTAGTGAATCGGCTTATCAACAAATGGAAGAACTATTATTCGATTTGGGTGATGGTCCACTGCATTAGGGCTTAAGTACACCGCTGCCAAGCGGTGTTACGCCAACTTATCATCTCGATAGAGCTTTGCTTGCGTCGAATCAATAGCCTATTGGCGCTATTTTGTTATGCTTAGCAAAGTTCAACGAGGTGTAAGCATGTCTAAGATTGACCCTAAATTATTTTCCGCACACGAACACGCCTTAGAAAAAGAATACGATGTTTGCCCCAAATGTGGTGGCGAGCTGCAACATCGCAATAGCAAATCGGGCCCCTTCCTAGGGTGTAGCCAATATCCAAGTTGTGACTACAGTCGAGCGTTGCACCAACAAGATCATTCGCTAGAGAAAATACTGCCTGGAACTGAATGCCCTAAATGTGGTGAGGAGCTGATGCTACGCCAAGGGCGTTACGGTATGTTTATTGGTTGTAGCGCGTTTCCAAGTTGTCAGCACATTGAGTCAGCACAACCGCAAGCAGAAAGCGCCCCCGAGATTACTTGTCCCTCTTGCAACAAAGGTAAGTTAGCTTCTCGCCAATCACGTTTTGGTAAAACCTTTTATGCCTGTAACGCCTATCCCAAATGTTCATATGCAGTAAATGATCAGCCCATCGCTAAGCCTTGCCCTGATTGTGGTTGGAAGTTATTAGTACTGAAGAAAACTGCAGCAGGAAAACGGGAAGTGTGCCCGCAAAAGTCTTGTTCTTACAAAAGCGCACCTCTAGTTGAGTTATAAGTTTTAGTGTTCTGAACTTTAGGAAATAGCTCTAAATAGAGATAAGTTGCCTATAATCGAAGAAGCTTCGATTGAGCAGGTAGAAAACTAAAGTGATAATAGATAACTTTTATACTTTACGAACAGACCAACAAGTGATGATTATCAGTATTATTGGCTCTTGGGACGTGAAGACTGCTGAGGCATTTATTAAGGACTATAAATCCTACGCTAATGGCTTGTGCCATGACAATTGGGCTCACTTCGTTTACTTTGATGAATGGACCTTGGCCGTTCCAGAAGTTGAACCATTAATCCATGAGATGCTGGAATGGGCGATAATGCGAAATATGACTCATTCGGTACGTATCTACAAAAAAAACACTTTAAAAGACTATCAACTGCAAAGGATGATAGGGCAGCAGCCAGAAGATCATATTAATCGCAATTTTTCATCAGCAGCAGAAGGTTTTGAGTTTTTAGCTGAAAATGGCTTTACGGTAGGGCAAGCCACAATCGTTGCCTAAGTGGTGGCAAAGTCACTTATGATTTTTTCTATTCGCTTATTTTTGAGTAAAGCTTAACCAAGGCGGTTAAGCTTTATTCGGCATGCTGCTACTTAAGCTTCTACATCTAGCTCTTTTAACTTGCGAGTTAGGGTGTTTCGGCCCCAGCCTAATAATCGAGCGGCTTCTTGCTTGTGGCCATGAGTATGCTCAAGTGCTGTGGTAAGCATAATGCGTTCAAAGTCTGGCATGGCTTCACCTAATATATCTATTTGCCCAGATACCAATTGCTGAGACACCCAACTTTTAAGTAGTGAGCGCCAGTTAGTATCGGCACTTTCCCCTTGCTCGGTAATAACTGGTTGGCTTAACTCTGGCGGTAAGTCTGCTGGTAATACTTCCTGACCACTAGCCATTACGGTTAACCAGCGACAAACGTTTTCTAGCTGCCTTACATTACCTGGCCAAGCCAGTTGCATCATAAAGCGCTGAGTGTCTTTGTGTAGCAGTTTACTTTCTACATTCAGCTCTTTGGCGGCAATTTCTAAAAAGTGTTTGCCTAATGCGGGAATGTCTTCACGGCGCTCACACAATGAAGGTAAATGAATACGAATCACGTTTAAGCGGTGAAATAAATCTTCTCGGAAATCACCTTCAGCCACTTTTTTCTCTAAGTTCTGGTGAGTAGCTGCAATGATTCTTACATCCACCTGTACTGGAGAATGACCGCCAACGCGGTAAAACTGCCCGTCTGCTAATACCCGTAATAAACGGGTTTGAATGTCTAAGGGCATGTCACCAATTTCATCAAGAAATAGGGTTCCGCCGTTAGCTTGTTCAAAGCGACCGTGGCGAATATTGTTGGCGCCGGTAAATGCACCTTTCTCGTGGCCAAACAACTCAGATTCAATCAAGTCCTTTGGAATGGCTGCCATGTTAAGCGCAATAAAGCTGCCGCTGGCGCGTGGGCTATGTTTATGCAGGGCATGCGCAACAAGTTCTTTACCAGTACCCGATTGGCCATTAATAAGCACTGAGATACTGGAACGCGATAAACGACCAATCGCTCGAAATACCTCTTGCATAGCGGGTGCTTCACCAATAATTTCGGGCGCTGGAGAGCTAGGTTTGTTATTTGCTTTGCTGCCTTTTTGTTCTCTGGAAACCGTCACCGCACGCTCGGTTAACGAAACCGCTTCGTCAATATCAAAGGGTTTTGGCAAGTATTCAAATGCACCACGTTGGTAGGCATTTACCGCGCTATCCAAATCCGAATGGGCGGTCATGATAATCACTGGCATTTCTGGGAAGTGGCTTTGGATTTTCTCCAATAGGCTCAATCCGTCCATGCCTGGCATACGAATATCTGAAATGACTACGTCAGGTTGTTCATAGTCTAATTGCTGCAGCATCATTTCGCCGTCAGCAAAGCTTAGGCAATCATAGCCTGCCGTTTTTAACGCTTTTTCTAACACCCACCGAATAGAGCTGTCGTCGTCAACGACCCATATAGTTGCTGCCATGTTAGTACATCCTTAACGTCGTAGTGGAAGGTGAATGGTGAACTCGGTATGTCCGGGCCAGCTGGCGCATTCAATCTTCCCTTTATGCTGATTTATTAAATTCTGCGCGATTGATAAACCTAAACCTGTACCGCCTTCACGCCCGGTTACCATTGGGTAAAACAGAGTATCGAGTAGCTCAGTAGGTATCCCCGGGCCGTTATCTATAATTTTGATTTCTGCGGCCAGCTTAAAACGCTGCCCGGCAATGGTCGCTTGATGGGCGGTGCGGGTAACTATGTCTATCTTGCCACCACTTTCGCCCAGTGCTTGCACAGCGTTTTGTACAATATTGAGAAAGGCTTGTAAGAGTTGCTCGTGATCCATTTCAAAATCTGGAATGCTTGGATCGTAGTCTCGCTCAACGCTTATCCCTGAAGGCAAATCAAGTTTGACCAACTGGCGGACTTTTTCGAGTACCGAGTGCACGTTGTGTAGCTCATGTAAGCCTGGGCGCTGTGGCCCTAACAAGCGATCGACCAGTTTTCGCAGCCGATCGGCTTGCTCAATAATAATGCCGGTGAATTCTTTGAGTTCTGGATTCACTAGCTCTTTCTCAAGCAACTGTGCAGCGCCGCGCAGTCCGCCTAATGGGTTTTTGATTTCATGAGCTAAGCCGCGAACTAATTCTTTTGCGGCTTGTTGCTGGGCGTGTTGGTATAACTCTTGGGAAATTTTCTTCTGTTGACCAATGGCGCGCATTTCTAACATCAACAAGTTGTATTGTTGACTATTAATGCGCGTGGCCGAGAGCTCGACTAAAGCATGGTGGCTATCAAATACTAAGGTCACTTCGTTATCGGTAAAGCTCTGCCCTGAGCTACATACACTGCCAAGCTTGCTTAGGTCTAGAGAACTGTGTTTAACCTGCATGGCAAGCGGCTCGTCAATAAGCCGCTTGGCACTTTGCCCGAGTAACTGTTCGGCAGAAGCGTTTACATATTGAATTTTTAACTCAGCATCAAGCAGCACAATGGCGGTAACTTGATTTTCCAATACTAAACGTTCTAAGCCAGAGATCTCTAACACTACTCTCTCCTGAATGGGCGCACCAAGTTGGTGCTTCTGCACTGAGTTTAACCTCAAAAGGCAGAGAGTTGCTAGTTAGCCTCCCCCTGCTGCAGCTGCTCCAGCGCCAAATGCGTTAGCGCGGTGCAAAAATACGGTAATGGGTTTAGACGATGCAATTTCCTTGCCCGATTCATCAACCAACTGCACATGAATAGTATGGGCACCACGATCAATATTGGTGAGGTTAAAGCTCCCCATTTTAGTGATTTGCCCTTGGGGTACACCATCAAGCACCAACTTGTAGCCCATGCTATTTAACGGCAGTGGCGTAGTGGTTGCTGTAATCGAAATTTTGCCTTCGTTGTCGCGAATGGTTTGTTCATGACTTGGGCTGGTAATTTGTACTTGATACTTAATTGGTTTTTGTTTCTTTTTCAGGGGGGGACGCGGAGTTGCCAAGGGGCCATCGGTGGCTGGCGGAGCGACGTCTACCTGTAGTTCGGTAGCGCCAACTTGGGGGCGATCTGAAAAGTGGGTGATGCCATTCTCATCTACCCATTGGTAAATAGTGTCGGCGGCTTGAACACTTACTAGTCCGAAACTGATAAAAAAAATGATAGCAAACCATTTGCTCATTGATAATTCCTCCATTCAACCTGCTAACGGTGGGCAAAAACCTATTGAAAAGCAATAAAAAAACCCGCTTTAAAGCGGGTTTTTTAAGCTGTGTAACGTTTTGTTTATACGCTGTAGTACAATTCGAACTCAACTGGGTGAGTTGTCATGTTGATGCGCTCAACGTCAGCTGATTTCAATGCGATGTAAGAATCGATGTAATCGTTGCTGAATACGCCGCCAGCAGTTAAGAATTCACGGTCTGCATCTAGGCAAGCTAGTGCATTTTCAAGTGAGGTTGCCACTTGTGGAATTTCAGCTGCTTCTTCTGCAGGTAAGTCGTATAAATCCTTGTCCATAGCATCGCCAGGGTGGATTTTGTTTTTGATCCCGTCAAGGCCAGCCATCAACATTGCAGAGAATGCTAAGTATGGGTTAGCTGTTGGGTCAGGGAAACGTACTTCGATACGACGAGCTTTAGGCGAAGGTACTACTGGAATACGGATAGAAGCAGAACGGTTACGTGCTGAGTAAGCTAGCATAACTGGCGCTTCAAAACCTGGTACCAAACGCTTGTAAGAGTTGGTAGATGCGTTAGCAAAAGCGTTAATCGCTTTAGCATGTTTGATGATACCGCCAATGTAGAACAATGCAGTTTCAGATAGGCCACCATATAGGTCACCAGCAAACAAGTTTTCGCCGTCTTTCCAAATTGATTGGTGAACGTGCATACCGCTACCGTTATCACCAACAACTGGCTTAGGCATGAAAGTCGCTGTTTTACCGTAAGCGTGAGCTACGTTGTGAACAACATACTTAAGAACTTGAGTTTCATCAGCTTTTTCAACGATTGAGTTGAATAAAGTGGCGATTTCGTTCTGACCTGCTGTTGCTACTTCGTGGTGGTGCGCTTCAACAGTTTGACCCATTTCTTCAAGTACTAAACACATTGCTGAGCGTAGGTCTTGTGAAGAATCAACTGGTGCTACTGGGAAGTAACCGCCTTTAACGCCAGGACGGTGACCAGTGTTACCGTCTTCAAAATGCTTGTCTGAGTTCCAAGACGCTTCATCAGCATCAATTTTGTACATAGAACCTGACATGTCAGTTTTGTACTTAACGTCATCAAACAAGAAGAACTCTGGCTCAGGACCGAAGTATGCAGAATCTGCAATACCGGTAGAACGCATGTATTCTTCAGCGCGCTTAGCTACAGAGCGTGGGTCACGGTCGTAACCTTGCATAGTTGCTGGCTCAAGAATGTCACAACGAAGGTTTAGAGTGTTTTCTTCTGTGAACGGGTCTAGTACTGCAGTAGCAGGATCAGGCATTAATACCATGTCTGATTCGTTAATGCCTTTCCAGCCTGAAATAGAAGAACCATCAAACATTTTGCCGTCGGTGAAGAAATCTTCGTCAACCTGGTGAGATGGAATAGATACGTGTTGCTCTTTACCTTTAGTATCGGTAAAGCGTAAGTCAACAAATTTAACCTCTTGCTCTTTAAGCAAAGCTAAAACTTCTGCAGACATGTTTTTAACCTCCGGTGTCATCAAAATTGATGGTTCAATCGATTTAATAGTATTTATAACGAATTAACGCTGTTGTGTTGCTTGAAGCTAAAACTGTGCCAACACATAAGATATTGATATATATGGTTGTTATGGGAAGGGGCATCAATTTAGTGCAATGCGGTGCACTTTTGTGGTGCTGTTCTTGTCCATTTTGGTGCGTTAAGTTTCTAGCCGCACTTATCATACCCTAAGTGGGTAGGAGAAAAACCGTGATCAACTTAAAACTATGAGAAGTTGTCGTTTATATGTACAATAGCGCACTTTTTACTTTTACCTCATTATAAAAGGGCTGAGAGCCGTGCTAGATAAGTTAAGAAACATCGCCATTATTGCTCACGTTGACCACGGGAAAACGACCCTAGTTGACAAGTTATTGCAGCAATCCGGTACGCTAACTACTCGTGGTGATGCTGAAGAGCGAGTCATGGACTCTAACGACATTGAGAAAGAGCGTGGTATTACCATTCTTGCAAAAAATACTGCTATTGAATGGAACGACTACCATATCAACATTGTTGATACTCCTGGGCACGCCGACTTCGGTGGAGAAGTAGAGCGTGTTATGTCTATGGCTGACTCAGTGTTGCTACTTGTTGATGCCCAAGAAGGCCCAATGCCGCAAACACGCTTTGTAACACAAAAAGCGTTTGCTCAAGGCCTTAAGCCAATCTTAGTCATTAACAAGATTGATAAACCAGGTGCTCGCCCTGATTGGGTTATGGATCAAGTATTTGATTTATTCGATAACCTTGGTGCAACTGACGATCAGTTAGACTTTAAAGTGGTTTATGCATCAGCGATTAACGGCTGGGCAACCATGGACTTAGATGAGCCATCAGACAACATGGAACCATTGTTCCAAGCAATTGTTGAAAATGTTGCTCCTCCAGCTGCTGACCCAAGTGGCGATTTCCAGATGCAAATTTCTCAGTTAGATTACAACTCTTATGTTGGTGTTATCGGTGTAGGCCGTATTACTCGCGGTAGTGTTGTGCCTAACCAACAAGTGACTGTAGTGGGCGCTGACGGTAAAACCCGCAATGGTAAAGTTGGCCTTGTGCTAAGTTACTTGGGCCTAGAGCGTCAAGAAACACAGAAAGCAGAAGCCGGTAACATTATTGCTATTACGGGTCTTGGCGAGCTTAAAATCTCTGACACCATTTGTGATACCAACAACGTTGAAGCCTTAACGCCACTGAGTGTTGATGAACCTACGGTTAACATGACTTTCCAGGTAAACAACTCTCCGTTTGCTGGTAAAGAAGGTAAATTTGTTACTTCTCGAAACATTCTTGAGCGTTTGCAAAAAGAAATGGTTCATAACGTTGCTTTACGTGTTGAAGAAATGGACGATCCGGATAAATTCCGCGTATCTGGCCGTGGCGAGCTTCACTTAGGTATCCTTATCGAAAACATGCGTCGTGAAGGTTTTGAGCTTGCGGTATCACGCCCAGAAGTAATTCTGCGTACGGTAGATGGCAAACTTGAAGAACCGTACGAAACAGTAACCATTGATGTTGAAGAAGCGCATCAGGGTAGTGTTATGGAGCAAATGGGCTTACGTAAGGGTGACCTTACTGATATGGCACCAGATGGCAAAGGCCGTGTTCGCATGGACTTCTTGATGCCAAGCCGTGGTTTAATGGGTTTCCAAACTGAATTCATGACGCTAACTTCAGGTTCAGGTCTGATTTACCATACTTTTGAACGTTACGGTCCACATAAGGGCGGTACGATTGGTCAGCGTCAAAACGGCGTATTGATCTCAAATGCTACCGGTAAAGCACTGACTTACTCGTTGTATAACCTACAAGACCGTGGTCGTTTATTTACTCAACATGCCGACGAAGTATACGAAGGTCAAATCGTGGGTATTCACAGCCGTGATAACGATTTAACAGTAAACTGTCTGAAAGGTAAGCAGCTAACTAACGTTCGTTCTTCAGGTACTGATGAAGCACAAGTACTAACGCCACCGATTCTTATGACTCTTGAGCAAGCGCTTGAGTTTATTGATGATGACGAGTTAGTAGAAGTGACGCCTGAAAGCATTCGTATTCGTAAGCGTTTGCTTACCGAAAACGAACGTAAGCGTGCGGGTCGCCCACCTAAGGCACCATAAGCAAGCGTTTATAAGGTGATTGAAAAAGGCAGCTTAGGCTGCCTTTTTTAGTTTTTGTAAAAATTTTTGTTAAGCGGGGGAGTTGGCGAGTAAGCCTATTTTAGGGTTAACGCTTTGTTTAATCAGCTCAAACAAAGGTTGATATAACAAGGGGAGTTGCTCTTGAAAGCGCTCAAGAGTGATGTGGTAAGCCGCTCTAATACCGTGGTAATCAATATTTGGGCTAATGCGCGTCATCTTAATGCCAAACAAGGACAAGCTTCGGGCGAGTTTGGGTTCAACCATCACGTAAGCGTGTTTAATGCCACTTTGTTCAGCAACAATCGATGCTGCTAAATATAAACTCATGGTGATGTAGGGAAAGGTTCTCAGCTCTTTTTGGCTAAATTCCGCTAACGTCATGCCTGAAGGCCGATTACCACTTTTGTTATCAATTTTCCTACGACGAAATTGAGTATCTAAAGCCACGCGCGACACTTCGCAAATACTTTCTCTGGCAAAATTATCTGGGTGCAATGCTTGATGAGTAATGGCCGAACCGCAGGCATCCAAAATAGGCAGACTCTGTTGACCTTTTGGGTGCACCATTCTTAAGCAACCGGCATCAAGCCCGCTGGTTAAATGTTGCACTCGGCAATACTGTGAGTAGCTATCGTAGTTGTCTTTTTCCTGCTGCAGCTTATTACTGGGTTCAAATTTAAACTCTTCACAATACACGCGATGGCGTAATTGATAGACCTTCTTCACTTCAGAATCGTTACTCGCGATACTCGCTTGAAAAAAACGTTGGTAGCGTTGTGCGAGTTCTTCGCCTTGGTGCTGAAGTGCTAATTGCTTTACAGAGGAGGCGCTTAGTTGCAACTTACGCGGAGCAATGGAACTGGGTTGTTGATGACTCACATGAAAACCTAGATATATCCTATAAATCGCCAAGCATAACGAGCGAAAATGTATGATTATGGGGGAATTGATTACATGCCCAAATGGCTATTTAGTCACTTTATTTAGATGTTTTTGTGATTGAAATGTGCGGTAGCTCAGTTTATAGGTGCTGAAAGCCTTATTCATACTATAAATGTATTGCGCTGGATAATAGTTGGAGGCGCGACGTTTAAGGATTGTTAGCTAGTTCTTGGATTGCAGTATTCTACCCTTACCTAGCATGATTACTTCCTTTCAGAGTAAAGGGCTTGAATAACTATGCAGTGGTGAATAACGTGCCTTGCTAGGTCTTAGGTCGTTTGATTGCTACAGCAAAGGACTAAAAATATGGATAATATTTTCCATCAACCGTCGATAAACGGGACGTTTTCGCCAGGCAATAGCATCAACTTTACTGCTTTGTTGTAAGTAGTGTTGCATGATTCTATATAAATCTTTGGCGTAATCTTTGTCATCAATAATCGATGTCACTTCAAAGTTAAGCCATAAACTGCGCATGTCTAAATTTACGGTGCCCACCAAAGCAACTTGCTGATCGATTAGCAGGCTTTTGGTGTGTAATAAACCGCCATTGAATTTGAAGATATTAACGCCAGCATCTAATAGTTGCTGATAAAAGGAATGGCTGGCGTACCGTACCAAAAAGGAATCATTTCTTGCGGGTAAAATTAGGTTAACTTCTACCCCGCGATTAGCGGCAGTCACTAAGGCCATTTGCAGGCTTTCATCAGGCACAAAGTAAGGGCTGGTTAATACAATTTGTTGCTTGGCTAAGTATAAAGACGAGAGCAGTAACTGAATAACATGGTCGCCAAAGATGCCTGGTCCTGAAGGCATAATCTGCATGAGCTGCTGACCAGCAGAAGCGGCAGGAGAGACTAAATCTAATTGCTCGATAAGTGCCAAGCCAGTTTCCATTTCAATATCGTAAGCGACCACCGCTTGTAGGTTTACTGCAGCGGGACCTTCCACCCTCAACATCAAATCAACCCATTGGCCAAGGCCGCGCTGCTGATTAAAAAAGCGTGGGTCTACGAGATTCATAGAGCCGGTATACGCCACGTGTTGGTCAATGGCAGCAATTTTTCGATGCAGCCTTAAATCTATGCGTTGTAGTAGCATTCGAATGGGGTTGGCGTGTAATGCTTCAATCACATTTACGCCAGCATGTTCTAGTTGGGGTCTTTTCTCAGAGCTTAAAAACTCTCTTGATCCTACTGAGTCAGCCAGTAAGTACACACTTACTTTTCGTTGGGCAGCAAGCGCCAAAGCGTCTAACAATGGGTCGACTAATCCACCGAGTTGTACAATGTAAAACTCAAGGTAGATGGTGGTTTTTGCTTGGTGTATATCTTGGGTTAGCTGGCTTAGCGTAGAGAGGGAATCTTCAAGGTTTTGTAATAAATTCCCTCCCAATATTGGCAAGCCAAGCAAACGCCGGGTTAGTTTGTTTAGGGGTTCTGCTTGTTCTGAACAGGAGCGCTCTACAGCGTGAGGAGAACGCTTAAACTGGTGTACACTTTGTTTGTACTTGGTTTCCATTACTCGCGCTCGCCTAGCGCGCAAGCGGCCCAAATAGCGCTCACCAAATAGCTGGTAGCAAATAATGCCCAGTAAAGGTATTGCAAAAATCAGTAGCAGCCAGGTAAGGGTTACGCCTACTGGACGGCGTTTTAACATCACTTGTAGGGCCACTGCAATAATCAGCAATACATAAATGAGCAAACCTAAGTCAGACAAAAATGAATCTATCACTGTGGCCCCTAACGCCGCACAACCTCTATTTAATCTAGCATGCGAGCAAAAAAAAAGCCGTTAACTCACTCGGAGTTAACGGCTTTATCTTGATGAGGTTAACGCGCTTAGTTGTCTAACGTATCGCTGGCAACTTTGTAGCTAGGATCTTCAATCAAGTTCACTTCAACCGCGCTGCCTGCTTTAGTTAGTAGCTTGCGACATTCAGGGCTAAGGTGCTTAAGGTGTAGAGTTTTACCGGCTTTTTCGTAACGCTCAGCCAAGGTATCAATGGCTTCAATCGCAGAGTGATCACTCACTCTCGATTTAGCAAAATCAATCACTACATCTTTTGGGTCGTTGGCTGGGCTAAATAAATCTAAGAAGTTAGCCGCAGAACCAAAGAACAATGGACCATCTAGTTGATACACCTTGTGGTCTTCATCATCGCTAGACGTGGTCACGTAGATGTGTTTTGCGTGGTTCCAAGCAAATACCAAAGCCGACACAATTACACCAATCACTACGGCTACTGCCAAGTCAGTGAATACCGTAACAACCGATACCAATACAATCACAAAGAAATCTGCTTTTGGCACCTTGTTAATCATGCGTAAACTGGCCCATTCAAAGGTACCTAGTACTACCATAAACATCACACCAACCAGTGCTGCTAATGGGATCATTTCGATTAAAGATGAGCCAAACAAAATAAAGCCAAGCAAGGCTAATGCAGCGCTGATGCCTGATAAACGGCCACGGCCGCCTGAGCGAATGTTAATCATACTCTGGCCAATCATGGCACAACCGCCCATGCCACCAAAGAAACCGGTTGTAACGTTTGCAACGCCTTGGCCAATACATTCTTTGTTACCGTGACCACGGGTGCCTGTCATCTCATCAACTACCGTTAAGGTGAGTAGAGACTCAATCAAACCAATTGCCGCCAATACTAGAGCATAAGGGAAGATGATTTTTAAGGTTTCTAAGTTGAAAGGCACGCTTGGAATAGAGAAGCTCGGCAGACCACCGGCAATTGTCGCATTAGCATCGCCAGTCATACTGCGTACAAAATCTACTACGGTGCGGGTATCTAAGTTAAGCACATGCACTGATACCGTTACCCCCACAATGGCGACTAGAGAAGCAGGTACTGCGCTGGTAAGCTTCGGTAAAAAGTGGATTACTGCCATAGTAATCGCCACTAGGCCTAACATAATCCATAGTTGGCTACCTTGCATCCATTCCATTTCACCAAAGGCATTAGGCACTTGAAACTGCCCTAATTGCGCTAAGAAAATCACAATGGCTAAGCCATTAACAAAGCCTAGCATTACCGGGTGGGGTACCATGCGAATAAACTTACCGAGATGGAATACCCCCGCAAGCACTTGCAGGATCCCCATTAATACCACGGTGGCAAATAAATACTGTACCCCGTGGTCTGCGACTAGTGCGACCATTACTACCGCAAGTGCACCAGTGGCACCAGAAATCATCCCCGGGCGACCACCAATTACAGCGGTAATTAAACCCACCATAAAGGCCGCGTATAAACCGACTAAAGGTTCTACACCAGCAACAAAAGCGAAGGCTACTGCTTCGGGAACAAGCGCAAGCGCTACAGTTAAACCAGAGAGTAGGTCGTTTTTAACCGTAGCTCCCCGAAATTTAGGAAATTCAAACATGGTTCTTAGGATCCAAAAAAGAACAAAACGAAATGGGGCGGGAGTCTAGCACTTTATGTGATTCAGTTCAAAAAAACATCAGCTTTTGTTTAGCTTTTTTTTGTTAAATAAGAGGCTTAAGCCCTTGTTAAACTTGAGTTGAGCGCATATCTGAGTCATTCTTTAGCCATAAAAAACAAAGGAGTGAAATTAATCATGAGTGGCCGTTTAAAAACGCTTGATTGGCAAGGTTATTTTGCCACCGCAAAAAGCTTTAGCCATTTTCTGATTCAGCGTATCAAACAAGAAAAACTCACGATGATTGCCGGCTCACTTGCTTATGTCACGTTGCTGTCGTTGGTGCCTTTGGTGGCGGTGACTTTTTCAATTATCAGTGCTTTTCCGGTGTTTGCTGGATTTCAAATTCATATTGAAGATTTTGTCTTCAGCAACTTTGTGCCGGCTTCTGGCGAGGTGGTTAAAGAGAATCTACGCGGTTTTGTGGAGAACGCTTCAAAAATGACCGCGGTGGGAATAGCTGCATTGGCGGTGGTAGCGCTGATGTTGATTTCTACCATCGACAAAAGTTTGAACATGATTTGGCGAGTAAAAGTGAAACGACGCTGGAGCAGCGCATTTCCTATGTATTGGATGATTCTTACTTTAGGTCCCTTGTTAATGGGGGGCAGCTTAGCTTTAAGTTCATATATTTTCTCTATGCAGTTGTTTGCTGATGAAACATTGTTGGGAATATGGAATCAACTGTTACGTATGGTGCCTTTGTTGTTTTCCATTGGCGCGTTTTGCTTGTTGTACTTATTGGTGCCTAACCAATCAATTCGTTTTAAACACGGTTTAACCGGTGCGGTTGTCGCCGCCTTGCTATTTGAGTTGGGCAAGCGTGGTTTTGCCTTATATGTGGCTTCATTTCCTTCTTACCAAGTGATCTACGGTGCCTTAGCAAGTATACCTATACTATTTGTATGGGTTTATGTGAGTTGGGTAGTGGTATTGATAGGCGCAGAGATCACCGCCGCTCTTGGCGAGTTTTCACAACAGCAACAGCAACAACAAGCACAAGCAATAGATAGCAACATAGAGGAGTCGTTATGATTGCTTTAATTCAACGGGTTCAGCAGGCCAGTGTCACAATTAGTGGTGAAACAAGTGGCAGCATTGGTCCTGGTTTATTAGTTTTGCTAGGCGTTGAACAAACCGATGATCAAAGCAAAGCGGTGAAGCTTTGTGAAAAGGTTATTAAGTACCGCATTTTTGCCGATGAAAACGGTAAAACTAACCTGAATGTGCAGCAAGCTGGGGGAAGCTTATTGGTAGTGTCGCAATTTACTTTAGTGGCCGATACCGATAAAGGCTTGCGCCCCGGGTTTTCTAAAGGGGCTACGCCAGAGCAAGCTAAACATCTTTACGAACATTTTGTCAGTGCCTGTAAAGACCGCGGCCTAGCTACCGAAACCGGTGTCTTTGCTGCCGACATGCAAGTGTCTTCCGTAAATGACGGGCCAATGACTTTTTGGCTTCAAATCTAATTTTCACCAATGAAATCGAAACTTTGCGGCGGCTCACATATCAGATTTGCTGCCCCCAAAGGCAATTGACATAAATAACTGCAATCAGTCATATTAAGAGAAAGCGCTTTCACGGGAATAGGTTAACTCTGACTGTGCCCAGAGAAACTATAGTGTCAGCGCTTACTAATACAGCGAGGCTAAAGTAATAATGGCAACGATCAAGGAAGTCTCTGATCTAGCGGGTGTATCGCAAGCAACCGTATCTAGAGTGATGAACGGCAATAACAAGGTATCGGAAATTAACCGAGAGCGTGTTATGGCTGCGATGGATAAATTGGGTTATCAACCTAATTCATTTGCTCAAGCTCTGGCTACCAACCGCTCTTATAGCGTGGGGATTGTAGTGGGTACCTTATCTGGCCCGTTCTATGGTCCCATGATGCACAGTATTGAATCGGTATTGCGAAACGAAGGCCAGCACCTTATCGCTACCAGTGGCCACGATGATTTAGAACAAGAGCGAGATGCGATTCGCTTTTTAAATTCTCGTCGTGTCGACGCTATTTTGCTAGTGGTACAGGCCATGGGTGACGATGAGCTGATCGAAATGTGTCAGCGTAATCCTAATATTTTTGTATTAAACCGCTATGTGCCGGAGTTAGCCAATCGCTGTATTTATTTGAACAATGAATTAGGCGGATATTTGGCGACCAAACATCTTATCGATTTAGGTCATACAAAAATCGCTTCGATCACGGGTCCATTAGTTCACCTTGATGCGCGAGAGCGTTTACAAGGTTACCGTAATGCCCTTAATGAAGCAGGCATAGAATACGACGCACAGTTAGTCGTAGAAGGTTTGTACCAAGAAGATGGCGGCAACAAAGCGGCGGCTAAGTTATTCCAGCGTGATGTTGAGTTCACCGGAGTGGTGTGCGGTAACGATAACATTGCTATTGGCGTATACGACATTTTGTCGCTAGACAATGAATCACCAGCGGAGCGAATTTCGGTGGTGGGCTACGATGACATGTTTTATTCGCGCTATTTGCGACCGAAGATGACCACTATTCGTTTTCCAATTGAAGAAATGGGCACCATCGCAGCAAATATGGTGTTACAGAATTTATCAAATGTAGACCTAGTAAAAGGTGTGCAGTTAGAACCACAACTTATAGTGCGAGAATCGTCGGCACCTCCCGTCGGTTAGCTTACCTACCCAATTTAAGGAGTTGAATATGACCTGTCCCAGTTACTCTTAATCGACTCCTTGCTTGATGTTAGCTATGCGTTTTTGTGAATGTATAGCTAAGGTCGATCAGCAGTAAATCTGCTGGCAGTCTCTTTTTTATCCCATGAATATAATGATATGCGTCAGTAAAGGCGTAGTGTTGAGGTTGTGTTATGTCTTTTGAATTTCCCGAGTCTTCTCCTTTTCGTCGTAGTGACTTTGTATTTGGTGTGGCTACCGCTGCGTTTCAAATTGAAGGCGCAAATAAAGAAGATGAACGTTGTGAGTCTATTTGGGACCGCTTTTGTGCCACTCCCGGAAAAGTGGCTAATGGCGACGACGGCACAGTAGCATGTGATCACTACCATCTTTGGGAACAAGACCTAGAGATGATCGCCGAGTTAGGCGTTGATGCTTATCGTTTATCGATTGCTTGGCCGCGTATTATGCCAGTAGAAGGGCAAGTAAACAGTAAAGGAATTGAGTTTTATAAACGCTTAATTGCCAAGCTTAATGAATTAGGCATTAAGCCATTTGTTACCCTTTATCATTGGGATTTACCTCAGTATCTAGAAGACCGAGGTGGTTGGTTAAGTCGCGAAACAGCCTATAAATTCGCTGAATTTGCCGACATCATGACAAAAGCTTTAGGTGATTCAGTATTTAGTTATGCTACCTTTAACGAACCACTATGTAGTGCCTTTTTAGGTTACCGCTTTGGTCAGCACGCCCCCGGTTTAACAGAGGATAAGCTAGGTTTTCAAGCTGCTCACCATATATTGCTAGCTCACGGTTTAGCATTGCCAAAAATGCGTGAAAACGCCCCTAAAGCAGAGCACGGTATTGTACTTAACTTTACCCCTGCTTACCCAGCAGACCCAACCAATGCGGCTGATGTATTAGCTGCCGATTTTGATGAGCAACAGGGCATTCATTGGTTCTTACAGCCCATTGTTGAAGGGGAATACCCAGCAGCGATTCGCCAGCAGCAACCATTATGGTGGCCGACTATTTTACCTGGCGATCTGGCCTTAATTAACCAACCCATCGACTTCTTAGGCATTAACTACTATACCCGCCACGTGATTAAAGCCACTGAAAATGGCCCGTGCCAAGTGGTGCTGCCAGATGTAGAGCGTACAGATATGGGTTGGGAAGTGTGCCCTGAAGCACTCACCGCTTTATTGGTAAAACTTAATCAGCGCTATACCTTGCCGCCGATCTTCATTACCGAAAACGGCATGGCCGGCGCAGACAGCCTGGAAAATGGCGAAGTGATCGATCAACAACGTTGTGACTACTACCAATCACACCTAGACGCGGTGGCTGTGGCAATGGAGCAGGGCGTGGATATGCGTGGCTATTTTGCTTGGAGTTTAATGGATAACTTTGAGTGGGCCTTCGGTTATGAGAAACGTTTTGGCATTGTTTATGTTGATTACGCAAGCCAGCAACGAGTGCTTAAGCAAAGTGCTAAATACTTCCAACAATTTTTACAACAACGCGCAGGAGCATAATTATGGCGTCACTGTCATTTAAAGATCTACGTAAGAGTTACGGCAAAGTTGAAATTGTAAAAGGTTTCGACTTAGAGATGAGTGATGGTGAATTTGTGGTACTACTCGGAGCCTCTGGGTGTGGTAAATCCACCATTTTGAGGATGGTGGCCGGCTTAGAAACCATTTCTTCGGGTCAAATCTGTATGGATGAAAAATGCCTCAACGACGTTGACCCAAAAGATCGCGATCTTGCCATGGTATTTCAAAGCTATGCGCTTTACCCCCACATGACAGTATACGAAAACATTGCCTTTGCGCTTAAAGTTCAAGGGGTTAAGAAAAAAGAGATTAAAAAGTCAGTGGATTGGGCAGCCGAAATGCTGCAGTTAACTGACTATCTTCATCGTAAACCTAAACAACTTTCTGGTGGGCAACGCCAGCGGGTCGCCATGGGGCGGGCTATGGTGCGCACGCCTAAGCTATTTTTGTTTGATGAGCCTTTATCTAACCTCGACGCTAAGCTTCGCGGCAAAATGCGTGCAGAAATAAAAGACATGCACCATAAATTGGGTGTAACTACCTTATATGTTACGCATGACCAGGTAGAGGCGATGACCTTAGCAGATCGTATCGTGATCATGAATAAAGGGGTTACCGCACAAATTGGTACGCCTTATGAGGTGTTTACTCAGCCTAAAAATCAATTTGTAGCGAGCTTTATCGGTTCGCCGTCTATGAATATGATCCCAGTGACTGCTAAACAGCAAGACGGCGAGTGGCTGTTGGAATTAGCTGGCCAGGTGATTAAAGCCCCGGAGAAATTCGTAGGTAAGCTACAAGAAGGTCAAGCACTAACGCTAGGCATTCGCCCTAACGATATTCATTTACATGAGAAACAGCTAGAAGCTAGCCACGTTATAGCGGCCAAAGCTACCTTCTCTGATAGTGAATTATTAGGTGCGACTATGCACGTGAAAGCAGAAATGGGCGGGCAGAATATTGTGATTGAAGCTCCAGCGGAGCATGGTAAATTGCCTAAGTCTCTAGAGATATTTTTAGATGCCACCTTCGTGCACTTGTTTGATGCAGAGACGCAAAAGTCTTTAGCTCAGCCATAGTAAGTCGTTATTTTAAATACAAAAAAGCCAGCATAGCGCTGGCTTTTTTATTGCTGTACTCGGTTTAGCCTAGTACCACTTCTACGTGATGCTCGCCTTCACTAAAGACAGGTAGCACTTTTCCATCTATTGCGTCGCCATTTACGGTAACACTTACCACACCCGAGCTCACGCCGTTAGGGTTGCTAACCTCAATGTTGTATTGCGCGCCACGGTAACGGCGTTTCACGCTAAAGCCAGGCCATGCCGTTGGAATACAAGGGTCTACTTCTAGCCCCGTTAGCGTGGGTTTAATACCCAAGATGTATTGGGTACCAGCTACATAAGTCCAGGCAGAGGTGCCCGACAACCAGGCGTTGCGACCCATACCAAATTGTTTGTGTTCCGCGCCTAGAATATTTTGCGGATAACAATAAGGTTCGGATTGGAATACATCCAAGTTATCGTTGTGGAAAGCAGGGTTAATTTGGTTGTAGTACTCAAAGGCACGGTCGCCGTTACCGGCTATGGTTTCGGCCATCATTACCCAAGGGTTTGAGTGTAAGAAGATCCCCCCGTTTTCTTTAGCACCCGGTGGGTAAGTACTTACGCCACCCAGTTGTGGGTCAAAACCATTATAACCAGGGCCAGACAACATAATGCCGTACTTGGTATTTAGCTTGTGATTAACAGCTTCAAGGCCAGCTAGCATGCGGTCGCCTTCAGCAAAGCCAGAGATTACCGGCCACGACTGTCCGTTGGTGTATAAACTACCATGTTGGTTTTTATGCGAACCAATCGGTTGGCCTTCGTTAGTAAAGTAACGTACCCACCATTCGCCGTCCCAAGCATGCTGATTAACGCGTTGTTTCATTTCTTGATAGTAGCCATTGAGCAAATCGTAGCTGCTCTGGTCATCCAAGGTTTTAGCAATGTCTAACAGCTCTTTTAGCGCTTTACCAAATAAGTTAGCAACAAACAGAGACTCAGCGCCTGTTGGTAAGTTAACGGTATCGTTCCAATCGGCAAAACCGAGTAGCGGTAGGCCATGTTCACCTACATTATTCCACGTAAAATCAACGGCTTTAAGCAAGTGTTGATAAACGCTGGCTTGCGGGCGATCTTCAGGTTCTAGGGTTTTGCTGTAATAAGAAATAGGCTTGTTTAAGAAATCCAGATCGCCAGTTTCTTTTAAGTACTGGGCAACCGTAAGTACGATCCATAAATGGTCGTCGCCGTAGTAGTTAGGGCATTCTGGCTCTTCGCGTGAGTCACCTTCGTTGGCTTCCATAGTGAGCGGGAAGTACTGGTGCATGGCCGAGCCATTGGCGAGTTGAACCGATAATAAACGCTCGGCAAATTCGCGTGCTTCTTGCGGCATGTGCGACATCACACCAATTAAATCTTGTGATGAGTCCCTAAAGCCAATACCGCGAGCGCCGTAGCCCAACTGGTATAAAGACAGGTAACGAGACCAGTTTTTAGTGGTGTGGCATTGGCGAGGATTATGTACGTTGAGCATTGAGTTCATGGCTGTATCTGGGGTGTCTACCTGCATCACTTGTAGGTAGTCTTCCCAAAATCCAGATAGCTCAACAAAGGCTTGGTCTACAGCGCTTTCTTGGCGATATAAATCGATGCTTGGTTTGGCGTCAGCCAAACTGCTTACTTGGCCTAACTGAGTAATGACCCGCTCAGTGTTTCCCGGCGCAAGTTCGCCCAAGTTCACCAATAGCGCGCCTACGTTATCACCGCGATCACATTCAGAGTTGCCTAAGCTAGGCTCCATTAGTGATAAGGGTTTTGACCAAGAGCCAAATTCGTTATCACCTAAAAATGCACGGCGGTCACCTTCCCAAGAATCAACCGGTCGGTTACAGCTTAAGTAGTTCACTGCGCTATCACGCTTCATGAAAGCATATTGCTCTAAAACTACGTGGCCAGTGCTTTCTGGGTGCGCTTTTAGCGCCATGGTTTGCGGTACCCAATCGGCATTTACTAGCTGTTTTAAAGCATCAAAGTGGGTGAACTCGTAAACCGGTACTACATCTACAGCTTGGGTTTGCTCACTAATGTTAGTGACCTGAATATCTTGAATTAAGGTGCTAGAACCTTGAGGAACAAAAATCTTAAGGTCGATACGCAAACCTTGAGCTTCAACTACCCAGCGGGTGTAAGACAAACCAATGCGACATTCAAACTTATCTAAGGCTTCTAACGTTGGCGTAAAGAACGGAGAAAACAGTTGGTAACCTTGCGCAGTTTTGCGGCGAATATACACCGTTGAGCCTTTAAACTCAGACTGTGGCAACTGTGCAATGTATTTAGTAATACGGTTTAAGGCGGGATCTTGTTTACACACAACGGTGCCGCCAGTGGTATCTACTAAACCGCCAAAGTCGAGAGTTCCCACGTAGTTCGCCCATTTTATCGGCGTTTTCGGCGTAGTTAGTACGTATTCCTTGTTTTGGTCATCGAAATAACCGTATTGCTTGCTCATATTTACCTCAGAATTGTTAAGCTGAATGCTGTTCGGCGTTGGTCAAAGGCTTAACCAAAGCTAAAGAAAAGATCATGCCGGGGCGGAAGTAGCGACCTGCGGTGTACTTAAGTCCGGTATGGTGTAAGGCGTAGAACAGCGTTTGGCTGTTTAACTGAAATTTTTGGCATAGGGCGGCACTGCGCAGTTTGAACTCATTAAACTGACGTGGAATATCTGCAGCAATACGCCCATCTGAATAGAGTAAACCTAAGTCTATTAGCGCCTGATGAAGCTGCTCGGTTTCGCCGTCTTTCAAGTGGGAGAACTGCTTACTGTTAAAGCGGCAGCTAGCATTAAACCCTTCTGGAGCGGCAAACGGAATGCGTGCATCTTGATATAGATTGCGATAAGTGGCGTTGAGTAAATCAGCGGCCTGCTGCTGCATATCCAAGGCTGCCATCGCCGTGACTAAGGAGTATTGCACGCCAATCCACACGTCGTGAGCTTGGAAATTATCCCACTCTTTAGGCTCACCTAAGCGTGTGACTAAGTTGGCTGCGCCTACTCGTGCGCTATTTATTTGGTAGTTGTGGCGATAAACATAGGCCAAACTGCGGCGTTGTTGTTGCTCACTAGCAATGGCGGGTAACTGCAGCATGCGACAGTAACTGTCGGCTAACAATTGGTCGGCAAAGCTATCATCGCTATCTAGTTGTAACTTGGCGTGCCAAGAGCTTTGCCAAAAGTCGCCTAGCGCGAGGAGTGCTAGTTTTCGTATTTGGCGAAGCGTTTTGGGGTTACCTTGAGTAGTAGGCCAGCTAAGTGGCGCGCAGTGCTCGGCCCATAACTGCTGCACATTATCGGCTAAATCGCCTAACTCTGGCAGGCTTGGCTCGTTTAACCATTGGTTAAGCCGTTCCACTAATTCCACTGAACAGGGTTTGCTCTGTAGTTTAAGTTGCCCAGCAAAAGGAGACTGCTTTAAGGCATCACTTAAGGCCTCGAGCTGTTGTTCTTTAATATCGCGTATTTGCAGCGGTGTCACATAGAAGTGAAAGTAGCCTGCCTGCTCGTCCCATAAGCTACTGTGAAACTGCTTACGTGCGCATGACGCTAAGTAGCGGTACTCCTGCGGGATCCCGGTTCTGTTTAGTAGTTCTGCAATGGTGGCGTAGGCTTCTAAGCTGGCGATCCACAGTGACCCGCAATATACCGAAATACCGTGTGAAGACAGGTTATCAAAGGTATCGTCGGTGCCGCGAGTCAGTGGGAAGCACTGGCCTGGTTCTACCATGGCTTGCAAGTAATGCATGGCCGCTTGGCACGCTTCCCAGCAATCGCTTAATAGGATTTTGTCATCATGAAAACGATAATGACGTAGCAACATTAAGATGTATTTAGGCGCTAAATCCTTCCACTCCTTAACATTATGCCAGTCGTAAGCATCTGGTTTAGCGTCAAAAGGGCTGCCTAAATCGTGAATCACTGCTCCTCGCACCGCTCGTGGACCTTCGGTTTTATCGTTCGGTAAATCGGCGTGAGGTAAGCCTACGTATTCATGGTGGCGACGAATATGCGAGTTCTCTGCTAACACGGCTTGCGAGAAGTGACGCATTACCGCGCCATCTAAGCGCGGAAAACACTGTAGTAATGAAAACGAGCCATAAAAATACACATCCAAGGAATTGAAGAATGGGTAATCGGCACATTCTCTTACTAAAAATTTATCATCGGCATCCCAAACGGTAGCTTCAGCTAGAAACGATAGGGTGTTTAGAGCCAGAGTCCGTGTTTCGGTTTGTCCCTGCGGCCCAAGCGGTAAGCTAGCTAGGCTATCGTCAGGCATTAATTGTTCGCTGACATTAGCTAATGATGCCGTTAACTGAGGTTCTATCTCTATAGCATGCTGGCAAATAGCTAATGCTCTGCCTTCGCTTTGTGGAAATTGTTGGGTGTACTTTTTAAGGCTAGTTAGACCCGGTAAACGAATATGGGGGAAATCTAGCACTAGTGAGAAACATACTTCGACTTGCTCGCCAGGGGCAAGCTCGCCGCTAATGCAAAGCGCTGCTGAACTGAGTTCGCGGCCGCTGTAAATACCGCGGTCAAATGATTCTCCTAAGCGTCCGCTGGCTAAGCCTCCGGCCACTACATTGGCGGTATTATCTGTGTAAAAATACGGCTTAGCGCTTACCCAACAACCAGTTGGCGCGGAAACGGATAAACAACTTTGGCCGTCAAAGTCTATGCCTGGATTAGCGTTACCGCTCATTTCTACGGCGCAGTGTTCAGCGTCATTTTGCCAGCGATGCAGTTGGCTTGTTTGGCCGTTAGCCGCACGAACCAATTTACAGGCAGAGTCTTGAACGCCCGGGCGCTGTTTAATCGCTTGAAAGCCGCTTAAGTTTTCTATACAGCGAATTAAGCTAAATGCTTGTCTAGTTTGGCTTTGGTTACGCAATACGATACGAGTGTAACTCACCGGTAAGGCTGCCCAATCCTCGTGATTAGGAACCACCGGGCTATAGTGAAACTTTGTTACTTGGATCGCTTGCTGGTCAACGAATTGTTGCTTGGCGACTGGATACAGCGCTTGATAATTGACTTGCTTGCTCGGGCAAGTGGCTATGCCGTGGTAGGCATTTGCTTCCCAATCGCCATAGAGTGCTTGTTGGTGGGCTGCTTTAAGGCCAAGTGCGCCGTCATAGAAATCGAGTAACCAACTAATGTTAAGCGCTGCGCCAGTCACTTGGTTGCTTAACAGTTGCTGAGTTTTGTCTGATAACTCTACATTCCAACGCTGTAAATTAGCTTGGTTCCATTGGTAGAGGTCTGGCTCTTGAATAAGGTTTTGCAGGTGCGCAAGCTGTTGCTCTGTATCATCATCAGCTTTAAACAGTGGCTGTTGTAGGTGATTACTTAAGGCGAAAAACTTCTGCTTTTGCTGAAAGTTGCTGTGATTCACTATCACCAGTTGCTGCTCATTTGCATCGCGTTGGCTCAAGAAAAACTCTTCTAATCGCAAACCATCACGCTGGCTGTCGGCTAGATGCAAACCCGGTAACATATGAAACAGTGGCGTTGTTCCCGCTGGTGTTAGGGTGTACGCACTACCAATACCACCTACCGCGATCCCCGTGTCTGCTGGGGTTGTACTTAATGGAACATACCAGGGTTGTACAAACTCGTCGGCCAATCCTGGACTCATCAAGTCACTGACCTGACCAAAATAACTGGATTGAGCGGTGTAACGATGCAACATTGGGATGACCTCAACTAAATACTATTGATGTGTAAGCGCTTTCACATGGCATGTTAACAGGTAGCCTTAGCTTGTTTAGTGCATCAATTCGAAAAAGTGATCGGCCTCAATAAAAGATTTCGTAATAGGAAAGCTATGAAAGAAGCCAAGGCAATTTAGTCAATAAGTGTAGTTTGGTTGTTCTATAGAAAGGCTCAAGGCCTTTATTGATAGGCTATCTGGAGGCTAGGTACAATCAGTTGATGTATGAAAGAATTCCATTGCCGTATTGCGAGGCCTGTGAGAATGCTAAAAAACATTAGCTGGTTATTTTATTGCATCGCGTGTTGACTTGTTCGATGAGAAAATAAGGCTTGGGGCTAAATTAAAGGTACCGCCGCTAACATTTGCTTCAGTATTTTCATGAATTTTAATGCTTTATTTGTTTTTCCTTATCAACTCAAAGCTTCATTTTAACTAATTAATAATAGGTATTGAGACTTATTGATGCACTAATAAGTGTAAAAAACATCAGATGAAAACAATTATTTGATTCATCTCACATAGTTTAGTTTTTGTAACAAAAGTGAATATGCGAAAAAACATCATTTGTTTCATAAGTATACAGCACCTTATTTCTCTAGATGAATAACTCATAAATAACAATGGTTTATCCGTGAAACTGCTTTCATGTTGCATGGGGTTATTTCACTATATTTCATGAAACTATAGGTTCTAATTTTGTTTAAATTGTGATCCTTGTTTTTTGCAAGCGCTTTCATTAGTGATGTTGGTCACTTATTTATCTAATTTTGAGTCTTATACTTCTTAACCATGGCTAGTTCGCCATATATAAAAAATGCTTCCAATAAAATTTCAAGATTCACACGGAGTTGAACAAAATGAAAGTGAAAGCGCTTACAATTGCAATTGCAGTCGCGTCAGCGGCAACCTCTCTTAGCTCGTTCGCGGGTACCCCTAATTTTTCTGGTTACGGCCGCTATGCTTTAGAAGCATCGGGCGACGAAATTGTTCAGCTAAAAGGCGAACACGGTGAAATTAATGGTGCAGGTCGTCTTGGTAACGAAGACAACTGGATGGAGTTTATGCTTTCTCAAGGTTTTGAGAATGGCGATGCTAAATTTGACATGAACGTTATGCTTAACACTCCTGGTTACTCGCCTACTTGGGGCGATACCATCGGTTTAGCTCAGTTCTACGGTGGTGGTAAAGGTATTTTTGCTTCACAACCAGATGCTTATGTTTGGGCTGGTAAACGTTTCTACGGTCGTGAACAAGGTGGCTTGAGCGATTACTTCATGCTTAGTGCCGATGGTTCTGGTGCCGGTGTTGATAACTTAAACCTTGGTTTTGCTCAACTTGATTTAGGTTGGACACAAGGTGGTGGTGGTACAACTCCTGAAAATAAAAAGGGTTCAGTTAACTCTTTAGCCTTTAATTTGCATGATATTAAAGTGAGTGAGCAAGGTGCTCTTAAATTCCGTGGTAACTACGCGTTTACTACTGGGGATATAGATGATGCAGCTAACCCTGACCGCATTGAAAACAATGATGCATGGCAGGTATTTGCTTCTTACCGTCAAGGTTTAAGCAATGGTTGGTTCCAAGTTGCTGCTCGTTACGAAACTGACGCTGCCGCATTGATTTCTGCTAACTCAGCGGGCCAAAACTGGTCAAACTATGAAGATAAAAAAGCCGCTTCTTACGGTGCTTTCTTAGACGGTGCAGTTAACTTTGGCGAAATGACAGCCATGGAATACAACGCTAACTACTTGTTAGTCGATTGTAAGCAAACTGGTTGCTCATTCGACGAAAAAGTTGAATACGCCGTTGCTGTTCGTCCTCAGCATCACTGGACTGAGTACATGGCTACTGCTCTAGAAGCGGGTGTTCACTTTACCGAGCGCACAGATGTTGGCGGCTCTGCAAACAAAAGTGACGCATGGAAAATCACCTTGTCGCAAAACTTCCAAGTGGGTCACTTCATGTGGTCACGCCCAGTTGTTCGCTTCTACGCTGTAACAGGTGAAGTGAAAACTGATGGAAAAGAGACGGTTGACGTAACAAAAGTGGGTGCCATGGTTGAAGCTTGGTGGTAAACCCAGCTAAGCTGAGTACTGTTTAAATAGGTACTCAAACCAAGGAGTGGGCGCTAAGGTGTTAGCGCCCGCATTTAAGAGGTGGAAATTTGAAAAAAGTATTAACGGTAGTAGTTGCTTGTGTTTTAGCTAGCGCGTGTTCAAGTTCTAGCAATGACAAGCCTTTAGAAGTCACTGACCCGTTTAGAACTTGGGGGGCTCAATTTGCCGATGAGGCAAAAATAGCAGCCAACTTACAATCTTCAAGTGTTTCTCCAAAGCTACCCTCACAGCTGCAATATCAGTTATTGTCTTTAGACAGAACTAATCGTATCGATGTCACTGAAAAGTCACCAGTAGTTCAATTTCCTGAAGGTAACTCTTATACCGCAGCCTTACTGATCCCTGATGATATCTCTCAATTTACCTTTCATTTAGATAGTCTTGTAGCGCGTACCGTATTTGTACCTACCGCGATTTTTTATGATCAAGGTTTGAATGAGGTGCTTCGAATTGAAAGTACTACATTAGACCCGGAAGGCTTTTTATCTATGCAGCAGGCCATCACACCTGAGCAAGCCAAACAAGCACGTTACTTATTGGTTTACAGTAAAGCCAATGAATATGGCGGTAAAACCGAACTGATTGATCCTAAAGTTGTTTACGAAGAAAAAACCGGTGGTGGTTTACCTTCGGCCTTTAAATATTATTCAAAACATTCTCCGATAGGTAACCTAGATATTCGTTTTAGCGAAGTGTTATTCAGTTCGTCGTTTGTTACTTCGGCTGAACCCAATCAAAATTTAACGCCCGTTGAAGCTGCTCCAGTTAAAGCAGATGCAGCGGCCGCTACTGCAGTAGCCACTACCACCACGGTAGCTGCTACTAAAGCGCCAAGCGCAGATATGCTAAGTGATACAGAGACTTTTTATCTAGATCAAATTAGTAAAGCAGTAGCACAGGATGACCTTACTAGGGCCTTAAACCTAGTCGAGGAGGCAGAGCGAGCTGGTTCGACAAAAGCGCAGTCTCATTTTATGCAGCAATTGAAGAAACAGCAGCAACAGTAGTGTAATACCAGTGTGTTTTTTTCTAATCCCTGTTTATGCGGCGTTTATCGCCGCATTTTTTTGTCTCAAGTTTGAGGTCTAATGTGCGGATTACTTAAGCGCACATTGCCAGATTTAGACTGCTTGAACCATTCAATAAGATTTTATCGTGTGATTGTCAGCAAGCTGACTTCAGCGGCGTTGAGAGGAGAGAGTGTTTTCACACTTAATTAACTGGCATGCTGTTCATGGTGAATTCGTTGTCGTTGAAGATCAGTTCGCTGCGATCTCGGCCTTCTTCATGTAGCAAGTACCCGGCATTGCGTAGAGCAAGAATATACGCAGATAAAGGGCTTTGATTAAACAGCTGGTCGCCAACATCTATGACCAAATTTAAATCTATGTAGCGCAATAGCTGTATCGGGCGGCTTACTTGGTCGAGTTCGAAAGGTAGCAGTTTCGCTTTGCCTGCTAGGTTAATATCGCCCTGTAAGGGTAAGCTGTTATAACTCGAGTCGACCTCAAACATTAAGGTATCTAACTGCCATTCAATACCATTTGATACTGCTTGCTGCACCAATACATCTCGCTCATCAGAACTTAGCGAGGTGTATTTTGACTGGGCCAGCTGAATTAAGCTTTGCATCGGTACACCGCCTAAACTAGAGCGCAGTATTAATTGGTCTAGCTGAAATACTTCAGCCCCTTCTCTTAAAATGAAACTATTTAACTCAGTATTTAGACTTAAATACGCATTCTGTTTAATTTCACTAAAGCTGTTGTTTACTGAAAGGTTCTGCAACTTCAGTAGGGTTTCACCTTGGCCTAATTGAAGGCGTAACTGTTCGACAGACCAACTGGCATTTTCTACTAATGTCCATTGCTGACGCTGGCTAAAGGTTTCGCTGGCTTCCACTTTACCTAAGTGAATGTGGTCACCATTTTGTTGGCTATCAAGCAATTCCATTCCTTGCCAGCTAAGCGTTGCCTCACCTTGCTGAAAGGACAAATCGCTAACCGTAGAAATGCTCATGGGCTTAAAGCTAAGTGCTAACTCCGTGTAGTTATGTTCAAAAGAATCTACCCGCAATTGCTGCTGTAACTTCTGGCTGAGCAAGTTAGCTTGCCAGGTTCCTAAATGTGGAACTGCTGTAAGGTTTAAGTCACTTAACCACTGCTGATAACTTGCTTGCTCGGGGTCAACTTGCCACTTTCCTTCAAGCCATAACGGCCAGATGCTAACTTGCTGAATGACGTGAAGCTCAATTGGCTGGGGATCTAAACCCAGCTGGCTTAGGTTGCCTGTAAGTTGCCATTGTTCTTGTTGCTGAAACCAGTTGCTGCTCAATACAGTTTGGTTTAATTGCCACTCATTCTGCTGGTTGAAGTCCGCCACGATTTGCTTCACCTGCTGGCGGTATTGCGAATGGCTTAGGTACTGAGCACCACAAGTTATGGCAACGAGTGTGGTTAGCGCCATTATGCTTTTCTTTAACACTGAGCAAATTCCTAAGGACTAGATTGGCCGATTTATCATTGTATATTGTTCCGCTGGGCAATAGTAAACTGATGGCCATTTTAGACTGAGCTAATGGGTTTTTACTATGACGCAGTTTTTGGCTGTAGTTGCCGACTTATACACACCATTGTTGGTGCTTGTATTAGTGCTTATCGCTTTTCGATACCTAAAGCAGGAGCAACAGCAAAAGCTTCAAAATGGTATTTTGTTATTACTGGTAGGCTTAGCAAGCACTTACGGGTTGATGCTAATAGATCTCCATTATTCATGGTGGCCACGCTGGGGTTTGGACTATAGCACTCATACTGCGCTAGCTTTTTGTCTTCAAGTGTTACTTCATCTGGCTAGGCCTCGTTGGCGCTTGGTGTCTTGGTCCATTTATTTCGCTTATTTGGCGCTGATGTGGTGGCTGAACTACCACAGTGTGATGGACATGCTAACTACCATGTTAAGTGTTGGTTTATTGTTGCGATTAGGTGCAATATGTAAAGTTAGCACTCCAGGTTAATGATAATACTTGGTATGGGGTGATGAATTTTTAATGATGATAAGTGTCATAATAAGACACAGCGCTGCAGCCGTGGGTTTGGCTGATAAGCAATAAGGGAATAGCTATGTTTAAGGTGATTTGCCCAGATGCGTCTGGTGAAATGGATAAGTATTATCAATTTCGTTGGGAAGTATTGAACAAACCTTTGCAGCTACCACTCGGTAGTGAGCGAGATGCTTATGATGATCACAGTATTCATCGCATGATTCGTGATAACAGAGGTGACCCTTTAGCGGTTGGTCGCTTGTTTTTAAGTGATAATAAAGAAGCACTTATTCGTCATGTAGCTGTTTGCCCTGAGCAACGTAAACACGGTTTAGGAACGTTGTTGATGTTGGCGTTAGAAGAGGCGGCCCATGATGAAGGCGTAGAGCGTATTGTAGTCAATGCCCGTGGTGACGCTCAGGCTTTTTTTACTAGCTGTGGCTTTGAACCTGCTGGCGACCCTACCTTTGATAAAGTAAAAGTAAAAGTGCAACAAATGGTGAAGGAGCTGTCTCCAGAACACCGTTTTGTTCGTCAACCTAAGTTATGTACTGCCTTACAGTTAATGTTTAACCAACAAATTCCCTTAAGTGAAAAAATGGGCGTTCGGCTACATCAATATACCGGCAACGAACTAACTACCAAATTACCTATTGCCGGAAACGGTAATCCGCATTCCACTATGTTTGCCGGCAGCATATATAGCCAGGCGGTATTGTCGGGTTGGGGAATGATTTGGTTGATGCTGCAAGAACATGGCTTTGCTGGAGATATTGTATTGGCTAAGGGTGAGATAAAACACCGTAAAGCGATTGACCAAGACGCTATTGCCAAGGTCAAGAAAAGCCAAATGAAAGGCAGCTTGTTACCCTTGTTAGAGGGGAAAAAATGCAAAATGACAGTCACTGTGCAAGTTTGCCATAACAATAAAACCGCCGCTGAATTTAAAGGTTTTTATGTTATTTTGCCGAAAGCTCACCTTGATTCTTAAGTTCGTTCCTTCCTACAAAAGGCTCTAGCTAACCCTTTCTTATCAGGCCGTTTCCTTTTAGTGCTAACGAGGTATATTAGAGTATTGAATATACCTCGTTTAGTTCATCAGGAAAGTTTATATGCAGCATCTGTATCGCTTTAGTCTTAAACAGCTGTCGGTGTTTGTATGCATTGCCGAAACCCACAGTGTTAGTGCCGCTGCACTGCAACTATCCATGACTCAGTCTGCTGCTAGTATGGCTTTAAATCAACTGGAAACCGGTTTGGGACAACGTTTGTTTGAGCGCCAAGGAAAACGACTACGACTCAATCATTGGGGCCACTGGTTGCGTCCACGAGCCAAGCGAGTGTTAATGGAAAGTCAGCACATTATGCAGGGGTTTGCTGGGCAGCAAGTGATAAGCGGAGAGCTTACTGTTGGCGCTAGCCAAACTATCGCGGAATACTTTTTGGCGCAGATCATCGCTAAGCTAGATAAAGACTATCCTGACTTGGTGATTCACCCACAGATCAGTAATACCGAAGTAGTGTTAGCAGGTTTGCTCGACTATCGTTTGCAACTTGGCATTATAGAAGGGCATTGCAGCGACAGCCGAATTGCTCAGCAAGTTTGGTGTGAAGACCAGTTAGTAGTAGTGGCGGGTAAGCAGCACCCTCTAGCGTCTCATGAAGAAGTGAACTTAGCCAAACTTAGTCGAGCAAGGTGGGTATTACGTGAGGCGGGCTCTGGAACGCGAGATATTTTTAACGGGGCGATTCATGGCAAAATTACCAAGATAAAAGTGTGGCGAGAATATAGCCATGTGCCGAGTTTAGTTGCGCTGGTGGCTAATGGCGCGTATTTAAGTTGTTTACCACTACGTAGCGTAGAACAGGCGATTCAAGCGGGTGAGTTAATAGCCTTAAATACACCTAGCTTAGATATGCGTAGAACCTTCAATTTTGTGTGGCGTAAAGACAGTAGCCAGAACCCTTTGCGAGATTGTTTTATTGAACAAGCGCAGCATCAGCCTTTAGCCATACAACTCTAGACTTATTCGCTTACTTGCCCTGCTAGAGGATAACGACACTGAGGAATGCTAGGTGCTCTAACAAAATCTTGTTGGTCTACCGAGTAGCGACGAGGTGAAAGATAGTGATCGAAGCTCACTGCGGGTTGGCTCCATTGACCAGTGATGGAGTGCACTAAACGCCAGCAAGGCTGATCGGCCACGACCAGTTTTAAGTCGTTAAAACGTTGTTTAGCTAAGTCTACTTCACCAGCTAAGGTGAGCTGGTAACGCAAGCCCGGTAGAGGCTGGGGAGCAATGCGCAGTTTTCCCTGCTCAAGTTCAGCACTTAAGGCTAGATTAGTAAATTGGGTAATCCCTTGTGGCAAGCTACGTGGATTTTGCCAAAAAACAGGCCATCCTGACGAAATGAGTGGGTTGGGGTCTTCAAAGTATTGACGCGGGCTTTCGATAATTTGATCTAAAGTCACTTCTAAATCGGCACCTGGCAGTTGTAATAACTGGCTATGAAAGTCGATTGAACCGTCGATATTAGCGCCAAAGTCGCTCAGTTTCCCACGTAACTTTCCGGCCAGTTCTAAATCCCCCACTAAACTAAAATCGCGGTTGTTTGCCAAGCGGGCTAGTGGGCTTACGTCGAGTAACAAGCCTGATAACTCGGCTTGCCATGGTTTATTTTCTTGGTCTAATAACGCTTGCCCTTGCAGCTCAAATTGGCCTAAAGGTAGTTCACCATAGAGATTGAAGTAACCTATCTGTTGATCTGACCCTAAATCCATACTCACATGGCTTAGTACCATGCCGCGGTAAGCTAGCTCTGGCGCTTCTACAAATACTTGGCTTCGAGCCTGCCAAATATCATCTACCGATTGCCATTTACCGTCTCTTATTAACTCTAATTGACGCAACTCTACGTTAAGGCCGGTGGCAGAAAAGGGGAATTGGTCGGCGTAAGAAAGTAGTTTAACTTGCTGTAGCTCCAACTGTTCAATATTGAATTGTTGGAGTGGAGCACCGAGCTCAGTGCTGGGCTGCACCGAATCTTCGCCAGAATCTGTTGGGGCTTGTGGTAACCAATTGGGCTGTATAGGTATTTCGTTATTGGCTAATACCAGTTGATGCAGGGTTAAGGCTTGTTGCTCCCATACATAGCTTAGCGATAAGCTGAGTTGGCCTTTAAACAACTGACTCCGCAAGGCAGCTAAGGAAAATTGCCCTTGTGCCACGCGTCCACTCGCAGTGAGGTCGTTAAACTGAATATGATCTATGCCAAATTCGTCGGCAATAAATGCGTAATCGGCTTCAAAGGCTTGTTGATCAAATGGCCAGGGACTTTGAAAGTTTTCGACTTCTGCGGTGAATTTATTGAGTACTAAGTTGTGGCCATTGACTTGCGATACCAAACTAATTTGGTTCAGCAATAAGTTATCTACTTGAATGCTATCAAGCCAGTCTAACTCAGGCAGAATGAGTGGCTCTTGCGGCTCTGAATTAGCATCTGTTGTGCCAAACTGCTGATTTGCAAAATGCTCTAAACGCAGGCTATTTAAGGCCACTTCGCGAATGCGTAATTGTTTATTACTCAGCTCTGCAGAAGCATATACCGAGCCTTGTAAAAGGTCGGCACCGATATGGTCAATCACCAACTGTTCTTGAGCATAGGCCAAGCTTAGCTGTGGCATGGCGATTTCTTGCCAAGGCGTGACCAACAATTGCGCCGAGCTATGTAAGGTAAATTGCCATTGTTTAGGGCTGGGGTTGTTTAAGTCAATTTGCCAATCTTCAATGGCCAGTTCAAAGCGTTCTAAACGATAGGGTTGCTCAGCGTCTTGCCATATAAAATCACTATCTTTAACAATAACCTGTTGTAGTTCTACGCTGTCAAGCCAAGCTAGAACAGGGTTGTTTGATTGTTGCTCTGTGGCTATTGGTTCGGCTGGGGCGTCGAATAACTGCTGAGTTAGAGCAATCTGTGCCTGATCAATCGATAAGCTATCAAGGCTAATGTTGCCCTGTAACAAAGGCATTAAGGCAAAATTAAGCGTTGCTTGTTTAGCTAAAATAGCGGCTTGCCCAGACTTCGCCAGTTCAAGATCAAATGCTTGCAGACTTAAAGGTTGCTTCAAGGACCATTGGGTATTTTTATAGTTGAGCTGCCAATCGCTTTGTTGATTAAACCAATGCAAAAAATCACTTTTGTAGCGATCTGGGTGAAAAGAAAACAAGAAAAAGACCGAAGTTGCCAGTAGCAGTAATAATAAGATGGCAAGTAGGTCAAAAAAGCGTTTCATGTTGGCGCAAACTCCATGCGACTAATTTAAGGCAATAGTAATACAGATAGACATAGCAACAATACTTGAGTATTCGCACATTTAATAGCGCAGGCTTCACCCCTTTTGGCGAAAGCCGCAGTATTGCTGGTGTTAGGTATTACTTTTTGTGTTAGCTCGAGGAAATACCAAGACAATGCCAGCCAAAATAAAGACGATGCCCAAGGCTTTCACCCAACTAAAGGCTTCGCCAATCCACGGCAAAGCAATAGCAGAAAAATAAACGATCACGTAACTTAAGCTTAATAATGGATATGCCACCGAAAGAGCTAATCGTTTTAACGCCAAAACCCAACATACCATCGACAGCGCATAAAACCCTAAGCCTGCTAATACACTAACAAAATAAGCAAGGTAATCGCTCAGTACATCGAAGTATTGCTGGCTATTCCATAGCTCATTTAAGGCCGAAAAATGAAGAGTGAGCTGGCTCATTCCCCATTTCATAGCAAGTTGGGCCAGCGAGATAAACACTACGCTTAGCAATGCTAAGGCCACGCTTCTTGGCTCAGTTTTTAAAGCCATTGGCTTGCCCCTCCAAGAATAGCGACACCCAACATAATTAAGGTGACACCGCACCACTGGCGACGACTGACCGGTTCGTTAAAGGCAAATTTAGAAATGAGTAACATGATCACAAAGTTACTGCTAAGTAATGGGTAAGCAACGGATACATCCCACTGGCTGAGTACACCTAGCCAAAACACTGCACCTAAGGCCAAAAACATAATGCCCAGTAGCAAAGGCTTAGATAGCAATTTGCTTACCGTACTTAACTCAGGTTGATCAGCAAACAACAGCGCCGCGCGTTTCTGCCAATATTGGCTCAACGAGCTGCAACTAATGGATACCACCACCAATAACCACTCAAGCATTATTGGTTTAACGCTTGATAATAGAGCACGGTGTAGCGACCTTTATCTATGCGTTGAGTAGTGTCTGGTAACTCACCGCCCATATCGGGTTTATCGCGATAATAAATCATCACTGGTGCATGTTGCCGTTGTTGCTCAATAAATCTAGCTAGCGCTTTAGTTTCAATGTAGCGGTGCTGAGCATCGGGATACTCTAGGCCGTATCTTACTTCACCTTTTTGACCCACTAAGTAAACATCTTCACGTTTAAAGTACCAGTTAAACGCCGACATAGTGTCTGGGTAATCTGCCACTAATACAGTATTGGGCTCTACCAAGTGAGAGATTTGCTGCATAAATTTAGCGGGCATTTTTGAGTAGATGCTGACATTAGGAAAGGTTGCCCATGCCAACATAAATAATCCCAGCGGCATTAACATGTAGCTGGCGACTTTGCTGTTGAGGCTATTGGCTTTTATCGCTACCACGGCCATTGCAGACCAGAAACCGAAAATACTAAACAGTAACCAAGGGCGGTAAGACTCTTCAGCATCTAAGGGCAGTTTTCCAGTGAAGTGTAATACTAGCGTGGTTATGGCGAGTAGGGCAAATAAGGCCGCGTTTAAGTAGCTTCCCCACTTTAAACCTTTACAGGATTTAGCAAAAGCTTGCTGAATACCAAAGGCAAATAAAATCGCTAGCGGAGCCATAATTGGCAGAATATAAGTGGCTAGCTTGCCCTTAGCTAAAGAGAAAAAGACCAAAGGCAATACTGCCCATAACAAGGCATAACGAAGCAACGGAGAATGCATTTGTCCTTTTAGGTGGCTAATGGCGCTGGGTGACCAAAATAACCATGGCAGTACGCCAGCGGCTAAAAATGGCAAGTAATACCAGATTGGCGCAGAGTGCTGGGCATCTTCGGCGGAGAACCGCTGAATATGCTCCACCCAAAAGAAGTAATGCCAATAATCAGGTTCAGCGGCATGTACTGCTAAGGCCCACGGCAAGCAGGTGAGCAAGGCAAGCAGCATTACCCACCAGCCCCATTTTAATAGCACCTTAAATTGTTTAGTCCATAACATGTATGGCACAACTACCAGCACCGGCAAAGCCAATGCCAAAAAGCCTTTGGTTAATACTGCGCACCCGCAATAGAAACCAGCCAAACCATAATATTTAGCGCGTTGCCGCATTTCTTCACTGCGAATGGCAAAGTAAAACGCAGTAAAACTGGCGGTAAGCCAGAGGTTCAGCATGCTGTCTAACACACTATAGGTGCCCACCCCCGACACCATAAACATACTTAAATAAATGCCTGAGGTTAACCAAGCTACCGGCCGTGAGGCAAAGCGGGCTAACAACAAGAAAATACAAAATGCTGCCCCTAAGGCACTAAAGGCCGACGCCGCGCGCACCGCAAAATTGGTTTCACCAAACACCAACTGCGATACCGCATTCATCCAATAACCCATTACCGGTTTTTCGAAATAACGTAAATCGTTAAAACGCGGCACTACCCAATCACCGCTGCTGACCATTTCACGTGAAATTTCGGCGTAGCGTAGTTCGTCGGGTGACCATAAATCACGCATACCTAAAGGTAATAGGTAGAGCAAAATAAAGAAGATGGGCACCCAAGTGGCTAGGTTGATTCGTAAGTGGCGCATGCTAATGGTTAGTCCTGATTTAAGGCGTTTGAGGGCGAATAAGCGACGCTTGATGGCTTAACCAACCTTCGCGTCCATCCATTTCTATATTAAGAATGCTATCTTGTGGCCAAGACACATAATCTTGGTCAAGCAAGTCACACAGTGGCACAAATTCAATGTTTTGTTGCTTGGCGGCAATAATCAGTTGCTCAAACATTTCAGCGCAAACAATGCCTTCTACTTCTGCATGAATGGTGTACACGTTTAAGCTATCGGCTTTAATTCTATCTAGAATGGCTTGGTTATAATTACTTTCGTCTACGCCTTCTTGACCAATTAACTCGTCGTAGGTGGGTAAGGTCACCGGGATTTGTGGCGCCATGCCTGGTTTAGGAACAAAAATAGATTCGCCTCGGCAGTCGCTATTATAACGAAACGGAAACGCTTCTTTTTCATCAAGAGTGGTCTCGGTACATCGCCAACCTGCTACCGCACTGCATTGCACGTCTTTGCCGGTAATGCCCGCCAGCATTTGATAACCCTTGCGAATTTCATTGCCTAATTCACTTTGCGACATGCTGTCAGTTTTCATTTGCCATTTGTGATGGTCCCAAGCGTGTAAGCCAATTTCATGGCCGGCTTGATCAGTATTTTTTATGACTGATGCGAGCTTTTTGCCTATCACTGGGCCGGGCCAAAAAGTACCACGGAAAATGATATCCCAGCCGTATAAGCTAGCGGCTTTAGAGCGGAGCATTTTCTTCAAGAAGGCCGGACGTAAAAGGCGCCAAATATGGCGCCCCATGTTGTCGGGTCCAACGGTGAAGAAAAATGACGACTTAATGTTGTGGCGTTGAAAAATGTCTAATAACTTGGGCACGCCTAAACGCGTGCCACGAAAGGTATCTACATCAATTCTTAAACCAACTTTTATCGTATCTTTCGAACTCATTGTTACTCGTCAACGGCTGTTTTAAGGAAGAAGTCTAAGGTTTCTTCGATGGTATCTTCCATCATGATGCTAGGTTCCCAATCAAGTAAGCGCTTGGCGTTGCGAATACTTGGACGGCGATGCTGAACATCTTGGTAACCATCACCATAGAAGGTTTTACTTTCTACTAAGTGGTAACCGGCAAACGGTGGGAATTTTTCACGCAGTGGGTGTGCGTCAAACTTATCCACTAGGGTTTCAGCCATTTGTTTAATACTGGCTTCGTTGTCTGGCGAGCCAATGTTAATGATTTGGCCGTCACACAAGCCGTCTTTGTTTTCGATAATACGGAACAAGGCTTCAATGGCTTCCGAGATGTCAGTGAAACAACGTTTCTGTTCACCACCATCAATCAGCTTAATTGGCGTACCTTCAACCAAGTTTAGAATTAGCTGAGTAATCGCACGGCTAGAACCAACCCGCGCTGAGTTCAAGCTATCTAAACGTGGGCCCATCCAGTTAAACGGACGGAATAGGGTAAACTTAAGGTTGTCTTTTTTACCGTAAGCCCAAATCACGCGGTCTAATAACTGCTTCGAGGTTGAGTAAATCCAACGCTGGCGGTTAATTGGGCCAGTAATTAGCGGCGAACTGTCTTCGTTAAACTCTTCATCAGTACACATGCCGTATACTTCTGAGGTTGACGGGAAGATAATGCGTTTATTGTATTTCACACATTCGCGCACAATCTTTAGGTTTTCTTCGAAGTCCAGTTCAAATACACGTAACGGGTTACGGGTGTATTCAATGGGGGTGGCAATCGCTACCAGTGGCAGCACAATGTCACACTTCTTAATGTGGTATTCAATCCATTCGTTATGAATGGTGATGTCACCTTCGACAAAGTGAAAATCAGGGTGCTCTAAATGCTGCTCAATTTGGTTAGCACTCATGTCCATTGCGTAGATTTCGTATTTGCCGTCATCTAGTAAGCGCTTGGTTAAGTGGTTACCGATAAAGCCATTGGCGCCTAAAATCAGTACTTTTTGGCGACGTTTTGCTGCAATTACGGCACTGGCTTGTGGGCCAAAACGCATGCCCGCTACTAGGTGCATTTCGCCAGCCAGTTGCTCTCCGTTTAAGTACAAGCCGTTTTCGGTTTGACCGGCATTAACCACTAATGAGCCTTGAGTACAGGCAATGGTCAGCGGCGCAGTGGCTACAATGGTACCTGGCGTTGCATCAAATTCTTGTTCGCTAGCAGTGGTGCTCCAGAAGATTACTTTGCGCTCACCCAAGAAGGTAAAGGCGCCAGGGAAGGGTTCAGTTACCGCACGACAAAGGTTAAAGATAGTTGATGCGTTTTCCGCCCATTTAATTTCACCATCGGCCGGCGTTCTGCGACCAAATACAGTGGCTTGGCTTTCATCTTGTGGAGTTAGAGAGTGCTTATCTGCAACCAGTTGCGGCAGCGCTTTGGCTAACAGTTGGCTACTTAACTCGGTTAGGCGAGCGTGCAAAGTCGCGGCAGTATCATCTTGGTTAATACTTAGCTTTTCTTGGGCAACAATATCGCCAGCATCGGCTTTGCTTGTCATGGCGTGTAGGGTTACGCCAGTTTCGGTTTCGCCATTTAATAATGCCCAGTTTACTGGCGCGCGGCCACGATAGCGTGGTAGCAAAGAACCATGCAGGTTAAAGCCACCTTTAGGGGCTAAATCTAATACGGCTTGGCTAATCATAGAGCGATAGTAGAAAGAGAAAAATACCTCTGGCTGCATCGCTTTAATTTTTTCTAACCATAGCGGGTGGTTTACATCTTCTGGGGCAAATACTGGGATGCCATTACGGGCGGCTAGTTTAGCAACCGATTCAAAAAAGACGTTTTCGTTACCATCGTCTAAGTGAGTAAATACTGCGGCAATTTCTACGCCCGCGTCGAGAAGACTTTTAATGCCAGCACAACCAATGTTGTGATAAGCAAACACCACTGCTTTCATGGTTTATTCCTTAGAAATAATTGGTAAATGAGTTTCGCGTATCGTTACTTATTCAGGCTTACTATCGCGCGCCTGTTTGGTGGCTTCGCCTACCAACACATCTTGAACGTAATAACGCGGTCGTGCTCGTACGTCGGAATAGATGCGGCCAATATATTCGCCAAGCAAACCTAAACCTACAAATTGAGCACCAATAAAGATAAATAATAGAGCAAATAGTGGGAATACCCCGTCTACGCCCCATTCAGCGCCGTAAACTAAGCGCATAAAGAGTAAAACTAGGCCAAATAAACCGCCTAAAGCCGCAATGGCTCCGCCCACTATGCTGAGCATTCTTAGCGGTGCAGTGGTCATGCTGGTTAGCAAATCGAACATCAGGTTGATTAAACCCATAATGTTGTATTTTGATTCGCCTTGTTGGCGCTCGCTGTGTTCAACATCAATCTCGATGGTGTGGCGAGCAAAGCCGTTGGCTAAAATGGGAATAAAAGTACTGCGTTCGTGGCACTGTAACATCGCATCCACTACGTGACGGCGATAAGCGCGCAGCATACAACCGTAGTCGTTCATTTCTACGCCGGTTGAGCGTTTTACAATCTTGTTGATAAGCATTGAAGGGTAGCGACGAAGGCGGCTGTCTTGGCGGTTTTTACGCACAGTGCCTACCGAGTCATAACCTTCTTCTGCTTTGGCCACCAGGTTAGGGATCTCTTCTGGCGGGTTTTGTAAGTCGGCATCTAGAGTAACGATTAAGTCACCACGCACATGCTCAAAACCGGCCATAATAGCGTTATGTTGGCCATAGTTACGGTTTAGGATGACACCCACAACATGGCTCCCTTCTGCAGCGGCGGCCGCTTCAATTTGGTCGGCACTGTTGTCTTTACTGCCGTCATCAACCAATAGAACTTCGTAATCTTTGCCCATGGTATCTGCGGCTGCGCAGGTTCGTTTAATCAGCTCTTGTAAACTATCAGCTTCGTTGTAAACCGGAATAACGATAGATACGAATTTGATTTCTTGCTTATGCCTCATGAGAAGATCCAATAAGTTGAGTGATTGTTGTTACCACACGCTCAACATCGCTTAACTGCATGCTAGGAAATAGCGGCAGCGAGCAAATACGTTGGCTGTTAAATTCTGTATTGCTTAAATTCGGGTTTATTTCGCCGAATCGACTTGTGTAATTTTCACGATAATACTTTTGACTATGGCAGGCTTTAAAGTGAATACCTGCGCCAATAGCGTGTTGTTTTAACGAACTAATGAGCTGGTCGCGGTCAAAGCCACACACATCATTATCAACCCTTACGATCATTAAATGCCAGCAGTGAGTATGTGAATAGTCAGGAACGCTCAATGGCGAAATGCCATCCACTTCACTCAACAGTTCTCGGTAATGTGCCACTAGCTGCTGACGCTGTTGAGTAATCTCGGATAAACGCTGCATTTGGCCTAAACCAAGCACCGCGCAAATATCGGGCATGTTGTACTTGTATCCCGGTTCAATCACTTCTGCTTGAGGGGCTCTACCTTGGGTTTCTCGGTCAAAAGCATCAACACCTAAACCATGAAACTTTAAGCGGCGAATTCGCTCAGCCAGTTCAGCGTTATTGGTAGTAAAAATACCGCCTTCTGCAGTGGTTACGTTTTTAATAGCATGCAAAGAGAAAATACAGTTACCGGTTTTACCAATGGGCCTGCCTTGGTACTCACAACCAATAGCATGGGCTGCATCTTCGACCACGGGAATGTTGTATCGTTCAGCTAAGGCATAAATAGCATCTAGATCGAGAGGAGCGCCAGCGTAGTGAACGGGCACTATCAGCTTGGTTTTATTGGTGATTTGCGCTTCAATACGGTCGGCGGTGGTCATCAAAGTATTTGCATCAACATCTACAAATACCGGCTTGGCGCCCATTAGGGTAATCAGGTTAACGGTGGATACCCAAGTCATTGACGGGGTAATCACTTCATCGCCAGGGCCTATGCCTAATGCGACCAAAGTGAGGTGAAGGCCTGCGGTGGCGCTACTCAAGGCCACGGCGTGTTCAGCGCCAGTGTATTGTTTTACCGCGGTTTCTAGCTCGGCATTTTTCGGACCGGTGGTAATCCAGCCTGATTTAAGTACGTCGACTACCGCATCTATTTCTTGCTGCTCAATCGCCGGGCGGCTTAGGGGCAAAAATTCCTGATTCATTATTTCTAGTCAGCATATCCATACTAAAGTGGATGAAGTCTAACTGTGCCGGGCGTGTAAAGAAAGGAGCAAAGCGTAGGTGAATGTATGGTTTTGGTAAAAAATGCTGTTTAAAGCGTTATTTTTAGGATTGATTTGTAGTGTTTCAAACATGCTTTGGTCAAGCAATGATAAAAAAGCTCAAGAAGTTCTAAAGGACTTCTTGAGCAAGATTGGGTCTTTAATCAACGTTTACCGAATCGACAGTACCGTTCTCTACAGCGGTTAAGGAAAGCTTGCTCGCCAAATAGTTCTGCAGGGTTTGCTGCTGCTCGGCATCAAACTTCAAACCTTGTTTAGTTCGGCGCCACAATATGTCATCAAGTTCACTGGCCCATTCATTGTTGCGCAGGTAATCCACTTCTATTTGATAGAGGTTGCCACCAAACAACTCGCCTAATCCCTGCTGTTGCGCATCGTGTAACAGTTGCTTGGCGCGATTACCGTATTGCATACACCAGCGAGCGATCAGCTCCGCTGGCAGGTCTGACTCGGCTTGCTGTAACTTAATAAAACTCTGAATGCTGCTATGGATTGCCCCGCCAGGTAGGAACGACGCTTTGGTCCAAGCGGGACCCAAATCTTTTATACGCGGAGCCAGCATCTCTAAGGCTGCTTCGGCTAGTTTTCGATAGGTGGTGAGTTTGCCACCAAATACTGATAGCAGTGGCGCGCCATCACTTTCATCGCTCAGCTCTAACGTGTAATCACGAGTCACTGCAGACGGGTCGTCTGATTCGTCTTGGCATAAAGGTCGAACGCCCGAGAAAGTATGTAGCACATCACTAGGGGCAATTTGCTGCTTAAAGTGCTGGTTTACCACATCACAAAGATAATTGACTTCTTCGTCTGAGATGGCGACTTCAGAAGGGTTGCCCTTATATTCCACATCAGTGGTGCCAATGAGCGAGTATTCCTGTTGATAAGGGATGACAAATACAATCCGTTTGTCGCTGTTTTGCAATATATAAGATTGCTGTTCGTTGTGAATTTTGGGCACCACAATATGGCTGCCTTTCACCAAACGAATCGTGCGCGGCGGTGTTTGCTGCATGTGTTGTTCGATAAATTGTTGAACCCAAGGGCCTGCAGCATTCACTAGGGTTGCACAGCGATATTGTTGCTGTTTTCCACTGTGGGTATTTTGTACATCTACCAACCAGTGTTGGCCATCTCGTTTTGCGGCAATCACTTTATGGCGGGGCGCGATATAAGCGCCATGCTTTTCGGCGAGTAACGCATTGCTGATCACTAATCTGGCATCGTCGACCCAGCAATCAGAGTATTCAAAGCCCTTGGTAATGTCTTTTTTCAGCACACTGTTTTGGCCAAAGCTTAATCCTTGGCAAGCGGGAAGCGTGCCGCGTTTCGCCAAGTTGTCATAAAGAAACAAACCCATACGAATTAATAACCATGGGCGCAAGTGCGGGCGATGCGGTAAACGAAAGCGCATTGGCTCGACTAAATGAGGAGCCATTTTCAATAATACTTCTCGTTCTTTCAGTGCTTCACTCACCAAGCGAAACTCATAATGTTCTAAGTAGCGTAAACCACCGTGTATTAACTTAGAGCTGGCAGAGGAGGTGGCACTGGCGAGATCGTTTTGTTCAAACAAGGCGACACGTTGGCCACGGCCTGCTGCATCTGCAGCAATACCTACTCCGTTTATACCACCGCCTATCACAATTAAGTCATAGCTATATGGGTCGTTTGTTTGTTCCATTACTCGCGATCCTCATGAATTAAAGTTCGTTTGTTTTCGTTATCGAGCATAATAGAGCATAACTAGATCGAAAAACAATCATTGTTGCAAAAAAGTTGAGTTAATTGTTCGCGCGTGTCTTGTCTGCTGTTTGTTTGCATGGAGTTTTTGCTCTAAGCTGCCACATTCTATTAACAAGTGGTCGGAGCAGAATGAAGATTCATCAGCTTGAAGGTTATATTCAAAATATTTTTTTGGTTGAGTACCCAGAAAAGCTGCTGCTATTAGATGGCTGCTCACGTGCCGATGTCTCAATACTTAAGCGTTTTATCATCGAGCAACTGGGTCGTCCTTTTGAACAACTTAAATTGGTGATGGTCACTCACATGCATCCTGATCATGCCGGTGGAGCGAGTTACCTCCAAAAGCACTACCCGCTTGAGTTAGCTACTGGCGATGTTGCAGGCGAGTGGTATCAGGGCTTTAGAGGCAGAGTGATGCACTTAATGGATTTGGGGCTGGCATACTATGTTGGGCAGCGTCATCAACGCGAACGCGTTAACCTTTGGTACTCTCCACTGTTAAGCACCAAATACCGCTTGAAAGATGGTGAGCTGCTCCCCGGTTTTAGTGATTGGCAGGTGCTATTTACTCCTGGGCATACCGATCGCGATTTGTCTTTGTATCACCCAGAAACTCAAACTTTGTATGTGGCCGATACTATTTTAAGGGTAAAGCAGAAGCTGATTTGTCCTTTTCCAATAAGCCAGCCAGCGGACTACAGAGCGTCTCTTGAGCGCTACCGACAATTGGCGGTGAGCAACTATTTACTGGCCCATGGCGAGGGAGGGGAAATTAGCAGTGACGAACTGCTTGCGCTGCAGCTACTTTGTCCTGCAAAGCCTACCCGCTATAAGCAGTTTTTAGGTGATTTAATCCGCAAAAAATTTGCTTAGTTAGCGCTGCTTGGCTGCGACGGAGGGCATAGGGTAAGTTGTACTTCTTCGCGCTTTAAAATGTCAGCAATGTCGGTGGGTACTGGCCGGTCGGTATAAAGCTGGCCAATTTGGGCAATGTTGCCAATGTTAATCATGGCGTTGCGACCAAATTTACTGTGGTCTGCCGCCAGTATCACGTTGCGCGAGCTGGCAATAATGGCTTGAGTGACACGTACTTCGTGGTAGTCAAAGTCTAATAAGGAACCATCTAAATCAATTCCACTAACGGTGATTACCCCGTAATCCAAGCGAAATTGCTTAATAAAATCAATAGTTGCTTCGCCCACTATGCCGCCATCTTTGTTACGTAACGCTCCGCCTGCCATTATCACATTGAAATCATCTTTCACCATCAGCAATGCTGCAACATGTATGTTGTTAGTAATAATGCGCAAGTCACGATGATTAAGCAGAGCTCTGGCGATGGTCTCAGCAGTGGTACCAATGTCTAGAAACAGTGACGCACCGTTAGGAATTTGCTCGGCAATTTTTTGCGCAATGCTTTCTTTTTCCACGTGCTGTTTAATCTTACGGGTAGAGTATGAATCGTTTACCACGCTGCTGGTTAGCAAAGAGGCACCGCCATGGTGGCGATGAATCAGCTTTTGCTCGGCGAGAACGTTAAGGTCTCGGCGAATGGTTTGCGGACTCACATTGAGCGATTCAACGAGTTCTTCTGTTGCGACAAAGCCTTGAGTTTTGATGACTTGAAGTATTTGCTGGTGGCGCTGGGTCTGCTTCACAACTGGGGGTTCCGTAATAAGGACTATTTTCTAGACAGGCTAAGTCTACTTAAAAACCAAATATTGTCACGATTAACAAAGTGATATAGGCGAGGTTACTACAAGTTTTTACTGAGCTATTGGGTTGCCAAATTTAAGCGCTTGTCACGAAATGGTTAAAAAAATGTTCTAAAATGTTCGTTTTCGAGCATAATGAATGCAAATGTTTAAGTGGAACGAATCTATCAATGGACACTGCGCGTTATATTGTGGCGCTTGATCAAGGCACCACCAGCTCTCGAGCCATCATTTTTAATCAACAATCAGAAATTGTAGGTAGCGTTCAGCGCGAATTTAGTCAGTTTTTCCCTAAATCAGGTTGGGTTGAGCACAATCCAATGGAAATTTGGGCCAGCCAGAGTGCGTCGCTAACCGAGGTGCTGGCAAAAACTGGTATTCGCAGTGATCAAATTGCGGCGATTGGTATTACTAACCAACGTGAAACAACCATTGTTTGGGATAAAAATACCGGCCAACCGATTTACAATGCCATTGTGTGGCAGTGTCGCCGTACTACCGAATTGTGTGAAGCGTTACGCGAGCAAGGCTGGGAAAATTACATCCAAGACACCACCGGCTTGATTCTTGATGCCTACTTCTCTGGGTCAAAACTTAAGTGGATCCTCGACAATGTAGAAGGCGCACGTGACAAAGCCGAAGCGGGCGATTTGTTGTTCGGCACAGTAGATAGCTGGTTAGTGTGGAAGCTCACCAATGGGCGAGTGCATGTTACAGATTATACCAACGCTTCACGTACCATGATGTTCAATATTCACACTTTGGAATGGGACCAAAAATTGCTGGATATGTTGGGTGTGCCTAGGCAAATGCTGCCAGAAGTAAAAGCCTGTTCAGAAATCTATGGGCAAACCAATATTGGTGGTAAAGGTGGAACCCGAATCCCCATTGCCGGGATTGCCGGAGACCAGCAAGCGGCCTTGTTTGGCCAACAGTGCTACCGAAAAGGCATGGCAAAAAATACCTACGGCACCGGATGCTTCCTATTAATGAACACCGGCGAAAAGCCAGTTAAATCAACCCATGGTTTGTTAACCACCATCGCGTTTTCGATTGACGGGAAAGTTAATTACGCCTTAGAAGGCAGCGTGTTTATGGGCGGGGCAACGATTCAGTGGTTACGCGATGAAATGGGTTTGATTCGCGATGCCTCGGATACGGAGTATTTCGCGTCTAAAGTAGACGACACCAACGGCGTATACTTGGTGCCGGCGTTTGTGGGCTTAGGCGCTCCTTATTGGGACCCTTATGCTCGTGGAACTATTGTAGGCTTAACTCGCGGGGCTAACCGAAATCATATTATTCGCGCAGCGCTTGAGTCGATTGCTTACCAAAGTCGTGACTTACTAGAAGCTATGCAAGCCGACGCAGATATTTCGCTCAAGCAACTGCGGGTGGATGGTGGCGCTGTAGCCAATGATTTCTTGTTGCAGTTTCAAGCAGATGCATTAGGCACTGAAGTGGTACGCCCTTCGCTGATAGAATCAACGGCATTGGGTGCCGCTTATCTTGCTGGTTTAGCGGTGGGCTATTGGGAGAGTATTGAGAGTTTGGCCGAAAGCCATACCCCCGATCGCTGCTTTACCCCAGACGGAGACGAAGAGAAACGAGAACGGCTATACAAGGGCTGGAAGCGGGCGGTGAACTGCAGCCGAAATTGGTATGACAAAGAGTTAGACGGTTAACCGCAGCGTTTAAACAATAAACCGTCACTATTGGCGGTTTTTTTATGCCTTAAGTTCCCATTGCGTTTATGTGCGCTTGCTCAGTAAATACCTAGCTTATTCGAATTATGATGAGCTTAGCGGGTTTCACTGCTACTGTTATGAGTAATTACTAACAGTTTCTGCCACCAATAGCCGCGGGGTAACCAGTGACCAATAGTTCATTTGAATCACTCGATTTAAACCTACTCAAAGTGTTTGTTATTTTAGCCCAAGAGCTAAATACTCGGCGCACGGCTGAGCGAATGAACGTAAGCCAACCGGCAATTAGTCGCTCCTTGCAAAAATTACGAGAACACTTTGGGGATGAACTGTTTGTTCGTGCTCAGCATGGCTTAATTGCCACCCCTAAAGCGGAACAGCTTTCGCTAAGTTTACCTAGCATATTGGCCGAATTAGCCAATGTGGTGGACCACCATAACGATTTTAATCCGGCTGAGCTAGAAGGCTTGATTAAGGTGGCTATGCACCCGATGTTATTAGCCTCTGTTGCCAAGCGACTATTTGTGGTGTTACAGCAACACGCTCCAGAACTGCGCTTGCAAGTGGCAACTTGGGGCGCCGATACCTGTGAGTTAATTCAGCGCGGGCAAATTGATTTTGGTTTGTGTTTATTGCCGGTAGAAGGCTCTAAGGAGTTGGTACAACGTAGATTATGGCGCCAGCCCATTTATGTTTATGCCAAAGAAGGTCACCCCATAGAGGGAAATACGGTGTCTCCACAGGATTTCGCCAAATACAGTACTGCGCTAATTCATGTGCCTGGCTGGAGTGCTGCGCGCAGTGAGGCCGAAAAATTTCTCGCTAATCATGGAGTAGAGATTACCATTGGTTTTCGCTCAGAGCTGCCAGGTTCTATTTTGGATGTGCTGCGGGTGAGTGACTTTATGTATCCCAGTGTTACTTATTATCCTCCCGAAGATATACCGGGTATTAAACGGTTTGAATTAGGCGAGGACTTTTTAGATTTAGCGGTAAAATATGATACTGGTTATGTGTTTCATTATCGTAATCGACAAAACCCTTTATATATGTGGTTGCAAGAGGTACTGGTGGAACACTGTCGAGACGAGATTTATAGCCTAACTTAGTTATGCTTGAGCAAACTGCTCGCGATCAGCTAACCAGCGCGCAATGAGCGGCTCAATGCAGGCGGGTGTTTGTTGTAGCAACTGTTTGGCCAAGGCTTGTGCTTCGCCTATCATGGCTTGGTCTCTTACCAAGTCAGCAATTTTAAACTCTGCTAATCCCGTTTGTTTGGTGCCTAGTAGCTCACCGGGGCCGCGGATCTCCATATCGCGCTGGGCAATCACAAAGCCATCGGTACTGTCGCGCAATACACTTAAGCGTGAGCTGGCTGTTTTAGACAGCGGACTGTGGTACATCAAGACACAGTGGCTTTCTACCTTGCCGCGACCCACGCGGCCGCGCAATTGGTGCAATTGCGCCAAGCCTAAACGCTCAGGGTTTTCAATAATCATTAAACTAGAATTGGGTACATCTACCCCCACTTCAATCACGGTAGTGGCCACTAATAAATCGAGCTGGTGGCTTTTAAACTGTTCCATTACCCACTGTTTTTCTTGGGGTTTCATGCGGCCATGTACTAAACCAATTCGCAGATCGGGCAGTTGCTTTTGCAAGGTGTCGGCGGTGTCTTCGGCGGCTTGGCACTGCAATACTTCCGACTCTTCAATCAAGGTACACACCCAATAAGCTTGCCGGCCATCGGTATGACAGGCTTGATAAACTCGCTCAATAACTTGTTCGCGGCGGGTATCGGGCAGTGCCACGGTTTTAATGGGTGTTCGCCCCGGTGGCAGCTCATCAATAATTGAAAGCTCCAGATCTGCGTAAGCGGTCATGGCCAAAGTGCGGGGGATAGGGGTTGCTGTCATTATCAGTTGGTGTGGCAGGGTATTGCTACCATCTATCGCCGCGCCTTTTTCTCGCAGGGCCATACGTTGATGAACACCAAAGCGGTGTTGCTCATCAATAATCACTAAAGCTAAGTGAGCAAACTGCACTTGCTCCTGAAAAATAGCATGAGTGCCCACCACCATTTGTGCTTCGCCATTGGCGATTCTTGCCATCGCTTCGGCGCGAGCTTTGCCTTTTTGTTTACCTGCAGCCCAATCTACCTTTATGCCTAAGGGCTCAAACCAACTGGCGAAGGTGAGCGCGTGTTGTTCGGCCAAAATTTCGGTAGGCGCCATTAAAGCAACTTGGTAGCCGTTGCCCAAGGCTTGCAAGGCCGCCATAGCCGCCACTAAGGTTTTGCCGCTGCCTACATCACCTTGCACTAAGCGCATCATGGCATGTGGCTGCTGAGTATCAGTTTTTATTTCTGCGACTACGCGCTGTTGAGCATTGGTTGGTTTAAAGGGTAATTGAGCGAGAAAGTGGCGCTCTAGCTCGGTTGCCAAGGGCAGGGCTATGGCTGCTTGGCGTTGTTGCTCTTGGCGAAGCTTTAACATGCTTAACTGATGTGCTGCCAGTTCTTCAATGACTAATCGTTGCTGAGCCGGATGGCGACCTTCTTCTAACAAAGACAACTCGGTATCGGGTTCCGGGCGGTGCAATTGCATAAGTGCTTGATTTAGATCTAAACCATGTGGCCGTAACGCTGGCGGCAGCCAATCCACTAATGGGTATTGTTTAAGCAGAGTAAAGGCTTGCTCACTGAGCTTTCGTAAGTTGAGCTGTTTTAAGCCCTCGGTAGTGGGGTAAACCGGGGTGAGTTTCTCATCCATCAATGGCGCACTGGGATCGGCCACAATGCTGTATTCGGGGTGGATCATTTCCCAGCCATGTTTACCGCGCTTGGCTTCACCAAAACACCGCATCCACAAACCTTGTTGCATGGCAGCTTTTTGGCCGTTGTTAAAGTTAAAGAAACGCAGTGTTATGCTGCCGCTACCGTCACTAATTCGGCAGGTTAACATGCGTCGGCGGGCGTGAATGGTTTCTACTTTGGTGATCTCGCCATGCACCGATACGTGCGCGCCGTGCAATAAATCATTAATTGGCCAAATGCGTGTGCGATCTTCGTAGCGGTGTGGCAGATGCAGCAGCAAATCGCCCACATTTCGAATCTGTAGGCGTAGGAGTTTTTCGGCAAGTTTGTCGCCCACGCCCTTAAGTGCGGTAATGGGTAAGCTGCTTAATTCCACTTAAACCACTGTAAATATGATCATGTACCAAGAGTATATATGAATTTTTCAGCTATTATTACTAATCAAAGGTTTAAGCGTATTTGAGGCGACTAATGCTGAGATTTTTATGTAATATCGGTTTGGCCATATTATTGGTAATAGGCTTAATTGAAGCGTGTATTGCTGAGCAAAGCGCCCAGCCTGCGCGCTTACATAAACCTGAGCAACCGATTGAACGCCCCATTCCTAGCCATCCTATTGAACATCCAATGCGGCCTATTTTACCTATTCGCCCACCTACGCAGCTGCCTTATCGTTGGCAAGGTTCACGCACTTATTACTGGGTAGCGCCTAGCGATCAATGGCAGCCAGAAACATTACGCCCCGATCAAGTGATAGAGCTAGAGATTGAAGCTGATGATCGCGCAGAGTTACTGGTGATTGATGGTCGCGACAAAGTGGTGTTTGACGGTTGGCTAGGCATGGGCGATTTGCGAACTTGGCAAGTGATGCACCCGGCGTCGCTGTATTTCTCGCAAATAGAAGGTTTTAGCTTACGGCTTAATGGCAGTGACATTGATTTATCGGGCTACCCGCAAGACCAACCTTTGTCTCTTACCCTGGCGCCAGAAGAGGAATAAGCCTTAAGCTGTGTTACTGCCAGCGTGGCTAATGGTTCTAATTAGTGGCTGCTTGGCGTATTATCTAGGCCACTGGCATTGCAGCCAAACCACTCATTAATAGATTGAAGGTATTCATTTCTCATGGCCAAGTTATCACTGCAAGAGCAAATGCTTAAAGCAGGTTTAGTCGACAAGAAAAAAGCCAAAAAAGTAGGCAAAACCAATAAAAAATCACGTACTTTAGCCAAAGAAGTGAAAGCCGCCGCAGAGCAATCGCGCACAGAACAGCAACAACGAGACGCCGAACTGGCTCAGCAGCAAAATGCCGAAAAAGCCAAAAAGGCGGTAGCTGCGCAAATTAAGCAGCTGATCGAAATGAACATGCTAGACAGAAAACGTGGTGACGAAGCCTATAACTTCAATCATGGTAGTTTGATTAAGAAAATCTACGTGACCGACGAGCTGCGCAAGCAACTCAGTAATGGCCGTTTAGCGATTGTTACGCTAGGTGAAGCGTATGAAGTAGTTCCTACCATTGTGGCCGAGAAAATAGCCCAACGCGATGAAAGCGTGGTGGTGCTAATTAACGACCCAAGCCAAGATGTAATTGATGAAGATGATCCTTATGCCGATTATCAAATCCCAGATGATTTGATGTGGTAAAGGAAAGTTAGATAGAACAAAGCCGCTAAGTAGCGGCTTTGTTGTTTTAAGGCTAGGATGAAATAGCCACGCCGTTTGATCTAGCTTCGGTGAAACCACGCTTTGTATAAATAAAGATTGCCGAAAATATTCAAGCGAGTAAGTTAATCGTAAGTGCGCATTTAAGGTTTAACACCACTTAGGAGAAATGATGGAAAAGCAAGCTGTAGGTAGTGTATCCAAGGTATTGGAGTTTGTTTCTATGAGTCGCAGACGCAACAAATTAAAGCGCGAAATGGTGGATATTGATAAGAAAATTCGCGATAACCGTAAGCGTGTAGATTTGCTCGACAATTTGGAAAACTACATTCAAGACAACATGAGTGTTAGCGATGTTAAAGCAATTATCGAGAACATGCGTGCCGACTACGAAGACCGTGTTGACGAATACACTATTAAGAACGCTGATTTGTCTAAAGAACGCCGTGATTTAGCTAAGAAATTGAAAGACGCAAAAGGTTAATTTACCGCTGTGTTTTTATAGTAAGCCGCTAACCCTAGCGGCTTTTTTTGTGGGCTAATCCAAAGGCAAGCTCACCACAAACCGAGCGCCTTTACCTTTTACACTTTCGCAGTGAATATTGCCGTTAAAGCGCTGAGTAATAATGTTATAGATAATACTTAGTCCTAACCCAGAGCCACCGTGGCCGCGTTTAGAGGTGAAAAAGGGTTCAAATATCTTATTCACTTGTTCGGGTTCTATGCCTTCGCCACTATCTTCAAAGTACAGCTCCAAATATTGGCTTTTCACCATGAAATGAATTTTAATTTCACCGCTATCACTGTTAGCAAAGGCATGAATCATTGCATTGTCGATAAGGTTGGTGATGATTTGGGCAATGGAACCTGGATAGGTGAGCAAGCTTAAGGTTTCATCACCGGAGAGAAATACTCTAATATTTTTTTTGTTGGTTTTTGGTGTCATCGCATTAACGACATCGTGTAAATATTGCATTAATACTATCTGGCGTTTTTCATCGTGAGACTGATCAACCGCAACCATCTTAAAGTTGCTCACCAAATCTGATGCCCGCTGTAAGTTGCGAAGGATTAACTCACTGCTTACGTTGATATTCTCGCAAATATTGTGAAACTTGCTTTTACTGATGTTGCCACTGAGTACTGCTTGATCTAAATCGTTCGACAACTCAGTTAAGTGACTAGAGCTAGTCACTGCTATACCCAGTGGAGTATTGATCTCGTGAGCGACCCCTGCCACTAACCTGCCTAATGCCGACATTTTCTCTGTTTCTACCAGTTTGCTTTGGGTTGTTTTAAGTTCCTCAATCACTTTTTCCAGTTTAGAGTTCGATTCACTTAGTTGCTCGGTACGTTTAGTCACTCTTTCTTCCAGTTCCGTTTTGGCGCTATGCAACTGCTGTTGAGTTTGCTTCAGTAGAGTTATGTCATCGTAAGTCCCCACTAAGCCCACCACCACATCATTTTTGGTGATGATCGGACGTTTCGACGTTCGCAGCCAAATTTGGGTACCGTCTTGGTGGGTCTGCGGCTCCTCGGAGCTAATCATATGTTTACGTGTTTCCATTGTATGAGCATCGTCAGAGCGATATAACTCGGCTTGCTCAGGAAAGGTATCGAAGTCATTTAAACCAATAATATCTTCGGGCTTCCCTAAAGAAGCATCGGTGGCAAAGGCTTGGTTGCAGCCTAAATATCGAGAGCTGCGATTTTTCCAAAATACCCGCTGTGGCATGAGGTCAAGAACGATCTGATAGGTGTCGAGCTTAACAGACGCCACTTTATGCCTATGGTGGCTAAGCAGTAGGTTATTCAGCACCCAATAACTCGCAGGAAAGGTGCTTAGTAAGTTGGGTGAAGTTTCTGCTTGTACCCCGAGAACACCAATTAGAGTCTCGGCCTCAAAAAATGGAACCAGCTGAATACTGCAGTTTTGTTTGATTGAGGAAGAAAACCCAAACTGTTGGTCTAGCTCATTACCGCTTACAGCACACTCTTGCTTGCTCTGGCTTAACTCACGTAAATAGTTGGGAAGCTGCGCTTCAGCAGAGGTAGATTTAGCGTGAGTCAGTGTTGCTGTGGGCTGGTGATAGCCGCAACTGCTTAACTGTAACTCGTGATTGTCTTTGTCATTATAAATGTGGGTAAGGCTTAAATATGGGCTATTGAGTAGTTGGCTCAAGATATCTAAGGCTTGGTTAAAGTGGGCAGACTTAGTGAATTCGACAGCAGAGTCTTGGGATATTTGAGTAATAAATTCGAGTTCTAACAAAGCTCTTCCCTTGTTTCAGATTCGCTTAGATAAAAATAGTTGAGGGAAGGAGAGATAGGCAAATATTAAGCTGAACATTGATACGAAGAGTTTTTAAATCCAGGATCATTGTTCATTCCAAGTTTGTAGTGACCTAACTGCAGGTTCAAAGGAAGAAGTGCCGCTAAGGCTTTAGTAGAGATAAAGCCGCAGAACTCATTACCGTGTTTGAGAGGGAGGGTGGATAGTGTCTTTACCTAAACAAAATAGGCAAATCTGCTTGTTTGTAGCACTACAGCAAGAAAGTAAGCCATTGCGTTTTTGTTGCTTGTTACTGGTTAAATTCATCTTTTTCAAATCGCTCTACCCGTTGTTTCGACCTAGTTAGGTTAATGCGAAAAGACAACTTTTTATGCCACTTTGCGCACGAAGCCTTAAATTCACGATTTTGTGATTTCTTGTATAAGGGGTTGTTTCTCTCCCCACCTTAGTAGATTACTAATGGTGAAGCGGTGTCGGGATATGGAGACAGATCTCAGTTTGCATACTTTATTGATTTTTTTATTACTTGATTGTCCCTAGTCATTAAGTAGCACTTTATTCTTTGCTTTTATGTGTTTTTAGTTATTGTTATTAATGGCTTTTATGACATGCCATTAGTCCTTAACTAATACAAGGTTTTTATTTAAGAAATCAATAGAAAAGGAAGTTAGTTGATGAAGTCATGGCACGGAGAAGCAACCGTCGGTTTAGATTTTTATGCAATCGGCCACGAAGCGATTTACATGGGCTCGGAGTCAAATGAGGGCGAGGGGAAAGATATCGCAAAAAACTTAAGCGAAGGAATTACCCCAGCAAAGGCTATGCCTAAAGATACTGAAACATTGTTATTAACAACGATAACACGAGTTTCAGCTGATTCAGCTAGATATGAAATAACGGTTACCAACAAAAGCGGCAAGGAAGAAAACGATGAGACTATGCAATTTAGTGGTCAGGATTCGTTTGATGACGCATATGGTCATTTAAAGTCATCTCTTGGAGAAAACTTTGAAGAATGCGAAGATAATTATAGTATTCCTAGAGCCAGTTATGGGTCGTTATGGGCTTTAACTATATTTGGCTTTTTAACATGGTTGTTTTATAGCTTGGGTGATAGTTTAGCGGTTGAAGGGGATGAGTTAAGAGGTAAAAAAGCCAAGTTTTTAGTTTCGGTGGTCGATACTCTAGGTCAAACGGGGGTTGCCATTATTGGTGGTAGTCTGATGTTAATTACCGCTATTTATTTGGTATCGAGAATTCGAAATCCACCTGCTTATAAGGTTTTGCATACCGGTAAATATAAAGCCTCAGGCCCAGTGCGCGTTACTTTTAATTACGCCATTTTAGCCCTTGTCTGGTTTTTCTTAGTACGAGCTTTTATCTAGTAATGTAACAGTAGATAAACCTTAAGGCTGGTTTTGAACCTGCCTTAGCGGGATGTACTAAGTTTTGATTAGTTAAAACTTAGTACACAAAAGAAAGGCCACCCCGCATTCCCTTTACCCTGCGTTTCTCATAAATTAGCGCGCCTTCGGAAGCTCGCTTCGCTCAAACATTCCTCGGCTTTATCGCTAATTTACTGCGATACTCAGCGGGAATGATGGGGACGGAGAGCGGTCAGCATCGGCTCTTGACCTTAATTCCCCTTCATCATCGCTGAGTAGCGCAAGCGAGCGGCGGGTATAGGCAAAACCTGTTTGAGCGTAGCGAGTTGTTTTGACGCCGCAGTGAGTGAGCAACGCAGGAAGAAGATGATGCTGGGGCAGCCTTTCTTTTTCCTTAGTTAAGCTCTGGCTGTTTGAAGCTTAAGGAAGTCGCCGTCAGGGCGAAATCTGAAGTAACTATTAGTGCATATACCAATTAAATCGTCACATCTCCTAAAGATATGATTGTTGTTCTTAGGCAATTTAGTGCCTGAATATTAAAAGCGTGGTTACATAATTGATGATGTGGCATTAGCGCTTGTTTTAGAATGTATTGGAAGCGGGTTTTAGGTTACTTAGATAATCGACAAAACTTACTATAAATTATTGAAAGTGTTAGCTTAATGAGGAGATGATGGATAATAAAATAGAATATCAGCTGTACTCGAAGAGTGTTTCGGATTTGCTGTTGATTTATCAAATGATAGAAGACTCTTTGAAGCTCTATATCGAATACAGCTGCAAGTTAGTAAAGATTCACCTTCCTAAAAACCTGCCTTTTAATTTTACAGGAAAAGAATACGAAAATGCCGCTCTGGGAGCTTTGATAAAAGCTTTTTCAAAATTTAGTTATAATGACGCACTTATTGAAGAGCTCAAAAATTTACAAACAAAAAGAAACTTTATCGCCCATCGAGCACTTGTAGATTTTATGGAAAATGGTGAGTCTAAAGATGACATGTCAGAATTAAAGGGAACAGCTTGGCTAACTTTCACTAAAGTTCAAGCTGAACTTTCTATTCTGGACAAGCGAATCCGTAACGCTTAAATAAAAAAGCCGCTCAATGAGCGGCTTTCATCATCAACACATCACCTGATTAGATATGAGAAAGAATCTTCTGAACCGTTTCTTTAGCATCACCAAACAACATGTCAGTATTCTCTTTAAAGAATAATGGGTTTTGAACACCAGCATAACCCGTCGCCATTGAACGTTTAAACACCACCACCTTCTTCGCATCCCATACTTCAAGCACTGGCATACCGGCAATTGGGCTGCCTGGCTCTTTAGCCGCAGGGTTAACCGTGTCGTTGGCGCCAATGACTAGCACTACGTCGGTAGACGCGAAGTCTTCGTTAATTTCGTCCATTTCCATTACGATATCGTAAGGAACTTTGGCTTCGGCTAACAATACGTTCATGTGGCCAGGTAAACGACCCGCTACTGGGTGAATAGCAAAACGTACCTTAACGCCTTTATCACGTAGCTTTTGAGTAATTTCTGCTACTGGGTATTGGGCTTGCGCAACCGCCATACCGTAACCTGGAGCAATAATCACTTCGTTAGCGTCTTTTAGCATTTCGGCTACGTCTTCAGCTTGCGTTTCAGTGTGCTCGCCTTGGTCTACGTCGCTGGCCACTACTGTGCCACCTTCGGCGCCAAAACCACCTAAAATTACGCTGATGAAAGAGCGGTTCATGGCTTTACACATGATGTAAGACAGAATCGCGCCCGAGCTACCGACTAATGCACCGGTAACAATCAATAGATCGTTGCCTAACATGAAGCCAGCTGCTGCCGCTGCCCAACCAGAGTATGAGTTAAGCATTGATACCACTACTGGCATATCTGCGCCGCCAATGGCCGATACGAGGTTGTAACCAAATACAAAGGCGATAAGCGTCATAATCACTAGTGGCCACATAGAGCCGCTGTCCATGTACATGCTGCCTAAGTAGATTGATACCACAATCATGCCTAGGTTTAACCAGTGAGCACCAGGAAGCGCTTTAGGGGCACTGCTGATAATGCCGCGAAGCTTACCAAAGGCCACGACTGAACCGGTGAAGGTTACAGCACCAATAAAGATACCGAGGAATACTTCTACGTCGTGAATGTTCTTAGCAACGGGGTCGATAAGACCGGTTACCGCATCCATTAACGAGCTGTGGTCGATGGCGCTTGAAAAACCAACCAATACCGCAGCCATACCTACGAAGCTGTGTAGCACGGCTACCAGCTCTGGCATTTCAGTCATTTCAACTTTAAGTGCTAAGCGAATACCAATAGCAGCACCAATTGCCATGGCAAGGGTGATGATCCAGCTACCGCCGGTAACTTGGGTGCTGGCTAGGGTTGCGATTACCGCAATGGCCATACCGATAATGCCAAATATGTTACCGCGTTGAGCGGTTTCTTGTTTACTTAAGCCGGCGAGGCTGAAGATAAACAATAGTGCAGCCACTAAATAAGCTGCAGATACAATACCTTGAGACATGTGACTATTTCTCCTATTTGTCTTTGCGGAACATTTTCAGCATCCGCTGAGTCACAGTAAAACCACCGGCGATGTTGATGGTGGCGATAAGCACGGCAATACCCGATAGCAACAATACTACCCAGGAGGTGTCGGCTTTCATTTGTACTAAGGCACCCACAATGATGATGCCACTAATGGCGTTAGTTACGCTCATTAATGGTGTATGCAGTGAATGGCTCACGTTCCATACCACGTAGTAACCAACAACACAGGCCAACATAAATACGGTGAAGTGCTGTAAGAAGTCTGCTGGAGCAGCATCGGCTACCCAAGCAAAGGCGGCGAGGCCAGCGGCTGCAATCAATGGTTTTACCCAAGGTTTAGCAGGCTTTTCTTCTACCACTACTTCTGGTGTTGGCGCTGGTGCTTCAACTTTAGGCTGGGCACTAACTTGAATGGCGGGTGGTGGGAAGGTGATTTCGCCTTCTTTCACTGAGGTTACGCCACGCAATACTTCGTCTTCGAAGTTGATGTTAATTTCGCCGTCTTTCTCTGGGCAAAGTAACTTAAGCAGGTTAACTAAGTTGGTGCCATACAGTTGGCTAGCTTGCGCTGGCAAACGACGCGAGATGTCGGTTAAACCAATAATGGTTACGCCATGTTTAACGGCAATTTCACCGGGCTCGGTTAACTCACAGTTACCACCAGTAGCGGCTGCCAAATCTACAATCACGCTGCCTGGTTTCATTAATTCAACCATGTCAGCCAAAATCAGCTTAGGTGCTGGGCGACCAGGAATTAATGCGGTGGTAATGATGATATCGACTTCTTTGGCTTGTTCGCGGAACAAGGCCATTTCAGCATCAATAAAGGCTGCGCTCATTTCTTTGGCGTAACCGTCACCGTCGCCAGTGTCTTCTTCTTCGTAATCTAACTCTAGGAACTCAGCGCCCATTGAGTTGATTTGCTCTTTAACCTCAGGACGAGTATCAAAAGCACGAACAATGGCGCCTAGGCTACCCGCGGTGCCCAATGCGGCTAAACCGGCTACACCTGCGCCAATAATTAATACTTTGGCTGGTGGTACTTTACCTGCTGCAGTAATTTGCCCGGTAAAAAAGCGACCAAAGTGGTTGGCTGCTTCAATAACCGCGCGGTAACCGTCTACGTTGGCAAGTGAACTACGCGCATCTAAAGATTGAGCACGAGAGATCCGTGGCACCATGTCCATGGCTAGCAAGTTAACCTTGGCGGCTTTAAACTTTTCTAGCAATTCAGGATTTTGTGCAGGCCATGCAAAACTGGCTACGGTTGCACCTTCTTTTATAAGGGCAAGTTCGTCAGTGGTATCGTTGCTGCCATCTAAAGGCGCATTCACCTTAAAAATGAGGTCGGCTTGAAAAGCCTGCTCTTTAGTTACGATATCTGCGCCGGCTTCTGTGTAAGCTTCGTCATTAAAGCTGGCCGCTGTTCCTGCGCCGCTTTCCACTGCCACAGAGAAGCCGAGTTTTAGCAACTGCTCTACGGTTTTTGGGGTGGCGGCTACCCGGCTCTCCTGGTCGAAGATCTCCTTAGGTATTCCGATTTGCATAGTGTGTTCCTGCTATTGGTTTTTATGTTGAGTTGCTATTTGGGCAACACGTCGCTGCATATTAAATATTTGTTAGTTCCTGCAAGTTAACTAACTTTACGCATTTGGTGTGATATGAAAGAAAACTACGGCCTAACAGTCAAGTAACTTCGCACAAAAGTATCGCTTATTTCTAATGGTCAAACCAATTTGTAAAGTTTATCGGTGTGATAGGTTATGCCTAGGTGTCATTAGGTTAGTAAAATGTAACGTCGTTCCTGAGTGATCCCAGAGTAGTGGCATGGAAATAGCTGGATACAACTACGTCTACTACTCTTTAGTAAAGGCTTTATGCCTAAGCAGAACGATTGCTTGATAAACCCTTAACAATAAAAGAGGAAGTAGCTACATATACTAAGGTAGGTTGGAGGTCGTTATGGCTATTGCATTATCGTTAATTGTAACAATGTTGATGTGGGTAAATGTGGTTTATGCTAACACTGCGCTTAAATTTGATTTCAGCGTTGAGAACGAACTTGAGCAACCCCAAGCAACTAAAAATTTATTTAGTGATATTAATTGGTTACAAGAGCAACAGTTTAATACTTCGCAAACCAATACTGCCCAGCCAGTGACTTCCTCTGAGCAACAATCTACTTTTTTACGCTACCAACAAGTGCCGCAGTGGCGGGCCAATTGGCGCGGTGGCTTACGTTGGCAGGCTCAGCAAAACTTAATGTTTCGTGCCAAAGGTAACCGCATGTCTGGCCATTTAACCCTGTCGAATAAAACCCTATGTGCCATTTGCAAAACGCAAATCGATACCACTGTGTGGAAAAACGGCCATGTGCAATTACAGTTGCGTTCTTACTTCGAATAGCTTTGTCCTTGGCAATTATCAGGATATAATTTCTACTGGTAAAATTATTGGGGACTTAAATGGGCTATGTGCTGTTGGCCTTATTGTTGGTAATCGTTCTTCCTGCCGTTAGCTTTTTTCTTGGATACATCCATCTTTATTTGGAATATGGGGTCGTTGTATCGGCAACAATTATCGGACTGTGGTTGTTTTTCGATTTTGTGAAAATAAAGAAGCGCTAAGTCCAGTCTCCACGGGGCTTAGCGATAACTCATTATTTAAGTTTTTTGTCATTAGTGGTTTATTTGAATAAATATTCACATGTGTTACGGCTAGTAAACACTAACTTGTAAGTGATTGATTCATCTATTGTTATTCTCTGGCTATTTAAACAAATATAGCCAAATCTAATTAAACCAAGATCCCTACATATCAATTAGCTATAAGCCATTCTTTGGCGTTTTTTTGTTTTCATTAAGTTATTGATTTTAATGATTAAAAATATTGTCGTTTTTGGCCGACATCTCCAAAGTGGTAAATTAGTACTTCACATTTCTGATAAAAGCCTATAGATTACCTCCCGCAAGACTGAGCTAGATCAAGAAAGAGTGGGCTAAATAGGATTTTTACCGATTATTTCTTGTGCAATTTTTATTCACTAGCTAGCCTTACTTACGCAAGTGGCAATAAGCAAAACATAAGCAGAAATAATACTTTTTTAAACTTGCAACAACCTAGGAGACTTATCTAAATGGAACAAGACCAACAGCAAACGATGCGTTGTTTTGCAACGGGTAAAGGCTTTTTTGTACGCCTGCCTATCAGTGAAGACATTGAAGCAAAAGAACCTGAATCAGATGTTGAAGCGGCCGAGTAAACTACGCTGTAGTTGCCTTTTAAACTCGTGACTTAATATTTACGCTTGTTACATCCTATAAACCGCTAGCCTAAACGCTAGCGGTTTTTTTATGCCCGAAGACAATTTGCTAATGTGTGTTTTGGATTTGTTGACGCAGGTGCTGCAGAAAAGCGCTGATATTGGGGTTTTCAAAGCGATGCGCTGGGTAATAGGCGCACACGGTGCGTTGCTCCGACAACAAACCCGGCACCACTTCAACCAATTTACCGTCTATTAACTGTTGCTGAACTAAATCTTCGGAGACCAATACCACTCCCATATGGTGTACTGCTGCCTGAATAGCTGCCAGCGGGTCGTGAGTGATGAAACGAGAGGCTTGGTTTAATATTGTGCCGTCGTTAAATTTTACCCCTCCAGAGCGTATTTGCCCTTGTACTAATAACAGCGGAAGTTGCTTGAGTTGCTTGGCATTTTCTACTGGACCATGAATAGACAAAAAACGTGGGCTGGCGAAGCACTTCACTGCGTAGTCAAATAAATGCAGCATGCGATAACTGGTGCTGTCGAAGTTGTCTATTTGCCGACTGATAACAATATCTAAGGATAGATCGGGAATCACTCCTGGCTCTATTTCTGATAGCTCTACTGTTAAATGTGGATGCATGGGTAAGAAGGTGGCGATAATGGGGGTAACAAATAGGCTACCCGACACAGCAGGAGAGCCAATGCTTAAGTTGCCAGTTAATCCTTGGGTTGAGGGACCCAGTTGCCGACGCATGTTGTCGAACTGACTTAACCAATCACAGCTTTGCAAATAGAACTGTTGGCCTTGTTCGGTGGTGCGTACCCGCCGAGTGGTGCGTAATAGTAGTTGGCAGTGTAGCTGAGACTCTAACCATGATATGCGCTTGCTACAAGACGATGTGGTTATGTTGAGCTGGTGAGCTGCTTGTACAAAGCTATTGCTTTCTACTACTGCTACATAGGTTTGCACTACATTTAGCCAATCCATTACTGCGCTCCTGGTTGATTGTTTCCCTCAGGGAAATAAATCATGTCTTTAATGAATGATTATCCGCGCTTAGCAATAAATTACAATAAACTCGCTGATGTATTGGAGTTTGTTAGTGACTTATTCGCGTATTCCCCTGTTGTTCTCTATTGCCTTTATTGCCTGTTCTCAATTAACCAACGGCTTACTTACCCCTGCGCTACCAGAAATGGCGCAGCACTTTGCGGTAGACGAGCATTTAGTACAGCGGCTTATTGTGTGTTTCATTTTAGGTTTAGGCATCTCTCAGCTGTTTTATGGCCCGCTAGCCGACAGTTATGGGCGTCGTCGTATATTCTGGCTGGGGCAAAGTATTTTCTTGCTAGGTAACCTGCTTACTTTTTTAGGCTTAAATAACCTTAACTTGTTGTTGGCGGGAGTCATGATTCAAGGTTTGGGGGCTGGCAGTAACCAAATTTTGGCGCGCTGCTTGATTAGCGATAGCTACCGCGGAAAACATCTTAAAAATGGTTTTGCTTGGTTAGGTATGGCTGCGTCGGTGATTCCGGTTTTAGGGCCCGTGATTGGCGGTATTGTTACGGCTTACTGGGGCTGGCACTATCTGTTCATTATTATCGGCATGGCTGGCGCGAGTTTAATGATTATTGCCGCTAAGTTGCTGCCCGAAACCCAAGCCGAGCGCGGCCCGCCGTTACAGGTTAAGCGGGTGGTTAACGATTACCTAATGCTAGCCTGCGATAGCAATTTTGTTCGTTACTCCAGCTACGGGTGGATCGCTAGCATTGGTTTGATGTACATGATTAGTAGCGCTCCGTTTATCTTGCAGCATGATTTTGGCTTAAGCGCCGACGACTTTGGTTTAATGATGATTATTCCTGCTGGCGGGCTCGCGCTTGGTAGCGCCTTTACTCGACGATTCACCGGCCGTTGGCCAGAGCAGCACATACTGGGATTTGCGTCTTGCTTGCCGTTTGTCGCGGCCTTTATTTTGGCTACTCAAGCGCACTCTTTAGCGTGGGTGGTAGTGGGTATGGCGATGATAAGCGTGAGTGTCGGGGTTATTTATCCTATCTCACAAGCTGGCTTGTTTGGTTTGTTTCCAAGCCAAGCGGGCGCAGTGTCTGCGTTAAGTGGTACCACTCAAATGACCTTAACCGCTATCGCGGTGGGCGGTTTAACGACCTTGTTGGTGCCAAGTCCTGATGCGATGGCGATCATATTTAGCATCATGGGTGTGGGTTTAATGCTAAACATGGTGATCCAGATACTAAAAGTGAAAGTCCCATCTATGCAATGATGAGCCTTGTTAGTCACTTAGCTGCAGCTGTAGTTAAGTAAATCAACAAAGGAGCATTGATGATGATTCGCCCTTTAGGTGTAACTGAAGCTTTATTTGCCGAACTCACTAGCACCGGCGCTATGTTAGTGGTGAATGCAGTAAGTGTGAGAGGGCAAATCAACCCGACTCACATTGCGCATATTCATCAATTATTGCAGCAGCGCCACCCATTGCTATCGGTATGCCTTTCTCAAGTTGATGAACAATGGCAATGGTTGCCGAGCTCAAAACCGCCGAGTGTTGAGGTGATTGAGTTTAACGGCGACGACGCAGTGTTTCCGCAATTTCTCACTGAACATATGCAGCAGCAAACCAATACTCCCTTAAGTGCGTCTGGTTTGCTTTGGCGGGTGAGGGTGCTGATAGGTGCAGAGCAGTCAGCGCTTATTGTAAGTATGCACCACAGTATTTGTGATGGTTTATCGGCCACGGCTTTATTAGCCGAGTGGTTAGAGCGGCATCAGCAAGTGGCCGAGCAACAGGCGCCGCAATTTGTCCCCTTTGCTATTCGCCAGTGTATACACCATGCCATTCCTGATATTGATTTATCGACAGGTGAAAGTCCTTTTTGTGCACCGATTACACCTGAGCAAACAAGCGCTTGGCTTAGCCAAACCAGCCCACAACGCTTGCAGCAAAATAAACTGGCGCTGCTGGCCTTTAGCCAGCAACAAACTACTCAGCTTCTAGCGTTGGCGCGAGAGAATCATGTGAGCTTGACTATTTTGCTGTACACCGCGGCCGTTGAAACCGCCTTGGCCTTAGCTAAATCAAACACGACTTTGGTTAGCGCAGGCGGAAATGCTAACGTGCGGCCAATAGTCGCGCCTCCGGTAGATGAGCATGAGCTAGCGTGTTACGTATCGATGTTCTCTTTTGCGGTAGATTGTTCCGCAGAGCAAGCCTTTTGGCAACGCGCCCAGCAAGTTAATGCCCTATATCAGCAGCAAGTAAATACCGGGCTGCATTTAGTCTCTTGTAGCGATGAATGGTGGCAAGCTCAAGCGCCGCGCCGAGCGGATGACGATATGAAGCAAGTGGCGGGGCGCTTTAATTGCTTACACTTGTCTAACCTTGGTAACATCGCCCCTTTATTCGCCCAGGCAAGCGCTACTGCATTGGTTCCGCAGCAATATTACTTTACCGCTGCTCAGCATCTTATTGGCGCTATATTCTGGTTGGGTTCGCAAAGTTTGGCCGGTGCGTTAACGGTTACCATTAACTGCGTAGAACCGATGATTAGTGCAGAAATGCGCAACAACTTTGTTGAGCAGTTTAAGCAGTGTTTGTTAGCAATGTCTGATGGATAGAGCAATGAAAGAAACTAATCAGTACGCAGGTCTATAGAGTTTGATAGTTGTTGCCTATCGCTAACAACGAAATATTCAATTTTTTAATTTAATGCTTAGCCGTTATAGTAAGCCCAATTCACGTTATTCTGGAGTTTAACAATGTTTGCAGTAATTTTTGGTCGTCCGGGTTGCCCTTATTGTGTTCGTGCAAAACAGATTGCTGAACAACTTAGCGAAGCACATGAAGACTACAGCTTCCGTTATGTTGATATTCATGCTGAAGGTATTTCTAAAGCTGATTTGGAAAAAACCGTAGGCAAACCTGTAGAAACAGTACCGCAGATTTTTGTTGATGAAACACACGTGGGCGGCTGTACAGAATATGAAGCATTAATGCGTGAGCAATTTGATATCTAATTGCTAAGTAAGATGCGGTTAAAGCCTGGCCTTGGTCAGGCTTTTTGCGTTTTAAGGCTGGGTAAATAAAAACGTACAGCAGATTAGGCAAATGCTAGGTTCAAAATTTGTCACCCTTGCTGCTTTTTTAGCTAAGCTCAAATTAACTCAATACCATTTAATACTCGGGAGAGAATGATGGATGCTAGCTACATGTTAAACCTAGAAGCCAACATATTATTGGGCATTGTGAACGAAAAGTTACGCCTAGAGTGCGATAGCTTGGAAGATCTCGCCTTAACGTTTGGCCTTGAAGAGCGATCTTTAGCGCGCCGTTTAGAAACTATTGGTTATCACTATAATGCGATAAGTAACCAGTTTAAGCAGATTTGATCTTGGCTTAAGTGACTGAATGTTAGACACTGTTGATGTGTCTAACAGGAGGTTACCGATGCTAAAGAAAGGATGTTTTTTACTTGCGTGGAGTATTTCGCTACCGGCTCTGGCCGATCTTAGTATTGGAGCGGGTTACACCTTTGGTGGTGAAATGACCGATCTTGATACAGAAGAAACCTACTCGGTGCGTTCTGCGCCTTCTTATATGGCGGCTTTTGATTTTGCCACCACTAGTGGTGAAAACCGCAAGCGCGAAACCTACGACAATTACGTTGGGGCTTTAGTCTCTTGGCAAAACACCGAGATGAACGACAACGCTAACACCGACGTTGACGTATTGTATGCTCACCTAACTGCCTCTCGCCGTTGGCAGTATGAGAATTTTGAAACCTTTGCTAGTGGTGGTGCCGGTCTTACCCATTTTGCGGCAAGCCCTGGCAGCGACACCCAGCGTTTTTCTATTAGCATTGGTGGTGGTTATTTTTATCACCTAACCGAGAACCTCGATTTAAAACTAGAGGGGCGCTTGTACGGCACCTTTGTAAACGATGGCACCAAAATAGAATGTGGCCCAGGATGCCAAGTGACCTTCGTTGGCGGTTATTGGTCGCAATTGGGTCTTAATATGGGCTTGAATTACCGTTTCTAGGTGTTTGAATCAACCGTATTTTAATCTGCATGCGTTTAATTAACTTGAGCATTAACTAAATAAAATGCTTAATAATTAGTCGCTTGCAGAGCTTTCCTTAAAGTTCCGCTGTCATTAATCTTTAATATTTCAGTCACCTCTCTGTCATTTACCAGTCCTAAGATTTGTTCAACTTTTACTTGATACAGTTCACATTTTTTAGGGATTAAAATGAAAAAGCTTACTCTTATTGCTATCGCAGTTGCCGCTGCTTCTGGTTCAGCTAACGCTGCTAAAGTATACGAAGACGAGAAACACGCTGTAGACCTATATGGTCGTATTTACGCGGGTTACACTGCTGGTGACGACGCTGGTAAGTCTGATAACTTTGGTGCAGATCAATACGTACGTTTTGGCGCTAAAGTTAAATCTATGATTGGCGCGTCAAACTATGCTTTAGGCCGTTACGAGCTACAAATGGAAAACAACGGCGAAGGTGACAACACTTCAGCAACTAAAGCGCGTTTAGCTTACGCTGGTTTTGGTGGCGACTTCGGTGAAGTTACCTTTGGTCGTAACTACGGTGCTCTAGAGTTAGTCGCTGACTGGACTGATTCAAGCTACGTTAACCCATACGGTAACTCTGCTATCGGCATCAGCTCTAGCCGTGAAGAAGGTATTGGCCGTTCAGACAGCGTTCTTAAATACGCGGGTGAATTCAGCGGTTTCGATATCCACGCTTCTTACAAGTTTAACGACAACCAAAAAATGGAAGATGCTGATGGCAACCAAACGGTTGACGCAGACAACTCTGCTTACGGTATTGCTTTAGCTTACACTTTTGATTTTGGTCTTGGTCTAGGTGCGGGTTACAACATTGCTAACAATGGCGAAGCAAAAGACAGCAAGCTAGCGTTATTGGGTGTTAACTACGACGCAAATGGCGTTTACGCAGCAGCTAACTACTCGATGGGCGAAAACAACAAAGCATTTAAACTTCACGGTTCAGATGCTAAAAACGAGCACACTGGTTACGAGCTAGTAGCGGGTTACAAGTTCACTAAAACCTTCCGTGCGCAAGCGATGTGGAACAAAGCTGAAGTTGAGCCACAAGGCGGAGCTAAGTACGACAACGTTGATTACTACACAATTGAAGGCCGTTACGACCTAACTAAGCAATTGCGTATCGTTGCTGCTTACCAAATCAACAACATCGACAATGCTGAGAACGAGTTCCACTTCGCAGCACGTTACGACTTCTAAGACAGATATAACACACGCTAAGCGCCTAACTTAGCGTGTTCCTTATTTTCTTGTGTATGTTTGTCTTTTGCCAGCGCCTTTATGGCGCTGGCTTTTTATTTTGTACAGATATACTCAGCATAAAAAAAACACTCACAGTGGAGTGGCTTTTTAGTGTGAGTGGCCGACAGCGAGTTAGCGCTCAACATCCATAATTAAAATTTTAGAGCGTCGCTGCAGGTTATAAATAGCCTGTTTCTCGGTGGGTAAGTCTTCGAAATCAGCGGGGCTAAAACCACGCTCCCTGAACCAATGAATACTTTTAGTTGTGAGCACAAACAATTTTGCTAAACCCTGTTGACGGGCTCGATTAACAATGGCTTGAAGTAGTCGATCACCCCGGCTCGCTTGGCGGTATTGCGGATGACTAACTAAACACGCTAACTCACCAACGTTTTCATTATTGAAAGCGTACAATGCAGCACACCCAATGATCATGCCGTCGCGCTCAACAATGGTAAATCGCTCAATTTCCATTTCTAGTAACTCGCGGGAGCGCCTTACCAGTATGCCTTCTTCTTCCAACGGGCGAATCAGCTCAATGATGCCATTAATGTCATCCAATCTCGCTTCTCTAACTCGCTCATAACTATATTGCACCAGCTGAGTGCCACTGCCGTCACGGGTATAGAGCTCTTTTAGCAACGCGCCGTCTTGCTGGTAACTGACCAAATGACAGCGGTCGATACCTCGGTCACTGCATTGAATGGCCGCCCGCAAATAACGCAGAGTGTCTTTGTCGGTATCACGTAAAAAAGGCTCTGAGCGCATTAGCTCGTTGGCCGCATCAGGTAATAGTTCGCTAATCAACAGGCCTTTGTCATTGTGAATACCTTGCTCGGGACTGAAGTAAATTACTTTATCTGCTTTCAAAGACACCGCTATTTCGGTGGTGATATCTTCCGAGCAAATGTTAAATAGCTCGCCGGTTACCGATACTCCTAATGGAGACACCATGACTATTTCGCCATGGTCCAGTTGGCGTTTAATACTTTGGTGGTTAATGCGGCGTACTTTTCCGGTATGAAGAAAATCAATGCCATCTTCAATACCAATTGGTTGCGCGACTACAAAATTGCCACGAACTACGTTGATATGGGCTTGATGTAAAGGAGAGTTAACCAAGCCCATCGATAGCTGAGCTTCAATATCCATTTGGATTTGACCGACCGCTTGCTTAATGATGTTTAAGCTGCGCTCATCGGTGATCCGCTGCTCGCCAGCAAACATGCAGCTGTGGTGGTGCTCCTCGATTAAACTGTCTATTTGCGGGCGGGCGCCACACACCAAGACAATTTTCACACCAAGAGTTTTGAGCAAGGCAATATCTTGAATAATGTTATTAAAGTTGGCGCTAGTGCTAGCTTCCCCGCTTAACATCACTACAAAGGTTTTACCGCGATGAGCGTTTATGTAAGGAGCCGACTGGCGAAACCAGCTGACTAAATCTTCGGCAGAGCGGTTCAAATTCTTCTCCGTGAATAACTAAACGTAAGATTTGACTTGTTAGTCAAATATTCGGTTATTGTTGCATATCCATCAACATTGTCGAGCAATAACTTTTTCTCGATGACAAATCTTATACATATGTTATGGCCAATTCAGTTGTGTACTATCGCGAGGTAGAGTATAAGCTGCTGTATCATTTAATGACTACCTCAGTATATGTTGAGGTAGCAGGTAAAAATGGAATAAATTTATTACGAGAGGTATTTATGGATAACTATGTCGTACCTGAGCATTTGGCCATGCGTAAGCAACCTAGCCAAGAGCGTACCAGACGACTAGTGGAACACATCTTAGACAGCACCTTGTCTTTGATTCAAGAGCAAGGGATGGCTGCAGTAAATACCAACTTGATCGCCCAACATGCAGAAATCGATATTGCTTCGTTGTACCGCTTTTTTAAGAATAAAGAGGCCATCTTCTTTTCGTTGGCTTTGCGCTGGTTTAAAAAGGTTCAAATTGTGGTGGAAGATGTAAACTTCCAGCAAACTCTAGGCAATATCGTAGAATATCCAGATAGCGCCCAAAGCAAGATAAACGCTCTGGATGAAACAGAAGTGATGTTAGTGAGTTTTCATGAATTGTTTACTCATGATAAAGACTTTAAGGCGCTTGAGAGCTGGCACCGAGTGATAGTGATAGAGCAAACTAAGCGCTCATTTATCAGTCATGGCTCGAAGTGGGATGATGAAGCCTTAACCAGTGTTTGTTTGTATTTGTACGGGCTTACTCGCAATTTTATGGCGGGTACCATAGGGTTTTCGGCAGAAGAGCATCACCACCAGTTCACTTGGTTTCAAATCATGCTGAATCAATTACGAAAAATGGTATTGCTAGAAAAAGTACCAGAGAAGTTTTTACGCTAGGGCATTGCTCACAATATGTGCTTGGTTGGTAGTAGGGTATTCTTGCTCATCAACTAGGCGCTCTGCACCCAAGCAATGTAACCAAGACCCATAATCTAAGGTTTTGTTTCCTAATATTAATTCTTTTAAGACCTGTTCTGATAAACCTTGAGTAATAGGTTTACAGCTGGGCCAAGATTTCCTGTCATTTTGTGCGATCGTCACTGTATTTTCTACGCCTATAAGGTCAAACTGTTCTGCATATAAGATTCAGTGTGGGTCAATTTGGCGATAAACAAGCTCACTTGTTTAGTCTATGTGAATTAACGCTCAATTTTTGACCAGGTAAAGAGTGAAAGCATGCAGTGCTTCACACTATTTTTTTAGGAGAGTTGTCCATGGAACTGGAAGCCTTTTTCCAGCAGGTAAAAAAACTGCCAGTAATGCCGCAAATTATGCAGGAATTACTGACAAGCATTAATGATGAAAATGTCGATCTTCACCATTTGGGTAAAAAGCTGGCGACCGATCAATCCTTGGGTGCGAACGTATTAAAAATGGCTAACTCAGCCGCGTTTCGTGGGGTTAAGCAAATTGACTCTATTGAAGCGGCCGCTATCCGCTTAGGTTTAAAACGGGTTCGCTCACTGGTAGTGGCTGCGGGCTTAAATGGCATGATGCCGAGCAAAAACTTCGACCAACAACAGTTTTGGGGACAAGCCATGTACGTGGCGTTGTTAGCGCAAGCATTAGCTAAAAGTACCCATGTTGAACCTGAAACAGCCTTTACCTGTGGCATGTTACATAACTTTGGTGAGCTGCTGATTGCCAGTGCAACGCCTGAAGAAGCAGGGTTAATTGAGTTGTGCCTAGAAACAGGCGAAACGCGGGTGTCGGCACAGCGTAAAACCTTGGGTTTAGATTATGCGCAAATTGGTGGCGAATTAGCGCGTCGCTGGAATTTCTCACCGGTGATTACCGATGCCATTGAACAGCAGTTAAATCCAATGGACTTTGATGAAGTGTCTAAACCTGCGGTGTTAATCCGCTTGGCGATATTCGCGCATCATGCCTTAAACGCCGGTCTCAGTGCCGAAATGGTAGGTAAAAACTTACCTGAGCCGCTATGTGAAGTGGTTGAGTTGGATAAATCTACCGTAGCTAGCTTTATTGAAGAAGCGGTAGAACAGGGCGAAGCAATGGTTGCTACCACGACTGCCTAGATTCAAACAGTTTGTTAAAAAAGGGGTTAGCTTAGCTAACCCCTTTTTGTTAGTTGGCGGTTTTTTCAAAGCCTTTTAGCCACCACAGCTTAAAGCGACGTAAGCCCGCCTTGGCATCTTCCAGCAGTAAGTAGTTAACTGGCACTATCAGCAGGGTGATGCTGGTAGCGAAAATAATCCCAAAGCCAAGTGATACCGCCATGGGGATTAAAAACTGCGCTTGGGTACTTTTTTCAAAAATTAACGGCATTAAACCGGCAAAGGTAGTGAGCGAGGTAAGAATTACCGCTCTAAAACGGGCCACGCCTGCTTTGGTTACCGCAGTCATTAGGTCTACGCCTGCCTTGCGTTGGCGGTTTATATAGTCCACTAATACCAAGCTGTCGTTCACAACTACTCCGGTTAGCGCCAGCATGCCCATCATACTCATAATGGTTAGTGGCATACCCATAATCATATGACCAAGTACCGCACCAACCGCTCCGTAAGGAATAATCGACATCACCACTATGGGTTGCCAATAAGAACCAAAAGGAATCGCTAGCAGGCCGTAAATAACAAACAGTACAAACAATAAACCCAAGGCCAAACTGGTAAAGGATTCTCGTTGCTCTTTGGCTTCGCCTTCTAAGCTGAAGTTAATCTGTGGGTAAGCCACTAAGGTCTGGCTTAACCATTGCTGCAGTTCGGCCTTAATCACCTCAATATTAGCCTGCTCTTTGTTTACATCGGCGCGAATGTTTTGGGTTCGCATACGATCGATGCGAGTAATGGTTGCCGGGCTTTGCGAGGGAATCACGCTAGCTACTTCGCTAAACGGCAGTTCTGCACCATCGGGAGTGCGAATTAGCATATTGTTTAAGTTGTATTGAGAGCGCCGTTCATTGGCGGGGTAGCGTACATATACTTTCACGTCTTCGCGACCGCGTTGAATACGTTGTACTTGGTAACCAAAAAATGCACTACGTACTTGTTGAGCAAGGTCGTTTAGGGTTAAGCCAAGTGCTTGCGCTTGGGGTTTAATGTTTAACTGCAGCTCCAATTTTCCATCGGCTAAGCTGTCTTCTACATCAAACACCGCTGGGTACTCTTGCAGCTTTTGCTTGGTGAGATCGGCCACCTGCGCCATTGCAGCAAAATCGTTGCTACTAAACTGCACATCTAAAGGTGAACCACCGCGACCAATTTCAGCACGAAAAGTGAGGCTTTCCGCGCCAGGTAAAGATCCAATAAGCTGGCGCCATTCTCGCACCAAATCACCACTACTTATGGTATTGCTGCGCGACTCCGGAGGCTCTATTTCAAACACGACTCGGCCTTTGTTACTTTGGCCGCTGTCCGAGCCACCGCTAGATCCACTGGTGGCTAAAATGTTGAGGATGATACTGTCGCCGCTGTCGGGGTCGCGGTACTTGTCTTGCAAGTCTATGGCGGCATCTAACATGCGATTAATGTAACTGTCGGTGGTATTAAATGCTGTACCCGCCGGCATCACCAAAGTGGCGCGGGCGGTTTCGCTGGGTACTCTTGGGAAGAAAATAAAGCGCACCCAACCGGCAGTGGCTAGCGATAGCACCACCACAAATACGCTGATCGCAATAGCGGCAGACAATACTCGGCGAGATAACGCGCGTTTTAACAGTGGTTGATAGAACCTAAGAATGGCCGCTTCAAATCCGTCGGCAAGTTTATTTTGCCAGTAACTAAAGCGGCTTTGGGTTTGTTTGTTCACCGGTTTTATGTGTTTTAAGTGCGCCGGCAAAATCAGTTTCGACTCAACTAAAGAGAACATCAGTACGGGAATAACAATTAGTGGAATTTGTGCAAAAATTTTGCCCCTCACTCCATCTATCATCATTAGCGGGAGAAAGGCCGCTACAGTGGTAAGTACGCCAAAGGTTACCGGTATCGCGACTTCTTGGGTGCCCTTAATCGCGGCATGTAAGGGGTCTTCTCCGGCTTTCAAGTGGGTGTAAATATTCTCGCCCGTCACAATGGCGTCATCCACCAAGATCCCCAGCACCATAATAAAGGCAAATAGGGAGATAATATTTATCGTTACATCCATGGTTGGCATCATTAGCAAGCCGCCCATAAAGCTAATGGGAATACCAATACATACCCACACCGCAATGGCGGGGCGAAGAAATATAGCCAAAAGTAGCGCGACTAAAATACAGCCCTGAATGGCACTATTTTTAAGGGTGTTTAAACGCGCTTTCACCACTTTGGCGCTATCTCGCCAATAGTTTAGTGCCAGCCCTTGTGGCAAATAAGGCTGTTTATTGGTGATGTATTGTTTTACCGCATCGGAGATGGCAATCGCACTTTGGTCACCTACGCGATAAACCTCTATCATTACCGTGGGTTGTTTATTAAAACGGTTAATAATCGGCGTTTCTTCAAAGCCGTCTACCACTGTTGCTATATCAGATAGCTTAATGCGAGTACCATCGGCGCGGCTAATGATCAGTAGGTCGGCAAATTCATCGCCCACATAAGCTTGGCCTTTGGTACGCAGTAAAATTTCGCCGCCTTGGGTTTTCACTGAACCGGCCGACAAATCTAAAGAGGCTTGGCTAATAATTTGCGCCACTTTGCTCAGCTCTAAACCATATTCACGGAGTTTTTGCTCTGACACCTCAATGGAGATTTCGTAGGGCGCTACCGAATCTAACTCTACTTGGGTTAGCTCAGGGAGTTGTAACAACTCGTCACGAATGGATTCGGCGACTAAGCGCAGCTCTTTATGCGCAATGTCGCCCGATACTGCCACGGTAATCGTTTCACGTTTGCGTTGGCTTAAGCTCACTACCGGGCGTTCGGCGTCACTGGGGAAGGTATTTACCGCATCAATGCGCGATTTAATGTCGCTCATTACATCGCGAGTATCGTAGTGAGAGTTGATTTCAGCACTGACCCGCGCAGCATCTTCTTGTGAAACAGACGATATTTGCTCGATGCCTTCAATGTCGCTAATCGCTTCTTCAATGCGAATGGCGAGGCTTTCTTCGCTTTCTTCTGGGCTTGAACCGGGCAGCGATATGCTTACGTTTACCATGTCCAGTTCAAACTCTGGGAATACCTCTAAGGGCAAACGAAACTTTGCCGAGTAAAGTCCTAAACCAACAATTAACACCATTAGCAAGTTGGCGGCAACATGGTTACGCGTAAACCAGGCGATTAATCCATGCATAATAACATCCTAGGTAAAGTAGCTAAGAGGTGCATGGTTAGGCTCCTATCGGCTTGGCAGGAGTGCCGCTTATCACACGCCCGAGTGGCGTAGTAACTAAGGTTTGTCCGGCACTTATACCGCTTTCTACAATGTAGCTATCTTGGTCTTGCCAAATAATGCTTACGGTTTTGCGTTGCAATAAACCGTCTTCCAAAATAATTACCTGTTGGCCTGAATACAGAGCGCTGCGCGGTATTACAAATACCTGCTCTAGGGTTTTACCTTGAATGGTGGCTCGTACAAATTGGCCGATTTTAAGAGAAGGCTTGTTCTCGTTGGCAGGGCCGTAAGGATCGTTAATTTGTGCCACTAGGTACAACTGACGACTGGCACTGTCTAGGGCGGCTTCACTGCGCTCAACTTGAGCGTTCCACTGATACTCATGCGCGCCAAAGTTAGAGCGTAAACTCACTTGCGGTTTAACCACATCAGCGTTTGAACGACGGAAGTTTTCAGGAATATTCAACACACTTTGCTCATTCAAGCTCAGTGGCAAGCGTACTTCTAAATAGTCGATGGCGTAGCTGCTGGCGAGCGATTTACCGCTGCTCACGTATTCACCCAATTCCGCACTTTTTTCTAAAACTCGCCCAGCATAGGGGGCGCGAATAACGGTGCGCTCTAAATCTAATTTGGCCTTGGTGAGCTTGGCCTTGGCCGAGGCTAATCCCGCTTCTTGGGCTGCCAACTGCGGTTTGCGTAGTACCAAATCGTTGGCGGGTTTACCTTTGCCTAGGCGTTTCCAGTCGCGTAAGGCTTGTTCCACTTTGGCTTGTTCTTCGGCCAGCAATAGCTGAGTTGACTGCAACTCTGCTTCGGCAATGGTGATGGCATTTTGGTAGTCACGGGCATCTATTTTTACCAGTACCTCGCCTTTTTCAAAAAAAGCCCCTTCACGAAAACTGTCTGATACGTAGGTAATGCTGCCGGCAACCTGGGCAATTAAACTGGCTTCGGTATGTGCTTGTACGCTGCCGTAAGAGTTAACTTTTGCTTGATAGCGTTGGGTGGCTAATGGCATCACTTCTACCGCCAGCTCAGCTAGCTGGGCTTGAGGTTTGCGCTGAGCCTGAGGTTTGTTTGCCTTAATGTATTGGCTTATCAGTAAACCAGTGATGATCACCAATAGAGGCAAGCTAAGACGTATCAGTTTGGCCATATTAGGCGTAACTCCCTGTTAAAATAATGGCTCTGAGGCAAAGGCCTCTCGCGTAGTTTGGGCTTGGTTTAAGCCTCCACCTAGTGCCAGGTAAAGCTCAATACGGTTTTGTAACTGCAAGTTTAAGGCGTTAATGGCACTGCTACGCGCATCAAAGGCGCGGCGTTGCGATTCCAACACTGTGACATACTCATTTAAACCCGCCAGATAGTTTTCAAAGGCCAATGACTCGGCTTGTTTAGAATCTTCTGCAGCAGTGGCGAGTAGTTGGGCATTTTGATACAGGCTGGGTTCAAGGTTTAAGCTTTGCTCTACTTCAGCAAAGCTATTTAATACTTGTTCTACATAAGCGGCATTGAGAGATTGAGCTTTCGCGTATTGCTGCAGTTGTTGATTCTCGCGGCGGGCTGCGTCAAAAATGGGGGCTGTCACCCCAGCAAACAAAGACCACACCAAAGATTCTGCATCCAACAGTTGCCCGAGTTGGTCACTTTGGCCACCACCACTGGCGGTAAGCGTTAGGCTAGGGAAGCGATCTCGATACGCGGCATACACTCGTAAATCGGCAGCCGCCAGTTGGTATTGCGCCGCTTTAATGTCGTGCCGTCGATTAAGCAACTCTGAGGGAACACCCGCTGGCATTGCCGCCAGTGGTACATCTAATACGCCGTCTACTTGAATAAGGCCACTGGGGTAGCGACCTAACAACAACTCCAACTCTCGTTGGGCTTGGGTAAGTTGGGTGGTTCGCGAATTTAACTGGGCGCGAGCAGCGCTTAAATCTGCCCTGGCAAGGTATACATCTAACGCGCTGTTAAGGCCGCCTTGGTAGCTCTCTTCAATAATTTGTAAGTTGGCTTTTAAGTTATCGTAACGCTCGGCAATTAGTTGCTTTTGTAGCTGAGCTTCTATCACGTTATACCATTGTTGAGCTGTGTTGGCGGCTAAGCGAATTTGAGCTTGTTGCCACTGTTCAAAGCTAACTTTGGCATCTAATACTGCAGCTTGTTGGCGAGCATCTAGCTTGCCAAGCCAGTCGATTTCCCAACTAAAATCTAAGCCTACTCTAAACTGACTGGCGCTATCGTTATTAGTGCCGCTACGTTGGCCACTTACAAAGGCGTCAATGCTGGGCCACTGCTGAGCATTTTGAATTCGAATTTGATAAAGCTGTTGGTCTAGAGCAAACCCTTGTTGTTGCAGTTGCGGGTTACTGCGTAATGCTTCTTTAAGTAGCGGTTGCAATGAAAGCGGGAGTGCTTGCTCAAAGCGTTGCTCGGTAAACTCGCCTTGCTGAAATTGGCTGGTCCAACTGCTTGCCGCCAACTCACCAGAGGGCTGGTGCTTCGGGGTATCGGTCATGCTGCAACCGGTTAAGGTGGCAAGTAGTGCTGGTATCCAAACCCATGCAGCCAAGCGCATTGCTGTTCCTTTGTCTATTTCCCTACAGATGGTGTTATTTAACGTTGCTTAGCCAGTGATGTCGAGTGCAGATTATTGCTTTTACCTTAATTTACAGTCGCTTTGGTTTTTATTCCAAAGCTAGGTGCTTATTGCAACTTATACATTTGCACTATCCAATCGAACACCGAGTCTGCATTGAGCGGACGTTTCAAACTTGTTTTAGCTAGAACGAACTGGGTAGGGGATAAGATCATTTGTCGTTTATCTATTAGTGCTGCGGCGTAGTCTGGCGCAAATTCGGGATGACCCTGAATAGCCAAGATATGCTGGTCTATTTGGTACATAAAGTTAGGGCAAAAATCACTGCTGGCCAGTAACTCTGCTTGCGGAGGCAATTGAGTCACTTGATCTTGGTGGCTAACTAAAATACGAAACGGTTCGGCTTTGGCTGTGTCCTCATCCTCAAGCGAGGGGCTGACCCAAGACGGTTTTTGTAACAAGTTGTTGGCCGCGACACCTAAGCCCCATCCTTTGGCAGACTTCTCTACTTTACCACCTAAAGCACGGGCGATAATTTGATGCCCAAAACAAATGCCCGCCAAGGGGCGTTGTAATTGTTCACACTGTTGAACCCAGCTTACTAATTGCAAAATCCATGGTTGTTGGTCGTAGGCGTTATGGCGGCTGCCGGTAATTAAAAATCCATCAAACTGATTCAATTTCGGTAATTCGTTGTTGAGCACGTCAAACACGTCGAATTGTAGCTTGCTGTCTTGAGCCAATAGATGCTGCTTAAACATGTCGGGATATTCGCCAAATTCTTCAACTAATTGGCTGTCAACTCGGTCGCAATTAAGAAGCGCTATTTGCATAGTAAAAACCCAGAAAAAGCAATGTGTATAAAAACCAACTGTTAAATAAACTGTATCAAGTATGGAATAATTATCTAAATTTGTGTAGCTTTGTTAAATATAACGTAACGAGTGGCGGCATAAACCGGAGGGATCATGGTTCAGCATAACTTACAATATTGGCAACAACAGGCACTAGATTTAGACTTCCCAAAACAAGCATTTATTAACGGTGAATTTGTTGATGCTGTGTCAGGTAAAACCTTTACCAGTATTAATCCGGCCACTGGTGAAATTTTAGCAGAGCTGGCGGAATGTGACGCTGCAGATGTTGAATTAGCCGTGCAAGCTGCTCGCAATGCCTACCAAAGTGGGGTGTGGTCAAACCTTGCCCCCGCAGAACGTAAACAAGTATTGCAGGTGTTTGCACAGCTAATAGAGCAGCACCAAGCGCAACTCGCCTTATTAGAAAGCTTAGACATGGGCAAGCCAATTGGTGATGCCTTGTCTTACGACGCGCCCGCCACCGCACGTTGTATCGCCTGGAATGGAGAGGCAATAGACAAGGTCTATGACGAAGTCGCTCCTGTCACTGGCGATGCCCTGGCCTTAGTTACGCGTGAAGCCTTAGGGGTGGTGGCTGCTATTGTACCGTGGAATTTCCCACTGGTGATGGCTTCATGGAAAATTGGTCCCGCTCTCGCCACCGGTAACTCGGTCATTTTAAAACCTTCAGAAAAGTCCCCCTTAAGCGCACTGTATTTAGCCAAATTAGCCAAACAAGCAGGTATACCAAACGGCGTATTCAATGTATTGCCAGGTTACGGCCACACTGCAGGCCAAGCCCTAGCGCTGCACATGGACGTAGATTGCATCACCTTTACTGGCTCCACTGCGGTAGGTAAAAAGCTGGTGGAGTTTTCTGGTCAATCAAACCTTAAGCGTGCATTTATGGAATGTGGCGGTAAAAGCCCCAACCTAGTGTGTGCCGACGTTGCCGATTTAGACAAAGCGGCGGCCACCGCAGTAGCCGCAATTTTTTATAACCAAGGTGAAGTATGTACCGCAGGATCGCGCTTAATTGTGCATCGCAGTGTGCATCAAGCCTTAGTAGAAAAAATGTTGGCCTCAGTGGAGCAGTGGCAGCCAGGCAATCCTTTAGATCCTAATACCAGCATGGGGGCAATGGTTGACGAAGGCCAAATGCAACGGGTACTCGGCTTTATAGAGGCGGCTAAAGCACAAGGAGCCAAGTTGCTATGTGGTGGTCAGCAAACACGTAAAGAAAGCGGTGGTTTTTATATTCAACCGACTATTTTTGACGACGTTGATGCCAATTTAGACATTGTAAAACAGGAGGTGTTTGGCCCCGTGTTAGTGATTCAAGTGTTTGATGAACTAGAGCAGGGAATCGCCTTAGCCAACGATACCGAATACGGCTTAGCTGCAGGGGTGTGGACTGCCGACATTAACACCGCAGTGCGCACTTCACGTGCTATACGAGCAGGAACAGTATTTGTAAACAATTGGGATGGTGGCGATATGACCATGCCATTTGGTGGCTTTAAACAATCGGGTAATGGCCGAGACAAATCGCTGCACGCACTCGAAAAATACACCGAACTTAAATCAACCTGGATAGACTTAAGTTAGTGACAAGGCTATTTGCCCGATTCGTGAGTGTCGGGCGTTTCAATAAAGTGGTCCAAGATAAACTGCTGGTCGAGAGGGTTTAAATCAAATCGAAATGCAACTTCGTTGAGAGAACGAGCATCATGACAATGATGCTCGCCAATGTACTTAACCGCTCGAATCAAATCAGTTCCCTTGGGCAGCAAGTAACAATCGCTCATCGCTAGCCCTCCATACATGGGTACCTAAAGTATAGTTGCCCCCACCTAAACTGAGGTGTATTCGCCCGTTTTCGCCAAGCTTTTGTGCAAATTTGTTAAGGCGAGCAATGCTTGCGTTTTATCTTATTGAAATTGGCTCGTCGACCTTAAGCAAGTATTGACTGACACAAAGGGGATAAGCTCACTATTTGGGTAAAAAGGGGCAATGTTAGCGCCCTCGATTCTTTGTCTATTTCTTGATATTTACTGTTTTTTCACACAGCCTTTTTGAGATTCCTCCTTTCCACAAACACTTGCATCCTTTCGTGCTGAGCTTTTTGTTATTTCTTGTCTTAGGTGGCTGATGATGCCAAGGAAAAGTGATAATCTGGCATTTCAATAAATGCGTGATAAGAGGAAAAATTCCTTGTTTAAACAAGGAATTTTTCCTCTTAATAAGCTGTTATATTTTTAGGAGAGTTTCGCTTCATGGATCAGTTCAACAGATATTTATCAGAAGCGATTAGAGTGCGACGAACAATTCAGGTATACAGCGAAATATTCGACTGTCGAGAATCTATTGATATTCTATCTTCTAAATCAATAGAGTTTGGTTCGATTCTAAAACGTTCAATGCATGATGAGATCTTAATTTCACTAGCTAGACTATTTGACACAGATGCTTATGAAAGTAAAAACGAGCGACACGAATATCTCTCCCAACGTAACTTGATATTAAAATACGAAGATTCGCTAGATGAAAAGCTTCAAAATCTCCGAAACAAAACATCAAAATTATGGGGCGAAGTTAGCGTTAAAAAGTATCGCGATTTTAAACTGGCGCACAATGATAAAGTTCTTCTCTGTAGTCAAAATGAAACCATTAAGCATAATGTAACCTTTGATTCTGCTAAAGAATTAGTAGAAACATCTATTAACTTAGTTTTAGGTTTAATGGCTAAAAATGGTATCACCAGTGTAAGTAGCAATTTAAACTATAAATATGAAAATGTTGGCTCAAAATTTATTGAGTCGATTAAATAAAAATATAACAAGGCGCTCAAGCAAGGACTCCAAAAGTTTGGCTTGGCTCATTCTTCGCCAGTGTAGCCAAAACTTTTTCCGCCTCTTAGCTTGGCGTTACATGCCTATGAGAGCATCATGGATTTGAATGAAGATCAGAAAAAAATTGTGGCTTCTGCAATTCGAAAGCTGGATAGATTGCAGCCAGAATACGATAAAAGTTTCGAAGCGTATGATTCAGCTAAAGTAAAATGTGGCTTCGCTGCATTTGTTAGCGGCATACTATTTATTGGTGTCTTGTCTGGTAATTACGAAATACAAGAAAGCATAGGAACCTTGGGTGTCTGATCTTTACCAATTATCCTCATGGGGGCTGGCATCTACTTCTATGGTGCTAGAAAAAAGTATCACAAGAACATCACTGAACACCTGAATGCAGAACAACCACTGTATGATCTAGGTCTGTCATATACTCCGGCAGGCCGGCATTTCAGTAAGCCATATTTAAGCGTTATTGGCAGTCGTGAAGAACTGGATTTAAATGATTTCGTGTAAAGCATGTAACAAGTCAATCAACTACGCGCCTTCGGCGCCGGACGCAGCAAAGCTGCGCCGGTTATTGAAGCGTTCATTCTTCAACTGCGCGAAAGCCCTTTTCATACCTTAATCTATTTTTCAATAGCGAATTATCGATGTTTAACAGCCCACAAGTGCAGTAGCTCAACCGCAATGGTTGCGGCCGCGAGTGCCGTTACTTCGCTGTTATCGTAAGCAGGAGCCACCTCTACAACGTCCATTCCGACAATGTTTACGCCTTGCAAGCCACGCAGGATTTGTAGGATTCGGTTAGTGCTTAATCCGCCACCTACTGGTGTGCCGGTGCCCGGTGCATAAGCGGGGTCTAAGCAGTCAATGTCAAAACTAAGGTATAAGGGTTTGTCACCGATGCGTTGGCGAATTTGCTGAACAATTTGCTCAATGCTTAAGTTATTGGCTTGGTCGGCATTAATCACTTCAAAGGGATGATTGGCTTTCTCGTAATCGGTTCTAATGCCTAGTTGTAGGGAACAAGCGGGATCGATTAATCCCTCTTTGGGCGCGTGATAAAACATGGTGCCATGGTCGTAACGGCTACCTGCGCTGTAGGTGTCGGTGTGAGCGTCGAAGTGCAGCAACGCCATTTTACCGTAGTGTTTGGCATGGGCACGTAACAACGGCAGGGTAACAAAATGGTCACCGCCCAAGCTCAGCATGGTTTTGCCCGCTTTAAGTAAGCTGGTGGCATAGTCTTCTACTCGCTGAGTAAACTGGGCTTGCTCGCCACAATCAAATACTAAATCGCCTGCGTCCACTAAACTGATACGCTCTAACAACTTAAAATCCCAAGGCCAACGTGTCTCTTCCCAGGCTAAATTTACTGATGCTCGGCGCACCGCATCTGGCCCTAAGCGGGCACCAGAACGGCCAGTGGTGGCTAAATCAAAAGGGAGGCCGGTAATCACCACATCAGCCGAGCTAAGCACAGGGCGATGATCTAAGGTTTGGCGTAAAAAAGTATTCGCATTTGAATATAGAGAATAGTCTGGGTGATCCGCCAAGGTACTCATAAAAACATCCGTTGTTATAAAATAATTAACAATTTATTTTGTAGTAGGCTGATTATAAGCGCAAGTGTTTTGTATTTTGCTACATTGAACGGTTTTTTATATGAATCTTTTTGTGAATAGAATGCGCAAACACTAGACACTAATGAGCACACTTCCTACACTGAGTAGAGCTTTTACCACTAAGTCACACGGACGTTAATATGCATAGGTCGTTATTTTCATTCACCTTTTTGTTTGCCTCTCTTTTTGTAGGAGCGGTGTTAGTGAATGCTTCTTCTAATTTGGCCCATGCCGACGATTCTACAAGCCTTGCCAACGAGCCTATTAATATTGCACAAGTGAAAGCTTTTGTGCCGGTTCTTAGCGACAATTATGCCGTAGAGCGGCAGTTTGTAGGGCAAGTAATTGCTAAGCAACGTGCTGATATTGGCTTTGAACTTGCGGGTAAAATCTCTAATATTTATGTAGATGAAGGTGAAAGGGTTGAGCAAGGCGCTATTCTAATGCAGCTTGATACCGAGCTACTCGAGATTGAGTACATTGACCTTCAAGCACAGCTACAACAGCTTGCCGCCGATGCCTCTTTGGTTAAAGCGAACTTGAAACGGGTAAAGTCGCTGAATGATGACGGCTATGCCTCGGCGCAAAATGTTGATGAACTGGTCGCGCAGCAAAAATCCTTGTGGGCCAATAAAGCCCGTATTGATGCCTCTATTAAAGCTAACCGCACCCGTATTGAAAAATCTACCTTGGTCGCGCCGTACAGCGGCATTATCGATCGCCGTACTGTATCTGAGGGGGCAGTAGTGGGGGCGTCTCAACCGGTACTAACGGTACTGCAAAAAGGCGCGAATGAGGTAAAAGTAGGGGTGCCGGTGCGTTTGTTAGAACAAGTTGATATGGTGAAACCTAAGTCGGTTACTGTGGCTAAGCGCCACTACGCCGTAGACTTGGTGGCTGCTGGTGGCCAAGTTGATCCGGTTACTCGAACTGTTCAATTACGCTTTGCCTTGCCTGACAACGATAATTTAGTGAGTGGCCAACTGGCTTACTTAAATGTGGTAGAAACGGTAGAAGAGCCAGGTTACTGGATTCCCGTGACCGCCATTACCGACGGCATTAGAGGTTTGTGGAATGTGTACGCCATTGTGGCGCAAAGTGACGGGCATTTTAAACTAGAACGGCGTGATGTAAGCGTTCGTTATGCTACCGAAGACCAAGCCTTTGTGCGTGGTGCCTTGCAAGCGGGCGAAGCCATAGTAGCGACTGGCATGCACCGTTACGTGCCGGGGCAAACCGTTAATCCGAGCGGCGCCTTGGAAGAGGCAAGCCAATGATAGGCGCTCTTTTTAACAATGGGCGCTTAATTGCCCTGTTAATCACGCTAATTATTGTGGCGGGAATGGGCGCGGTAAGCACCCTGCCGCGCAGCGAAGACCCTAAAATTACTAGCCGTTTTGCCAGTATTGTTACTCAGTACCCTGGCGCTTCCGCCGAGCGCGTAGAAGCCTTGGTGACCGAGCTTATCGAAAACAAAATTCGTAAACTTCCCGAGATTAAGCGAGTGCAGTCGTCTTCTCGCCCTGGCTTTTCGGTACTTCAAGTTGAATTAAAAGACGCCGTAATTGATGTAGTACCGGTTTGGGCAAGGGTGCGAGATTTGGTGGGCGAATTGCCGCCACTGTTACCTGATGGCTCCTCTGAACCGGTCGTTGATGATGACCGAGGTTATGCCTTTACCAGCTTAATAGCACTGCGCTGGACGGGGCCGGGCGACACCGACTTAGCCATTTTGGGCCGTTATGCCAAAGAGCTACAAAACCGTTTACGTAACGTGTCGGGTACTGACTTTGTAGATTTGCAGGGGCAGGGTGAAGAAGAAATTCTGGTTGAGATTGAGCCATATCAAGCGGGGGCCATGGGGCTTACCACTGATCAAGTATCGCAAATTATTGCAGGGGCCGATGCCAAAGTATCTGCCGGTGAACTCACTAACGAAAACACCCGCATGCAGTTGGAGCTTGAGGGCGAACTCAACTCTTTAGAACGGATTAAAAACATCCCGGTTAGCAGCGCCGAAAATGGTTATGTTTACCGCTTAGGTGATTTGGCCACCGTGACCCGCCAGCTAAAATCTCCACCAGAACAAATTGCCGTGGTTGAGCGTGATTACGCGATTGTGGTGGGTGTGCGGATGTTGGCCGAATACCGAGTGGATCAGTGGAGTGCTCGAGTTAATCAAACCCTTGATGAATTTAGAAGCATTTTACCCACCAATGTAAGCGCCGACATTATCTTTGAGCAAGACGGTTATACCGCTAAACGCCTTGGCGAACTGGTGGTAAATGTACTGATTGGTTTTGCCATTATTGTGGTAGTGCTGTTGCTTACTTTGGGGTGGCGCTCAGCCTTAATTGTGGGCTTGTCTTTACCTTTAACGGTAATGTTCACGCTGGCGTGTATGAAGTTTTATGGTCTGCCGATCCACCAAATGTCGGTAACTGGCTTGGTGGTGGCTTTGGGGATTATGGTTGATAACGCCATTGTTATGGCCGATACCATTGCTCAAAAACGTCAGCAGGGTAAGAGCGGTTTGCAGTCGGTGAAAGAGTCGCTAAGCCACCTTTGGTTACCCCTGTTAGGCTCAACCTTAACCACTATTTTGGCCTTCTTGCCAATTGTTTTAATGCCTGGGCCGGCTGGCGAGTTTGTTGGCGGTATCGCCTTAAGTGTTATTTTCTCGCTGATTGGTTCTTACTTTATCTCGCATACCCTAGTGGCCACCTTCTCTGGTCACTTTTTACCTTCGCAACAAACCGCGGATCATTGGTATGAGAAAGGCATCCAGTTTCCTGCCCTCAGTCGTGGTTTTCAGGCTGTTTTGCACGCTAGTTTACGCTACCCTAAAATTGCTATTTTATTGGTTACGGCCTTGCCATTATTTGGCTTTTACAGTGCTGGCAGTTTAACCGAGCAGTTCTTCCCGCCGTCTGACCGTGACATGTTCCAAATTGAAGTGTACATGGCGCCGCAGTCGAGCATTTACGCTACCGAGCGTTTAACCGAAGAGCTCACAGAGCATCTTTACGCAAAACAAGGCATTAAGTCGGTGAGTTGGTTTGTTGGTAACAATGCTCCTTCATTTTATTACAACTTAATGCTGCGCCAGCAAGGGGCAAAAAACTACGCCCAAGCGATGATTACCACCGACGATTTTCGCGCCGCCAACCGATTGATTCCAAACCTGCAGGCCGAGTTTGATTTGCTCTATCCTCAGGCGCAAATTCTGGTAAGAAAACTTGAGCAGGGCCCTCCGTTTAATGCGCCTATTGAGCTACGCGTTTATGGGCCAAATTTGGATCAGCTTAAAGAGCTTGGTGACGAATACCGACGCATACTCTCAGAAATCCCGTATGTTACTCATACCCGCGCCACCTTGTTAGCGGGTACGCCCAAGGTGTGGCTAAAGGTAAATGAAGAGGCCTCTCGTTTAAGCGGTGTCGCGCTTACTCAAATTGCAGGGCAGTTGCAGGCGAACTTGCAAGGCCGAATTAACGGTAGCGTATTAGAAGCCAGCGAGTCTTTGCCGGTGCGTATTCGTTTAGCCGATGACCAGCGCCAGCAACTAGAAAACTTAGGCGATATTACTTTAACCAGTGAAATTGCCGGCAATATTCCTTTGGCCTCTTTGGCAGAGCTAGAAATTAGGCCAAGTCGCGGCGAAATACCGCGGCGTAATGGTCGGCGAGTAAACGTGGTAGAAGGCTATTTGCGAACCGATATTTTACCTGACCAAGTGCTAGAGGTATTTAGTCAGCGTTTAGAAGAAGAGAACGTTCCTTTGCCTGCAGGTTACTCGATTGAGTTTGGTGGCGAAGGAGCCGAGCGTAACGAAGCCGTTGGCAACTTACTCGCCAGTGTGGGGATTATTGCAGTACTGCTGGTCACCGTGGTGGTGGTGTCGTTTAACTCTTTCCGCTTGAGCTTTCTAATTATGATTACCGCCATTCAAGCAGCGGGTTTGGGTTTGCTAAGTGTTTATTTAGGCAATTTCCCCTTTGGTTTTACCGTGATTATTGGTTTGTTAGGTTTGGTGGGTTTGGCGATTAACGCGGCCATTGTGATTGTGGCCGAGCTGAAATCCGATCCCAAAGCCTGTGCTGGTGAAGCAGAAGCAATTTGTTTTGGAGTGCTAAGCTGTACTCGCCATATTAGCTCTACCACCATTACTACCGTGGGTGGCTTTTTACCCCTGATATTAGAAGGTGGCGGTTTTTGGCCTCCGTTTGCGGTGGCCATTGCTGGCGGCACGGTATTAACCACGATGTTGTCGTTCTTCTTTGTGCCGGTAGTGTTCTCTTTGATCGCAAAAGGTAAACGTAAAATTCCATCGGTGGGCGAACCCACAGTGGCTCACTAAATTGCTATAAATAAAGACAAACAAAAAAGCCGCTAATAGCGGCTTTTTTGTAGCAATAATTTATCTGAATGTTGTGGCTAGAAGGTTGGCGGAGTCGCGGCGCTAATTAACTCACATTCATCTTTGCTTTTATTGCGGAAGCGGTGCGGTTTGCGGGTTTCAAAGTAGTAGGAGTCGCCGGCTTTTAATACTTTAGATTTGCTGCCAACGGTAATCTCAATTTCCCCACGAATCACAATCCCGCCTTCTTCGCCTTCATGTTGAATAAACTCGGTGCCGGTATCTGCGCCGGGTGGGTAAATTTCGCGTAAAATAGCCAACTGGCGGCCATTATGTTTGCTGCCTACCAATAGCATTTTTACCATGCCATCACCTAAGTCGGTGAGCTCGTCTTCGCTATAAAAAATCTTGTCGTCGCTTTCCATTTCTAAGGTGAAAAACTCGCCCATAGAAATAGGAATTGCATCAAGGATCTTTTTCAAAGAGCCTACCGAAGGGTTAACTTGGTTCTGCTCAATTTGCGAGATCATACTGTTAGTGACCCCGCTTAATTTTGCTAATTCTCGTTGCGAAATGCCGCGCATTAAGCGAATACTTTTCAGGCGTTTTCCAACATCCATTAAGTTTGTTTCCTCAATTTCTAACGCCTATTTAGCATTGCCGGTTCTTAATTCCTGCAAGCGACGTTTCTCTGCTTTGGCCATAATCCACCAAGCAATAAAAGTAGCGACAGATACTACACCAATTATCAGTGTGGCTAGGGCATTAATTTTGGGACTTACCCCTAACCTTACGCTAGAAAATACCACCATTGGCAAGGTTGTTGCGCTCGGGCCCGAGACAAAGCTCGCGATGACTAAGTCGTCTAAGGACAAGGTGAAGGCCAATAACCAACCCGCCACAATCGCCGGTAAAATGGTGGGTAAGGTAATCACAAAAAATACTTTTAAGGGGGTTGCCCCTAAATCCATGGCGGCTTCTTCAATGCTTTTGTCTAGCTCACGCAGGCGCGAACTCACCACTACCGAGACATAGGCCGTACAAAAAGTAACGTGGGCAATCCAAATGGTTAACATGCCGCGTTGGCTAAATAAATCAAACACTTGGCCCAAAGAAATGAACAGCAGTAACAGGCTTAAACCGGTGATGACTTCTGGCATAACTAAGGGCGCAGTAATCATAAAGGCAAAGCTGGTTTCGCCTCTAAACTTGTTATAACGGGTCATCACAAAAGCGGCTAACGTGCCCAGTACCACTGCGGCGGTGGCCGACATAAAACCAATTAACAAGCTAAGCGTAATGCCGTTCATTAGTAGGGCGTCGTCAAACAAGGCGCCGTACCATTTGGTAGAAAAACCACTCCATACCGTGACTAAACGGTTGGCATTAAACGAGTAGATGATCAGGCTTAAAATAGGCAAGTAAAGAAAAGATAAGCCTAAGCCGAGTATCGCCCACTTCCACTTGGTTTTGTAAACGGGGATGGCGTCCATTAGCCGGCCTCCATTTCACGTTTTTGATAGCGATAAAAGAACATAATCGGCACCATTAATAGCAGTAACATCACTGAGGCAACGGCGGCAGCCACCGGCCAATCGCGGTTATTAAAGAACTCTTGCCAGAGAATTTTACCAATCAAAATGGAGTCTGGGCCGCCTAATAATTCAGGAATAACAAACTCGCCCACGGCTGGAATAAATACCAACATCGAGCCGGCAATAATACCGGCCTTGGTTAATGGCAACAGCACTTTAAGTAGCACGGTGGTGGTAGACGCACCTAAGTCGCGAGCGGCTTCTACTAAGGAGTAATCGACGCGCATTAAGGCGGTATATAAAGGCAAAATCATGAACGGTAAATAGGTGTATACAATGCCAATATACACCGCGGTATCGGTATGCAATATTCGCAAAGGTTCGTCGATAATCCCGGTGTACATCAAGATATTGTTTAAGAAGCCGTTGTTTTTAAGAATGCCAATCCATGCGTAAACACGGATCAAAAAGCTGGTCCACGAGGGTAAAATAATTAGCATTAACAATATATTACGATTGGCGGGGCTAGAGTGAACAATTGCCCAAGCCATGGGAAAGCCAATAACTAAACATAACAAGGTTGAGATGGAAGCAATTCGTACCGACTGCAAGTAAGAGCTAATGTACAGGCTGTCTTCAATTAAGTAAGCGTAGTTGCCTAGGTTAAGCAGTATTTGCACCTGCTCCTCGGCCATTGTCATCAGCTGAGTGTAAGGTGGAATAGCAATAACCGCTTCGGCAAAACTAATTTTGAAGACGATGAAAAACGGCATCAAAAAGAATAGAAATAACCAAAAGTAGGGCACGGCGAGTATCGCACAGCGGCCACTGGGCGTAAGGCGAGTGAGCCACTTTTTGAGCTTGGCTGATGATTGAGTGGTCATATTTTTAACACCACGCAGCTATCGGCTTGCCAGCATAGGTAAACTTGGTCTTCCCAAGTGGGCATGTTGTTGCGATGGCGACTGCTGTTAGGCATGGCTGCCGTTACCCGCTTACCGCTGGCCAAGCGCACATAATAAATTGATTGGTCGCCTAAGTAGGCAATGTCTTCTACGGTGCCTTGGCAAACGTTGTTAGTACGTCCTTTTAGAGTTTTGAAAATACTCATTTTTTCGGGGCGTACCGCGACCATAAATGGTACGCCGGGCGCTGAAGATACACCGTGGTTGAGGCTAATGGGAAAGCCCAGTTCTTGGCTATCAATGGTGGCGCTGTCGTTATCGTTATCGCGTAATACACCCTCGAACACGTTCACCGAGCCAATAAATTCGGCGCTAAAACGCGAGTTGGGGTATTCGTAAATTTCTTCTGGTTCGCCCACTTGAATAAACTGGCCACGATTCATAATCGCAATCCGGCTAGCCATGGTCATGGCTTCTTCTTGGTCGTGGGTTACCATTACGCAAGTTACGCCCACTTTCTCAAGAATATCCACTACTTCAAGCTGCATTTGCCCACGAAGGTTTTTATCCAATGCGCCCATTGGTTCATCTAGTAACAGTAATTTAGGGCGCTTGGCTAAGCTTCTGGCAAGCGCTACGCGCTGGCGCTGGCCGCCAGATAGTTGATGAGGCTTACGCTTGGCGTAGTTTCTCATGCGCACCAATTCAAGCATTCTTGCCACGGTGTCGGCTATTTCGTCTTTTGGGAGTTTGTCTTGTTTCAAACCAAAGGCGATGTTTTGTTCTACGGTCATATGCGGGAACAAGGCATAAGACTGAAACATCATATTGACGGGGCGTCGATGCGGCGGCACGCCAATAAGATCTTGGCCGTCGAGAATAATGCTGCCCGAGCTGGGTTTTTCAAAGCCGGCCAGCATTCTTAACAGCGTTGATTTACCACAACCTGATGCACCTAGCAGTGCAAAAATCTCACCTTTATTAATGGTAAGGCTTACGTTATCTACCGCGATGGCTCCATCGTAATCTTTGCTAATACTTTCAATGTGTAACAAAGGCTCCGGAGCCTTTTCTCCGTCTACCGGAAGCTTTGAAATGTGTGACACCGCAGCCATTGCGGATCCTCCATCATGAAACAAAAACGTGCTTGCCACCCTTAGGTGGCAAGCGACTCGCTAGTTTTGAAGAAACTTAGTCCAAGAGCGAGTGAGTGTTCGTGACACTTTCGCTGGCGTTACCTTTGCGCCATACAGCTTGGCTAGGGTTTCGTCACTTGGGTAAATACCTGGGTGCTCAATAATTTCGGGATCAATAAACTCCTTCGACGCTGGCGTTGGGTTGGCGTACCACACGTAGTTAGAGATTTCTGAAATCACCTTAGGCTGCAATAAAAAGTTAATGAATTTATGCGCGTTATCTTTATGTGGCGCATCTGCTGGAATGGCCATGAGATCAAACCACGCTAAAGCGCCTTCCTGCGGGATTACATATTCCACCTCTACGCCATTGTCGGCTTCTGCCGCGCGATCTGAGGCTTGTAGCACATCGCCAGACCAACCAATAGCCACACAAATGTCCCCATTCGCTAAGTCATTTATGTATTGCGAAGAGTGGAAATAAGTGACGTAAGGGCGAACTGCTTTTAGCAGCTGGTAAGCTTCGCCGGTGTCTTTGTAATCGTTAGGGTCAACACTATTTGGGTCTTTACCCACATAGTGCAGCGCCGCTGCAAACAGCTCAGTTGGGGCGTTTAAAAATGCGACACCACACTTTTGCAGTTTTTCCATATTCTCTGGTTTAAACACTAAATCCCAACTATTGGTGGGGGCGTCTTCGCCAAGCACTTCTTTAACTTTGTTTACGTTGTAACCTAAGCCTGTGGTTCCCCATAAATAGGGTACTGCATATTGGTTGCCCGGATCTGCAGTGTCATCAAGCATGTCCATAATTTTAGCATCTAAATTGCTATAATTAGTGAGTTTTGTTTTGTCTAATTTGATAAACGCGCCTGCTTGAACTTGGCGAGCTAAAAAGTCTGAGGTAGGAACCACAAGATCGAAGCCAGTTGATCCCGATAGGATTTTAGCTTCTAGCACTTCGTTTGAGTCAAATACGTCGTAAACCACCTTAATGCCTGTTTCGGCTTCAAACTGAGCAATGGTATCTTCGGCGATATAATCTGACCAATTGTATACATTAAGCACTTTTTCTTCTGCTGCCTGCAGGTTCATTGCGCTGGCAGTTAACAGGGAAGCTATGGTTAGCTTCAGGCTAGCTTTGTTCATCAATGTTCTCCAATTCCATGTGGTGTTTGCTCGTACTGCTTCGCGGATTAACTCAATGCCTGCAGAGTGTCATCCAAACTTTGTTTTGCCAGTGTGATTAACTGATCTATTTGTTGTTTAGTGATAACCAATGGAGGGGAAATAATCATGGTGTCGCCACAGGCGCGCATAATTAATCCATTGTTAATGCATATATCGCGACATACGCCGCCAGCGCCAACATCCTTGCCGTAGCGCTGATTGGTGTTTTTATTGGCGACTAACTCTATGGCGGCCACCATACCTTTACTGCGTGCTTCACCCACTAAAGGATGCTCGCCCAACTCTTGCCAGCGTTGGGCAAGGTAAGGGGCGGTGTCGTTACGCACAGTGTTAACGATGTTTTCTTGCTGCATGATGCGAATGTTTTCAATGGCTACAGCGCAAGCCGCTGGGTGACCGGAGTAAGTAAAGCCGTGGGCAAACTCGGTATCGGCGTCAATTAAGCCTTGTGCCACTTTATCCGACACCATTACTGCGCCCAGTGGCAAGTATCCTGAAGTAATGCCTTTGGCTAAGCACAACAGGTCGGGCTTAATGTTATAGGTTTGGCTGGCAAACCATTCGCCAGTGCGGCCAAAGCCGCAAATCACTTCATCTACTATCAGTAATATTTGGTACTTATCGCAGATCCGTTGAATCTCTGGCCAGTAGCTGTCGGGGGGAATAATTACTCCGCCAGCTCCTTGAATGGGCTCGGCGATAAAGGCGGCGACCTTGTCTTCACCTAATTCGAGGATTTTTTGCTCTAACTGGCGAGCGCGCTCTACACCAAAGGCCTGCGGATCTTGGCCTTGGCCCTCTTCAAACCAATAGGGTTGGTCTATATGGCAAATGTTGGGCAGGGGTAATCCACCTTGGGCGTGCATAAAACCCATACCGCCAAGGCTTGCACCCGCCATAGTGCTGCCGTGATAAGCATTGTTACGGCTAATGATTTCGAGCTTGTTAGGTTGGCCTTTGCTGGCCCAATAATGGCGTACCATACGCACCACGGTGTCGTTACATTCTGATCCTGAGCCTGTAAAAAATGCTCGATTCAATCCCTCGGGCGTAAGCTCAGCCAACAGTTTAGACAGCTCTACCGCTGGGCTATGAGTGGTTTGAAAAAACAAGTTGTAGTACGGCAGTTGCTGCATTTGTTTGGCCGCCGCATCAACCAACTCTTGGCGACCATAGCCTAAATTTACACACCATAGTCCGGCCATGGCATCGAGCAACTTGTTACCTTCATTATCGTATACAAAAACACCTTCGCCTCGTTCTATCACTCTAGCTCCTTTCTCATTTAACTCCTTAAAGTTAGTGAAAGGGTGCAAGCAGTGGGCGCTGTCTTGTTGTTGTATCGTTAATGTTGCTGTGCTCATTTTGCCTCCTAATGGCCGGGGTAACTGATTGTTTATACGTTGAGCAATAAAAACTCACGTTCCCATGAACTAATCACTTTGAAATAGGTTTGGTATTCTTTGCGCTTCACCGCCACGTAGCAGTTAACAAAACGCTCGCCGAGAATGTCCTTGAGTTCGTCACACTGCTCTAGCTTAACCAGCGCTTCTTCTAAGGTGCCGGGCAAGGTGTAGCGGTCTTCGCTAACGTCTCCGGTTTCTTGGGCAGACGGTACGAGTTTATTTTTCATGCCTATGTAGCCGCAGGCCAAGGTAAGCGCCATTGCCAAATAAGGGTTGGCATCGGCGCCAGCAAAGCGGTTTTCTACTCGGCGGTTTTGCGCATCAGACAAGGGGACACGTAAACCTACGGTGCGGTTGTCGATGCCCCATTGCAGATTAATCGGTGCTGAGTCTCCAAACATTAAACGGCGATAGCTATTCACGTTGGGTGCGTAAAAGGCAATGCTGGCGGGAGTGTATTGCTGTAGGCCAGCAATAAAACTTAAAAACTGCTCGCTGTTGCTGCCATCACTATTGGCAAACAGATTGTTGCCATCAAAATCTTCCAAACTTTGGTGAATGTGCATGGCACTACCGGGTTCATCTTCCATAGGTTTAGCCATGAACGTGGCGTAGGTATCGTGTTGTAGCGCGGCTTCGCGCATGGTGCGTTTAAACAAAAAGACTTGGTCACAGGCGAGTACTGGCTCGCCATGATCAAAATTAATCTCCATTTGTGCAGCACCGGATTCATGCACCAAGGTATCTACATCGAGGTTTTGCGCCTCACAGTAGTCGTACATATCTTCAAACAGCGGGTCAAATTCGTTTACCGCGTCAATACTAAATGATTGGCGAGCAGTTTCTGGGCGACCATTGCGACCAATGGGCGGCTCAAGGGGGTAGTCCCAATCGACGTTTTTCTTCACTAAGAAAAACTCGAGCTCTGGGGCAACAATGGGCTTCCAACCTTCTTTCTCATATAAGGCCAGCACTTTTTTTAGCACCGAGCGCGGCGCCATACCAATTAACTCACCGTCGGCGGTGTAGCAATCATGAATAAGCTGAGCGGTGGGTTCTTTTGCCCAAGGCACAAAACGTACGCTGTCGGTGTCGGGTTCAAGGTTCATGTCCTTTTCGGTCCAGTCGAACAGTTCATCGTCATCTGGCCAGTCACCAGTTACAGTTTGGTAGAAAATTGATTCTGGAAGGCGCATACCGCCTTCTTTGAGGTATTTGCTTGCGGGGATAATTTTACCGCGGGCGTTACCGGTAATATCGGGGATGAGGCATTCAACTTCGGTTATCTTGTTATCCGCAAACCACTTCCTGACGTTATCCATAATTACCTGTTATTTATTGTTAAGTAAACTAGGGCATATATCGACGCCCTCGGCTTTTTGCTCCGTGCTAATTAGAATTGTCACGATTTGGCGATAAAGTCAACAAGGTGTTAACTAAAACCTAAATATAGCGTCTTTTTTGGCTTATAAGGCAAAATTATTTGCATTATACTTAACACTATGTTGTAAATCTAAGGGCTGTAAGGGACGTTTTTACTGAGGGACTGTTAATTATGTTGAAACACCAGCCGCAGGAACAAGCAGATAGTTTGCTTGAGCAAGTACACCACTTTTTGGCCGCTCATCCGCATCTAGAAAGCATTGATTTAATGCTTTCAGATATGAATGGGGTGATCCGTGGTAAACGTATTGAAGCGGCATCTTTGGAAAAAATAGCCAAAGAAGGTATGTGTTTGCCTGCATCGGTGTTTGCCCTAGACATATGTGGTGAAACAGTTGAAGAAACAGGGCTAGGTTTTGAACAGGGTGACGGCGATAGAATTTGTCACATACTGCCGCATAGTTTAAGTGTTATCCCATGGAAGAAAAACGCCGCGCAAGCGCTTGTCACTATGCATGAAGTGGACGGCCAGCCATTTTTTGCCGACCCTCGTCAGTTATTAACTAAAACCCTTAGCCGCTTGCAGCAGCGCGGTATGTTCCCTTGTGTTGCTATAGAGTGGGAGTTTTACTTACTGGATGCGCGTAGTGAAAATCGCCAACCGCAAGCGCCTTTATTACCTAAATCGCAACAACGCATGCAGCAAACCCAAGTTTACTCCCTAGATGAGCTAGACGAATTTTCTGAGTTTATTCGAGACATTCAAGAATACTGCCATACCCAAAACATTCCCAGCGACAATGTGATTGCCGAATATGCGCCCGGCCAATTTGAAGTGACCTTGCAGCACCAAGAAGATCCGCTTTTAGCCTGCGACCAAGCCATTTTGCTTAAACGCGCCATTAAGGCAGTGGCTAAACAACATGGTTATTTAGCCACGTTTATGGCCAAGCCCTATGCCGAGCATTCGGGTAATGGCTGCCATGTGCACATCAGCATGTTAGATGAATTGGGCAATAATCGATTTGCTAAAGATAGCGCTTTGTTGGAACACGCCCTTGCGGGTTTACTCGACACCATGCCACAAGCCATTGCCTTACTGGCACCTAACGCCAACTCTTATCGCCGTTTTCAACCCGATATGTTTGTGCCGCTACAGGCAAACTGGGGCTGGGATAACCGCACTGTTGCCTTGCGTATTCCTTCTGGTAGTAAGGCGAATACACGTATTGAACATCGCGTAGCAGGCGCAGATTGTAATCCATACATTGTTATGTCGGCCTTATTGGCGGGTATTGATTATGGCATTGAACAGCAGTTAGATTGCGCCGAAGCGATTAGTGGTGACGCCAGTAAAGCTAACGCGCCGGCTTTACCTACCTATTGGCAGCAAGCCTTAAAGACTTTTTCCCACTCTACGTTATGGTCTCTCTTAGGTGAGGACTTTAGCCACGTTTATCACGCTAATAAGCTCAGCGAATGGCATCGCTTTGAAGCACAAGTCTCGCCCTTAGAGCAGCAGTGGTATCAACAAATGGTGTAGCGCTTAGCGAGCAGAGAAGCAGTAGTTTATTTTTAGATCAAAGGTGAGTACATGAAAGCGCAACATGCAAATTCCTATTATGCGGCGAGTGCGAATCTGCAGCTTGATTATCCGCAACTGAAAGGAGACCAGCAAGCAGATGTATGTGTGGTTGGTGCAGGCATAACCGGCGCGACTACCGCCCTAGAGTTGGCCAGCAAAGGTTATAAAGTCATCTTATTGGAAGGTGAGGGAGCAGGCTGGGGCGCCTCGGGTCGCAGTGGCGGCCAAGCAATTTTTGGCTGGGCCTCGGAGCAGTCAACGCTTGAAAAGCTAATGGGTAAAGATGATGCGAAAAAGATGTGGGATTTATCGGTAGAGGCTTTAGCCGTTACCAAGGCCAATATTAACAAGCACAAAATTGATTGTGATTGGCAAGACGGTCAAATTCATGTGGCAATTAAAGATCGCCATGTAACAGAGCTTAAAGCATGGCATGAGCAACTCAGCACCGATTATGGTTATGACCAACTAGAATATTGGAACCGTGACAAGCTAGAAAGCCAGCTCTCTAGTCCGCGTTACTTAGGCGGCATGTTCGACCCCAATAGTGGCCATTTGCACCCACTAAATTATACCTTGGGTTTAGTTAAAGCCGCTGAATTAGCAGGCGCCGAGATTTATGAAGACAGTAAAGTCACCAAGATTGAGCATGGCAGTAAAGTAAGCGTAACCACTGCCAGTGGCAGTGTGACTTGTTCCCATGTGGTGCTGGCGTGTAACGCCTATATGGAAGGGCTGAATAGCAAATTAGAAAGCCGAGTGATGCCAGTGGGTACTTACATTTGCGCGACCAAGCCCTTAGGCGAGCAGCGAATTCGTGAGTTAATTGCTAACAATATGGCAGTGTGTGACATTAATTTTGTATTGGATTACTACCGCTGTTCTGGTGATCATCGCATGTTGTTTGGTGGCCGGGTGAGTTACTCCGGCATAGAGCCTCGCGATCTCGCAAAAACCATGAAGCAACGTATGGATTGGGTATTCCCGCAATTGGCAGATGAACAAGTCGAGTTTGCGTGGGGAGGCAATGTGGGCATAACCATTAACCGCGCCCCACACTTTGGCCGTATTGCCCCTAATGTATATTTTGCGCAGGGCTTTTCTGGGCATGGCATTGCCGCTACCGGATTGGCTGGCCAGCTAATGGCTGAGTCGATTATGGCAACATCTGAACGCTTCGATATTTTTGAAAAAATCCCCCATATGCCTTTCCCTGGTGGGCGGTTGTTACGCACGCCGGCTTTGGTATTAGCCATGAGCTACTATCGCTTACGCGATCTTCTTTAAAGTTTAATGCAGTGCTTACTTGGTTTAGCTCTGCGTTGCTTTACTGATTCGAACTATAGTGCGTAAATTCTGCCTATAAACCTATTAGCCTGTGAAGATTTATCGTTATACTTGCTCAATATTCGTAACAATAAAGGCATGCGACAAATGGCTGCATCTCCAATTAATTTAGTTTTACCTAAGGCGAGCCGCCTCGTTTATGGCTGTATGGGCTTAGGCGGTAACTGGGACAACTCTCCAGTAAACCAAGACCATGTAAATCAAGCGAACGCGGCAATTGATGCTGCTTTAGAGATTGGCATTAACTATTTCGACCACGCCGACATTTACACCATGGGTAAGGCCGAGCAGGTATTTGGTCAGGTATTGGCGCAGCGCCCAGAGTTACGTGAGCAAATTATTTTGCAAACCAAATGTGCGATTCGCTTTGGTGATGATCAGTGGTGTGGTCGCTACGATTGGTCGGCAGATTATATTCGTCAAAGTGTTGAAGACTCGTTACGTCGCCTGCAAAGTGACAGCATTGATGTGATGATGCTACATCGCCCTGATCCGCTAGCTGAAATGGATGAAGTAGCCGAAGTATTACAAGCGCTTAAAGACAGCGGCAAAGTACAGCATTTTGGTGTGTCTAACATGAGCGGTGCTCAAATTGCACATTTGCAATCAGTACTCAGCTTCCCGCTGGTGGCTAACCAACTAGAAATGAGCTTGTCTAAGCTTGATTGGTTAAATCACAACATTGCAGTGAACGACGAGCAAGTGAAAGGGCATAGTTTTGCTGCGGGCACCCTAGAATATTGCGCGATGAATAAGGTGCAAATTCAAGCTTGGGGCAGTTTAGCGCGTGGTTTATTTAGTGGTGCCGACCTATCTAACGCAAATCAACAACAGCGCGATACCGCGCAGTTAGTTCGCCAGTATGCAGACCAGTACTCTACCTCTCCTGAGGCCATTGTATTGGCGTGGTTAATATGCCACCCAGCGGGTATTCAGCCGGTGATTGGTAGTGTTAATGTTGATCGCATTCGCGCCTGTGCAGATGCTACTAAAGTTGAGCTAAGCCGCGAGCAGTGGTACCAACTTTACGTCACTTCGCGTGGTCAGGCCTTACCATAGGCTGATGACTTATCTTTAAAAGTCGAGCTGATGCTCGGCTTTTTTTATGTCTTTCTCAGGCCTGTTTTAAAGCGAGTTCAGCCTTAAACTGTTGCACCAGTTTTACCAGCCACCATGCAACTAACAGGCTGAGCAACACCGTAGATAAGGGCATCACCAGCCAAATTCCTTTTACTCCAAACAGGAATGGTAAAACCAATATAAAGGGCAGTTGAATAGCCATGTTGCCAAGCGAAATAAAGGTGGCACGGCTGGCCCGGTTGATTGACTGAAACACCACTGCACCGGTAAATACTAAGCCATCTAAGGGCATAGCCCAAAGATGCAAGCGAATGCCGCTTACGGTGGCGTCTAGCAGAGCTGGGTCATCGTTATTAAACACTCCCACGCTAAACTCGCTAAATCCATTCATCAGTAGTACGGCTGCCACCCCAGTACCCAAAATAATGCTAAACCCCAAGGCCATTACTTTAAGTACGTTGTCATAACGCTTGGCACCATAGTTATAAGAGATTAGCGGCTGCATACCGTTGGCAAAACCTTCAGCGATAAAGTAATAAATCACACTCAGATAAAGCACAATCGCGTAAGCGCCAGTTTCGGTTATGCTGCCGTAGCGTAAAAAGAGGTAGTTATGAATCAGCGTAATAAAAGCGGTATAAACGGTGGTGAAAAAGCTACTTAAGCCCAAATTAGAAATGTTCGCCAAGTAGCGGGTATTTAGCCTAAAACCACTAAACTGAAAATGTAAGTTGCTATAGCGTGAGCCAAAATAAACGAGGGCTAACAGCATCACAATGGCTTGTGCACCCAAAGTTGCGTAGGCGGCGCCCGCTAGTTCCCAGTTCCATTTTACAATGAATAAGTAGTCGAGGCCGATATTGGCTAATGCGCCTATTACCATCAAAATGGTGGCAAAATTGGGCGAGTTGTCGTTACGGATCAAAATAGGCAGTGCGCAGCTAAACAGCACCACTAATGCACCGTTGCCCAGTATGCCTAAGTAGCTTTCTGCCAATTGCTGAATATTACCGCTGGCGCCTTGCCAGGTAATTGGGTTGGCCCCCAGTAAGGCTAAAATAGCGCTGAATATGAGCGCCATTAACACCATTAGTAATAAGGCATGGTTAAACAAGCTTTGTACGCGTTGCTTGTCTCCCTCGCCGCTGGCAATCGAAATGAGTGCTCCTGCCCCCACCCCTACCATTAAACCTAAGCCGGTGACTAAGAAAATAATTGGCCACACCAAGTTAATCGCTGCCAAGCCTTCGGCACCCAATATTTGGCCAATAAATATTCCATCTATAATCAAGTAAATGCCACTCACGATCATTGCGACCACAGAGGGGATGGAATAACGCCAAAATTGTTGAGTAATATTTTTACTGAGCATGAGCAGCCACTTGTGTTCTAAACGCTGGGTAAAGCTAAGGAGTGAAAGTGCAACCATCATATTCGGATTACCTAAGCAGGCAAGAGGAAAACTGCGAATTAAGGTATATGCTTAACTGATTGTACAAAGCTTAAGGCTTTAGTTGGTTTAAGCTGCGGTTAATCTTAAGGATACTAGATGGATAAAGGCTTCACCGTTCGCTTGGCTGAGCTTGATGATGCTGCGGCCATTAGTGTTTTAGTCAGTCAACTTACTCGGCGCTTTTTGGTTGAGGACTTTAGCCCGGCTGGCGCCGCTCGCTTGCTAGATGCCATGAGCGAACAGGCGGTTCGCTCTTATCTTCAACAAGGCTTTCGTTATCACCTTGCTGAGCAAACATTAGAAAATAATACTGAGCTGGTGGGGGTGGTGGCTACGCGAGATAATCAGCATTTGTATCATCTGTTTGTCGCCGAAAGCGTTCAAGGGCAAGGATTAGCGTCGCGCTTGTGGCAGCAAGCTAAAGCGTCTTGCTTAGCCAATGGTAATTGTGGTGAGTTTACGGTAAACGCATCGCTTAACGCGAAGGTGATTTATCAGGCATGGGGTTTTGTGGCTGAACAAGAACGCCGTGAAACCAAAGGGATTATTGATGTTCCAATGCGCTTAGTTCTTTAACATACAACAGGATAAAAACATGCATCTAGCTCAGCTTAATATTGCCACTGCTAAAGATGAATTGGGTTCTCCTCGCTTGAAAGAGTTCGTAGACAATCTTGAACCGATTAATGCTCTGGCCGAAGCCAGCGAGGGGTTTATATGGCGATTAAAAGACGAGACCGGCAACGCGACCGAGATACAGGCTTTTAGCAATCCCAGAATCATTGTGAATATGTCGGTATGGCAGTCGGTAGCCAGTTTACAGGCATTTATGTTTAAGACTCATCATGTTGATTTTATGCGCCGCCGCAGTGAGAGGTTTGATAAATCACCGCTGGCGACCTATGTATTGTGGTGGGTTGAATCGGGGTATCGGCCAACGATAGAGGAAGCGTTAGCGCGACTAGAGCACTTGCGAGAGCATGGTGAATCTGAACATGCTTTTAGTTTTAAAAGTAAGGTCAAAGCGCCAGCGACTAAGTAACTAAGCCCTCATGCCAGCCAAAAGCGACTAAGCTGATTGAATGCAAGGCAGCGTAAATTAGCCTAGGCAAGTTAGCGTAAGGAGTGTGTATGAGCAAAGCAATTATTGCCGATAACAAACCTAAAAAGGTAAATTTAGTAAAAGGTGACCAATATTACTTTTGCAGTTGTGGTCGTTCTAAAGCCCAGCCTTTTTGCGATGGCAGCCATGCCGGTACAGGCTTAAGCCCTAAAGCTTTTAAGGCAGAACAATCCGGTGACGCCTACTTATGTGCCTGTAAAACCACCGCTAATAGCCCGTTTTGCGACGGTAGCCACAAGCAAATAAGCAGTGAGCAAATCGGCAAAGAAGCTCCGCAAGCTAGCGCGGTTAATGTTGCGCCTAGTGCAACTCCTACAACAGAAGAACCTACCGTGGCGTTTATTCACCAGTTAGCTCGCGAGGGTTTATCCCAACTTGGGCATCACGGCGCCATGACCTCGATGGGAGTACCGAGGCATTTGTTACCGCATTGGGACGATATTCAAATTATGGTGGCGCAAATGGCCACCAAACCTTTGTTAGAAGACCATCCTGTTTCTACGGAGTTGATTATTGGTCCAGAGGCCAAAAAGCCGCTGCGCTTAGATATCCCCTTATTTGTGTCCGATATGAGCTTTGGAGCGTTATCTGAAGAAGCCAAAATTGCTTTGGCCAAGGGAGCTGAAATAGCCGGTACTGGGATATGTTCTGGCGAAGGTGGTATGTTGGCTGAAGAGCAGCAACAAAACTCACGTTATTTTTACGAATTAGCCAGTGCCAAGTTTGGCTATAAAGAGTCTTTACTAGCAGCAGTGCAAGCTTTTCACTTTAAAGGGGGGCAAGGGGCGAAAACAGGCACTGGTGGACATCTTCCGGGTAATAAAAACCAAGGTAAAATTTCCTTGGTAAGGGGCATTCCAGAAGGTGTATCGGCGATTTCGCCGCCTACATTTCAAGATTTGCACAGCGTGAGTGATTTTAAGCATTTCGCAGATCGCGTGCGCGAGATGAGCGGCGGTATTCCAGTTGGCTTTAAGTTAAGTGCAAATCATATTGAGCGTGATATTCAGTTTGCTTTAGATGCTAGTGCCGATTACATCATTCTCGATGGGCGTGGCGGTGGCACGGGTGCAGCCCCAGAAATATTTAGAGACCACATTAGCGTACCCACTATTCCAGCTTTGGCTAGGGCACGCCGTTACTTAGATCAGCAAGGTGCAAGCGGCAGAGTTACGCTCATTATTACCGGCGGTTTACGTTTGCCAATGGACTTTGTCAAAGCCATGGCTTTGGGCGCTGATGGTATTGCGATTTCTAACAGCGCGATGCAGGCGATTGGTTGTGTTGCGGCTCGAATATGCAATACCAATAACTGTCCGGCAGGCATTGCTACTCAAAATGCCGACTTGCGCCAACGTTTGAACGTTGATAAATCGGCTCAACAATTGGCTAACTTTTTTGATGCCTCGGTGGCATTAATGACCGTGATGGCCAGAGCGTGCGGTCATGAGCATTTAAATCAGTTCAGTAAAAAGGATTTGGCAACGTGGCATCGAGAAATGGCGCATCTTAGTGGCGTAGCTTATGCGGGCTTTAGTCCCATCGCGTAATCGTGTAGCTGGCGATAAAAAGTACTAATGGGGGCATAAATCTGGCGGCTTTTTCAGCACTTGTAAGAAAAGCCAGCAAATACATTTTTTTTTATAAAATGTCTTTACAGAAGGGGGCGAAAACCCTAATATACGGCTCCTCCAGCGTTGAGCACCCGTAGCTCAGCTGGATAGAGCGTCGCCCTCCGGAGGCGAAGGTCACAGGTTCGACTCCTGTCGGGTGCGCCATTACTTCGGAAACGCTTGAAAACTCTATGGTGGGTATAGCTCAGTTGGTAGAGCCCCGGATTGTGATTCCGGTTGTCGTGGGTTCAAGCCCCATTACTCACCCCATATTCAGGTTAGCGAAATTCGTTAATCTAAAGCGCTAAAGTTAGGCACTGGATTTATCCAAAAGTAACTTAATCGGTGATAGTGTTTTTAGTAACGCATCATCGCGAAGCTCATAAAGAGTGGGACCAGAGGGTAGCTTCTATAAACACTAAGAAATCGGTGATTAGCGCAGCTTGGTAGCGCATCATCGCGAAGCTCATAAAGAGTGGGACCAGAGGGTAGCCTCTATAAACACTAAGAAATCGGTGATTAGCGCAGCTTGGTAGCGCATCTGGTTTGGGACCAGAGGGTCGGGAGTTCGAATCTCTCATCACCGACCACCTTAAAAAAGCCTGCTCATTGAGCAGGCTTTTTGCTTTCTAGGGTTTGGGTAATTTCTCTACCTAGAGTCGGGAATTTCCTCTTAACCTTGTTCATCACCGACCACATTCAAAGCCTCGTCAGAAATAACGAGGCTTTTTTGTATCGGCATTGTGTCCATGTTTTGAGGTGAGAAAGCAGGGAGTTCGCCTTTTAACCTTGCTCATCACCGACCGCATTAAATAAGCCTGCTCATTGAGCAGGCTTAGGGTTTGGGTAATTTCTCTACCTAGAGTCGGGAGTTCCCTCTTAACCTTGCTCATCACCGACCACATTCAAAGCCTTGTTAGAAATGACGGGCATGTTTGTATCTGCAGTTTGTCCGTATTCTGAGGTAAGCAAGTCTGGATTTGGCTTTTTTACCTTTGTTATACCGCTGGCTAAACGATGTGCTCAATCGCCGCTATATTTATCCATAGTAGTAATGTGTGAATTATTTACAGACTGATCAATTTATTATGAGAACTTTAGAGTTGAGCGCTATTGAAGAGCGTAGATATTTTGTACACTTAAAGTCTGATGACTGAGTAATTTATTTAATATGAAGCACTTATTAGCCACCTCTTTACTGTTTATTGCCTTTTGCTCAGCGTCTACTGCTGCTGAGCTAAATACGCTGGTGGTTCAGCATGTTGCCCCGCAAAGTGACAAAGATACCCGCAACGCTTATTTCATTGATCTACTCTCACTGAGTTTAAGTAAAACGAAAACAGATCTAGGTCCATTTCGCTTAGAGAGTAGCAATGTAAAAATGAGCCAAAACCGCGCTTTACAGCAATTATCTAAAAGCCAAGATATAGACGTGGTGTGGACCATGAGTTCTAGCGAGCGCGAAGCCAACTATCTACCGATACGTATTCCTTTGTTAAAAGGTTTATTAGGACAGCGCTTGTTAATGATACGGCGAGAAGATCTTGGCCGTTTTGCTCATATTAATACTCTGCAAGATTTACAGGCCTTTACTGCGGGGCAAGGTAAAGGCTGGCCTGATAATAAAATACTCGAAGCCAACCAAATTTCGGTGGTTGAGGGCATGAGTTACGAGGGCTTATTTGGCATGTTACAGCGGCAGCGCTTTGATTATTTCCCCCGTGGCATTAATGAAATCTTTGCCGAATTAAAGCAGCACCCTAAAGAAGATTTTGTTGCCGAGCCTCATTTGGCTATTAGCTACCGCGCCCCGATCTATTTCTTTGTTAATAGCAATAATCTCGACTTAGCCGCCCGAATTGAGCAAGGATTGTGGATTGCCATTAGTGATGGCAGCTTTGACGAGTTGTTTGCGCGCTATCATTACGATGACTTAGCCAAACAGCTACTTACACGAACAGTGATTAAGCTCGACAACCCTTATCTGCACCCAGACACTCCAAGCGAGCACAGCCCTTTGTGGCTAAAGCTGCACTAATCATCGGTAAATGTAAGCCTATTTACCGTAAGCATCGGCCTCAACAGTAATGCACTGTATCGCATAACCTACTCGCCATTTAGTGGTATCACTAATGCTTACATCGCTTAGCATTAAAGTGGCCGCTTGTGACTGTTTAGCTTGCTGCAGTGCCAGCTGAGTAGAAGGGCTTTGTTTTAATGGGAGAAGGTATAAAGCATGAGTTTGGCAGTGTTCGCCACTTGCTGGCCCAATATAGTTAAGGCTACTGGCATCCCCTTGATAAAAACTGCGTTCGGCGTAAGAGCCATGATACCCAGTAGAGCATGCGGTGAGCAGCAATGTGGTTATTCCAATAACACCTGTATGAAGCAACGAGTATGACAAAGCTAATCCTTATGGTTTGCGCCAAACACAGTATAACGCTGGCGTGTAAGTGATGAAACACCGCTTGCTTAAGGCTAGGATAAGGCGATAAGCCTCACAAATTTCTTGTTAAGCGCATTATGTTTTTTATGCTTAGGTAGATTTGTTTGGTAAATATATTATCGTGTAATCATCTAGGTTAAGTACTCTGTAAGCCCCGCTGGCCTTGGCTTTAGTTTATGCCAAGCGTAAAGACTTAACCTACCCCCTATTATTATTTATCTAGGAGCTGTAAATGTCGTTCGCTAAATCCAACCCCGAAGTGCAAACGTTTACCTTAAAAAATAAACAAGGCAGTGAAGCAACGCTACTGGCTTGGGGGGCAACCTTGGCCAGCTTAAAGATTAAAATGAGCAGCGGCGAGTTACGAGAAGTAGTTCTGGGTTGCGACAGCTTTGACGATTACCTAAAACAAAACGCATTTTTGGGCGCTACCGTTGGCCGTTATGCTAACCGTATTAAACAAGCGCATATCGAGTATCAAGGCAAAGGCATTGTTTTAAAAGCTAACCAAGGTGAACACCAACTGCATGGCGCCAGTGACTTTAGTCACCGAGACTGGCATGGCGAACAACTAGCTGACAACAAAGTACGCTTTACCATTATCTCGCCAGACGGCGAATGTGGTTTTCCGGGCAACATGCAAGCACAGCTTGATTACACCCTAGATGAAGATAACCAATTAGTGTTGGACTACTCGGCAACAGTAGATAAAGCCTGCCCAGTGAACCTAACTGACCACAGTTACTTTAACTTGAATGCCGCGAGTTCTACTATTTTGCAGCATCAACTATACATTGCCGCCGACCAATACTTGCCTGTAGCAGAAGATGGTATTCCGGTAGACGGATTAAAAGAGGTGAGTGATACAGGCTTTGATTTTAGGCAGGCTAAAGCCATTGCCGATGATTTGAAAAAAGACGCCGACCAACAACTAGTCGGCGGGTATGACCACAGCTACTTATTGCAAAAATCTGTAATAGAGAGTGGAGAGGCTGTGGCGCGAATCGTGGCCGACGATGCCTCATTAGCCATGGAGGTGTATACCAACAAACCGGCTATTCAGCTTTATACCGGCAACTTCTTAACCGGTAATCCAGGGTTTAACGGAGAAACTTATCAAGCGCATAGCGGCGTAGCGTTAGAAACTCAGTTCTTACCAGATTCACCTAATCGCCCAGATTGGCCGCACCAAAGTTGCTGGCTAGAACCTGGCGAAACCTACCGCTATCAAACGCGTTATCACATATATCAACCAAAGGCCTAAGTTTACAGTCCCTTAGAAGTATTTTTGCGCAGCATACCGATTTTTATATACATCGTGTATGCTGCTTGCACCTTACTCCACATCTAGGGACGTTTATTTATGAAGAAATGGTTGGCACTGTGTATTGGTGTATTGGTCTTGAGCTTTCAAGCGGTGGCTGATGATTATCAGACAACAATACAACAGTTTAAAAAATCTGATAGAACCACCCCCTTTTTTAACAATGCTTATGGCTATGCGGTGTTTCCTACTATAGGGAAAGGTGGCATTGGTATTGGTGGTGCTTACGGTGAAGGTAAAGTTTACCGAGGCGGAGCATCTACCGGCAGCGTGAATATGGGTCAAGTTACACTTGGTTTCCAGCTTGGTGGGCAAGCGTTTAGCCAAATCATCTTCCTTCAAGACAAACGTGCTTTCGACGAATTTACCAGTGGCAGCTTTGAATTTGGCGCGCAAGCCAGTGCGGTGGCCTTAACGGTTGGTGCGTCTGCTCAAGCGGGTACATCTGGCACTGGTGCCGCAGCAGGCACTACTCAATCTAAAGCCCACTACGTGAGTGGCTACGCAGTATTTACCTTAGCTAAAGGCGGTTTAATGTACGAAGCTAGTATTGGCGGGCAAAAGTTTAACTTTACTGCCGAATAAATATATAGCTACTGTTATCCAATAACGGGCCTACTAGGCCCGTTATTATTTTAGATGCCAAGTTTTCAATCCATTTCTCCAATAAATTAAATTCATCGATTTATTTCCTTACCTTGTTGTTAGCCTTGATCTTTATAAAGCAAGGCTATTTTAAGCGATAAGTTCAAGACCAAATTTTACACTTGGCTATATTCTATATGGCCTAGATTTTAGTGACTCGTTCATTATCTATGGAAGCTATATTCCTCCATATGAATAAACAATTTACTTTGTCTTAGTTGATTTTATCGTTGATAAAGAATGAGTTTTTAAAGCCTATTGTAAATTTTATATTATTTATGTTTTTGTATTTTAAATGGTTTATTTTTTATTTCTTTGCTTTATTAAATTTTTTAATCCTTGGTGTTTTTTGTCACAAATTTGGTGGCCGATCTCACTTGTTTCATGGTTTTTCACATTATTTTTTCTGTTGATGATTTTTATTGATTGTTTGGTTTTTATGTGTTTTTAATAATTAGCGGCTTGGTCATTTATTAAACGTTTTTCTTGATTGAGTGGCCTGGTGTTAATGAGGTGACTAAAAAGGAATTAATAAAAATGAAAATAAGGAATAAATTAAATGTTGGTTCTGCAGTGTTAAAAGGCTGTGTATTAGCCAGTACATTTGCAATATCTTTTGCTTATGCTCTAGAGCCATTAACAGTGAGTGGGAACCAAATTTTGGCTGGCGGTGAGCCTAAAAGCTTTGCTGGTATGAGCCTGTTTTGGAGTAACAATGGATGGGGTGGCGAAAAGTTTTACCAGGCCTCAGCAGTTGAAAAAATGAAGTCTGACATGAATGCCACGCTGGTTCGTGCAGCAATGGGTGTTGATGAAAATGGAGGCTACTTTGATGATCCCGATGGCAATGAAGCTAGGGTTCGTAGGGTTGTTGAAGCGGCTATTGCCAATGATATGTACGTGATTATTGATTGGCATTCTCACCATGCCCATGAACACGATTGGAGTGAAGCGATTAACTTTTTCTCTCGCATGGCTAAAGATTATGGCCACTATGAGAATGTGATTTACGAGATTTATAACGAACCTCTACAGGTACCTTGGTCTGAGATAAAGCCTTATTCAGAAGCTGTTATTTCTGCCATTCGTGTTGAAGACCCTGACAATCTGATTGTTGTTGGTACTCCTCAGTGGTCACAAAAAGTAGATGAAGCCTCACAAGATCCTATTGATGGAGTCAACATTGCCTACACCCTACATTTTTATGCTGCAACTCACAGCGAGTGGCTGCGCTCTGCTGCAAGAACGGCCCTAGATAACGGTATTGCTTTATTTGCCACAGAATGGGGTAGTGTGAGTGCTAACGGAGATGGTTCTGTTGACCACAGCAGCACTGATGCCTGGATGGCCTTCTTGGAGAAAAACAACATTAGCCATGCCAATTGGGCGTATAACGACAAGTTAGAGGGGGCTTCAGCACTAGATAGTTCCGGTGCATACACTGAATCAGGCCAGAAAGCGCGAGACATTATTTTAAACTGGCCAACTGCCGGAGAAGATAATGGGGGCGATAACGGCGGTAATGACAATCCAGCTTGTGAGGTCATCGTTGTTCCCGGAAAAATTCAGGCCGAAGATTACTGCACAATGAATGGTGTGAAAACACAGCCAACCACAGATGTGGGTGGTGGTGAGAATGTTGGTTGGGTTGATGCTGGTGACACCATGGCCTATCGGGTCAATGTTAGTGAAGCGGGACAATATATAGTTTCCTATCGGGTGGCAGCGCAAGAGCGCCAAACGGCTTTGCAGCTGCAGTCAGTTGATGGCGAGGTTTATGGGCTATTGGATATTGCCCCTACAGGCGGCTGGCAAAACTGGACAACTCTTAGCCATAAGGTTGAGCTAAGCAAAGGTCAACAGGATTTGATTATTAAAGCCACTGATGGCGCCTGGAATCTAAATTGGCTTCAGCTTGAAAAGTTTGATTCGGACAACGGTGGGAACGATAACTCAGATAACGCTGGTGAATGCCAAGGTGTAACTGTATATCCCAATTGGACCCGCAAAGATTGGTCTGGTGGCGAAGCCAATCACCTTGAGAAGGGAGACCAAATGGTGCATGAAGGCAAGCTTTACTTAGCCAAGTGGTATACCAAAACTGAGCCCGGTAGCGATAATTCCTGGCAGTTTTTATCAAACTGTAGCCAATAATCATTCATCTATTTTGAGCTTAAACCTCGCGATTTAAATCTCTTACTCATGCAGCATGCCTCGTCTTGCTGCCTGAGTAGCTTAGTGTTCGCTACAGGTTTTTGCTTGGAGAGTTTCATATGTTTAATTCACGGAAAAACCAAATGGCATCCAATGCTGTTCAGTTTAGAGTGCCCACTCGATTATATAAGCCTGGTTACCAAGCGTTGGTATTAGCCTCTTGCGCTATGCTAGCTGGCGTTTCATCTCAAGCTAACTCTGCCAATAGTTGTCAATTGGTCAAAGACATCAACTTTAATAAGCATTCGGGGGCATTTAGCTCCTACACCCAGGCGATGGCCACCACAGACTTTGGTGTATTAGAAAAAAATGCAGCGGGTGATGTTCGAGGTTTAGATCGCGCGGGAACCACTTGGCGTGCTCGCAATGCAGTGGGGAATGGCGTGCTAAGAACTCATTATCCCGCCAACATAGCTGGCGGCACAAACAGTGGTATTTTGTTTGATCAAAAGTTTACTGAAAGCGATGAAGCGGTAATGCAATACCGCATCAAGTTTGGCAAAGATTTTGTTTGGGCTTCGGGTGGTAAGTTGCCGGGTTTAGCTGGTGGGCCAGGACGGATCCCGGTTGGCTGTACCCAAAACTTAGACACTATTAAAAACGGCTTTTCAGCTCGCTTAATGTGGCGCAAAAATGGCAATTTGGTTGTGTATAGCTATTTTCCTAATCGCTTAGAACCAAGGCAGGGGAACTGTGGTATTGATTATAAGTTTGCTCAGGTGGAAGCGGATCGTTGGTACACCATTCGGCAGTACATCAAACTAAATACCCCAGGACAGAAAGACGGCTTACTTCGCATGGAGATTGATGGTGAAGTGGGGCTGGATATGGATGACGTTGAATACCGAGGAGCGGGAAAAAGCAACGTTAAGATTAACGACCTGATCTTCCATACCTATCGCGGTGGTGGCGCCACCGATGAACGTTTTCATTCCCCCAAAAACGAGTACATCTATATGGATGACTTTAAGGTGTGGACTGATTGTTCCAACCCTGATGATTCGCAGCCTATTACGCCAGTAGACACCAAGAATGATCTGTCCTGTACTACAGCAGCTAAACTCTTAGGCACAGCCAAGGATAACTTTGCTGAGCAGTGTGCTGATTATTTGCGTAAAGATTGCGATCAACGAGATGCAAATGGGCAACCGTGGTGGGTTTGTAGTAGCGAGAATATCGATGATGATTTCACCTTTCCTATTGCTAAAAGCTCAGGCGAGTTAACTATACAAGCTGAAGATTACGCCAGAGCCGTTGACAGTGCAGCCGGCAACAAAGGCGGGGCTTACCGTTCTGGTGATGTAGATATACAAGCCACCCAAGATTCGAGCGGTAGTTACAACATTGGTTGGATTTCCAATGGTGAAAGCCTGAGTTATGACTTGCTGTTAAACCAAACTAAGGATTATGACCTTGAGTTACGAACCGGGGCCAATCGCGATACGGGGTTGATTTCTATATTGCTTGACGGAGAGGTGCGCCTCTCTAATGAACTTGTCGATAACACCGGTGATTACCATGTTTATAAAACCCAGCGCTTTTCTCTTGGTGAGCTAAGTGCTGGTTCCCACGACCTAAGCATAGAAGTACATAGTGGTCAGTTTAATTTTAACTGGTTACGGCTCATTCCAAGTAGCGAAGAGAAACTACCCGATCAGCCTGTTCCACCCTCTAGCAGTTGTCATCAGTATTCCGGCAACGGCCGAGTTGAGTTGGATTTACGCACCTCGAGCTGCGTCGATTTAACCAAGAATTTAGTGAATAGAACCCTGCAGGTTTGGGATAGTGACAGTAATAAACAGTGTGATTTTCGCGGCGTGGTGGAATCGCTCAATGGCGCAGGCCAATTGAATGTCGATAGCAACTATCGCTCAAGTAATCAGATAAGCGGCACCAGCATTAACTTTTATGCCAGCAACGCTTGTGATTTCGTGAAAATACGTATTTTTTAAGCTTTTAATTAAACCAAAGTGGTGTATTGACGATTGCACCACCCTCAAAATTTGAAATATATATTGGGAGATACCATGAAAACTGCAACGCTAAGCCCAGCATTGGCTTTATTGTTAGTTGCCTATGCGGGCCAAGCAAGCGCTGGTCTTGATTGTTCCATTGGCACAATTAAGAACTGGAGTGGCGAACGCTTCATGCTTAAAGATATTGAAGTTAGCAATGCTGGAAGCAGTAACCAAGTTTGGAATGTGAATATTGTTTTTGATAACGATGTGGCATTAAGCAGCGCGTGGAGTGCTGATGTTAAAGATACCGGACAAGTGTTTACAGCCTCTGGTAGCGAGTTTAACCGCCTGTTAAAACCCGGAGAAAGTACCGACTTTGGAATTAAAGGGGTGGGGAGTTTTAACCAGGTTAGCTGTCAAATTGGCGAGCCGGTAATACCTGAGCCGCCAGAATTGCCAGAAGGAAACCTCGTTTACATTGAAGATTTCGAGTCCTATTCCTCTGGAGATGAGTGGAAAAATGTTAACGATACCACTGTTGTTCAAGACTGTGGTGATGGGCGCGACCAGTGCTTGCGGGTGAGTTATGCGCCTACCAGTAGAGGTTCAGAACGCTTGCAAACTAAAGTGTCTATTCCCGGCGGTGAACATTACAGTTTAGTTTATGACATCTTTTTTGAAGATGGTTTTGAGTTTGTTCGTGGCGGCAAGTTGCCGGGTTTGTCACCAACGGTGCATACAACGGGGTGCTCTGAAGCTATTCCAAATGGCTGGAGCGTACGTCCCATGTGGCGACCTAATGGCTCTGCTCAAGCGTACTATTACGGCCAAAATCGCATTGAACGTTGCGGCGATGGTGAGCGCAGCTATGAGGGCGCGTTTGTTAGTGGTCGGTGGCAGCAATTGGCCTTGGAAGTAAAGTTGAATTCCGCCCCTGAGGCCTACGACGGTAAAGTGGTTCTTAAAGTGGATGGTGATGTTGTGTCTTCTGCTGAGAACATCGACCTTCGTGGCACTATTAACGATGAAACCTTGATTAACCGGTTCTTCTTTAGCACCTTTTATGGTGGTGCAGATTCGAGTTGGGCACCAAGTAAAACCACTTATATTCGCTACGATAATGTTCGGGTTGTTGACCTTTCTAAAGGCGACGACTTAATTTCTCCAGTTGACCCAGTTGAGCCGCCAGAGCCAAGTGAAGGTGTGGCTTACTACAACATGGACAATCTCAACTCAGGCTTTCCGACTAAAAAAGAGTGGGTTAATGCTTGGTCTCCTACCAAGTGGGTAAATGGTGCTGTGGAGCAGCGTTTGTTTGTGGACGAGGATGTACATTACGGCCCAACAGGAAAATCAGTGCGTGCCCTTTACCCTCAAGGTAAGCGAACGTCTTCTGACAGTGGTGCTCAGTGGCATATGAGTATTAATGGTGAATACGAAGAAATGTACTTGTCCTACTGGGTGAAGTTTGATGAAAACTTCGATTTTGTGCTGGGCGGTAAACTTCCTGGTCTGTCTGGCTCGGTTTCTTTTGTTGACCGAACTCATGAATGGAAGGGGCGTTTAATGTGGCGCGAAGCGGGTAAAGCCGAGTTCTATACTCACTTTGCGCATGACCGCACCCGCTGGTGGTGGAATACCGAGGGTTTTCAAGCGAAGTTTATTCCTAACCAATGGCACCATGTGGAAATGCACTTCCGCTTAAATACTCCAGGGTATACCGATGGTTTAATGGAAGGCTGGTTAGATGGCAAAAAAGCCGCTTACTACGACGAAGTGATGTTCCGTGCAGCCGATGAGCCAAACAATAAGATTACCAAAGTGTTCTTTAGTACCTTTTTTGGCGGAAGCAGTGGCGACCAATGGAATGCCACCAAAGACGAGTTTGCATGGTTTGATGAGTTTATCATCTCGCCTAATCGCATTGGTTATCCTGGTCCTTGGCTAGACTAGTTTTTAGTGAGAAAACTGTAGTGGGGCACTGCTCATTTACTTGAGTAATGCTCCCTATTTTTGCCTGCAAGTCCGCATTCAAGCTAATGACTTACCGAGGTTTACTCTTTAGAGAAAGAGCAATGTTTAATTAGCTTAGCTGGTTGACGCTGAATCAGTATTTCGCCATTTCGTACCGATAACAGTACTTCGCCTTGGCGTTGAATCACCGATAAATCGTCTTCTCCTTCTAGCAAAATAAAGTTTGCAGGTTTGCCTACCTCAATACCGTATTCAGCTTCTACTTGTAAGGTTTTAGCGCCATTGTTGGTAATAAGATCCAAGGCTTTAGATAGCTCTTTATAACCCATCATGTGGCAGATGTGTAAGCCAGCGTCTAATACTCTTAGAAGTTTACCGTTGCCTAAGGTATACCAAGGGTCTTGAATAGAATCTTGGGCAAAGCAGACATTCATGCCGGCTTCACATAACTCTTTCACTCGAGTTACGCCGCGTCGTTTAGGGTAGGTATCAAAGCGGCCTTGCAAGTGAATGCTCTCGGTAGGGCAAGAGACAAAGTTTATTTTAGATTTTTTGAGTAGCCTAAATAATTTAGAACAATAGGCGTTGTTGTAAGAATGCATCGCGGTAGTGTGGCTGGCGGTAACGCGCTCGCCCATATCAAGCTCTAGGGCTGCGGTGGCTAGCACCTCCAAAAAGCGCGATGCTTCGTCGTCAATTTCGTCGCAGTGCACATCTACCAATAGATCATGTTGTTTGGCGAGCTCCACCACCCAGTGCATCGACTCTACCCCATATTCGCGGGTAAATTCAAAATGGGGAATTCCGCCTATTACATCTGCTCCCTCTTTAATGGCTTGCTCCATTAAGGTTTTGCCATTGGGAAAAGACCAGATCCCTTCTTGGGGAAAGGCAACAATTTGTAAATTGATTGCAGAAGACAGCTTAGATTTTAGCTTGGCAATGGTTTTAAGTGCGGTGAGTTGTGGATCGGTCACATCCACATGGGTGCGAATGTACTGCACTCCATTTTCAACCAACAGTTGCACAGTTTTTAACACGCGTTGTTCGATGTCTTCGGGGGTGAGCAGCGGTTTACGTTCGCTCCAGCGCTCAATCCCCTCAAACAAGGTTCCGCTCATGTTCCAAGAGGGCTGCCCGGCAGTGAGCACTGCGTCTAAGTGAATATGCGGCTCAACAAAAGGAGCAGACAATAAATTACCGGCGGCATCTATCGCTTCTTCATATTCTGGCAAGTTAGCTGATAAAGCCGCGGTTTGCGGAGTGATATGAGTAATTAGCCCTTGGGTAACAGATAGACTAAACAGCTCTGTCTGCCCTCTTAAACGTGCGTTAATAATTTTCATGATAATCCTTGAACAGAATGTTGTTGCCGCTGGATTGTAATTGGCTCCATCAGCAGGGCATTTTGTAATTCTAGACGTTGCTGCGCTTGTTCTAGGTCGCAACCAGTGAGTGTTTGTACCTTGGCGAGACGGTTGCTGAGCGTATTTCGGTGAATATTTAGCTCTTTGGCGGTCTGTCTTAGGTTGGCTAAATTGTCAAAGTAGCAGCGTAGAGTATGCTTAAGGGTGATTAAGCTAGGTTCTTGGCAATGGAATAAGGGCCCGAGTTTGTCGCAGCAAAAGTTCAGTAAAATTTGTGGATCCTCAATGGCGGCAAATACTCGGCTCACCCCTAAATCCAAGTAGTGCACAATGGCGGAATGATGGCTTTGTAATTGGCTAAACTCTGCAGCTTGTCTAGCCTGCAAAGCGGCATTGGCCAACTGGTTTAGCCCTTGTGGGCTAACACTCACACCCAAATTGTATTTAAGCTTTTGTGGCATTAAATACTGATTGAGCTGCTGCCAAAGGATACGCTGTTGCTCTAAAGAGTCTTGAGCTTGAATGGGCAACAATAAATACCAGCCGTGATGATCTTCAATTAGCGGGTAGGGGCTTCGCATGTGATTTAGCCACTGGCGAAGCTGAAATACCCAAACATTTAAGTCACTTGCATCGCTAACTTGTGGTTGTAGTTGGGCAATACTAATCGCCGCATCAAAGTTTAAGCCTAATTCTTTGGCGCGGTGTCGAGACAACATCGATAGTTGGTTGGGGCTATTAATCACATGGCTAATGAAATGCTGTAGCGAGTGGCTAGATAGGTTGTCTTGAATTAAGGCCTTACAAATTAGCTCGGTAACTTTAACCATAGGCAAGCTGTAAGGCTGCTCTAGTACTGCAAATTGATGTTGGTTGGCATAGCTAATCACGCTCTCGGGAATGGTGTCGATAAATTCTGAGTGGGTCAGAATAACCATGCCTGCCGCCGACTTCTCTAAAGCTTCATCTATAAGTTGATAATACTCTTGTTCACTTCGTTGCAAATTTATACCGGTAACAAAGACGAGTTCACCACCGGTTAACCAAGGTGCTAGCTCTTTGTTCTCTGCTAAGTATGGCCAGCGAATAGTTTGTTGAGAAGCTTCCCCGGTAAGCAAGTTAATGCTCTCTAAACCGGGGATTAGGGGAATATCTTTAGCGCGAATAGCCAAGCACTACCTCCTTAACTGGCCGTTTGTTTGGCTAAGGGCTGAGCCGAGCTAATGTGCAGCAATACACCATAGAAACTGGCCGACACAACAATCCCAACTAACGGCGCTATCCAAGGGGAATAGTAGGCTGCAGCCGAACCAACCGCGTACGCAGCTAAACCACATTTATCGAAACTAGGTAGCTTAATTTGCTCTAATGCTGGTGGGTTTCCACGATGTTTAAACCAAAAATCAGCCATGATGATGGCGCCAATGGGTGGAATAAAGGTACCCAAAAGGATTAAAAATGGGATAAGCAGGTTATACATGCCAAATACTGCTAGCAGGGTGCCGATGGCCGCACCTACTAGAGTAATTAAGCGGCGTTTGTCGGTTCTCATCAAGTTACAGCCGGCGGCGGCAAAGTTATAAATAGTGTTGTCTTGGGTTGTCCAGATGTTGGCAAATAACATCAGAATAGCAACCAGAATAAAGCCTTGGCTTACTAGTACGTCTACGATGTCGGCTTGCTGGTAAACCATCGCGCCGAACGCGCCGACAAATACCATTAAGCCATTGCCAATAAAGAAAGCTAACAAAGTAGTGATAACCGCTATGCGGCCAGACTTAGCAAAACGACTCCAATTGGTTGCTTGGGTTCCGCCGCTCACAAAGGTACCAAATACTAAAGTAATTGCCGCAGAGAATGCCATGGTATCGCTTGGCACAATGCTGCTAAGTTGAGAGAGGCCACCTATATCAATACTGCCTTGGTAAATCGATAGGCCGATAAATGCCAACATGGCGGGGACAGATATTTTGGAAAGAATTTCTAAGGCTTTGTAGCCAATAAATGCGGTAATACAAAAGCCAAAACCAAACAGCACCATTAAAGGTGTTGCGTAGCTTTCGGGTAAGTTGAGCAGCTTAAGCAAAATAATCGCTATGGTGGCGGTACCCCAGGCGTACCAGCCTATTTGGGTAAAACCTAAGATAATGTCAGATAGCTTGCTACCATGCTCTCCAAAACAGTATCGCCCTAGCAATACCGAGTTTAAGCCGGTTTTATACGCCACATAAGCCAGCCCTGCGGCATAGCTACCTAATAGCAAATTACCTATTAGTATGATCCACAGCAGCTCGGTGAAACTAAATGAGGTACCGAGTGTGCCACCTGCCCACATGGTGGAAGTGAAGAAAGTAAACCCTAAAAGTACAAAAGCGGTAGACCAAAAACCTTTACGGGCGTCTTGTGGAACCGCCGAGAGTGGAAAATCGTTAGTTTGGCTCATTGTGTTAACTCCATCTATTGGTGACAACAATCGCTATATTGGTGGTCACGCTAGTTATTCCATCGTGTTAAGCGTTCCAAAAGCTGTGCCAAATATGCTCTTCTTTTGGCTTGAGTTTTGTTGTGCAAATGGGTGATTTTTGTTCTGCACGAAATGTACCGTTTGCACATAAAATTGCTGCGAGTAGGGCTGGAGAAATTTGTTTCAAAAAAGGCTGCAATTAAACGCACTACTATGGCGCGTATCTGATGGTTTTTGGGGCGTAACTATGCCTAGGGTATATTGATCTTTGCTGATGGTTTTTGCAGCAATTTATTAGCCATTTAGGCAAGGCATTGAGTGTGCAGTTAAGTGGGCTTAATAATCACTCGCTAACGCTAAATAAATGGCTAAGAAATGCTGCCCGAAGGGTTTGGATAAGCGAACTTTACTCTTTGTTAAGCACTTCTAGCTTAGCCCACTAGGCTTCTAAGTGCTCGCCGCGATTAAAGCCCGCTTATCTCGAACAACATTTCAACACCAAAGATCAACAGACCCTAGTTTAGTGCTGTATCTGCTAGCACTTACTCAATGGAAAGTTAGCCCCTTTTTAAGCACTAATTCTGATTACTGGTGCTTTTCTTTTTTAAGTCAGTGCTTGAAAATTACCTCTCAAAGTCCTTAAAGGTCTGAAATAACAATTGTTTATGGTTTTATTATCTAAGTTATTTTTATTTTTTAGAATAATATAGTGACAAAGGCTGGCAAATTAGAAACTGCTTGGTTGATATTTGAGCGCTTAAACCTGAGCTAGGCATATCTCACAGTTTTGGTTTATTTAGGTGTATAGGCTAAAAAATGAAAGTTTCAAAGCATTAAACACTATAAAAATAAAACTAATGAGGTTATCTCGGAATGGAATTATCCAAAGTTGCAAAGTTAACTTTGCCAGTGCTGGCGGCTGTTTCGTTGGCTGCCTGTAATAGCAGCAGTAACAATGACAATGGTGATCAAAACGGTCTTGTAGAGCTAAAAGACGGTCAAATTGCCGTTTATTACCGTTTAGACGATGCTAAAGCAAGCAATCAGTCTTTAGAGGAGTACTACCAAGGTTGGACTATTCACGGCTGGAACGATGCCAGTTGTAATGGTTGGGGTGATGGCAGCGATGGTGATGCTACAGGTGGTTGGGATGCTGGCATGGCATACACCGGCATTAACGAGACTTACGGCGCTTACTGGGTGATTGACGCTTATCATGCTGGTGAGTGTATCAATATGATCCCGCGTAATTTAGAGCAGGGTGGCCAAACTGGTGACCTACGCTTCTACTACACTGACTACAAACATGGCTTGATAAAGACGGGCGATGACAACGTGTATGTAGATACCGATTACACCGAGGTAAACCAACCTCCAGTTGGCATTGTTGGCGCAAGTGCACACTGGGTGCGTGATAACCTCATTCTATGGGATGCAAATGGCAGCCAGTTTAAACTGTACCATTCTGCTAATGCCGGCATTTCGGTAAATGTCGAAGATAAAACAATAGAGGGTGGCGAAGCCTTAGAATTAAACATTACCGAGATGCCAGCAGATGTGAAAGCTCAATTCCCTCATTTGGCGCATTTACAAGCTTACGAATTAAATGCAGAACAAGCTGCCGAGGTGATAAAAGGTCAGCTAGTGGCAGCGGCGTATAATCAAGATGAAGAGGTGGTTGCCGCTACCTTGTTGCAAATTCCTGGGGCGCTAGATGACCTATATTGGGAAAATGCTAAAGATGAGCCGCTGGGTGCGGTGATTCAAGATGGCTTAACAACTTTCCGTCTTTGGGCGCCAACGGCTAAAGATGTAAAACTGGCCTTGTACGATGAAGACTTAAGCGCACACGCCGATCAGGGCTTTGTGGCTATGGAGTTTGATCCTGCAACGGGTATTTGGTCTAGCGAAGCGATGCCTAATATGGTGGATGTTTTTTACCGTTACCAAGTTGAGGTATACCACCCAAATAGCCAGCGTATTGAAACGCTAATGGTGACCGACCCTTACTCACTAAGTTTATCGGCTAATAGCACCCATTCGCAGGTTGTCGATTTACAAAATGACAGTGAATTGTTCCCAAGTGGTTGGGACAGCATTGTTCCGCCAACCATTGACTCTCCTACCGATTACGTATTGTACGAAACACAGGTACGAGATTTTAGTTTTGCCGATGAAGATGGTAACCCAGAATATACCGGTAAGTACTTAGCCTTTACCGATGAAGAACGCGCCAGTTACAAGCATTTAATGCAGTTACGCGATCGCGGTTTAAATAATGTGCACCTGTTACCAGTGTTTGATATTGCTACGGTTGATGAAGTAAATCGCGTAGACATTGATGGCACCATTGGTGAGTTGTGTGAGCTAAATGCCAATGCTGGCGTGTGTGAAGACGGTACCGATAAGTCGGCGGTGATTGAAGATGTGCTGCAAGCTTATGTTGATGAAAACCCTGCCACTGAAAAAGTGCAAGCTTTAGTGAACGATTTACGCCAGTACGATAGCTTTAACTGGGGTTACGACCCGTTCCACTTTAATGTGCCAGAAGGCAGCTATGCTACTGATGCACATGGCAAACAGCGTATTTTAGAATTCCGCCAAATGGTGAAGCATTTACATCAGCAAGATATGCGAGTGATTATGGACGTGGTGTATAACCATACCCATGGTTCTGGCCCTAGCAACGATAAGTCGGTATTGGATAAAATTGTACCGGGATACTACCAACGCTTAACTATTGATACCGGTGTAGTGGAAAACTCAACCTGTTGTGACAACACTGCTACCGAACACAAAATGATGGGTAAACTGATGGTTGACTCGTTAATTGTGTGGGCGCGTGATTACCAAATTGATGGTTTCCGTTTTGACTTAATGGGTCACCAACCAAAAGACTTAATGATCGAAGCACTAGAAGAAGTGCAAAAAGTATCGTCAGATAATTACTTTTACGGCGAAGGCTGGACCTTTGGTGAAGTGCAAGATGACGCTCGTTTTGTTCAAGCAAACCAGCTAAACATGGCTGGCACTGGGATAGGTACCTTCTCTGACCGTTTACGTGATGGTATTCGTGGTGGTAGCCCATTTGATGATGGTGATCAGCTACGTAAGCAGCAAGGTTTTGCCAATGCGGTTTTAGCCAATGAACTCAATGCCGATACGCCTGACAGCACTTACAACGAAACTTGGATGTACAACGCCGACCTTATCCGTGTAGGCATGGCGGGTAACTTGGCTGATTTCCAATTTGTTGACCGTAATGGCGATCGCATTAAAGGCAGTGAATTGCTTTATGGTGGTGATGAGCAACCAGCAGGCTACACCGAAAGTGCCCAAGAGAATATTTCTTACGTATCTAAGCACGATAACCAAACCCTGTGGGACATTAATCAGTACAAATTGGCCGAAGAGTTAACGCCAGAGCAACGTGCACGTATACAAACCGTTGCCTTGTCTACGGTGATGACAGGTCAAGGTATACCATTTATCCACATGGGCTCAGAGTTGCTACGTTCTAAGTCAATGGAGCGTGATAGCTACGACTCGGGCGATTGGTACAACCGTGTTGATTTCACCGCCCAAGATAACAACTGGAACAAGGGTTTGCCGATGAAACACATCGATGGCGCAAACTATGATGTGATTAAGAAAATCATTGCTAACCCTGAAACTCAAGCCGAGCCGCAACATATTGAAGATGCCAAACTACGCTTCTTTGATTTAATGGAAATGCGCACCAGCTCAACGCTATTCCGCATGAATGCTAAGCAAGACATTATGGCGCGTATCGACTTCCACAATACCGGGGTAGACCAAATACCGGGTGTGATTGTGCAATCAATCGACAATGGTATTCATTCAGGTGCTGACCTAGACAGTAACTATGATGCGATTGTGGTTATGGTGAACGCAACAGCAGAAACCCAGCAAATTAGCATTAACAATGCGCAGGGTTTTGAGTTGCACCCCGTACAGCAACGTTCAACAGACTTAGTGGTTAAAGACGCTGAGTTTGCTGATGGCACTTTTGAAGTACCTGCTATGACCACTGCAGTATTCGTTCAGCCTCGTTTGGCCGCACGTGGTGATGGCTTGCCAGTGAAGGGATAAATCTGGTAAACACTGCAGCCGATACTGCAGCAACAACGGCTATCTTCGGGTAGCCGTTTTTCTTTGCTAGTCTTTGGTGTAGGGGAAAGGCACAAGCAGAAATGGAGGCCTTGCACTTAGCTGTTTAGCCAATCAATGTGTGGCGCATGCTTTGGCAAAACTAGCCACCCGTTCAGCTCGAACAGGTGTAAGTTACCAGCTCTTATCTAGACAGTAATTCGATTAATTCGTTTTCGGTGGTGGGAATGCTTTGTAATTCTATACCCGAAGACGCTCCACCTTTAAGCATATAAGCTGAAGTGCCGCAATGGTCGTAGTGGTACCATTGGCCGTCTATACAAACGTCGGTATAACAACGCGGATCTTGTATTAATTCCATTTTTATTACCTCTATTGATTGTTGTTACACTTTCAACATAACCAGCGAGTAGCCTACAAAAAATGATCTACATCAATTGAGGTTTAGAGCTACCTCCATAGTATTAGAGAATTTTGCTTATTTAGTGAGCTTGATCTAGCTATGCACTATAAGCTCGCATCGATAAATATGGGTGAATGGCGTCTTCACATTGACTCAATTGTTAGTAATGATGCCGAAAGTATGTAAGATAGCGTTGAGTGAGTGAATGGTAAGTCATCGATAGGGAGTATTATGTTTAGGTTGGTGTTGTTGCTAGTAGGCGTGATTTCATTACCGGTGCTTGGCAGCACTTTTTCGCAACAGTTGGTTGATGCTGCCTTGGCGCGAACAGAGCACACGGTGATTTACAATGGTGCCTACTTTGCACTGGATTATCCTAATGGTGATGTGCCCGAACACTTTGGGGTGTGCACCGATGTGCTTATTCGTTCCTACCGTGCACTTGGCATTGATTTACAAGTTCAAGTACATGAAGACATGAAGCAGCATTTTGCGCAGTATCCGTCTAAACGTATCTGGGGCTTAAGCCGCACCGATCGCAATATTGATCATCGTCGGGTACCTAATTTACAGGTGTTTTTTGCTCGCCATGGCGAGTCGTTCGAGCGTAGCCAGCAAGCTAGCGATTACCAAGTCGGTGATATAGTCACCTGGATGCTACCGGGTAACTTGCCGCATATTGGTATTGTGAGTGATCAGTTATCAGCCGATGGTGTGCCTAAAATAGTGCACAACATTGGTTTGGGGCCTCAACTAGAAGACATGCTATTTAGCTATCAAATTACTGGCCATTATCGGTATCAACCCAGTGAAAGTAATCAGTAGTACTCGCTACATTCAGGCTAATTGGCGTTTGTTAAGGTACTAAAACGTTGCTTTAAAAACTGAGTAAAGGCCTGTACTTTACTGGTGCGGTGCATATCTACATGTGTGGTAAGCCATTGTGGAATCGCCCAATGTTCTGGTGGTGCCATAAGTGGCAGTAGGTCAGGATAGGCTTTGGCGGTTTCACAATTGAGTGGCGCTGCGCCAAAGCCTGCCTTTATAGCAGGAACAAAGGCATTAAAGTCATTCACCTTCAAAGCAATTTGTTGCGGATCTAACTCGCTATTCATCCAATCAATAAAACTAATCTGCGAGTAGGGCTCAATGGTTGAAATAAACTTATGGCCTACCACCTGCTCTAGTGACGCAATTTTCCCGTACCGTTTTACATAGTCTTTAGAGCCATACAAAGTGACGGGTATTTCCCCTAGGCTTTGCACCACATAATCAAGGTCTTTAGGTTTTTTGCCTGGACGAATGCTTACATGGGCTTCGCCATGTTCCAGTTTTAAAATACGACTGTCGGCTGCATATTCCAGTTTTATTTGTGGGTACAGTGCTTGAAACTCGGCCAATATTGGCAACAAAATATCTGCCATATTGTTCACGGTGGTGAGCACCAAAGTCCCCGACAGTTGGTTGTCGGTGCCTGCTAACTTACCTAATAAGCGGCTAAAGTCGTTTTGCGTACTTTCCGCGGCTTGAGTTAGCATTATGCCGGATTCGGTTGGCTGATAACCGCGAGCATGACGATGAAACAAGCGGGTGCCTAGCCGCTCTTCTAAGGCATTAATTCTGCGCAGTACCGTACTGTGGTGAACATCCAAGGCTTCTGCCGCAGCAGTAAGTGTGCCTAGCTTAGCCACTTGGTAAGCAATATGGATGTCGTTCCAATCATTCTTATGTGCATTCATGCACAGAAGTGTTGCACGTATGTTGTTCTTCTTCAAATTTGCTTATGCAACAATGTTCTCAAATCGACAATAACTTCATCTAGAAGGTAATGCTGAGGAGCATAAAATGACTAAATTAATCGCACTTGCAGGTAGCTTACGCGCTCAATCATTTAACAAGAACTTAGTAAAAATTGCCGCTCAAGGCGCGGAGGAAGCTGGCGCAGAAGTACGCTACGTTGATTTAGCCGATTTTGCTATTCCACTTTACTCAGAAGATTTAGAAGCCGAAGGCACACCGGCATCGGTAAATGATTTAAAGCACTTATTCGCCCAAGCCGATGGTATTTTGTTGGCTAGCCCAGAGTACAACGGTTCTATTTCTGGGGTGCTAAAAAATGCCTTAGATTGGTTGTCGCGTCCGTCTAAAGACGCTGATATTGGGTCTGCCTTTCAAGGTAAAGTTGCCGGTATTATGGCTACCTCGCCGGGCGGTTTAGGCGGCATACGTGGCTTAGCCCATACGCGCGATATTTTGTTCAACTTAGGCGTTTTGGTTAGCCCTAAGCAAGTGGCAGTAGGTTCGTCTTACCAAGCTTTTAACGCCGAAGGCCAGTTAGCCGATGCAGATATGGAGCAACGGGTAAAAGCGTTAGGGGCAGAAGTGGCAGCAACCGCTAAAAAGTTAGCCAACTAAATCTGCTGGCATTGGCTATTAGTTATGTTTTCACATGGTTAATAGTGCTGTTTAGGGGAGAGGTGCAGGTTTAAAACAAGCCCGCAAAAGACTGCTGCAGTGTAATACAATTAAGCTGGGTTTTGAGGTGCTGCTGCATATTCTCAAACAAAAAGTTACCCATGCTGATTCGCTTCACTCCCCACGCTTGCAATTGAGTAAAGTCGGCTAGTTGTGGCATGCACATAACATTAATGGGTAGTTCACTAAACTCGCAAATGGCTTGTATATCCTCCGCTTTTTCTAAGCAGTGCAGAAAGATACCGTTAGCACCTGCTGCGGTATAAAGCGCGATGCGTTGTTTAGCTTGTTCGATAGCATCTTGAGTGTTTAATAAAAACACATCACTTCTCACATTAATAAATATGTCTATTTGCTGCTGGCTAAGTTGTTGCCTTACTTGTGCAATAGTCGCTGCAAACGCGTCGGCGTTTAATAAACTGCGTTGCTGAGCTACCACACTATCTTCAATATTGATTCCTACTACACCAGCGTCACTCAGTCGTTTTATGTTCTCAGCTATTTGCTTCGCGGCTATAACCAGATTCGATATCGACAGTGAAAGGAAGTGTTGAATGTTGGCGGATTTGTTTAACTATTGAGTAGAGGCTGTCAAAAGGCATTTGCTCGCCGTCGGCAAAACCTTGCGAGGCCGCAATGGCTGCACTTGAGGTTCCAATAGCCTTAAAGCCTAGCTGCTCGGCGAGTTGGGCGCTAGCGACATCCCATACATTGCAAAGTAACAATGGTGCAGTTTGGTAGTGTAAGTCTTTGAATGTCATAGTTATGCTCCTTGCGGTAAAGCTAAAAGTTACTATGAACACTGACTTAGCCACAACCGAAAACTTAACAAGTATGTTGAATGATTAAGCCGTTGAAGCATTGGTTTTGTTGATACCAAACTTTACCAAGCCCGTTTGGCCAATGGCGACACGAATACTCAAGCTAAGGGTGGTGGCGATAGAAATGCTGAGCATGACAAAAATGGCGATAAGGATCACCAGTTGGTACTTAACAGCCACCATTGGGTCTCTACCTGCAAGGATTTGGCCAGTCATCATACCGGGTAGGGTAACCAAACCAACGGTACTCATAGAGGCTAAAACAGGGGCAAACGCTTGTTGCATAGCCGATTGCACAAAACCTTGGGTGGCTTGTTGGCGGCTAGCCCCAAGGGCTAGGTAACCTTGGTACTCAGTGGTTTTTTCGTTTAAGGCGCTAAATAGCCGTTGTAAGGCCACAATGTTGCCACTAAGGCTATTGCCTAAAAGCATTCCGGCTAAAGGAATGAGGTATTGAGCGCTATAGGCTGGGGTGGGTTTGAGTAGTGCTAGTAGCAAAATTACCAGTAGTGGGCTTAAACCCAATATTAAGCCACTTAATACCGGAAAAAATAAGGCTTTGCGTGGTAATTTGGCTTTGCCAATAATGGCGCTGGCCCCCACTAACAACATGACCGTTAACCATAGTAGATTTATCCACAGGCTGTTTAGCTCAAAAAGAAATTGCAGATACACACCAAGCAGAGCAAGTTGCAACAACATGCGCACTAGGCTGATGCCAATGTCTTTACCCAAGGCTAAATTAAAGCGCCAGTTAATAAACACTGGAATAAGCAATACTAGGCAAAATAGCCCTAGGGCCGACCAGCTAATGTCTATTGTCATGAGGAATTCCAGCGTTAAAACAAACCATCGAGCAAGCCCTTAGCCCTGCATGCTATTAGTGTAGCGCGGGGCTTTGGTAGAGTCTTGTGCTGATTAGGGCTAGCGGCTCAACAAGCTTGTTTACTGGTGCTGTGTTTATACAGTCTTACGCAGTTTTTACCCTCGGCTTTGGCTTGGTATACCGCTTTGTCGGCGGCTTTCATCATGGCTTCGTGGTGTGGCATTTTGGGGCTGCGACTAGCCACGCCAACACTCACACTCACCTGATATTTTTGATGATTTAGTTGCATATTCTCGATGCGTTCGCGAATTGATCCTCCTAAGCGATATGCACCTTGCTCGTCGGTATTAGGGCAAATAAGTAAAAACTCATCGCCCCCTAAACGAGCTACAACGTCGTCGTTACGCACCGATTCGCGCAAGGCTCTCGCCAGCAGCATTAATACTGCATCACCAGCATCATGACCATTGCGGTCGTTAATCTGCTTAAAGTGGTCTGCATCAATCATCATGCAAGCTAAAGGGGTATCGTTAGCCACTGATTGTTTCCATAGCTCCATGAGTTGGATCATGGCATGGCGGCGATTAGGTAAGCCAGTAAGCACGTCGGTATGCGCTAAAGACTGTAAATGCTGGTTGGTTTTCTGTAATGCAAGGGTACGCTCTTGCACTTTTTGCTCAAGGTTTTGATTTAGCTTTAATAGCTCGTGGTTACGGACACTCACTTGATGAAACAAGCCACGCAAGGCGGCAATGAGCGGTTCGGTCGCCAAATCATTGGGTTGTTCTGTTTGGCAGTAGGCGTGCTCTGGGCTATCGCCTTGCTCAATAAAGTGCAGCTGTTTAGCCAATACTTGGTCAATGCCGAGAATGTGGTAAGCCAGCCATTGAATCAAGTAGTCGAGTAGGTGTTTTACTTTGCTTTGTTGACTGTTGTGGTTGAATTGGCTGAGTTTAGCCACTTCACCTAGAAACTCCTGATGGGCTTTTACATGTGCGCGGCGATGGCGAGCATCTACCTTATGCTGAGCCATTAGCATCTCTTCTTCTTGAAAATGCTCTTTTACGTAGGTATCCAACTCTTGGCTAAGTTGTTGAATAGCACCTTTAGGGGCTTGATTTTCGGTAAGTAAATCGCCAATTTGATTAATAAGATCAATCAAATGCCGATGTTGATCGTCAACAACAGAGATACCTGTTTCAAAGTCTGCAGTCCAACGAAATGATTCCATACTATAGCGTCCAGCAAGTCCCTACTTAAGCGTTTCACGTGGTGGCAATGCGCGTTTAATCGCTCGTGTTGAGCGGACGCCTACCTTAGCGGGTAATCAGACCTGTTAAGCTAATCTACATCAAAAAAACATCAAATAAGAGGCTTTATTAAAAGAAATCTTAAAGCTGAAAACTTTGTTTAATTTAGCGTACGGAAATGTGCGAGCAAGAGCTGCTTAAGCAAGCTATTTAACGTATTCTAAATGTCATAATTCTAGCGTAAGCCTAGTTGATAATGAGAGGTGTAGAGTGGAACAAAATTTAAGTGTAGAACAAACTCGAGTGATAGGTGCGTTGTTAGAGAAAGAAACCACCACGCCTGACCAATACCCTCTGTCTTTAAATGCGCTCACCTTAGCGTGTAACCAAAAAAGCAATCGTGAACCGGTAATGGCTTTAAGTGAAGCCGAAGTTCAAGATATTTTGGTGGAGTTGCAAGATTTACGGATTGTTACCGAAGCGCCCATGTCGGGGCGCGTAGTCCGTTACCAGCACCGTTTTTGTAATACCCAATTTGGCGGCTTACAGCTAAGTGAAGGCGAACGCGCTATTGTGTGTTTAATGTTTTTACGTGGCCCACAAACCCCCGGCGAACTGCGTACTCGCAGCCAACGCTTAGCTAATTTTGCTAGCGTGCAAGAGGTAGAGCAAAGCTTACAAGCACTTGCTGATCACGAAAGCGGTAAGTTGGTTGTTAAATTAGAGCGAGAGCCCGGTAAACGTGAGTCTCGTTATGCGCATTTGTTCTCTGGTGAGCCTTCGTTTGCCGCCGCAGCGCCAAGTGCTGTTAGTGCTGTTAGTGCTGCTGTTGCGCCTGTGCAACAAGCTGAACTACAACAGCAAATTGATGAGCTACGCCAAGAGTTAGCCGTTCTCAAACAACGAGTTGTTGAGTTAGAACAATAAAGAATCTATTCCAAATAAAAAGGCCAGCTACTGGAGCTGGCCTAAAAACCGTCAACCTATTTTAGGACGGGTCACGGGCCATTAATGGAAGGGGAAAATGTAGTTTACCCAGCCTTGCATACGTAACAGTACTTTTCGTATCACCGATACATGATGGAAATGTTCGGTATAAATCGCCACTTGGCCGCTGATCCCTATTGGAAAGTCGAAGTCGTCAAAACGCGGCTCTGGGTCAATTATCACTAAACTACGGCTGTGTTTAAACAAGGCATCTGCACCACGTAAGCTGCCATTTGCTTGAAATTCACCTTCGGCAATGGTTGGCATAACTTGGAGAACGGTACCTTTAAACACAATGCCTGGTTGAGCGGTGACAATAAATTCGGCCTCGTCTCCTGCTTTTAAACGCTTGATAGAGTTTTCCCAAAAAGCCCCTACAAAAATACTTTCTTCTTTAGGAATAAAGGTCATTACCGGGCGCAGCGGCATGGGGACTGCCACCATGCCTTTGCGTAAACCTACTTGGGTTACATAGCCGTCGGTAGGGGCGTGTACCACTGTTTGCTCTAAGTCGAATAAGGCTTTATCTAACTGGCTTTGCAAGCGGGCTACATTGGTATTTACCCCATTTATTTGCGACTCGTAGGCCAATCGCGCATTGGTTTCATTGGCTTCGGCCACTTGTAGTTGCGCCTCGGCTGCCAAATAAGCTTGTTGGCGATTTTCTACTTCAAGCTCGGTAAAGGGGCTGTTTTTACCGCCTTTTTTACGGCCTTCGGTATAACGTTGGTAAGCCTTTTGTGTGCGGTCTCGTTCGGCTTTAGCTGCGTTGGTAGTGGCTTGTGCACTGGCCAATTGTGCCAATAGCTGTGGTACTTGCTGTTGCGCTGCTGCAACTTCTGCTTCACGTTGTGCAACCACGGCTTCAAAAGGCTCTGGGTCTAACTTAAACAGTATGTCGCCTTCTTTAATCAGCTGATTTGGCACTACCGGTACATCAATAACCTTACCTCTAACTAGGGGCATAATCGGCACTGAGGTATATATTTGCCTCGCTTGGGCGGTAAACGGATGGTTGTAATTCATTAAAATGAGCAGCACCCCAATAATAACAATGCCGCCAAGCACCGCAGTAGGTACTGTCCATTTAGTGAGTGGAATATTGAATATTTTGAACACCGCAATGCAAATGCCGGTGTAAGTGAGAATGAGCAATAAATCCATTATTGATTCTCCTGTTGTTCTAGCTGCTGCACATGTTTGCTAATAATGGCGACTTGGCGTTTGAGCTTAGCCACTTCTGCAGTAAGCTCATCTTCGCGAGACTCTAGTTGCTGTTCTTTTTGCTCTAAGGTTTGTTCTTGTTGTTCGAGTTGCTTAAAGCCCCAGCCACGATCTTCTCGATATAAGGTGGCCCAAATCCATAAAAAGGGCCAAATAACATGCAAGGTAAATAAGCTTATCCAGCCTGCTACATGAATGGCGTCTTGATGGGGGTGATTACGGTGTTTAGATATTTCATAGGGAATATCGTGAATGGCGATAATTCCGTAAAACAGCGTGAGGCCAACAAAAAACAGTAGCCCTAAAGCGAAAAAATCCAAAAACATAGTCCCTCCTTGGGATATTTTTGCGATTAACTAAAACTGTTATTCAGCTTAAACGATATTCGTCGATAAAGGTATTAAGTCATGGCGCTTTAGCTCGGTGTGCTTGTTAAGTTACTTTGCCATTTAAATCATTAGCTTAAAATTTCAGCTTAGATGCTGGTTTAATCGCTCAGAGGGTGTTTATGAAGTTATGTTCGGTAGAGCGAGTTTGGGATGAAGGGGAACACAATGCCTTTACCGATCTCTGCGAGTTTAAACAGGCTTTGTGGTTATGCTTTCGCGAAGCCGAAGGCCACGTGAGTATTGAAGGCGATATTCGTATTCTTTGTCGAAGCTTTGATGAAAACGATTTTAGCTCAGCAGCCTTTATTCACGTTGATGGCATAGACTTACGTGACCCAAAGCTAGTGCAAAGTCCTGATGGCCGATTGTTATTAACCTGCGCGGGGGTTAATCGCAGCAGCGAAACCTTTGATCTACAAAGCTTCACTGCGTGGTCTGATGATGGCAGTACCTGGTCTGAACTATGTGCCCAAGGTGATGCCAATATGTGGTTGTGGCGAAGCCGCTATTTAGTCGATGGTGCTTACTCGGTGGCTTATAACTACAGCTTAGATAAAGTGAGCTTATATAAAATGGATGCAGCTGGTGATTACCAAATGCACTTAGACCCGCTATTTAGCTTAGCGCAAAACGGCTTGGCTTACCCTAACGAGCACGACTTGAGCTTGTTAGATGACGGCGCCGCTTTGTGTTTGCTACGTCGTGACAAAGACAGTGGCACCGGCCAGCTAGGTTATGCCAAACCGCCTTATTTGGATTGGCAGTGGCAGGATCTAGGTATTCCTATTGGTGGGCCAGCCATGCTTAAATTAGATGATGGGCGTTTGTTATGCGCGGTACGTTTATATCAACCCGTGCGTACCAGTTTGTGCTGGTTAGATGCCGACCAAGGAAAACTGAATGAGGTGCAAGTGCTGCCATCTGATGGCGATACTAGTTACCCCGGCTTGGTGCAGCAAGGTAATGCAATATATTGCAGTTACTATTCTAGCCATGAGGATAAAACAGCTATTTATCTGGCCGAATTAGATTTAAGCCAAGATTAGCGCTTACCGCAATGAACAAAAAAAAGGCAGCCCTGAGCTGCCTTTTTTAGTGCTAGTGTACCGTCCTAAATAAGGTTGACACATATCCAACATGAAATTGGAGAGTGTCATGAAAACAACCAGTAAACGTACCCAACGAAATTATTCTCTTGCCTTTAAATTGGCAGTGGTAGACCAAGTTGA